>NZ_JBHVIX010000025.1:90410-130589 GCF_042799415.1 Streptomyces sp. NPDC057694
GGGAGGGGGGGGGAAGTAGGGCGGGGGGGAGGGGGGGAGAGACGGGTGGTAGCTCACGGCGTATTCGGCTTTCCTCCCTCCCCCCCCCCCGCGACCCCCCCCCCCCCCCCCCACGGCCCACGCACGGCCCAGAGCGTCGAACAGCGGCTCTGGGCTGCGCGCTTTCTAGATGTCGAAGTACAGCTCGAACTCGTGCGGGTGCGGGCGCAGCTGGATCGGGGCGATCTCGTTCGTGCGCTTGTAGTCGATCCACGTCTCGATCAGGTCGGACGTGAAGACGCCGCCGGCCTGGAGGTACTCGTTGTCCGCCTCGAGGGCGTCGAGGACCGCGGGGAGCGAGGTCGGGACCTGCTGGACGTTCGCGTGCTCCTCGGGAGCCAGCTCGTAGAGGTCCTTGTCGATCGGCTCGGCCGGCTCGATCTTGTTCTTCACGCCGTCCAGGCCGGCCATGAGCAGCGCCGAGAACGCGAGGTACGGGTTCGAGGACGGGTCCGGCGCGCGGAACTCGACGCGCTTGGCCTTCGGGTTCGAGCCCGTGATCGGGATACGCATGGCCGCCGAGCGGTTGCGCTGCGAGTACACCATGTTGACCGGGGCCTCGAAGCCGGGGACCAGGCGGTGGTACGAGTTCACCGTCGGGTTCGTGAAGGCGAGGAGCGACGGGGCGTGCTTCAGGATGCCGCCGATGTAGTAGCGCGCCATGTCCGAGAGGCCCGCGTAGCCCTGCTCGTCGTAGAACAGCGGGTCGCCGCCGGCCCACAGCGACTGGTGGACGTGCATGCCCGAGCCGTTGTCACCGAAGATCGGCTTCGGCATGAAGGTCGCGGTCTTGTTGTTGCGCCAGGCGACGTTCTTCACGATGTACTTGAAGAGCATCAGGTCGTCGGCCGCGGCGAGCAGCGTGTTGAACTTGTAGTTGATCTCCGCCTGGCCGGCCGTGCCGACCTCGTGGTGCTGGCGCTCGACCTGCAGGCCGTTCTTGTCCAGCTCCAGGGAGATCTCGGCGCGCAGGTCGGCGAAGTGGTCGACCGGCGGGGCCGGGAAGTAGCCGCCCTTGTAGCGGACCTTGTAGCCGCGGTTGTTCTCGACGGCGCCGGTGTTCCAGGCGCCCGCCTCGGAGTCGATCTCGTACAGCGAGCGGTTCGCGGAGGTCTCGAAGCGGACCGAGTCGAACACGTAGAACTCGGCCTCGGGGCCGAAGTACGCGGTGTCGGCGATGCCGGTCGACGCGAGGTAGGCCTCGGCCTTCTTCGCCACGTTGCGCGGGTCACGGGAGTACTGCTCGCCCGTGATCGGGTCGTGGATGAAGAAGTTGATGTTGACCGTCTTGTCGCGGCGGAAGGGGTCTACGCGCGCGGTGGACAGGTCGGCGCGGAGCGCCATGTCGGACTCGTGGATGGCCTGGAAGCCGCGGATCGAGGAACCGTCGAAGGCGAGCTCCTCGGTCGGGTCGAACGCCGCAGCCGGCACCGTGAAGTGCTGCATCACACCCGGCAGGTCGCAGAACCGGACGTCGACGAACTTGACGTCCTCGTCCGCGATGAACTTCTTGGCGTCATCGGCGTTCTGGAACATCCAACTCCTCCTACTCCCACCCGGGGAGGGGCGGGGTTTGCAGCTCGGTCGTGGGGCCAGTGCGGTGGCACACGCTGGACCTGACCATAGGCAGACGTGGTTTCTCAAGCATGACCCATTTGTTTCGCCGAAGTTAACCGGACCAGGGGCCCGAGCGGTGTGAGGGACGCGGCGCAGTACCGTGGAGCCGTGGACAACAGGGAAGCAATGGGTTCGTGGCTCTCGGGACCGCGCGAGGCCTTGGAGAACGCGGGAGCGGACTTCGGTTACCGCGGTGAGCAGCTCGGACTTCCGGAGTCCGGGCCCGGCTCGATCGCTCGGCCCGGGCGGCGTGTCGGGGCGCTCGTCGTGGACTGGGCGCTGTGCATGCTGATCGCATACGGCCTGGTCACGCACGGCTACAACCAGGCTACGGGGAACTGGGCGCTGCTCATCTTCCTGGTGCTCGGCGTGCTCACCGTCGGCACCATCGGCTGCACGCCGGGCAAGCGGCTGTTCGGGTTGCGGGTTGTTTCGGAGGCGGGCGGTCGGCTCGGACTGGGCCGGGTCGTGGTCCGCACCGTGCTGCTCTGTGTCGCCATCCCCGCGCTGATCTGGGACCGGGACGGGCGCGGGCTGCACGATCGGCTCGCGAAGTCCGTAGAGGTCCGCATCTGAGCGAGCGTCGTCGGCTGACGGCCGGTGGCCGCTTCTCGCGCAGTTCCCCGCGCCCCTGGGAGCGAGCTCCGCTCGCCCAGGGGCGGGGCATTGGGGGAAGGCGCGCGTCACGGTCTTCAGGGGAAGGCGCGCGCAGCGCATGCCTTCAGGGGCGCGGGGAACTGCGCGACCAGCCCCCACCGGGCCCGCGGACGAACGCGACCAGCCCCCACCGGACCCGCGGACGAACGGAAATGAGGCGGGCCGGAACCCGAAGGTTCCGGCCCGCCTCATTCACGTAGGGACAGCGGCAGCGTCACCGCGTCTTGCCGCCACCCTTCGGCATCCGCATCCCCTTGGGCATCGGACCCTTCGGCAGCGGCATGTTCGACATCAGGTCGCCCATGGCGCGCAGCCGGTCGTTGGTCGACGTCACCTGCGGGCCGTTCAGCACGCGCGGCAGCTTCAGCATGGTGGTGCGGACCTTCTTCAGCGGGGTCTGGCCCTCGCCGTTGCCCACCATGATGTCGTGCACCGGGACGTCCGCCACGATGCGGGCCATCTTCCGCTTCTCGGCCGCGAGCAGGGACTTCACCCGGTTCGGGTTGCCCTCGGCGACGAGCACGATGCCGGCCTTGCCGACGGCGCGGTGCACGACGTCCTGGCTCCGGTTCATCGCGACCGCCGGGGTCGTCGTCCAGCCTCGGCCGATGTTGTCGAGCACCGCGGCCGCCGCTCCGGGCTGGCCTTCCATCTGGCCGAAGGCCGCTCGCTCGGCCCGGCGTCCGAAGACGATCGCCATCGCGAGGAAGGCGAGCAGGAAGCCGAGAATTCCGAGATAGATGGGGTGACCGATCAAGAAGCCGATCGCGAGAAGGACACCGAAGGTGACGATCCCCACAGCCGCGAGTACAAGACCGATTTTGGGGTCGGCCTTGCTGGTCATCTTGTAGGTCAGAGCGATCTGCTTGAGTCGCCCTGGATTCGCAGCGTCCGCTGCCGTGTCCTTCCTCGCCATGTGTCGAAGTCTACGTGGCCGGGGACGCCGCATGAACAGCAGTACGGTCCGGCAGCGTTCCGGGTGGCGGTCGGACGGGTGTCAGCCGCGTGCGGAGACGGCTTCCAGGACCCGCTGGGCCTCGACGCGGTCCTTGGCGCGGCGGCGGTCCTCCAGGACGGAGGTCCAGGCGTTGCGGCGGGCGTGACGCTGGCCGCCGCTCATGAGCAGCGACTCCACGGCGCGCAGTGCGTCGGTGAACGTCGGGATGGCGGTGGCGCGAACGGGCGCGGCCTGCATCGTTGAGGTCCCCCCTCAGAGACGGGTCGGATTGGTCGGCGCGACGGCCAGCTGTGCACGAGCGGTGATTCCAGGGTCACTGATTGGTGTTACCAGTGCATGACCGGACGGTCAAACACCCATGAAACCTTGACGCCTGCGCCGCAAACGTTGACGCGGCCCAGACGGTCGCCCTCATCTGCGAGGACGGCCCGGGCCGCGCCTTACCAGCCATTACCGGCCGGTAGTGTTTTGTGCGTGAATTCACACGGGCGGAGGCCCGCGTTCTCACCGGACGGTCAGACCGCCTGAGAGGCGACGAACGCGCCCCGCTTCTCGATCGCCATCTGGTACAGGCGCCCGGCGCGGTACGAGGAGCGGACCAGCGGGCCCGACATGACGCCGGAGAAACCGATCTGCTCGGCCTCGTCCTTCAGCTCCACGAACTCGGCCGGCTTGACCCAGCGCTCCACGGGGTGGTGGCGCACGGACGGCCGCAGGTACTGCGTGATGGTGACCAGCTCGCAGCCGGCGTCGTGCAGCTGACGCAGCGCCTCGGAGACCTCCTCGCGGGTCTCGCCCATGCCGAGGATCAGGTTCGACTTGGTGACCAGGCCGAACTCGCGCGCCTCCGTGATGACCTTCAGCGAACGCTCGTAGCGGAAGCCGGGGCGGATCCGCTTGAAGATGCGCGGCACCGTCTCCACGTTGTGCGCGAAGACCTCGGGGCGGGACGAGAAGACCTCGGCCAGCTGCTCGGGCACCGCGTTGAAGTCCGGGGCCAGCAGCTCGACCTTCGTGCGGCCCTCGGCGCGCTCGGCGGTCTGCGCGTGGATCTGGCGGACCGTCTCCGCGTACAGCCAGGCGCCGCCGTCCTCCAGGTCGTCGCGGGCGACGCCGGTGATCGTGGCGTAGTTCAGGTCCATCGTGACGACGGACTCACCCACGCGACGCGGCTCGTCGCGGTCGAGGGCCTCGGGCTTGCCGGTGTCGATCTGGCAGAAGTCGCACCGGCGCGTGCACTGGTCGCCGCCGATGAGGAACGTGGCCTCGCGGTCCTCCCAGCACTCGTAGATGTTGGGACAGCCCGCCTCCTGGCAGACCGTGTGCAGGCCCTCGGACTTCACGAGATTCTGCATCTTCGTGTACTCGGGGCCCATTTTCGCCCGCGTCTTGATCCACTCGGGCTTGCGCTCGATGGGGGTCTGGGCGTTGCGGACCTCCAGGCGCAGCATCTTGCGTCCGTCGGGTGCGACTGCGGACACGACCGGCTCCCTAAAGCTTCGATTCCTCGGCGTACATCAGGGTACGCCCGTGATGTACATGGCCCTCACGGGTGGCCAACCTCTGGCCAACGGGGCGCATTCCCCGCCGGACGGTCAGGCGGTGGCCCGCTCGGCCTTCTCGACGAAGCGCGGCTTGAGGTCCGCTCCGCCCAGGACGTGCTGGAGGTGCTTCTCCGCGACCGGCAGCACCTCGTCCATGGTGACCTCGCGGCCGAGTTCGTACGACAGCGAGGTGACGCCCGCGTCCCGGATGCCGCACGGGATGATCTTGTCGAAGTTCGACGTGTCCGGGTTCACGTTCAGCGCGAAGCCGTGCATCGTGACGCCCTTGGCGACCCGGATGCCCATGGCGCAGATCTTGCGGTCCTCGTGCCGCTGGCCCGCGTTCGACGGCGCGTACTCGGGGCCGACCAGGCGGTGGTCGAACTCCTCGTCCTCGCTGCTCAGGCGCGGGTCGAAGTCGAGGGAGAGGCCGCCGATGTTCGTGCGCCGCTCGATCGGGTCGCCGAGGACCCAGACGCCCGCGCGGCCCTCGACCCGGGCCGCCTCGATGCCGAACTCGGCGCAGACCGCGATCACCGCGTCCTCCAGGCGGCGCAGATGCGCGACCACGTCCACCGGGCGCGGCAGCTTCTGGATCGGGTAGCCGACGAGCTGGCCCGGGCCGTGCCAGGTGATCTTGCCGCCGCGGTCCACGTCGATGACGGGGGTGCCGTCCAGCGGGCGCTCCTCGGGGGCGGTGCGCCGGCCCGCGGTGTAGACCGGCGGGTGCTCCAGGAGCAGACAGGTGTCGGGGATCTCGTCGGCGAAGCGGGCGGCGTGCACCCGGCGCTGCTCGTCCCAGGCGACCTGGTAATCGACCATGTCCGCACCGAACCCCAGCCGGACGAACCGGAACTCACTCACGGCAAGCGCCTCCTCAAGAACCAGAACCTTCACCGTGCACGCATCGGTGCACTTGTCGCGCCCCCGGCAAGCGTACGGCGCCCCGCCGGCGCCTCAGTGGGTCGGGTAGAGGCGGTACGAGACGTCCAGGTCGCGCACCTCCACCGAGTACGTCACTCCGGGGACCCCGGACAGATGCTTGTCGAGCAGGGCCAGTACGTCGTCGGAGAGCGCGTTCTTGACCGCCTGTGGACGGCCGGGGAGCAGGCCGACCGACACATGCACGAAGGGGGCCGCGTCCCCGTCCACGTACGAGGCCGAGGGCCGTGCGAACGTCTTGCCGACACCGATCGACCGCACACGGTCGACCACGAGCGGATGCAACTCCGCCACCAGGGCGGATACGTCGAGACCACGGTCCACGCCGACGAGACGGTCGGAGTAGTCGATGTCGATATGAGGCACGGGGAACCTTGAACCTTCCGGTGTAGCGCACACGCATCGTATGACTGTTTCCGGTGGGGACACTCATGCCCCCCGACCGCCCCCGACGGTCCGCGCGCTGTCCACCTTCCTCACCGTTCGTCACACGATCGGATGAAGGGCGGGAGAAGCCCCCGTCGAGGCCGAATATCGCCGTTACAGTCGCGCCGTTCCATGAGGGCTGCACCCCGGCCCGGAAGGCAGGAGACCGCACAGCTGATGACGGAACGACCTCCGCAGCGCACCCCGAACCGCCAGCTCTCCGCGCTCATCGCGGAGGCGGGTTTCTCCAATGCGGGGCTCGCGCGCCGCGTGGACCAGCTAGGGCTGGAACACGGTCTCGATCTCCGCTACGACAAGACATCGGTGACCAGATGGCTGCGCGGGCAGCAGCCGCGGGGCACCACACCCGCACTGATCGCCGAAGTGTTCACCCGGCGCCTCGGCCGCCGCCTCTCCGCCCAGGACCTCGGGCTCGACGCGTGCGCGCCCGTGTACGCGGGCCTGGAGTTCGCGGGCTCGCCCGAGGAGGCCGTCGACATCGTCAGCGGCCTGTGGCGCAAGGACTCCGGCAGCCATGTCGAACTGCGCAAGATCGCGTTCACCCCGGCCGGGCTCGTGGTGCCCAGCCGGGACTGGCTGATCGGCCGCGCCGACGACCGGGTGGGCAGAGGAGAGCTGCCGCCCCGCGTCCCGCCCCAGGGCCGGCCCGGCGTGCCGCGCCAGCGCACCCAGACCGAGCGCGGGCCCGGCCAGAAGGTGACCGGCGGCGACATCGCGGCCCTGCGCTCGGTCGGCGAGCTGTTCCGCGCCCTCGACCACGCCTACGGCGGCGGGCACGCGCGGCAGGCCCTGGTCCGCTACCTGGAGCACGAGGCCGAGCCGATGCTGCGCGGGACCTACGGAGAGCAGACCGGGCGGCGCCTCTTCGACGCCGTCGCCGATCTGACCCGGCTCGCCGGCTGGACCTCGTACGACATCGCGGCGCACGGACTCGCCCAGCGCTACTTCGTCCAGTCGCTGCGGCTCGCGCAGGCCGCCGCCGACCGGATGTACGGCTCGTACGTCCTGGTCACCATGAGCCGCCAGGCCGTGTACCTCGGGCACGGGCGGGAGGCGGTGCAGCTCGCCCGGGTCGCCCAGCAGGGGGTGGGCACGTCGGCGCCGCCGGCCGTCCAGGCCATGCTGCACTCCGTGGAGGCACGCGGGCACGGCGTGCTCGGCGAGGTGCGGGCCTGCACGTCCTCGCTCGTACGGGCGGAGCGGGCGCTCGACGCGGTGCGGCCCGGGGACGAGGTCCCGCACTGGGCGCGGTTCTTCGACGAGGCGCAGATGGCCGACGAGTTCGGGCACTGCTACCGGGACCTCCAGCAGTACCGGGCGGCCGCCCAGCACGCGGAGCGGTCGCTCCAGCTGCGGTCGCCGGGATACGCGCGCAGCCGGCTGTTCTGCCGGGTGGTGCTCGCCTCGGCCCGGCTCGGGCTCGGCGAGCTGGACGCGGCGTGCGCGCTGGGCGCGGAGGCGGCCGCCGCGGCGGCCGACATGCGCTCGGTGCGGGCCCACGAGTACGTGCGCGAGTTCGAGCGGCGCCTGGAGCCGTACCGGGACGCGGGACCCGTGCGCGGGTACCGGGACAAGGTCGCCGCACTGGGCTGACGCCTTTCGGGCGCGTCGGGATTGGGGGCGCCCGCCTCCGGAATGTGCCACGGAGACGGGCGCGATCTTGGGGTGCCCCGACGGATCGAACCAGACGGGGGCGGTGCGCTCAAGCGGCTTTGTCCACCGGGGCGTTCTCCGGAGCCGTGGCCGCGCCCAGATCCGCCAGGACCGCGCGCGCAGCCCGCCGTCCCGAGTGCAGCGCGCCCTGCACGGTGCTGGTGTCCCGGTGGTCCCCGCACACGTACAGGCCGTCGAGCAGGCGCACCGGGCGCCGTGGGTCGTGCGGGGCCGGCATCGCGGGCACGGCGTGCGCGTCGTGGTGCACGGCGAGGGTCTCCCAGTGCCGGGTCGACGTGCCGTAGAGCAGGGCGAGCTGGGTGCGCAGCTCGCCGTCGCCCGGCGGTGGGCCGAGCACCGTAGAGGAGACCAGCGCGCGTCCTGCGGGGGCGCGGCTCGGGTCCACCTGGCTGATCACGGCGGTGTGCGCGGCCGGTCCGAGCCGGTCCGCGTCGAGCAGCAGCGCGGGTTCGGCGAGCGGCGGCTCGGGCGCGGCGTGATGCACCACGGTGACCTGGTGGAAGCGGGGCACGCGCAGGCCCGGCAGGAGCTCGGCGGCGGCGCCCGCGTCGGTCGCCAGCACGACGCCGCGGCACGGGAATTCACCGTGTTCGGCGGTGGTGATCCGGTTCGCGGCGACGGCGGTGACCCGGACCCCCGTGCGCACGGTGCCCGGCGGGAGCCCGGCCGCGAGCAGCTCGGGCAGCGCGTCCGCGCCGCCCTCGGGCACGGCGAGACGGCCGTTCGCGTACGCGTGCAGGGCCAGTTCGGCGCACCGGCTGGACGTCGTCAGACCCGGGTCGCACAGCAGGGCCGAGAGCAGCGGCCGCAGGAAACCGTGCACCGTCCTGGGGGAGAGGCCGCGCTCCGACAGGGCGCGGCCGACGGGGAGTTCGGGGCGGGCCAGCAGCCGTGCGGGCTCGGTCGCGGCGATCCGGGCCAGCGCGGCGCCGAGCCGCGCGTGGTCGAGCGGGCCGCCCAGCTGTGGCCGGGCGCCCCGCACCGGACGCGGGGCGCTCGCCAGGGCGCGCGCCGCGTTCAGCGCCCCCCTCGCGCGCCGGGAGCCGGTCGGTTCTCCCGCGCGGTGGTTGCGGCCCTCGCTGTGCACCAGGACGCCGGGGGAGAAGGGGCGCAGGACGAGGCCGTCAAGGCCCGGCGTGTGGCGCAGTTCGGGATACGAGGTGGAGAGCAGCCGCCCGATCCGGTCGAGCCGGAATCCGTCGACCTTCTCCGTGGTCATGCGGCCGCCGACGCCGGACGCGGCTTCCAGGACCAGGGTTCTCACGCCCGCCCTGGTCAGGTGCTGGGCGACCGAGAGTCCGGCGACCCCGGCGCCCACGACGACGACGGTTCCTGCTGCTGTGTGTGCGGGCTCAAGCACGTGCGCCTCCCCAAGTTGCGCGGCTGTTTGCTGGAGGCGTATGCCCCCGACTCGGCCCCGGAATACGTGAGTTCGGGTCGAGGGTAGGTGGGGTTCCCGTAAAGAAGGGGCCGCGCACGGGGGGCGGTACGGGCGCACGCCTCCGTGCGGAGTGCGCCCCGTCGGGGGTGCGGGGGACCGTGTGCTCCGCCCTGACGGGCCGCGAGCGCGTCTGCGGGGTTACTCGGCCGACGCGGCCGCGGCTCCGTTCTGGCTGATCGCGCAGTTCCCTGCGCCCCTCAGGGCGCGGGTCACCAGGTCGGCGGGGGAACCGGGGCCGGTGACGTCGGCCTTCGAGGTCGCCCAGACCTCCAGGGAGACCCGGATGGCATCCGTGGCGGCGGCCGCGATCAGGCGGAGTTCCAGTTCGCCGGTGCCGGGGCCCACGAGCCGGGTCACGACCGGCAGCAACTGCTCCTCGGACTCCTGGTTCACCCGGTACCAGACGGCGCGCAGGGCCGGATCGTCCTGCGCCGCCCGGAGCAGTCCCCGGGTCCAGCGCAGCGCCTCCGCCGCCGCCTCGCCCGGCTGGGACAGCGAGGCCACCGCCGCCGCCTCCAGAGCCTGGGGGAGCGGTGTCCCGGGGTCCGTCGCGGCCAGCAGTTCGCGCCACTGGGCGCCGCCGGTGGAGAGCAGCGGCGCCACCGCGTCCTGCTTGCTGCGGAAGTACCGGTAGAACGTGCGCAGCGCGACCCCGGCGCGGCCCGCGATCTCCTCCGCCGTCGTGCCGTCGGGGCCCTGCTCGGTGAAGAGTTCGGCGGCGGCGTGCGCGATGTCGAGCTGGGTCGCGGCCTTGCGGCGCTCGGTCAGCGAGAGGGGCGGGTTCACGGGTCGGCTCACCTGAGGAAGCGTAACCGGCACAGAGTCACTGCGGCGCAGAACGCCACTGTGGCAAAACGTGCCACCTGGGCGTACGGTGAACGCCGCACGTCAGAACAAACCCCTCAGGGAGTCGACATGAACCGTTACGCAGGCCGCCGCGCACTCATCACCGGCGGTGGCTCGGGGATCGGCCAGGCCACCGTGCTGCGCATGCTGGCGGAGGGCGGCACGGTCGTCGCCGCCGACGTCAGCGAGGCCGGCCTCCAGGACACCGTCACCAAGGCGGGCGCCGACGCCGGACGTCTCACCACGGTCGTCGTGAACATCGCCGACGAGGCGTCCGTACGCGCGGGTGTCGCTGCCGCGCTGGCCACGCTCGGGGGTCTTGACGTGCTGGTCAACGCGGCCGGCATCCTGCGCTCCTCGCACACCCACGAGACGTCGCTCGCCGACTTCAACCAGGTCGTCGCGGTCAATCTGACCGGTACCTTCCTGATGATCCGCGAGGCGGTCCCGGCGCTGCTGGAGAGTGGCTCCGCCGCCGTCGTGAACTTCAGCTCCACGTCCGCGCTCTTCGCCCACCCGTACATGGTGGCCTACGCGGCCAGCAAGGGCGGCATCCAGTCCATGACGCACGCGCTCGCCGCCGAGTACAGCAAGCAGGGCATACGGTTCACGGCCGTGCAGCCCGGCTCGATCTCTTCCGGCATGACGGACGGGTCCGGCGAGAGCAAGCAGAGCCAGGGGCCCGGGCTGCCCGCCGACACCGACTGGAGCCTCTTCGCGAAGCTGTCGCCCGCGCTGGGGGACGGGGGGTTCGCCGGGCCCGAGGCGGTGGCCGGGGTGGTCGCCATGCTGGCGTCCGACGACGGCCGGTTCATCACGGGCACCGAGGTCCGCATAGACGGTGGCACCCACTACTGAGCCGACGCCACTCGCCTGCGGGTGGGTGGGGGGTGGTCGCGCAGTTCCCCGCGCCCCTTATCGGGTCGTCGTTCGTCTGCGGCCCGGTGGCCGCTTCTCGCGCAGTTCCCCGCGCCCCTGAGATGCGCACTTCGTGCGCCATCTCATCAAAGGCACGCCACCGCCCCTCAGGGGAAGGCGGCGCGGAGCGCCTGCCTCAGGGGCGCGGGGAACGGCGCGAGAAGAGGCCACCGGCCGTCGGCCGACAACGCTCCCAGGGGCGCGGGGAACTGCGCGACCAGCCACCCACCGGCCGTCAGCCGACCGACAACCCATCAGGGGCGCGGGGAACTGCGCGAGAAGCGGCCACCGGCCGTCAGGTCGCAACGAACCTAGGGGCGCGGGGAACTGCGCGACCAGCCCCCACCGGGCCCGCGCTTGCCACCCGACCGAGCCGCCCCCCTACGACGACACCAGTTCCCCGGTGTCCACCGGCGACGTAGAGGAAGCCGCCCGCGCGGCATCCCCCGCCACCTCATCGGCAGTCAGCACATACCCGGTCCCGGCATCCGTGGTGGACCGCGCGAAGACGACCCCGTACACCTCACCGGAGGTGGTGAGCAGGGGCCCGCCCGAGTTCCCCGGCCGCACCGTGGAGCGGATCGAGTAGATCTCGCGGGTGACGCTGCCCTGGCCGTAGATGTTCTGCCCGCCGGCGTCGATGGTGTCGGCGACCGTGGCGGCCTGAAGATCGAGCCCGCCGTTCTGCGGATACCCGGCGACCACGGCGGCATCGCCCCGCGCGGCCTCGTCGTCGAACTTCAGGACGGGAGCGTCGAGATCGGGCACGTACAGCACCGCGACATCCTTGTCCGGGTCGAAGAACACCACCCGCGCCGAGTACGGCCGGCCAACCCCGCCCACCCGGACCGTCGGATCGTCGATGCCCGCGACCACATGCGCGTTGGTCATCACGTGCTGCGACGCGTACACGAAACCGCTGCCCTCGCGGCCCTGGGTGCCCGAGGCGCCCTCCACCTTGACGGTGCTCCGGCTCGCGGCCCGGGTGGCCGCCTTCGTGACGCTGTCCCCCGAGGGCTTGGCGACCTCGGCGGACGGCTCGTGCGAGAACGGGTCGAAGACCTGCGGGAACCCGGCGGAGGTGAGCGCCCCGGTGGCCCGCGAGAACCACGCGGGAGTCGTCGACGGCATCGTGTCCTGCACGGCGCCGAGCACCGTGGAGCCGCGGATCGCCTGGTTCAGGGCCGTCGAGGACGACGAGGCCAGCACGCTGCCCGCCACCCACGCCACGACCAGCACGGCGACCGTGCCCGCCGCGGCCCCGCCGATCCCGTCCGCCACCCGCAGCGGCCCCGGCGCCCGGTCCATCCCGAAGCGCACGCGCGCCGCGAGCAGCCCGGCCAGCGCGTGTCCCGCGAGCGCGGGCAGCAGCACCGTGAGCACGGCGACGAGCGTGGCCGCGGAGGTGCCGGGCGTGACGGTGTCCATCAGGAACGGCAGCAGCCACACACCGACGGCGGCGCCGCCGACGAACCCGGCGAGCGACACACAGCCCGCGAGCAGGCCGCGACGGTAACCGGAGGCCGCGTAGGCCACGGCCACCACGATCAGCGCCACGTCGAGTACGTGGAGGTGCAGGTCCATATCGGTAACAAACGAACGCGGACCCGCCGGTGGTTCCGCCAACTGGCAGACATGTGGCCGACCGCACAGCGCCCGTGACCGGACAGTGGAGACGTGCGTGTGCTGCGAACGGTGCTGTGCTGTCTGCCCGGGGCCCTGGCCCTCGGGCTCCTCGTGCTGTGCGCCGCCGGCGTCGACAGGACCGGGCCCGCACAGCCCCGGACCGAGGCGGGCGCGGCGATGCCCGCGGCCGCGCTGCCGGTGCGGGCCCGCGCGGCCACCGGCGGGGCCCATGCGGGAGCGCTGCCGCGGATCGTGCCGCGCGGCCGGTGGCTCGCGGAGGCCGACACCTACCGGCGTGACCCCGTGCGCTACGGCGACCGCGTCGAGGCGGTCTTCATCCACCACACCGACTCGCCGAACGCCTACGACTGCGCCGACACCCCGCGCATCATCCGCTACCTGTACGCCGGCCAGGCGGGCGGCAGGGCGTGGGACGACATCGGCTACAACTTCCTCGTCGACCGCTGCGGCACCGTCTACGAGGGCCGGGCGGGCGGCGTCGACCGGCCCGTCGTCGGCGCCCACACCCAGGGCTTCAACCAGAACACGGCAGGGATCGCCGCCATCGGCACGTTCACCGAGGGCACGCCGGTGCCGCGCGCCATGACCGACGCGATCGCCGCCGTCGCCGCGTGGAAACTGGGCCTGTCCGGGGTCGACCCGCGCTCCACGGTCCGGCTGGTCTCCAGCAACGGCCACAGCCGCTTCCCGGCGGGCAGCACCGCCGACTTCCTGGCGGTCTCCGGCCACCGGGACGGCTACGAGACGTTCTGCCCGGGCCTGGCCCTGATGGCGGAGCTGCCCGGGATCCGCGAACACGCCGCCCGCCTCCAGGGACGTGTCTGAGCGGAGTCGGAGAAGGCTCAGGCCGGCTTCAGCGTTCCGCCGCCCTTGAGCCGGTAGGACTTGCCGTCCAGCTGCGGGCTGGACTTCGGGTCGTACGTCACCGCGTACCCGTTCCCGTCGATCATCTTGGAGATCTTCTTCGCCACGCCGTCCGACGTGCTCCCGTCGCCGAACGACAGCCCCGCCAGCGTCGACGCCCCGGCCACCGACCAGCGCGCACCGCCGGACAGCGCCAGCGACGCCCCCTTGACCTTGCCGTCCAGCTTCGTCGACCCGGTCAGCTCCAGGTCCGCGGTGGACCCGGCCGCGACCAGCACATCGCCCGTCAGCTTCTCGTCGTCCGCCCGGAAGGTCGCGTCGGCCAGATCCTTGACCCGCAGCAGCGCCCCGCTCTTGGTCTTCACCTCGGCGCCGCCCGACAGCTTCACGTCCGCCGCGCCGCCCCGCACGCTGAACACGTCGCCGTCCGTGGCCAGGAGCGCCCCGTCGTCCATCGTGTACGACTTCTCGCCGTCACCGCGCAGCACGACACCGCCGGCCGCCGCGGTCGCCCGGACGTTCTTCAGGGACAGCGAACCGCCGGCCTCCACCGTGAACGCCTCCGAGTTCGCCAGGTCGAACAGCGTGCCGGAGAGCGAGACGTCACCGGACGTGTGCACCCCCGGCGAACCGCAGCCCGCCGACGTCATCGTGCCGCCCGACACCGTCACCTTCGCCCCGCCGGGCCCCGTCGCGACCGGCGCGGACTGCGCGCCCATGGTGACGATCTGTACGTACGTCAGGTCGAGGACGCCCCCGTACGACGCCAGCACGCCGTGCGAGGACGCGCCCTGCGTGTTGATGCCGCCGCCGCTCAGCGTGGCCCGCGCGTCCTTGCCCGTCGCCGCGACGCCCGTCGAGCCCTTGCCGGTCGTGTAGTACAGGCCGCCGGACAGATCGAGGAGGCCGCCGTCGCGGGCCAGCAGCGCCGCGTTGAGGCCGCGGCCGCCGGCTTCGGGGAGCGACGAGGTGGCGCCGTTCTTGGTCACCTTCGAGTCGTACGTCGACAGCTGCCCCGAACCGGACACCAGGATCGCCGACCGGTCGGCGGTCACCGCACCGAACGTCTTCTTGCGCGGCGCCTTCACCGCACCGCTGTCCAGCGTGTACGCGCCCGTCGCCGCGGGCTGCCCGGCGGCGTCGGCCGACTCCGTCTCCGGCCCGATCGGCTGCGTCGCGCAGCGCTTGCCGCTGGCCGTCGCGGCGGGGGAGGCCACCGGCGGCGCGGCCGTGTCGCCGGCGTCGGAGCAGGCGGTCAGACCGGTCACGGCGAGCGGCAGCAGCAGGACGGAGGCGGTCGCCGTGCCGCGGCGGTGTCCCGGGCGCCGCGGGGTTCGCAGGTGATTCATGGGCACTACGTTCACATCTCGTGTTCTCCGGGGCACCACCGGCACCCCGATATCGGCTGTATCGGCTCTGACGGTGGGCTCTAGAGGGCACGGCCCATGAAGACGTCGTCGACGTACGTACCGTCCAGCAGGAACTCCTCGGGCAGCACGCCCTCGACGGCGAAGCCCTCGGACGCGTACAGCGCCCTGGCCGGGGTGTTGTGGCCGAGGACCCGCAGCGTGATCCGGCGCGCGCCCTGCCGCCGCGCCTGGCCGATCGCCGCCCGCACCAGCATCCGGCCCACGCCGCGGCCGCGCGCCGCGTCGGAGACGGCGAGGCCCTGGATCTGCCGGACGTGCGCGTTCGCCGGGAGCCCGGTGGGGTGACCGAGACGCACGTAGCCCACCAGAGTGCCGTCCAGCTCCGCCACGATGTGGTCCCGCGGGCCGAACCGGTCGGAGAAGAACGGCGGGTAGGGCTGCCGGGCCGGAGGCGTCACCGCGTGCAGGGGAGACCACGTCGCACGGTCGAGACTGCCGAGCGCGTCGTCGTCGTCCGGTTCGGCGAAACGTATCCGAGGCTGTGGCTGAGACATGCGGGCCACTGTATGACCGGCAGGATGGAGTCATGACACGTATCGCGGTGGCAGGTGCCTCAGGACTCATCGGCTCGGCCCTCGTCCGTTCCCTGGCCGGTGACGGGCACGAGGTGCTGCGCCTGGTGCGGCGCGCGCCACGGGGCGCGGACGAGGTCCGGTGGGACCCCAAGGGCGGGCAGCTCGACGCGTCGCGGCTCGCCGGCTGCGAGGCGATCGTCAACCTCGCGGGGGCCGGCGTCGGTGACCATCGCTGGACGGCGGCCTACAAGCGGGAGATCCGGGACAGCCGGGTCCTGGGCACGACCGTGCTCGCCGAGGCGGCGGCCGCGCTGCCCGAGCCGCCCCGCGTCTTCCTCAACGGCAGCGCCGTCGGCTATTACGGCGACACCGGGGCGCGGGCCGTCGACGAGGGCGCGGCGGCCGGGGACGGGTTCCTGCCCGGGGTGTGCGTGGAGTGGGAGGCCGCCACGGCGCCCGCCCATCAGGCCGGGATCCGTACCGTGCTGGCCCGCACCGGGCTGGTCGTCTCCCGGGACGGCGGGGCCTGGGGCAAGCTCTTCCCGCTGTTCAAGGCGGGGCTCGGGGGGCGGCTCGGGGACGGGCGGCAGTACTGGCCGTACATCGCGCTGCACGATCACGTCGCGGCGTTGCGGCATCTTCTGGATACGGAGTCGGTGGCCGGGCCGGTGAATCTGACGGCGCCGCATCCGGCGACCAATCGTGAGGTCACCGCTGCCATGGGGCGGGTGCTGCGGCGCCCCGCGCTGTTCCCCGTCCCGGCGCCGGTGCTCCGCACGGTGCTGGGCGAGATGGCGGGCGACGTCCTCGGCTCGACCCGGGCCGTCCCGACGCGCCTCCTGGAGTCCGGCTTCGACTTCGCGTTCCCCGGGCTGGAGGACGCCATCCGGGCTGCGTGAAGCTGTGCGTCGGCGGGTGCGGGGTGCGTCGTGGCTCTTGTCGGGTTGTTGGTCGTGCGCGGGCCGGTGGCCGCTTCTCGCGCAGTTCCCCGCGCCCCTGGAGATGCGCACTTCGTGCGCCATCTCCATCAGAGGCGCGCGAAGCGCAGCCTCCAAGGGGAGGCTGCGCGCAGCGCATGCCTCAGGGGCGCGGGGAACTGCGCGAGAAGCGGCCACCGGCCGGCAGGTGGCGACGAACCCCCGTGGGGCAGACGCGGATCATTCAGGGGCGCGGGGAACTGCGCGAACAGCCACCCACCGGGCGACCGGCTATCCGAAGCGGTGCGTCAGGTTGGGGTACAGGTCCGCCAGCGCCGATGAGTTCTCGAAGTCGATCGGCGTGCCCTCCGGTTCGGCCGGGGCCGGCGGGATGCCGAGGTCGGCGGCGACGGTGCCGGTCAGCTCCTCGTAGGCCTCGTCGGCGGCATAGCCCAACTCTTCCCCGTCCCCGTCCACCTCGTCGTCGAACTCCCCCAACAGCTCGGCCAACGAGTCGGGATCGTGCAGCGCCCCCTCGAAGACCTCCCGGCCCTGCCCGATCAGCCAGCACCGGAAGAAGTCGAAGGAGTCGTCGCTCGCGCCACCGAGCAGCACCCAGGCCGCGCCCCACAGATCCCACCGGTACGCCCGGTTGTAGCGGGACTCGAAGTGGCGGGCGAAATCGAGCACCCGGTCGGGATCGAACTGCAGCAGTCTGTCGACGAGCAGCTCGGCATGGTCCTCGGGGTCGCCCTCGGCGGCCTCGCGGGTGCTGTCCACGATCTCCCAGAACTCGGTCTCGTCCATCACGGGTCAAGCATCGGCCCTGGACCCTGGGGGCGCACGCGGAGCGGCGGAGGAACGCCACTTCGTTATGCATGCACATGCCCAGGGCACCCGCCGCTCACCCGTACCATCCGCCCATCCGCCGCGCCGCGGCCACGAACCGCTCCCGCAGCGCGTCCGGAGCCACCACCTCCGCCTCCGGGCCGAGCGTCATGAGCTGCGTGTACGCGACGTCCTCCGACTCGACCGGCAGCGTCACGGTCACCCGCCCGTCGGCCTCTGCCCCGGCCGTGGCCAGGGCCTCCCGTGCGGACACCTGGCCCGTGACGTACGGCAGCTGCCGTACGCCGGAAGCCGTCAGCCGCACCACGACCTCGGCCCGCAGGATCGCCCGGGCGAACTCCTCGGCACGCTCCGCCCAGAACGCGGGCAGTTCGAACTCCTCGTCGCGCTCGAAGCGCCGGGCATCGGCCGGCACCGCCACCGACTCGATCCGGTCGATGCGGTACACCCGGAAATCGCGAGCATCGTCGCGCACCCGCGCCGCCAGGTACCAGACACCGGCCTTCAGCACGAGCCCGTACGGCTCCAGCTCCCGCTCCACGACCGAGCCCTGTCTGCCGTACGAGACCCGCAGCACCAGGTCGTCCCAGACCGCCTCGGCGATCGAGGGCAGCAGCTCGGGCGTGCGCGGCTCGTGGAACCAGCCCGGCGCGTCCAGATGGAAGCGCTGCGCCGCCGTCCGCGACGCGTCCCGCAGCGACGGCAGCAGCGCCGCCGACACCTTCAGCCGGGCCGCCGACGCCGCGTCGTCCAGGCCCATCTCGCGCAGCGCCCCCGGCACCCCGGACAGGAACAGCGCCTCCGCCTCACCGCGCGCGAGCCCGGTCAGACGCGTGCGATAGCCGCCGATGAGGCGGTAGCCACCGGCCCGGCCGCGGTCCGCGTAGACCGGGACGCCCGCCTCGCTCAGCGCCTGCGCGTCCCGTGTGACGGTCCGCTCGGAAACCTCCAGCTCGCGCCCCAGCTCCGCAGCGGTCATCGACGGCCGCGACTGGAGCAGGAGCACCATCTTGATCAGGCGGGCAGCACGCATGCCGCCCATCATGCCGCCCGGGTACGACAACGCCCCCGCCGTCACCGGCGGGGGCGTCATCAGCCACGTACGGGAGCCTTACAGGCCGTAGCGCTCGCGCGCCTCCTTCACGGCCGTCGCCTTGACCTCGCCGCGGCGGGCGAGCTGGGCGAGGGCCGCGACGACGATCGACTCGGCGTCGACGCCGAAGTGACGGCGGGCGTCCTCACGGGTGTCGGAGAGGCCGAAGCCGTCCGCACCGAGCGAGGTGTAGTCCTGCTCGACCCACTGCGCGATCTGGTCCGGAACCTGGCGCATGTAGTCGGAGACGGCCAGGACCGGGCCCTGCGCGCCGGAGAGCGCCTGACGGACGAACGGGATCCGCTCCTCGCCCTTCAGCAGCGCCTCGTCGGCCTCCAGGGCGTCACGGCGCAGCTCGGTCCAGGAGGTGGCCGACCACACGTCGGCGGCCACGCCCCACTCCTCGGCGAGCAGCTGCTGCGCCTTGAGGGTCCAGTGGATGGCCGTACCGGAACCGATGAGGTTGATGCGCGGCGCGTTGGCTGCCGCCACGTCCACACCCGCGGTCTCCGCCGTGTTGAAGCGGTACAGGCCCTTGATGATGGCCTCGTCGAGACCCTCCACGCCCGGCTTGGCCGGCTGCGGCATCGGCTCGTTGTAGACCGTCAGGTAGTAGAAGACGTCCTGGTCCTCGCCCGGCTTGGCCTCGCCGTACATACGGCGCAGACCTTCCTTCATGATGACCGCGATCTCGTACGCGAAGGCCGGGTCGTACGACAGGGCCGCCGGGTTGGTCGCCGCGATCATCGGCGAGTGGCCGTCCGCGTGCTGGAGGCCCTCACCGGTCAGCGTCGTCCGGCCCGCGGTGGCGCCGACGACGAAGCCGCGGCCCATCTGGTCGGCGAGCTGCCAGAACTGGTCGCCGGTGCGCTGCCAGCCGAACATCGAGTAGAAGATGTACAGCGGGATCATCTGCTCGCCGTGCGTCGAGTACGACGTGGCGGCGGCGATGAAGTCGGCGAGCGAGCCCGCCTCGTTGATCCCCTCGTTGAGGATCTGGCCCGACTGCGACTCCTTGTAGTACATGAGCTGGTCACGGTCGACCGGGTCGTACGTCTGCCCCTTGGGCGAGTACAGGCCGAGCGACGGGAACAGCGACTCCATGCCGAAGGTGCGCGCCTCGTCGGGGATGATCGGCACCCAGCGCTTGCCGGACGTCTTGTCCCGTACGAGGTCCTTCAGGAGCCGTACGAGCGCCATCGTCGACGCGACCGACTGGTTGCCGGAGCCCTTGTCGAACGAGGCGAACGCCTTGTCGGCGGGCGCGGGCAGCGGCGCGAGCGGCTGCGTACGGCGGGCCGGGGCCGGGCCACCGAGGGCGGCACGGCGCTCGGCGAGGTAGCGCAGCTCGGGCGAGCCCTCGGCGGGACGCGCGTACGGAACGACACCGTCCTCGAAGCGGCTGTCCGGGATCGGCAGGTCAAGGAGGTCACGCATCCCCTTGAACTCGTCGATCGTCAGCTTCTTCATCTGGTGGTTGGCGTTCTTCGACTCGAAGCCCTTGCCGAGCGTGAAGCCCTTCACGGTCTGCGTGAGGATCACGGTCGGCGCGCCCTTGTGCTCGACGGCCGCGCGGTACGCCGCGTACACCTTGCGGGGCTCGTGGCCGCCGCGCGAGACGTGGAAGCACTCGGAGATCTTGTCGTCGGACAGCACCTTCGCGAGCTCGATCAGCGCCGGGCTGGTGCCGAAGAAGTTCTCGCGGATGTAGGCGACGTCGCGCGTCTGGTACGTCTGGAACTGGGCGTCCGGGACCTCACGGAGCCGCTCCTGGAGCGCGCCGGTGGTGTCGAGCTGGAACAGCTCGTCCCACGCGTTGCCCCACATCGACTTGATGACGTTCCAGCCGGAGCCGCGGAACTGCGCCTCGAGCTCCTGCACGACGCGGAAGTTCGGACGGACCGGGCCGTCCAGGCGCTGCAGGTTGCAGTTGATGACGAAGGTCAGGTTGTCGAGACCCTCGCGGGCGGCGAGCGTGAGCGCCGAGGTCGACTCGGGCTCGTCCATCTCGCCGTCGCCGAGGAAGGCCCAGACGTGCGAGTTCGAGGTGTCCTTGATGTTCCGCGCGGTCAGGTAGCGGTTGAACCGCGCCTGGTAGATCGCGGACAGCGGGCCGAGGCCCATGGACACGGTCGGGAACTCCCACAGCCACGGAAGGCGGCGCGGGTGCGGGTACGACGGCAGGCCGTTGCCCCCCGCCTCGCGGCGGAAGTTGTCGAGCTGCGCCTCGGAGAGGCGGCCGTCGAGGAAGGCGCGGGCGTAGATGCCGGGGGAGGCGTGGCCCTGGATGTACAGCTGGTCGCCGGAGCCGTCGCCCTCCTTCCCGCGGAAGAAGTGGTTGAAGCCGGTCTCGTACAGCCAGGCGGCCGACGCGAAGGTGGCGATGTGGCCGCCGACGCCGTGCTTGCTGCCACGGGTCACCATCGCGGCCGCGTTCCAGCGGTTGTACGCGGTGATCTTGGCTTCCAGCTCCTCGTCACCGGGGAAGTCCGGCTCGGCGGAGGTGGGGATCGAGTTGATGTACTCGGTCGACAGGAGCTTGGGCAGCGGCAGGCCGCCGGCCTCGCCGCGCTCCAGCGTGCGCCGCATCAGCTGCGCGGCACGGTGCGGCCCGGCCGCCTGGGTAACGGCGTCCAGGGAGGCCTGCCATTCGGCGGTCTCCTCGGGGTCGCGGTCCGGGAGCTGGTCGAGCTCGCTCGGCTGGATGCGCATGGGGTCGGTCATAGTCGCCGCACGCCTTCCTGAGTCGAAGGGGGTGGGGTTGGGTGCCCTTTGTCTTTGGCAGGACAGGGCGAGGTCCCGGTGGGGACCCGTCGGCGACTGTAACTCCCTGATCGATGATCGATCAAAGGGTTGAAGGGCAAAACCTCTTCAGATCAAGAAAGTAGGCACAGCGTGCCCTGATGGAGGGCACGCAGTGCCCCTCCGGGGGTGCGGGGCTGTGACATGTGCGACTCCGTCGCGTGGGCGCGATCAGCCACACACGGCGATCACCCTGCGACGCACCGCACACGGCAGACGAGACGCAGCTCACGCGCGCGGAGCACACCCCAGAACATGCGCCTTGACCAGCGCCGCGATATCAGGATCCCGCCGCTGAAAAGCGGAAACGAGATCGGCGTGCTCCTCGGCGTACGACTGCTGAACCGTCCCCAGCCACCGGATGGACAACGCCGTGAACACCTCGATCCCGAGCCCCTCCCAGGTGTGCAGCAGCACCGAGTTCCCCGCGGCCCGCACCATCTCCCGGTGAAAACCGACGGTGTGCCGCACCTGAGCGGTCCCGTCGGTCTCCCGGTCGGCGACGTACAACGCGGCGACATGCGGCTCAAGGGCCGAGCAGTCCCCGGCGAGCCGCTCGGCGGCCAGCTCGGCCGCGATGGCCTCCAGGCCCGCACGCACCGGGTAGCTCTCCTCCAGATCCGCCGCGGAGAGGTTCCGTACGCGCACGCCCTTGTTCGGCGCCGACTCGATCAGCCGCAGCGACTCCAGCTCGCGCAGCGCCTCCCGTACGGGCGTCTGGCTGACCTCCAGCTCGGTGGCGATGCGGCGCTCCACGATCCGCTCGCCCGGCTTCCAGCGGCCGCTGACGATCCCCTCCACGATGTGCTCGCGGATCTGTTCGCGCAGCGAGTGGATGACGGGCGCGGTCATGGGGGGCTCCTTGGCTGTACGGACCCGGTGGCTCGGCAGGGACCCTTAGACAATACGGCCGGGCCCCTGGACAGAAAGGGCACCGTCGCCCTTGCCACGGGTGATGCCGGTTACAGAGACGTGCCCGGCGTGCGCGCGACCATTCTGCTGCGGCGGCACGCAACCGTGGTGCGGACACGACGAGGCCCCCGTCCGGAGCGGAACTCCGGACGGGGGCCTCGTCGCTGGTGAAGCTGCTGCTTACAGACCCAGCTCGGCGGTGAACTCGCCGGCCTCGAGGATCTGCTTGACCGTGGTCAGGTAGCGGGCGGCGTCCGCGCCGTCCACCAGACGGTGGTCGTAGGAGAGCGTCACGTACGTCATGTCACGGACGGCGATCGTGTCACCGAGCTCCGGGTCCGAGATGACGACCGGGCGCTTGACCGTGGCACCGATGCCCAGGATGGCGACCTGGTTCGGCGGGACGATGACCGTGTCGAAGAGCGCACCGCGCGAGCCCGTGTTGGAGATCGTGAAGGTGGCGCCCGACAGGTCGTCCGGGGCGATCTTGTTCGTGCGGACCTTGTTGGCCAGCTCCGCGGTCTTCTTGGCGATGCCCGCGATGTTCAGGTCACCGGCACCCTTGATGACCGGGGTCATCAGGCCCTTCTCCGAGTCGACGGCGATGCCGACGTTCTCGGAGTCGAAGTAGGTGATGGTGCCCTCGTCGTAGTTCAGGCGGGCGTTGATGACCGGGTGGGCCTTCAGCGCCTGGACGGCGGCCTTGACGAAGAACGGCATCGGGGAGAGCTTGACGCCCTCGCGGGCGGCGAAGCCGTCCTTGGCCTTGTTGCGGAGCTTCATCAGCTTGGTGATGTCGACCTCGATGACCGAGGACAGCTGAGCCTGCTCCTGCAGCGCCTTGTGCATGTTGTCCGCGATGGCCTTGCGGATGCGCGGCAGCTTGACCGTCTGGCCGCGCAGGGGCGAGGCCTCCAGGGTCGGGGCCTTCGGCGCGGCGGCGGCGGCCGGGGCAGCGGCCGGGGCCTTCGCCTTCGCGGCCTCGGCGGCGGCGATGACGTCCTGCTTGCGGATCCGGCCACCGACGCCGGAACCCTGGACGGTGGACAGGTCCACGCCCTGCTCGGACGCGAGCTTGCGCACCAGCGGGGTCACGTAGGCGCCGTCGTCCGCCGGGGTGGCGGCGGGCTTGGCCGGAGCGGCCGGGGCGGCGGGCTGCGCCGGCGCGGGGGCCGGGGCGGCCGGCTGGGCCGGAGCCGGGGCGGCGGCGGCCGGAGCGGCCGGAGCCGCGGGGGCCGGAGCCGGAGCCGGAGCGGCGGGCTGCGCCGGGGCGGCAGGCGCGGCCGGGGCCTCCTGAGCCGGGGCCGGGGCGGCCGGAGCAGCCGGGGCGGCGGCGGCCGGAGCGGCACCGGGAGCACCGATGACGGCGAGCTTGGCGCCGACCTCGGCGGTCTCGTCCTCACCGACGACGATCTCCAGGAGAACGCCGGCGACAGGGGAGGGGATCTCGGTGTCGACCTTGTCGGTCGAGACCTCGAGCAGCGGCTCGTCCTCCGCGACCTCCTCGCCGACCTCCTTCAGCCAGCGGGTCACGGTGCCCTCGGTGACGGACTCGCCCAGGGCGGGCAGCGTCACGTCGGTGCCCTCGGCGGAACCGCCGGAGGCAGCGGGGGCGGCAGGGGCCTCCTGCGCGGGGGCGGGCTGCTCCTGGGCAGGGGCCGGGGCCTCGGCGGCGGGGGCGGCCTGCTGCGGGGCCTCCTGGGGGGCGGGGGCGCCCGAGCCGTCGTCGATGACGGCCAGCTCTGCGCCGACCTCGACCGTCTCGTCCTCGGCGACCTTGATGGAGGCCAGGACACCGGCAGCGGGGGAGGGGATCTCGGTGTCGACCTTGTCGGTCGAGACCTCGAGCAGCGGCTCGTCGACCTCGACGCGCTCGCCCTCCGCCTTGAGCCAGCGGGTGACAGTGCCCTCGGTGACGCTCTCACCGAGCGCCGGAAGGGATACGGAAACCGCCATGGTTTCTGTTGCTCCTTAACGATGTGCAGTGCGCGGCAACGCAGTGCGGAAGTCTGGTGGTCGGTCGTCGCGCCCGGTTGCGACGGGGGCGGGGCTCAGTCGTGCGAGTGCAGCGGCTTGCCCGCGAGCGCCAGGTGGGCCTCGCCGAGCGCCTCGTTCTGCGTCGGGTGGGCGTGGATGAGCTGGGCGACCTCGGCGGGCAGCGCTTCCCAGTTGTAGATCAGCTGGGCTTCGCCGACCTGCTCGCCCATGCGGTCGCCGACCATGTGGACGCCGACCACGGCACCGTCCTTGACCTGGACGAGCTTGATCTCGCCCGCGGTCTTGAGGATCTTGGACTTGCCGTTGCCCGCCAGGTTGTACTTCAGAGCGACGACCTTGTCCGCGCCGTAGATCTCCTTGGCCTTGGCCTCGGTGATACCGACGGAGGCGACCTCCGGGTGGCAGTACGTCACCCGCGGCACACCGTCGTAGTCGATCGGCACGGTCTTGATACCGGCCAGCCGCTCCGCCACCAGGATGCCCTCTGCGAAGCCGACGTGCGCGAGCTGGAGCGTCGGGACGAGGTCACCGACGGCCGAGATCGTCGGCACGTTGGTCTGCATGTACTCGTCGACCAGGACGTAGCCGCGGTCCATCGCGACGCCCTGCTCCTCGTAGCCGAGACCGGCCGAGACGGGGCCACGACCGATGGCGACGAGGAGTACCTCGGCCTCGAAGGTCTTGCCGTCGGCGAGGGTGACGCGGACGCCGTCCTGCGTGTACTCGGCCTTCTCGAAGAACGTGCCGAGGTTGAACTTGATGCCGCGCTTGCGGAACGCCCGCTCAAGAAGCTTGGAGCTGTTCTCGTCCTCGAGCGGGGCGAGGTGCTTGAGGCCCTCGACGATGGTGACGTCGGTGCCGAAGGACTTCCACGCCGAGGCGAACTCGACGCCGATGACGCCGCCGCCCAGGATGACCGCGGACTTCGGAACCCGGTCCAGCGTCAGCGCGTGGTCCGAGGAGATGACGCGGTTGCCGTCGATCTCCAGGCCCGGCAGCGACTTCGGCACGGAGCCGGTCGCGAGGAGCACGTGGCGGCCCTGGATGCGCTGGCCGTTGACATCCACGGACGTCGGGGAGGAGAGCTTGCCCTCACCCTCGATGTACGTCACCTTGCGGGAGGCGATGAGCCCCTGCAGGCCCTTGTAGAGGCCGGAGATGACCTCGTCCTTGTACCGCAGCACGGCGGGCATGTCGATGCCCTCGAAGGTGGCCTTCACGCCGAACTGCTCGGACTCTCGGGCCTGGTCGGCGATCTCACCGGCGTGCAGAAGCGCCTTGGTGGGGATGCAGCCGACGTGCAGGCAGGTACCGCCGACCTTGTTCTTCTCGATCAGGGCGACGTCCAGGCCCAGCTGCGCTCCGCGCAGGGCCGCGGCGTAACCGCCACTGCCACCGCCGAGGATCACTAGGTCGAAAACGGTGCTGGCGTCGTTCGCCACGTCACGTCCTCCATGCATGTGCGCCGTACGCCGGTCTTCAGCGACCGGGCGGCGGCTGGTGTGCGGCCGCTCGTTCTTCGGCCCTCGGGTGGGGCCCTGTCCTGCCGCCCCCATCCTCGCACTTGTCGAAGGCATGCGGGACGTCGGGCCGGGCGGTGAGACCCCTGTTACACCGCAAACGCGAGTGACAAGGACGTCATACCTGCGGATTTCGTCGAAAGCGAACAGCCCCGGGGGTTCGCCCCGGGGCTGTCACCAGTCGCTGCTGCCTCAGCCGAGGTCGCCGGCGGCGGTGCGCTCGGCGAGCCGGACCAGCGTGCGGACCGCGGAACCGGTGCCGCCCTTCGGCGTGTAGCCGAACGGGCCGCCCTCGTTGAAGGCCGGGCCCGCGATGTCGAGGTGGGCCCAGGTGATGCCCTCGCCGACGAACTCCTTCAGGAACAGACCGGCGACCAGGCCGCCGCCCATCCGCTCGCCCATGTTGGCGATGTCGGCGGTCGGGGAGTCCATGCCCTTGACCAGGTGGGCCGGGAGCGGCATCGGCCAGGACGGCTCGCCGACCTCCTCGGCGACCTCGTGGATCGACGTACGGAACGCCTCGTCGTTGGCCATGATGCCGAAGGTGCGGTTGCCCAGCGCCAGCACCATCGCGCCGGTCAGCGTCGCCACGTCGACGATCGCGTCCGGGGTCTCCTCGGAGGCCTTGGCGATCGCGTCGGCCAGCACCAGACGGCCCTCGGCGTCCGTGTTGAGGACCTCGACGGTCTTGCCGGAGTACATGCGCAGCACGTCGCCCGGACGGGTGGCGGAGCCGGACGGCATGTTCTCGGCGAGCGCCAGCCAGCCCGTCACGTTGACGTCGAGCTTCAGGCGGGCCGCGGTGACGACGGCGGCGAACACGGCGGCGGCGCCGGCCATGTCGCACTTCATCGTCTCGTTGTGCCCGGCCGGCTTCAGCGAGATGCCGCCCGAGTCGTACGTGATGCCCTTGCCGACGTAGGCGAGGTGCTTCTTGCCGCGGCCTGCCGAGTAGGAGATCTTCACCAGGCGGGGACCCGCGGCGGAACCGGCGCCGACGCCGAGGATGCCGCCGTAGCCGCCCTTCTCCAGCGCCTTCACGTCGAGCACCTGGACCTTGAGGCCGTGCTCCTTGCCCGCGGCCGTGGCGACGGCGGCGAAGGCCTCCGGGTTCAGGTCGTTCGGCGGGGTGTTGATCAGGTCGCGGGCGCGGTTCAGCTCCTCGGCGAGGGCGAGGGCACGCTCGATCTCGGCCTTGAACGCCTTGTCGCGCGGCTTGCCGCCGAGGAGGGCGATCTCGGCGAGCGGCGCCTTGGCGTCGCTCTTCGGGTCCGACCCCTTGGCGGCCATGTCCTTGTAGGCGTCGAAGGAGTACGCGCCCAGCAGCGCGCCCTCCGCGATCGCACCGGCGTCCTCGGCGTCCTCGACGGGCAGCGCGAACGCGGCCTTCTTCGAGCCGCTGAGCGCGCGGGAGGCGACACCGGCGGCGCGGCGCAGCGCGTCGGCCTCGTAGATCTCGTCCTTCTCGGGCTCGCTGCCGAGACCGACCGCCAGCACGACCGGCGCCTTGAACCCGGAGGGCGCGGGGACCTTGGTCACCTCGCCCTCGGCGCCGGTGGCCCCGAGGGTCTCCAGGACGGAGGCGAGCTTGCCGTCGTACGCCTTGTCGACGGCCTCGGCGCCGGGGGCGACGACCGGGCCGGCGGCACCCTTCGCGATACCGACGACGATCGCGTCGGCGCGCAGGCCGGCGGCCGCGGCGGTGCTGAGAGTCAGAGCAGTCACGGTGGTGAGGTCTCTCTTTCATCGGTGGGGCTGGCATCGTTGCCGGGCCCATGGGGTTGTATGGCCCTCGCCCGAGCCTACGCCGCGTCGGCCGAAACGCGCCGCCGAGGTCGGAGAGCCCGCGCGGGGTGCCCGCGCAGTTCCCCGCGCCTCTGTTGCGTCGTCGGCAGGGCGCGGCCCGGCGACCGCTTCTCGCGCAGTTCCCCGCGCCCCTTATCGGGTTGTCGTTTGCGTGCGGCCCGGTGGGGGCTGGTCGCGCAGTTCCCCGCGCCCCTGGAGATGCGCACTTCGTGCGCGATCTCCAGGGGCGGTGCGCCATCTGCCTCGGCTGGAGGCGTGCCCCTTGCCCCGGTGGAGGCGCGCCCCCCTGCCTCGGGTGGACGCGTCCCCCTGCCTCGGGTGGAGGCGCGCGTAGCGCAGCCTCAGGGGGAGGCGGCGCGAAGCGCCTGCCTCAGGGGCGCGGGGAACTGCGCGAGAAGCGGCCACCGGCCGTCAGCTGGCAAACAACCCAGGGGCGCGGGGAACTGCGCGAGAAGCGGCCACCGGCCGTCAGCTGGCAAACAACCCAGGGGCGCGGGGAACTGCGCGAGAAGCGGTCACCGGGCCGCGGGTGGCCGACCGGCCCAGGCACGCAAGGTGCGCGCACGTTCAGAAGGCCAGGACCACCAGCGCCGCCGTCCCGGCAACCTCGGCGACGGCGCCGAAGACATCCCCGGTCACCCCACCGAACCGCACAACACACCGCCGCAGCATCAACTCCCCGGCCCCACAGCCGAGTACGACCGCCGCACCCCCCTGCCACGAGAGCCCCGCGACCACCGCGACGACCACGATCCCGGCGATCAGCGCGCCCCGCCGGGACACGGTCTCGGCGACGGCGGCGCCCAGCCCCTCCGGACGGGCGGCCGGCACCCCCACCCGCGACGCGAACGTCAGCGCGAGACGGGCCGTCACCGCACACACGGCCGCCGCCACGGCCCCCCGCGTCCACGACTCCGCGAACAACTGCGCCAGCACGGCGACCTGCGCGAGCAGCACGAGGACCAGCGTGACGACACCGAACGGCCCGATGTCCGACTGCTTCATGATGGCCAGGGCGTCCGCCGGAGGCTTGCCGCTGCCGAGCCCGTCCGCGACGTCCGCGAGCCCGTCCAGATGCAGGCCCCGCGTGAGGACGGCCGGCACCGCGACGGAGGCGACCGCGCAGAGCAGGGCGCCCGCGCCGAGGAAGGACAGCGCCGCCCCGAGCGCGCCCGCGCAGAGACCGACGACCAGGCCCGCGAGCGGAGCGGACAGCATTCCGGCGCGGGCCGCCGCGCGGTCCCAGCGGGTGACCCGGACGGGCAGCACGGTCAGGGTGCCGAAGGCGAAACGGATGCCGTCGGCGAGGGAGGCGCGGGGGTTCGTTGCGGACACCGGGGGAGATTACCCGGGGTGGACCACAGGGCGGGCGGCGCCCGCCCGCCGCGAGCAGGATGGGCCCATGGGCGACTGGTGGAACCGCAACATCACGGAACCGGGGAAGCTGCCGGTGCTCCTCGCACTGGTCACGTTCATCGCCACGTTCCTGATCACCCGTACGGTCACCCGGCTGATCCGGGCGGGCCGCGGCCCGTTCCGCGACATCTCGCCGGGCGGGCTGCACATCCACCACGTGGTGCCCGGCATCGTGCTCATGGTCGTCGGCGGGTTCGGCGCGGTGGGCAGCGACCGGCACGGCTTCGGCGCATGCCTCTTCGCCGTCGTGTTCGGGGTCGGGGCGGGCCTGGTGCTCGACGAGTTCGCGCTCGTCCTGCACCTGGACGACGTCTACTGGACCGACCAGGGGCGGCAGAGCGTCGAGGTGGTGGTGCTCGCGGCGGCCCTCGGCGGCCTGGTCGTGAGCGGGTTCTCGCCGCTCGGCGTCGACGACATGACGCAGGACGAGCAGCAGGACCGGGCGGCCCTGATCGTCACGCTCACCCTGAACTTCCTGTTCGTGGTGGTGACCATGCTCAAGGGCAAACCGCGGATGGCGCTCGTGGGCGTCCTGGTGCCGTTCGTCGCCTGGTGGGGTGCGATCCGCCTGGCCCGGCCCGACTCCGCCTGGGCCCGCCGCTGGTACCGCCGCCGGCACCGGGCGCGGGCCCGCTCGATCCTGCGGGCCTACAAGCACGACCGCCGCTGGCTGCGGATCAGCCGGCGCTTCCAGGATCTGGTCGGCGGCTTCCGCGAACCGACGAGCGAGCCGCGCACACGATGAGGACGGCGGCGATCGCGGCCAGATGCTCCCAGCCCGCGAGGTTCGGTTTGACCGCGCACTCGACGACCATCGTGGCGACGACGACCGCGCAGGTGAACCGCGCCCGGTAGCGCCAGCACACGTACACCGCGAGCCCGACCACGGCCGCCGACGGGCCGGTGTCGACGATCCGCGCGTCGGACGCGGGCAGCCAGCCGGCGCCGATGGCCAGGCGCGCGAACAGCGTGCCGCCCAGCGTGGCCGCGTACGCGATGAGCAGGGTGCGCGGGCGCCCCAGACAGATCTCCGCGATCCCGAAGACCACCAGGATCTGGACGAGCGCGCCCCACACGGGCAGGTCGAGGGCGGGGACGAACAGCGACAGCGGGGTGCGCAGCAGGGCGACCGGCAGCGGGTCCTCGGCCCGCACCGCGCCGATGTCCTGCACGATCCGATAGCCCCAGGACTGGTTCTGCACGTACTGGAAAAGCGCCGTCAGGCAGACCGCGGCCAGGGTCAGCGGGATAGCCCGCAGGCGGCGCGCGGCGAGCCCGTCGCGGACGGCTCTGTACAGCGGACCCCACTCCGCGCGGGCCGCTTCCTTCACCGGCGGCCCAGCCGTTTCGGCAGTCCGGGCACTTCGAGGAAGCCCTCGGCGCGGGCCGACGCCAGGCCGATGCGCGGCAGGTCGGCGCTCTTTTCGAAGAGCAGGAAGCGGGGCTCCCAGATGGGCCGGTACTTGGCGTTGGCCCGGTACAGCGATTCGATCTGCCACCACCGCGAGAAGAAGCTGAGCAGCGCACGCCACAGGCGCAGCACCGGGCCCGCGCCGAGTCGCGCGCCACGTTCGAAGACGGAGCGGAACATGGCGAAGTTGAGCGAGACCTGAGTGATCTCGATCTCGGGTGCGTGCTGGAGGAGTTCGATCACCATGAACTCCATCAGGCCGTTCTCGGCGTCGCGGTCACGGCGCATCAGATCGAGGGACAGTCCGTGCGGGCCCCAGGGCACGAAGGAGAGCAACGCCTTCAACTCGCCCTCCCCGTCGGTGCATTCGAGCATCATGCACTGTCCGTCGCCCGGGTCGCCCAGCCGGCCGAGCGCCATGGAGAAGCCGCGTTCGGTGGCGCCGTCCCTCCAGTCGTCGGCGCGCTTGAGGAGGTACGCCAGTTCCTCGGCCGGGATGTCCTCGTGGCGGCGGACGCGGACCGTGTAGCCCGCGCGCTTGACGCGGTTGTAGGCCTGGCGGACGGTGCGCATGGCCCGTCCTTCGAGGGTGAAGTCGGCCGTCTCGACGATGGCCTCGTCACCGAGTTCGAGGGCGTCGAGGCCGTGCCGGGCGTAGATGGTGCCCGCTTCCTCGCTCGCGCCCATCACCGCGGGCAGCCAGCCGTGCGCCCGCGCCTCGGCGAGCCACGGCTCGATCGCGCCGGGCCAGGCCTCGGGATCGCCGATCGGGTCGCCGGAGGCCAGCGACACCCCGCCGACCACCCGGTACGTCACCGCGGCCTTCCCGGTCGGCGACCACACGACGCTCTTGTCGCGGCGCAACGCGAAGTAGCCCAGCGAGTCGCGCTCGCCCTCCTTGCCGAGCAGGGCGCGCAGCCGCGCCTCGTCGTCGGTGGTGAGCAGGTCGACGGCGCGGCGGGAGCGGAACGCGGCGTAGACGACGGCGATCAGCAGGGCCGTGGAGAGGATGTTGATGACGACGTTGACCCAGTTCGGGGTGGCGATGCCGGGGAAGCGGGAGTCGTCGGTGGCGACCGAGATCAGCCGCAGCGTGCCGTAGCGCCAGCGCTCCAGGAACGTCGAACGGTGCGGGTCGTGCGCGTGGTTGGTGACCGTCACCAGGAACGTCGCGAACAGTGACGTCACCAGGAGCCCGCCGACCGCGACGGCCGCCGCCAGCTTCGCGTTGGAGCGGTCGCCCTTCGCGTAGAACTCGCGCCGTCCGAGGAGGAGGGCGACGACGAACGCCGCCGTCAGCACCAGCGAGATCCAGTTCTGCGCGTACTGCCGGACCTCGGGGAAGACCATCACGAGGGCGAACAGCAGGAGGAACAGGCCGCTCAGTACGAGGTTGAGGATCCAGGCCGCGCGCTTGCGGCGGCGCATCGTGATGGCCAGGAACCAGGCGACGACCGCCGACGAGAAGCCTGCGGCGAGCAGGTAGGGGGTGAAGTAGTTCTCCGAGTTGTGGCGCCGGAGGTCGTTGCCGAACGAGACCCACACGGCACTCAGCAGATTGATGCAGGTGACGATCCGCAGGTACCAGACGGTGAAACTCGCGGCGCGACGTGAAGTGAGTGTGCTTGTCCGTGCGGGGCCCATGCTGGGAGCTTATTGGGTGATTTGTCCTCAGCCCCGTCAGGGGCGCGAGCAACCGCATAAAAGCCGCAGACGCGTCTGCTCATGTACCGGGCAGATGCGTCTGCGGCTTTCGTCGTGGTTGCTCGCGCAGTTCCCCGCGCCCCTACTGGGCCTCGGGGAGTTCGGCGGCGAGGGCCGCCGCGGCCTGGACCAGGGGAAGGGCGAGGAGCGCACCCGCGCCGCCGCCCACCTTGACACCCTGGTCGAGCATCGGCTCCATGGCCATCCGGTCCAGCGCCTTGGCCTGCGCGGGCTCGCCGCTGGTCTGGCCCGCCAGCCACCAGTCCGGCGCGCGGAACGCGACGCGCTGGCCGACCAGCGCGCAGGCCGCGGAGACGACGCCGTCCAGGATCACCGGCGTACGGCGCACCGCGCACTGGAGCAGGAAACCGGTCGCGGCCGCGAGATCGGCGCCGCCCACCGTCGCGAGCAGCTGCAACTGGTCGCCGAGGACCGGCCGTGCCCGGCGCAGCGCGTCGCGGACGGCCGCGCACTTGCGCATCCAGGCCAGGTCGTCGATGGGGTCGCCGCCGCGCCCGGTGACGACGGAGGCGTCCGTGCCGCACAGCGCGGCGATGAGCGTGGCCGCCGCCGTCGTACCGCCGACGCTGAGATCGCCGAGCACCACCAGATCCGTACCGGAGTCGGCCTCCTCGTCGGCGACGGCCATGCCCGCGCGGAACGCCTGCTCGGCCTCCTCCAGCGTGAGCGCGTCCTCGGTGTCGATGCTGCCGGAGCCGCGCCGCACCCGCCGGTTCTCCACGGACTCGGGCAGCTCGCCCGGCTCGCAGTCGAGCGACAGGTCGACGATCCGCACGCCGACGCCCAGCCGGCGCGCGAGCACCGCGCCCGCGGAGCCGCCCTCGACGGCCTCGCGCACCAGCTCCGCCGCGGTGCCGGCGGCCCGCTTCGACACGCCGAGACCCGCCACTCCGTGATCGCCCGCGAAGACGATCACGCGCGCCTGCGCGACCGGCCGCACGGGCACGGCGCCCTGGGCGGCCGAGAGCCATTCGCCCAGCTCGTCCAGGCGGCCGAGCGCACCGGGCGGCACGGCGAAGCGCGCCCTGCGCTCCTCGGCGTCGCGGCGCATACCGCCGTCGGGGCGCTCGATCAGGTCGGTGAAGTCGTCGAGATTCAGCGAGCTCATTCGCCGAACAGTACCGGCCCCGATCGCCCGGAGTTCCGGCTGTCCCGGCCGGGGCGGGAGCAGGCGCCGAGGGGCCCCCGCGCGGCCGGTTACGCCATGCGATGTGTCGACCCCGCAGCGTCATTGAAAGGCCGCTGGTGATCCCTTACGTTCCCTTTCGTATCGGATCGCCGTTCGGATTTTCGTACCGCGGTGTCGTACCGCGCTGTCGTATCGCGGCCGCCGTCCCGCCCGTGCCCGTGGAGCCGAAGGAGTCCCATGCCCCCGACAGCCCAGGCCGTGGCCGAGCGCCGCCCCGCCTACCTCACCGAACTCGCCCGGGGCACCGAACGCTTCCACGAGCCGCGCCGCCCCGACTGCCCCTGGTGCGGCTCCACGAAGCTGCGCACCCGGCTGCGCACCACGGACCTCCTCCAGCACAAGCCCGGCACGTTCACCGTCGACCAGTGCCGGGCCTGCGACCACTCCTTCCAGAACCCCCGCCTGACCCCCGAGGGCCTGAACTTCTACTACCGGGACTTCTACGACGGCCTGCGCGCCGGCCACGCCGGGAAGATCTTCGCCGCCCCCACCTCCGCCAAGCGCCACCGGGCCGCCGCCCGCGCCATGTTCCGGCACATCGAACCGGAGGCCTGGCTCGACGTCGGCACCGGGCCGTGCCACTTCCCGGCCGTCGCCAAGGACGTCCTGCCCTACACCGCGTTCGACGGCCTCGACATCGGTGACGCCGTCGAGGAGGGCCGCAGGGCCGGCCGCGTCGAGGAGGCCCACCGCGGCTTCCTCACCGAACTCGCGCCCCGCCTCGCGGGCCGCTACGACGCGATGAGCATGTTCCACTACCTGGAGCACTCCCTCGACCCGCGCGAGGAACTCAAGGCCGCCCACCGCGTCCTGCGCCCCGGCGGCCACCTCATGATCGAACTGCCCGACCCCGAGAGCCGCTACGCGAAGCTGCTCGGGAAGTGGTGGGTCTCGTACTTCCAGCCGCAGCACCTGCACCTCATCCCGCTCGCCAACCTGCGCACCGAACTGGCCGCCCTCGGCTACACGGTCGTCGCCGTCGACCGCCGCGAACCCCATCAGCCGCTCGATCTGACGGCGGCCTGCGCGCTGTTCCTCGGCCACTGGCTGCCCGCCGCCGACGACCCGTGGCGCACCAAGGCCCCCAGCGACTTCCAGCGCGGGCTGCGCCGGGCCCTGACGTACGCGAGCACCCCCGCGGTCCTCGCCGCCCATGCGGCCGACCGGCTCCTCGCCCCGCCGGCCGGCCGCACCGGCTTCTCCAACGCGTACCGGGTCGTCGCGCGCCGCAACCCCGACCCGTCCTGACCCGCCCGGCTCCGCGTCAGCCGCGCAGCGCGAGGGCCTGCCCGGCGACGACGAGCAGGACGTGCTCGCACTCGGCGGCGAACGCGGCGTTCAGCCGGCCCAGCTCGTCGCGGTAGCGCCGCCCGGAGGCGGTGGCGGGCACGATCCCCGACCCCACCTCGTTCGAGACGGCCACGACCGTGCGCCGGGTGCACCGCACGGCGGCCACCAGCGCGGCCACCCGCTCCCGCAGCGCCTTCTCGCCGCCGCCCGTCCACTCGGCGTCGTCCCAGGCCCCGACCTCGTCCATGGCGTACGTCAGCCACAGCGACAGGCAGTCGATGAGCAGCGGGGCGGTGTCCGAGGTGTCGGCGAGCAGCGGTTCGAGATCGCAGGTCTCGGCGGTCCGCCACGACCCGGGCCGCCGCTCCCGGTGCGCGCCGACCCGCTGCGCCCACTCGGCGTCGCCGCCCCGGGTGCCGCCCGTCGCCACGTACAGCACATCGGGGAACGCCTCCAGGCGCCGCTCGGCCTCGACCGACTTGCCCGACCGGGCACCCCCGAGGACCAGCGTCCTGCGCGGCACGTCCGGCACGTCCTCGTACGCGCCGACGTCCAGCGTCGTCCCGTCCGGCACCGCGCGGGCGCCGACCGCCGCGAGCCGCCGGGGCAGCTCGGCGCCCGGCGGCACGTCGTGCCCGAGGTGCACGGCGACGACGTCCGTGGTCGGCCCGACGGCGCCGACGGCCCGCAGCCGCGCCAGCGCGTCCGGCCGCCCCACCACATCGGCGAGCACCATGTCGTACGGTGCCCGCGCCTCGTCGAGCCCGGCGGGCGCGGCCCCCGGCGGCAGATACAGCACCCGCTCACCGTCGGGTCCGGTCACCTCGTAGCCGGTGCCGGGGGCGTCGAGGGCGAGCGCCCGCACCCGGTGCCCGCTGATCAGCGCCAGCTCGCGCCCGTCCGGCACCCGCACCGGCTGCGGCAGCCCGGCGGGCACCTCCACGGCGGGCCCGTCGTGCGGATGCGAGAGCAGCACCTGCCGCACCCCGGCGAGGCTGTGCCCCGCGCGGGCGGCGACGAACACCGCGCCCGGCGTCAGATCGAGCAGCAGCGCCTTGTCGATCAGCAGCGCCGTCGCGCCACGGGCGTCCGCGCCGAGCGCGCCCGCGCAGGCGGCGCACGGGCAGTCGGGGCGGGGCAGTCCTTCGGGGGCACCGGTGCCGAGCAGTGTCAGTTCCACAGGAAGATCCTCCCGCGCGGCTTCGGCTGCCGCGCGCCCGGCTAGGCTTCCAGAGACATCGCGCATCGGACATCCGATACCGGGAGGCTGACATGGCGGCGTGGACGTGGCGGTTCGAAAAGTCCGACGGGACGGAGGTGCCTCCGGCGGTGCAGCCGGAGGAGTTTCCCACCCAGGGTGACGCGGAGTCCTGGATCGGGGAGTACTGGAAGGAACTCGCGGAGGGCGGCGCCGACCAGGTCACCCTCTTCGAGGAGACCAACGAGATCTACGGCCCGATGAGCCTTCACGCCGAGGACGCTTCCGCTTAGAGCCCCGACAGGGGCGCGGGGCTGTGTCGATTTGCGGCTCCGCCGCGTGGGCGCGCTCAGCCACAGAAAAGCCGCAGACGCGTCTGCTCGGTACATGAGCAGACGCGTCTGCTCGGTACATGAGCAGACGCGTCTGCGGCTTTCGTCGTGGTTGCTCGCGCAGTTCCCCGCGCCCCTTACGGGGCGCTTTTTACATCTCCCCGAGGGTGACGTCGGCCGATTTTTCGGTGCCGTCGCGGGTGAAGGTCACCTTGACCTTGTCGCCCGGCTTCTCGTCGGCCAGGGCCTCCTGGAGCGAGGTCATCGTGGTGATCTTCTCGTCGCCCAAGGCAGTGATGACGTCACCGGCGCGCAGCCCGGCCTTGTCGGCGGGCCCGCCGTCGGTCACGGAGACCACCGACACCCCGGCCGCCCGAAGGTCACCGTCGACGACCACGCGCGCGGTGATGCCCAGCTCGGCCCGCCCGGAGTCGGTCACCTTGCCGTCCTTGACGATCTGGTCGGCGATGTCCGTCACCGTCGACGCGGGGATCGCGAACCCGATGCCCGGCGCGGTGCTGTCCCCGAGGTCGGGGTCGGTCGCCGCCAGCGTGGGAATGCCGATGACCTTGCTGTCCAGGCCGACCAGGGCGCCCCCGCTGTTGCCGGGGTTGATCGCCGCAGACGTCTGCACCATGTTGGCGATGGTCGCGCCGGTGCCGCCGCCCGAGCGCCCCTCGCTCACGGTCCGGCCGGTCGCCGACACGATGCCCTGGGTGACGCTCGACGACAGCCCGAGCGGCGAGCCCATCGCCAGCGTGATCTGCCCGACCTCGACCTTCGACGAATCCCCGAACTTCGCCGCCTTCAGCCCGTCCGGCACCTTGTCCAGCTTGATGACGGCGAGATCCTGGTCCGGATACGCGGAGACGAGCTTCGCCGTCAGTTCGTCCTCGCTCGTCGACGTCGTCACCTTGAACGTCTTCTCGTTGCCGACCACATGCGCGTTCGTCACGATGTGCCCCTTGTCGTCGTAGACGACACCGGAACCGAGATCGGACGACGCCTGGACCTGCACGACGGACGGCAGGACGTCCTTGATGACCTCCTGGTACGCGTCCTGAAGGTCGTTGCCGCCCGAGGCCGCGGCGGCCTGTGTGGTGGAGCCGTCGCCCGACGCCGCGGCGTTCGAGGAGCCGGAGTCGGAGCAGCCCCCGACGAGCGCCGCCGAGCAGACGATGGCGGCCGCGGGGAGCACGAGGCGCGTACGCGTACGCGAAGAAGCAGTCATGCCCGGATTGTCACGTTCGCCCCGGGCGGGCGCCCCTGCTGAGCGGCCGAACAGCGGACCCCCGCGGCGCAGGGGTCAGCCCCGCACACCGCACAGATGCAGCAGCGCGGCCACCCGCCGGTACGGCTCGCTGCGCCCGGCGCGCTCCTCGGCGGCGAGCAACGTCTGCAACTCCCCGTGCTCCGGCACCACCGCGGCGTCGCCCGCCTGGTCGGTGAATACCCGCACCCCGTACCAGGCGTGCAGCGGCGCCCCGATCCCGGCGAGGGTCGCCGTCAGCGCGTCGAGCCGGTCGGCCCGGACGTCCAGGCCGAGGCGGTTGGTGTACTTCAGCGTGTCGAAGGAGCCGAGCGCGGTGACCCAGTCGCCGGCCAGACCCGGCCGCATGGCCAGCGCGTCCGCGTTCCGTACGAGCAGGGAGAGCAGACCCCCCGGCGCCAGCATCCGCGCGAGTCCTGCGAGGAGCGCGTCCGGCTCGTCGACGTACATCAGGACGCCGTGACAGAGCACGACGTCGAAACTGCCGGGCAGGAAATGGACGCCCGTCTCCATGCCGCTGCCCTCGACGAACCGCACCCGGTCCTGCACGCCCGCGGGCTCCAGGGCGAGCGCGGCCCGCGCGGCGGCGAGCATCGCGGGGTCCTGGTCCACGCCGGTCACCTTGTGCCCGGCCTTCGCCAGGCGCAGCGCCTGGGTGCCCTGGCCCATCCCGACGTCGAGCACCCGCAGCCGCTGCCCGACGGGGAAGCGCCCGGCTATCTGCTCGTCGAGCTGCCGGGACACCAGTTCCTGCCGTACGACATTGCGCAGACCGCCCAGCTTCTCCAGCCAGGCGCCCGGCGCCCGGCCGGTGAACGCGTCGGTGCTCAGGGCCGCTCTCCGCGCTTGACCTGCGGCTTGGGCAGCCGCAGCCGCTTCATCTGAAGCGTGCGCATCAGGGCGTACGCGACCGCGCCCTTGCGGCGCTGGTCCGGGAACTTCTCCGCGAGGAGCTTCTTCAGGCGGAACCCGGTGATGGCCGAGTCGACCACGATCGCGATGATGACGAAGAGCCACAGCAGCAGCGCGATGTTCTGCAGCGAGCCGACGCGGACCATGCTCAGGACGAGGATGATCACCGCCATCGGCAGGAAGTACTCCGCGATGCAGAACCGCGAGTCGACGAAGTCGCGGGCGTAGCGCCGCACCGGACCCTTGTCGCGGGCGGGCAGATAGCGCTCGTCGCCGCTGGCGAGCGCGGCGCGCTGCTTCTCCATCGCGGAACGCCGCTCGTCGCGCTGTCGGCTGCGGGCCTCCTTCGGCGACATCTTGGTGTTGGCCACGCTGCGGCGCTGCGACTGAGCCGCGCTGCGCTTGGGCGTGGGGCGGCCCTTGGGCGCCTGCGGGTCACGGGTCTCTTTGGACAGAGAGGTCACCGGGGCCTTGTCGGCCGGCGCCTTGTCGTCCTTGGATCGGCTACGGAACACAAAAGCCAAGGGTACGTGGTGGTCGTGCATGGACCACAGGCCCATGGGGAACGATCCGGCAACACCCTGCGTCCATAGAGGCACATGGGGACACACCGGGTGCGTCCGGACACCTCCTGGGGGGACACCTACTCCTTGCGCCGGAGCGGGACCGTACGCAGTCGTCCTTGGGGATGAGCGCATCCGCACCTGGACAGTGCGGTAATAGATGAAGGACCCGTACTGTGGGGTGTGTCGCAGTGCCGGAGCTGGACCGTCGGCTTGATCAGTCAGTAGAAGGGGGCGCGCGAAGCCCATGAGCGGTGTCATGAAGCGTATGGGGATGATCTTCCGCGCGAAGGCGAACAAGGCCCTTGACCGGGCCGAGGACCCGCGCGAAACCCTCGATTACTCCTACCAGAAGCAGCTGGAGCTGCTGCAGAAGGTGCGCCGCGGCGTCGCGGACGTCGCGACCAGCCGCAAGCGCCTGGAACTGCAGCTGAACCAGCTCCAGGGCCAGTCCTCCAAGCTGGAGGACCAGGGCCGCAAGGCGCTCGCGCTCGGCCGCGAGGACCTGGCCCGCGAGGCGCTCTCGCGCCGTGCCGCGCTCCAGCAGCAGGTCACGGACCTGGAGACGCAGCACCAGACGCTGCAGGGCGAGGAGGAGAAGCTCACTCTCGCGGCCCAGCGTCTGCAGGCCAAGGTCGACGCCTTCCGTACGAAGAAGGAGACCATCAAGGCCACCTACACGGCGGCCCAGGCGCAGACCCGCATCGGTGAGGCCTTCTCCGGCATCTCCGAGGAGATGGGCGACGTCGGCATGGCGATCCAGCGTGCCGAGGACAAGACCGCCCAGCTCCAGGCGCGGGCCGGCGCCATCGACGAGCTGCTCGCCTCCGGCGCCCTGGACGACCAGTCCGGGCTCGCCAAGGACGACATCCAGAGCGAGCTGGACCGGCTCTCCGGTGGTACGGATGTAGAGCTGGAGCTGCAGCGGATGAAGCAGGAGCTGGCCGGCGGTCCGTCCTCGTCGCAAGCGGCGATCGAGGGTGGCGCGCAGGGTCAGCCGCAGCAGGCCCAGCAGCCGACCGACACCCCGCGCTTCGACAAGCAGTAGCGGCAAGCCCTGAGGAGGCCGACGTGATCGTACGGATCATGGGGGAGGGCCAGGTGAAGCTGGCCGACAGCCACTTCACCGAACTCAACAAGCTGGACGACGAGCTTCTCGCCGAGATGGAGACCGGTGACGAGGAGGGCTTCCGGCGCACGCTCGGCGCGCTCCTCGGCGCCGTGCGCCGCCTCGGCGAGCCGCTCCCGGACGACTCCCTGGAGCCGTCCGAGCTGATCCTCCCGGCCCCGGACGCGACACTCGACGAGGTCCGCGACATGCTCTCCGACGACGGCCTCATCCCGGGCTGACCCCGGTCGTTCCCCGGCTGACGGCCGTCGTGGCTGGTCGCGCAGTTCCCCGCGCCCCTGAAGCGAGCGCAGCTCGCTCTTCAGGGG
>NZ_JBHVIX010000026.1:0-9424 GCF_042799415.1 Streptomyces sp. NPDC057694
GCGCAGTTCCCCGCGCCCCTGGAGATGCGCACTTCGTGCGCTGTCTCCATCAGGGCGCGCCACCCACCCAAGGCGGAGGTGCGCTCCTGCCCCAGGGGGCGCGGCCTCTGGGGGAGGTGGCGCGGAGCGCCTGCCTCAGGGGCGCGGGGAACTGCGCGAGAAGAGGCCACCGGGCCGCAGGCGGAGAACTACCGAGGGGCGCGGGGAACGGCGCGAGAAGCGGCCACCGGCCCGCAGGCGGAGAACTACCGAGGGGCGCGGGGAACGGCGCGAGAAGCGGCCACCGGCCCGCAGACGGAGAACTACCGAGGGGCGCGGGGAACGGCGCGAGAAGCGGCCACCGGCCCGCAGACGGAGAACTACCGAGGGGCGCGGGCTACGACAGGTTGCGGCTGGTGGTGTGGGTCAGGTGGCCGGTTGGGGTTGCCTGGTTCAGGGTGAGATGTGCGGAGCGGCCCCGCAGGGTCAGGGTCATCAGTTGGTTGCCGAACCAGGGGCCACCCGTCTTGCGCCACCGGAAGCGTGGAGCGGCGGCACGGGCATGACGGGCGAACGCGCGGCCCAGAGCGCGCCCCGCGCGGCTCCAGCCGAAGCGGAAGCCGAGCTGTATCCCGGTGGGGATCGAGTTGTGCACCGGAGAGCAGGTGAGTTGAAGGACGCGGGCCGTGGGCGCCGCCTCCGGCCACCTCGGCTCGGCGATGTACGCGTGGTGGACGTCACCGGAGAGGACGGAAACCGTCGCGGGCGCGCCCGGCCCCGAACCCGCCTCGGCGATCACCTCCCCGAGCCCGTCGAACGACGCCGGGAACGCCGCCCAGTGCTCCAGATCGGCCCGCCTGCGCAACTGCTCCCCGAACCGCGCCCACCGCGCCCCGCGCTCCCCGCGGCTCATCGCGGCGTTCCAGTTCTCGGCGTCGTGGATGAGGTGGGGCAGCAGCCAGGGCAGCGAGGTGCCGATGAGGAGGTGGTCGCAGGGCTCGGCCCGGTCCAGTGCCTGGGCGCGGAGCCAGTCGGTCGTCCTCGAGTCGAGCATCGAGCGGTGCTGCTCGTCGAGGACCCGGGCCGCGCGGGTGTCCACCATCAGCAGGCGTACGCGGCCGAAGTCCCGCCGGTAACTCCACCGGGCCGGACCGGATCCGGACCCCGCGTCGGCGTCGGCCCGGCTCACGAACTCGCGCAGCGCGTCCGTGCCGTCGGGCGTCGCGCACACGGCCTGGTAGACGGGGTCGGCGGCGAGTTCGGACGGCGGCAGGTTCCCGATGTGCTGGTGCACCCAGTACGACATCAGGCCGCTGAGTATCCGCTCCCGCCACCAGGGCGTGTCCCGCATCTCGGCGAGCCACGCGGCGCTGGTGTTCCAGTCGTCGATCACGTCGTGGTCGTCGAAGACCATCGAGCTGGGGACCGTGGACAGCAGCCAGCGGATCTCCGGGTCGAGCCAGGACTCGTAGTAGAGCCGCGTGTACTCCTGGTAGTCCGCGACCTGGGTGCCCGGCGCCTCGGTGAGGTCGCGGCGGCGGGCCAGCCATTCCTGGGTCGCCGGTGACGTCTCGTCCGCGTAGATCTGGTCGCCGAGCAGGACGAGGACGTCGGGGCGTTCGGCGTCCGGGTCGGCGGCGAGGTCGGACGCGAGGGTGTCCAGGGCGTCGGGGCCCACCGGGTCGTGCTCGTCGGCCGGCGGCGCGGCCCAGCGGCAGGAGCCGAAGGCGACCCGGGTCGCGCGGTCGTCGCCGTACGCGGGCGTGCGGATGGTGCTCGGCGGGAAACCGGAGTCCGGCTCGGGCCAGACCGTGCCGCCGTCGAGCACCACCTCGTACGGCGTCGCGGTACCGGGGGTGAGCCCGGTGACGGGGACGAGCGCGTAGTGGTGGCCGTCGATCTGGAAGGTGTGCGCGCTGCCCAGGGCGCCGTCCGCGCAGCGCACCTCGGCGAGGCACGGCCGGCTCGCCTCGACCCAGACCGTCGCCGTCCCCTCGTCCACGTACCTCAGCAGTGGGCCCAGACGGAGCCTCGCCATGTCATGTCCTCCCCAGGTGTCCGACGTTCCGTACGGTACGGACGGTACGGACCGTACGGAATGCCGGAGCCGCTCGGGGTGGTTCCGGTGGGCCGGATCGTTTCCTCGGTCGGCTACGGGGTCAGCAGCCGCTGAGGCCGGACTGGATCGCCGACTTCTCGGCCGAGTCGACCGACAGGTCGTAGTAGTGCTTCACCTGGACGTACATCCGCAGGTAGGTGCAGGCGTACGCGGCGCGCGGCGGCATCCACTCCGCCGGGTCCTTGTCGCCCTTGGACTGGTTGACGTTGTCGGTGACGGCGATGAGCTGCGGACGTGTGAGGTCGTTGGCGAAGGACTGGCGCTGGGCTGTGGTCCAGCCGCTCGCGCCGGACTTCCACGCTTCGGAGAGCGGGACGATGTGGTCGATGTCGACGTCGGAGGACGCGGTCCAGGTCGCGCCGTCGTACTCCGAGTACCAACTCCCGCCCGTTGCCGCACAGTCGGTGCCCGTCGTGACGCTCTTGCCGTCGCGCTTGAGGACCGTCTCGCGGGTGTCGCAGGTGCCGGACTGGGTGATCCAGTGCGGGAACTTGTCGCGGCTGTAGCCGTCGGACGAGCCTTCCGTCTTCACGGTCAGGGCGGAGAGGTAGGTGCGGGCCGTGGAGGCGGCGATGGGGGTGGGCGGGGAGGCCTGGGAGGGGGTCGCCGTGGCCAGGAGGGTGAGGGTGGCCGTGGCGGCCGCTGCGGTGAGCAGGGCTGCTCGGCGGGGTCGACGCGCGTAGACGGAGGGCGTGTGGTGGGGGGCGGTGCGCATGGTAACTCCCTTTGGGTGGGGGGTCGTTGGGGGTTCCTGCCGGGCGGGCCTGGGGTGTTCTGTGGTGTGGGTGGCGGTGCCTGGCCATGGTGTGGGGGTGGGGTTTCCGGGAGGTGTGCGTTGGGTGACAGGGTCGCGTCAAGGTGGTGTGCGGGGCAAGAGGGTGTTCCGGGGTAACTGGATTGAGGGTGTTGTCAGTTGGGGGCGCGCATGGGGGCGCTTGTGTGGGCGCGCGTGGGGTGCGGGGGGTTGTGGGTCGCCCCTGCCTCCCCTTCCCGTCCCGGTCCTGGGGCTGCGCCCCGGGGTGTCGGCCGGTGCGTTTTCGGGTGCGGGTTGCGTCGTGGCTGGGCGCGCAGTTCCCCGCGCCCCTTACGGGGCCCTCGCGTGTGTCGTCGGGTGCGGGTCGCGTCGTGGCTGGGCGCGCAGTTCCCCGCGCCCCTTATGGGGCGCTGTGGCCATCCGGGGATGCGTTTTGTATCGTGTAGGAACAAAGTGGTTCCCGCCCACTCACCCTGACCGGTGGGCGGGGCCGCCTTGGTTCGCTTGGTTCTCCCTGTCCGCGTTCTCTGGAGCCCGCCGATGACGGCCACGCCCACCGTGCTCTCCGCGCGCGCCCTCCTCCTCGACATGGACGGCACGCTCGTCAACTCCGACGCCGTCGTCGAGCGGATCTGGCGGCGCTGGGCCACCGCGCACGGCTTCGACGGCGATGAGGTCATGGCCGTCGCCCACGGGCGCCAGGGGCACGCCACCATGGCCGAGCTGCTGCCCGAGCGGTCCGTCGCGGAGAACCTCGCCGACAACGCCCGCATGCTCGCCGAGGAGACCGCCGACATGGACGGCGTCGTACCGGTGCCGGGCGCGGCGGCGTTTCTCGACTCGCTGCTCTCGGGCGCCGTGCCGCACGCCCTGGTGACCTCCGCCGACGTGGCGCTGTCGACCGGGCGGATGGCCGCCGCCGGGCTGCCGTACCCGGAGATTCGGGTCACCGCCGAGAACGTCGGCGCCAGCAAGCCCGACCCCGAGGGCTTCCTGAAGGGGGCCGCCGAACTGGGCGTCGATCCCGCCGACTGTGTCGTGTTCGAGGACTCGGGTGCCGGGATCGCGGCCGGGATCGCCGCCGGTATGCGGGTCGTCGGGGTCGGACCCCGGGCCGGGCAGCACGGGCCCACCGTGCACGTGCCCGATCTGAACGCCGTACGGGTCGAGGTCCTCGCCTCCGGGGAGATCCTGCTCCACGTGGGCTGACCCGGGCCGGGCCGGCCGCGGGCCCCTCAGTGGGTCTCCGCCTCCAGCGCCTCGCGGGTCGCCGGGCCGTACGTGCCCGCCTCGTCGCCCTGCACCCCGCGCGCCATCTGGAAGCTGCGGACCGCGAACTCCGTCCGGCCGTCGAAGCGGCCGTCGGCCCGGCCGTAGTACAGCGACAACTGCCCCAGGCGCTGCTGGAGTTCGCTCACCTCGGGGCCGTGGTCACCCCTGCGCAGCGTCGTCGCCGGAGCCACCTCGTTCGTGGGCTGCGACGCCGACGGGGACGCGGAGTGTGACGGCGCGGTCGTGCTGCGGGTCGGCGACGGGCTCGCGCTGTGGCTCGGCGACGGCGATGACGTCGACGGTGTCGCTGACGGCGCCGACGTCGAGGGCTCCGCGGCGCGGGTCGTGGCGGACGCGCTCGGGGCCGTGGAGGACGCCGGGGCCGAGGTCGTCGGGGCCGTGGGCGAGTGGGTTCCGTCCGCCGCGGTCGCCACGTCCCCTCCGCCGCCGCCCGAGGTCACCAGAACCATCACCAGTGCCGCCACGCTCAGCGCTCCGGCCACCGCGGTCAGCAGCAGCACCGGGGTGCGGCGGGCCGCCGGCTGCCCGGGCGCCTCCTCCGCGTCGTCGTCGGCGACCGGCTCGACGGCCGCCGGGAGCTCCTGCCGGAAGGGCGTGGTGCCGGCCGGCGGGTGCGCGTACGGGTCTGCTGGGCGGGGCGGTGGGGGCTGGGTGGGTTCGGGCAGCGTGACGTACGGGCGGACCCGCAGCGGGTTGAAGTCCTCCGCCTCACGGTCGGCCGCCGCCTTCTGATCGCCGGTTTGCGGGCCGGCCGCGTCCGGGGTGCCGTCGCCGGGCACCCCCTGGCCGCCCACCACGTCAGGCCCTCCCGGAGTCTCCGGGCCGTTCTCACCCATGGTCATCGTCCGCTCCCTCCCCAAGAGCCCCGCCCTCCCCCGAGAGCTGAGCGCATTATGCAGACCCCGTGAAGGGAGTGTGGTGCCCGGCCCCGGGGAAAACGGGCGGCCGGCAGCGGTCGGTGCCGGACTCAACAGGCCAAACCTGGCCAGACCTACCAGGATGGGAGGTACCAAGCCCCCGGCCGGTCGGCGCCGGGGAGCCCTGGGAGGTGGCCATGAGCACCCCGGAGAACGGCGGCGACCCGGCGGTCCGGGCGGGCGCGACGGAGATCGGCGGCGGCAGCCGTACCCACGGCGCGGCGCCCGGCGACGCGGGCAAGAGCAGCAGCGTGCTCATCTCGATCGGCGCCCTGCTCCTCGGCATGCTGCTCGCCGCGCTCGACCAGACCATCGTGGCCACGGCGCTGCCGACGATCGTCAGCGATCTCGGCGGCCTGGAGCACCTGTCGTGGGTCGTGACCGCGTATCTGCTCGCGTCGACGGCCGCGACCCCGCTGTGGGGCAAGCTCGGCGACCTCTACGGGCGCAAGAAGCTCTTCCAGATCGCCATCGTGATCTTCCTGATCGGCTCCGCGCTGTGCGGCATGGCGCAGAACATGGCCGAGCTGATCGGCTTCCGCGCCCTCCAGGGACTCGGCGGCGGCGGGCTCATGGTGCTGTCGATGGCGATCGTCGGCGACATCGTGCCGCCGCGCGAACGCGGCAAGTACCAGGGCCTGTTCGGCGCCGTCTTCGGTGCGACGAGCGTGCTCGGTCCGCTGCTCGGCGGGCTGTTCACCGAGCACCTGAGCTGGCGCTGGGTCTTCTACGTGAACCTGCCGCTCGGCGTCATCGCGCTCGCCGTGATCGCCACCGCCCTGCACATCCCGGTCCGCTCCAAGAAGCACCGCATCGACTACCTCGGCACCCTCCTCATCGCGTCCGTCGCGACCTGCCTGGTCCTCGTCGCGTCGCTCGGCGGCACCACGTGGGCCTGGGGCTCGGTCCAGATCATCGGGCTCGCGGTGCTCGGCGTACTGCTCGCCGTCGCCTTCGTGTTCACCGAGTTCCGGGCCGCCGAACCGGTGCTGCCGATGAAGCTGTTCCGCGTGCGCACCTTCACCCTCTGCGCCGTCATCAGCTTCGTCATCGGCTTCGCGATGTTCGGCGCGATGACGTACCTGCCGACGTTCCTCCAGGTCGTGCACGGCGTCTCGCCGACCATGTCGGGTGTGCACATGCTGCCGATGGTGGCCGGTGTGCTGATCGCGTCGACGGGGTCCGGGCAGATCGTCAGCCGCACCGGCCGCTGGAAGGTGTTCCCCATCGCGGGCACCGCCGTCACCGCGCTCGGCCTGCTCCTCCTGCACAATCTCACCGAGACCAGCTCCGCCTGGGAGATGAGCGCCTACTTCTTCGTCTTCGGCTTCGGGCTCGGCCTCGTCATGCAGGTCCTCGTGCTCATCGTGCAGAACGCCGTCCCGTACGAGGATCTGGGCGTCGCCACCTCCGGCGCCACCTTCTTCCGCTCCATCGGCGCCTCCTTCGGCGTCGCGATCTTCGGCACGATCTTCACCAACCGGCTGACGGACAGGCTGGGTTCGGCCCTCGCCGGGCAGCCGCTGCCGCCCGGTGTCTCGCCGGACTCGCTCGGCGCCGACCCGCGCGGCATCGCCGGGCTCCCGGCCGCGCTCCAGCCCGCCGTGCTGCACGCGTACGCCACCTCGATCACCGACGTCTTCGTCTACGCGGTGCCGATCGTGCTGGTCGCCTTCGTGCTGGCCTGGTTCCTGCGCGAGGACAAGCTGCGCGGCTCCGTCACCGCGCCCGACGCGACCCAGACCCTCGCCTCCAACCCGGTCGAGCGGTCCTCGTACGACGAGGTCGCGCGGGCCCTGTCGGTGCTCGGGACGCGCGAGGGGCGGCGCGAGATCTACGAGAAGATCACCGCGAAGGCGGGCTACGACCTGCTGCCCGCGGCGAGTTGGCTCGTGCTGCGCATCAACCGCTACGGGTGGGCCGAGCCGTCCGCCCTCACCGAGCGCAGCCAGGTGCCCCTGCCCGTCATCCTGGAGGCGGCCCGCCAGGTGGAGGAGCGCGGGCTCGCCGTCCGCGAGGGGCTCGACCTGGTCCTGACGGACTCCGGACGCGAGGTCGCCGCCCGGCTCGGCGCGGCCCGCGAGGAGTCCCTCGCCGAACTGCTCGGCGACTGGTGGGGCGACGAACGCCCCACGGATCTCATCCAGTTGGTGTCCGAACTCAACTCCGAAATGTGCGGCTCGGACGCCGAGCGCCCGCACGACAGCGCCGGAAGCGCCGCGCGCACCCCGGCTAAGGCAGCTTCTTGACGAACCAGTGCTCGGCGTAGACGTCGTCGTTGAACGGCTCCGTCTCCGCGTATCCGAGCCGCGCGTACAGCGCCCGCGCCTCCGTCAGGTCTGAGCGCGTGTCCAGCCGGACGCGCACGGCGCCCAGCGCCCGGGCCGCGTCCTCGGCGGCGCCCACGAGCAGCGCCGCGCCCCCCTTGCCGCGCAGCTCCTCCCGTACGAAGACGCGCGTCAGCTCGGCGGTGCCGGCGGGATCGCCCGCGACCAGCCGAACCCCGGCGGTGCCGGCCGGCTCGCCCTCGTACCGTGCGACCAGCAACTGACCGGTGGGCGGTGCGAGTTGGACTCCGCGCTCGGCGGCGATGCCGCGCTCCAGCTCCGCCGGGTCTGTCCTGCGGCCCTCGTGCAGCAGGTACCAGCGGTCGCTGACCTCCGTGTAGTACGCGCGCCAGAGTGCGGCGGCGACCGGGGAGTCGTACGGCTCGGGGGTGACGGTCCAGGCGTTGCGCATGGGGAATTGTGGGGCGAGTGGGGCGGGCGTACGCAACCGAATTCGGTGTACGCCCGAACCGATCTGTTTGCGGCGGTCAGAGGCGGCAACCCGGTGCGGGACGGACTCCGATACCGAAGCTGATACCGGGAAGGTCGGGAGACACGAATGTCGACAGGCGTGATCATCGCTCTGATAGTGGTGGGGATCGTGGTCGTCGCCGCGGCGGCCGTCTTCGCCGCGCGCACCGCATCCCAAGGCGGACACGGCCTCAAGCGCCGGTTCGGCCCCGAGTACGACCGCGAAGTGGCCCGGCACGACGGCGACACCAAGGCCGCCGAGCAGGCACTCGCCGAGCGGGTGCGGCAGCACGGCTCGCTGCGGGAGCAGCCGCTGGAGCCCGCCGCCCGCGAGCGGTACCTGACGCGCTGGGCCGACGCCCAGGAGCGTTTCGTCGCGTCGCCCGCCGACGCGGTCGTCGAGGCCGACCTCATCCTGGCCGACCTCGCCAAGGACCGCGGCTTCCCCGACGGAGCCCGCTACGACGAACAGTTCGCCGCGCTCTCCGTCCACCACGGCCCGCACGTGCACGGCTACCGCCGGGTGCACCAGGCGGCGACCGTCCGGCCGGGCGCCGACGAGGAGAGCCACGCCGGTACGGAGGAACTGCGCACGGCGCTGCTGGAGGCGCGGGCCCTGTTCGAGGTGCTGCTCGGCACCGAGCGGACCCCGCACCGGACACCCGACGACGCCGAACCGCACCAGCAGCAGAGCCGGGGTGGCCTCAAGGGCCGCCTGGCGAAGGGCAATTGAGGGGAGCCGAGGAAAACGATGACGGACATAGAGCGCAATCGAAAGAACGCCCTCCAGCACGACCCGGACACCCACCGCGACGAGACCGCCGCCACCCCGGACCGCGACCTGACCCGGGGCACGGAGACGACCTCGGGCGTGCCCGTCGGCTCGGGCACCGAGGCGCCCCGCACCGCCACGACCGGTGGCAAGCTCGGCGACAAGCCCGCCGACACCGGCCTGAGCACACCGGCGGCAGCGCCCACGCCGCCGTCCACACCGCCGCCGCCGCCGGCACCGACATCTGCACCGGCAGCGACACCGGCACCGACCCCGGCCTTCGACAAGACGGTCGGACCGGCCGCCGACGAACCGGGCCCGCTGGTCGCCGGTACCGAGGGCCACGAGCGCAGCACCCACCACCGCGACCACGACCACGACAACGGCCATGGCATGACGGCCGAGCGGCTCGTCCCCACCGGCACCCACGACGAACTCTCCGGCCGTCTGCGTCAGGCGGTCACCGGCTTCGTCGACCAGCCGCGCGCAGCCGTCGAGGAGGCCGACCAGGTCCTGGAGGACCTGACGGCTCAGCTCGCCGAGACCCTCGCCGGCCGCCACCGCACCCTGCGCACGTCGTGGCAGGAGTCCGCGGACGACACGGAGCGGCTGCGCCTCGCGCTGCGCGACTACCGCGAGACGGCGGAGAAGCTGCTGAACCTCTGAGCCGCCGAACGGCCTCGGCCCGCGACGGCATCGGGGGGGGGACCCCCCCCCCCAGGGGAGGGGGGGGGGGGGTGTTTTGGGTCTGGCGGGGGCCGGGGGATAGGGGGGGTTATGACTACCAAGCGG
>NZ_JBHVIX010000026.1:9434-105494 GCF_042799415.1 Streptomyces sp. NPDC057694
CGACCCCCCCGGGGGAGGATGGAGAATTGCTAAACCCTCGAACCCCCCAAATGCCCTTCCCCCCCACCGCCGTCTCCCCCCCCCCCCCTCTCAAGGGGGCGCGGGCACGATGCTTTGGTGGCCCGGTCAGCAGCCGCCGCAGTTGTAGTACGTCACGTCCCAGTGGTTGCCCTCGTCGGCGTAGATGTTGCCGGAGCCCGCCTTGTACTGCGGGGCGCCGTCGCCGCGCAGCCCGATGTAGGAGAAGTTGTTCTTGATGTAGTTCGTCAGGCAGGTGGTCTTGCCGAAGTCGAGCTTGTAGCCGTTCCAGTGCGAGTACGTGCCGCTCGCGTGGCCGGTCTCGGTGCCGCCGGTGATGTTCAGCGCGCAGCCGCTGGCCGACTTCAGGGTCTGGGCGCCCTGTGCGGTGGCCAGGTTGAGCTGGTCGAACGACGTACAGGTGGAGACGTTGCGGTTGGAACAGCCGCCGGACGACGACCAGGTGATGCCGGACGAGCTGAACATCGACGTGGCCGTCGCATGAGTGATCTTGGAGACGGCGAAGGCGTCGGTCGACGTCGTCAGCACGCCGAAGCCGGGGGCGACGAGAGCGGCCGCGGAGAGCGCGAGCGCGGTGAGCGCGGAGCGGATGCGCATGGGAGGTGGGGTCCTTCCTGCCAGTGCCGGTGCAAGCGGTGGGGGAGCGAAGTGCGGGGCGCCTGTGGTGCAGGTGGAGCGGCTCGATCGTCCCAGGGTCTACGCGCGTACGGAAGACCCTCGCGGAGCGGGTGTTCCCGGCACGGGCGGAAGGCCACGAATGCCCCGCACCTTCGACGGTGCGGGGCATTCGGGCAGGAGGCGGTGCGGGGTTACGCGCCCTTGGGCGACGCCTGCTGGACGACCTCGAAGGACCACACCGACGAGCCGCTCGATGCGGGCTTCGGGCGGTCGCCGCCGCCCTGGTGGGCCGACTTCATGGGGCCCTCCATCCAGGCCTGGAACGACTCCTCGTCACGCCAGCGCGTGTACACCAGGTAGTCGTCCGTGCCCTCGACGGGACGGAGCAGCTCGAACCATTCGAATCCGTCGGAGTTCTCGACGGCGCCCGCGCGGGACGCGAACCGCTTTTCGAGGGTCTCGCGCTGTTCGGCGGGGACGGTCAGCACATTGATCTTGACGATGCTCATGGATCTCATCCTGCCGCAGACGGGATACGGGTCAGGTGAGCGGGGCGCCGTGCTCGTCGGTGACGCGCCACGCTTCGGGGACCGTCAGCCGGGAGCCGTCAGCCGGTACCCGTCATCCGGTCGAGGCGCCACTGGGCGATGACCTCGTCCACGTCGTACGGCTTCAGGCCGAGCGGCGGGCCGGGCGGGGGCTTGAACATCATGTCGCGGATCCGGTCGTTCAGCTCCGTGACGATGCGGCGGACCGTGTGCTCGGACGCCGTTCTCGGGAACGCCGCGAAGGCGTCCTCGACCTCCTTGCGCAGGGCGAGGGAGGGTGGCAGGACGGAGAGGCCCTCGCGGGCCATCTTCCGCTTGATCCACCAGTTCTCGTCGTACGTGGTGGAGTCGTCGTCGGCCGCGAAGGGCTTGCCCGCGCCGGACAGGGCGGTGAAGTCGCCGCGCCGTTCCGCGTCACGGATCTGTTTGTCGACGAATGACTCGAAGCTGACGCCGGGTGGTTTCCGTTCGGTCATGAGCACATTGTCCCGCAGACGGCGCCGAGCAGGCCTCCGGGGCTTAAGATGCGGCCGCTGTGCAGGGCCGTCGTGATGACGTGAACGGTGGGGGGACGCGGTGCTCGAACTGACCATGGCCACGGTGACCGGGGCCGAAGCAGGCGCGACAGCGGGAATGGTGATGGCCGAGGCGCCGAGCGAGCCGGGGGCCGTACTGCGGGTGGGCCGCGACGCGAGCGTGTGCGGGCTCGTCACCCCCGACGACTGGCTGTTCGTGTCGCGGGTGCACCTGGAGTTCCGGTGCGGGCCGCGCGGCGAGTGGAGCGTCTTCTGGCTGCGCGGCTCGCAGGCCGACCCGTCGTCGGAGGTACGGGTGCGGGTCGACACGCAGGGAGCCCGGGGCCCCGGCCTGCCCCTCGCCTACGGCGGGGTGTCCGAGCTGCCGCGCGGCGGCTCCGGCGAGATCGTCGTCCTCGACCGGGGCGGGCCGCGCAGCGTGCACGTGGGCTTCTACCACGAGGCGTAGGCCCGGCTGTCGCGGTCGGCCGTCACTCCTGTACGTAGGCCAGGGCGAAGCCGTCGTACCCCTTGGCGCCCACCGTCTGGATCGCCGTCGCGTCCAACTTCGGGTGGTCGGAGAGCAGTTGGAGGGCTGTGCGGGTGCCGATGACGTCCGGGTCGGTGTTCTCGGGGTCGGCGACGCGGCCGCCGCGCACGACGTTGTCGACGACGATGACGCTGCCGGGGTGGGTCAGGCGCAGCGCCCACTCCACGTAGTGCGGGTTGTTGGCCTTGTCGGCGTCGATGAAGACGAGGTCGAAGTCCCGCTCCTCGTCGACGAGTTGAGGCAGCGAGTCGAGGGCGGCGCCGACCCGGACCTCGACGGTCTTGTCCAGGCCCGCCCGGGTGAGGTTGGCGCGGGCCACCTCCGCGTGGCGCGCGCTGTACTCCAGGGAGATCAGGGAGCCGTCGGCGGGCAGCGCGCGGGCCAGCCAGATGGTGCTGTAGCCGCCGAGCGTGCCGATCTCCAGGATGTGGCGGGCCCCCTGGATGCGGGCGATGAGGTGGAGGAGTTTTCCGTTGACGGCCGAGACCTGGATGCTGGGGAGTCCGGCCTTGTCGCTGTCGGCGAGGGCGGCGCCGAGGGCGTCGTCGGCGGGGGCCAGCAGGTCGCTGAGGTAGGTGTCTACGGTCGTCGAGGTTCCCGGGGGCGGTGTCGTCATGACCATCAGCCTATGGGCGGGGGCACGGTCACGGGTGGAGGCGGGATGATGGGGCGTCCCTTGCGGACGCGCGCCCGCAGGAGGGCGCCGCCGGTCCCCGCGACGAGAACGCCGAGGACCGTCACGAGCCACACCGGGATGCCAGGGCCGACCGTGAGGAGTTCGTCCGTGTAGACGACCCTGCGGTACGGGGTGTCGTGCGCGGCTCGGCGCAGTACGTGATCGCCGCTGATGCCCTGCGGCTGCCAGAAGTCCTGGCTGAGGGCGGTCAGATAGCGGGTGTCCCCGGCCAGTTCGGCGAGCGGGCCGGGCGGCGGGCTGTCGAGCTTGCCCGCGAACGTCACCTTCGGCTCGGAGCCGCCGATCGGCGAGCGCGATTCCATGCGGTGGTCGGCGAGGACGTACAGGTTCAAGTGCTGTGCGTTGCGCGCCAGTTGGGACAGGCGCATCGGGTAGACGAAGCGGTCGCTGGCGAAGGTGAGGTGCAGCGGGTCGAGTTGCCCTGCGAGCGGCTTGTCCCGGTCGGCGGGGGAGAGGCGGATCGCCACGTACTCCCAGCTCTGATCGACGTACGGGCGCAGTGCCTGCTCCAGGCGGCCGGGGAGCTTGAAGCCGTTGTCCTTCAGCCAGTTCGCGAGGGCCTCGGGGTCGGTGGCGGTGAGCCGGGCGACGTCGAAGGGGCCGAGGTGTTCGCGGCCTACGACGTTCACGCCGGAGGGGGCGCCCGCGCCGGGCAGCGCCGCCGCGCCGTCGGTGTCCGCGTCGTCGCCGAGCGGCCAGTCGCCGTCGCGCGGCCAGAAGTAGTGCCGGGTGCGGTGGGTCGGCTCGGTCTCCTTGGCGAGCGCCGTGAACAGGGCCGGGTCGGCCAGTTCCGCCGTCGCCCGGTTCGGGACCGGCATCACCCAGGCCGCGTCCCGGCTGTCGCCGCTCAGGGACAGCCGCATCACGATCTGCTCGGTGCGGCCGTTCCATGTCACCGCCGATGTCTCTTCGCTGACGGTCAGCTGGTGGCCTGTGCGGGGGATCATTGCGCCGCAGCCGCAGGCGTATGCCGGGATTGCGATCCAGGTGGCCTGGATGCCCATCAGGAGCAGGGCCGTCAGCAGGGCCCTGGCCCGGGTTCTTGTCATGGGCATAGGGACGGCCGAGGCCCCGGAAAGGTTCCGCCCCGCCAGGGGCGCGGGGAACTGCGCGCTCAGCCACGTACAAGCCGCAGACGCGTCTGCCCCTGTACCGAGCAGATGCGTCTGCGGCTCTCGTCGTGGCTGGTCGCGCAGTTCCCCGCGCCCCTGGCGGGGCGCTCATGAGCCTGCGATGAAAAGGTTCAGACCGCCGGCGGCGATCCCGGGAGCGGGCGGCCGGCCGATTCGCGCATGCGCCAGGCGGCGACTCCGCCGACCACAGCCGCGCCCATCATGTAGTAGGCCGGGATCATCAGGTTGCCGGTACCCGCGATCAGCGCGGCAGCGATGAGCGGAGTCGTGCCGCCGAAGAGGGAGACCGAGAGGTTGAAGCCCACCGAGAGGGAGCCGTAGCGGACCTTCGTCGGGAAGAGGGCCGGGAGCGTCGACGGCATCGACGACGTGAAGCCGACGAGGAGCAGACCCAGGCCGGCGAGGCCGAGGGCGATGGCCCACGTCGAGCCCGCCTGGATGAGGAGCAGCGCCGGGACGGAGAGGAGGACGAAGCCGAGGCAGGCGCCGCCGATGACCTTGCGGTGGCCGAAGCGGTCGTTGGCCATGCCCATCGGCAGCTGCACCACCATCATCAGCAGCATCACGCCGATGAGGATGATCGTGCCGTGCGTGGCGTCGTAGTGCAGCTCCTCGCTGAGGAACGTCGGCATGTAGGAGAGCAGCATGTAGTCGGTGACGTTGAAGACGAGCACCAGGGCGATGCAGGTTGCCATCGCGCCCGCGTTGCCGACGAACATCTCCTTGATCTTCGGCTTCGGGAAGGACTTCTCCTTGTCCTCGGCCTCCTGCGCCAGCTTCTGGAAGGCAGGGGTCTCCTCCAGCTTCATGCGGACGTAGAGACCGACCAGGCCGATCGGGCCCGCGATCAGGAACGGGATGCGCCAGCCCCAGCTGTAGAGGGAGTCGGACGGCAGCGTCGTGATCAGGACGGTGGCGAGGGTGGCACCGGCGACGTAACCGGCGTTCGTGCCCAGCTCCAGGAACGAGCCGAAGAACCCGCGCCGCTTGTCCGGCGCGTACTCGGCGATGAACGTGCACGCGCCGCCGTACTCACCACCGGTCGAGAAGCCCTGCACCATGCGCGCCACGATCAGCAGCACCGGCGCCCACACGCCGATCGACCCGTACGAGGGGATCAGGCCGATCGACAGCGTGCCCGCCGCCATCATGATCATGGTGATGGCGAGGACCTTCTGGCGGCCGATGCGGTCGCCGAGCGGGCCGAAGAAGGCGCCGCCGATGGGCCGCACCAGGAACGCGGCGGCGAACGTGCCGAGCGTGGACAGCACCTGCGCGGAGCTGGACGCCGTCGGGAAGAAGACGTGGCCGAGCGTCGCGGTCAGGTAGCCGTAGACACCGAAGTCGAACCATTCCATCGCGTTGCCGAGGGCCGCGGCTTTGACCGCCCGCTTCACGAGCGTGGGGTCGGTGACCGTGACGTCCTGCTCGGCCTTCTTGGTGCGGCCCCGCGCCGGAGCGTGGAGCCCGCTGGTACTGGGTGCGATGGAAGCGGCGCTCGACAAGGCTTCGCCCGCCTGCCTTTCGTGGGGGACAACGGCAAGGCCGTTCACGCGTCAGCGGAACGGCCGAAAGAGACGATATGGTGCGCCACGATCATCGCGGGGGGTGGTCGATCCGCTACGCTCCGCACATAAACCGCCTCCGAGCTGGGGAAACGCAGAGCGCAACAGACAGCCCAAACGGATTGAACTGTGAGCTATGTCGCGGAACCGGACCCGTGGAGCATGCAACTAAGTGGTCCGCGCCACGCCTTTCCGGCATCTTCCGGTCAAATCCGGAGACACAGTCAGGTGAAGCAGGGGTTGCCTGCGTCCTACACCGATGGAGGCGGTGACCTCTGACGACGATGGGAGGGCGGGCAGCGCGTGGCGAATGTCGAGCACAGGGGGCCTGCGGGACCCGCGGGAGCGGTCACCGGACGGATGAGTGCCCTGCGGGCGGGGCTGTGGCTGATCGCCGCTGTGCTCGCGGTGCGTCAACTCGTCGCGGTCCTGAGCACCCCGCGCGGTGAACGCCTCACCGACCTGGAGACCTGGATCGGCCCCCAAGGGGTGCTGCACGTCAAGGACTCCCTCTACGACGCGCCCGACCGGTTCACCGGCACCCCGTTCTCCGGGCTCGTCCTCAAGCCGTTCTCCCGCGCCGCCGAGCAGGCGCTCGGCTGGGGCTGGACGTTCGGCTCGCTCGCCCTCGTCGTGGTCCTCGCCCTGGTGGCGGCCCGCGCGCTGCCGCAGCCCGTCTCCCGCCGTACGTCGCTGTTCGCCGCGCCCGTCGCGATCAGTCTGCTGATGCTGTCGCTGCCGGTGCGGAACGCGTTCACGACCGGCCAGACCAGCATCATCCCGGTCCTCCTCGTCCTCCTCGGCTGTTTCACCGTGCGCGGCGAGCGGGCGTCCGGCGTGCTCATCGGCGTGGCCGCCGCCCTCCAGCCGACGGTCCTGCTCTTCGCGCCGCTGCTGTGGTTCACGGGCCGCAGACGCGCGGCCGTCTCCTCCGCCGTCACCTTCGCCGCCGCCACCGGGCTCGCCTGGGCGGCGATGCCGCACGACTCGTGGACGTACTGGGTCCACCACCTGGCCGGCGCGGGCCTCGCCACCAACCCGGGGGCGAACGCCAACCAGTCGCTGCACGGCATGCTGCTCCGCTTCGGCCTCGAAGGCCCGCTGGAGATCGCCCTGTTCGTCCTGCTGGGCGTCGGCGTCGCGGTGCTCGGCCTGCGCCGCGCCGTCACCTACGCGCGCGACGGCCAGCTGCTGCTCGCCGTCGCGGTCACCGGCTGCGTCGCCGTCGCGGTGTCCCCGACGACCTGGCAGCACCAGCTCCTGTGGGTGCTGCTCGCCGTCGTCGGCCGGGTCGGCAAGCGCGCCTCGGACCGCTACATGTGGCCCGTCCTCGTCGTCCTCGCGCTCACCCTGCCGTCGTCGATGATGCTGCCCGAGATGGATTTCCTGGACCCGATCGCGGACAACGTCGTGCTCATCGCCGCGCTCGCCGCCGCCTGCGTCGTCCCCTTCCTCTCCCGTACGTCACCGCTGTACGAGACCCCCGTCCCCACCGAGTACGCCGCGCCGGTGCCCGCCCGCTGGTCGTGGGTGCCGCTCGTCCCGGTCTGGCGCCGGGTCGTCTCGCGGCCGAACCTGATCCTGGAACTGCTCCTCATCCGCGTCGGCTACTCCGCGTACCAGCAGGTCCGCCTCGCCGCGACGGGCGGCACGATCTCCGGGGGCCGGGCCACGGCGGAGGCCCACGGCCGGCAGATCCACTCCATCGAGCAGTTCCTGCACCTCGACATCGAGCGCTGGGTCAACCACACGGTCTTCCACCACGCGACGTGGCTGAAGGACTTCTTCAACTTCTACTACACGTCGTTCCACTTCGTGGTCCCGCTGAGCGTGCTCGGTTTCCTGTACCTGCGCCGCCCCGCCGCCTACCGCTGGGCCCGCTCGGCCCTCGGTTTCGCGACGATCCTCGCCCTGATCGGCTTCTGGGCGTACCCGCTCGCGCCGCCGCGCCTGATGCCGGGTCTCGGCTTCATCGACACGGTCCACGGCGTCCAGGACTTCTCCAAGCCCAACTACGGCACCCTCACGCAGCTCACGAACCAGTACGCGGCGATGCCCTCGCTGCACTTCGGCTGGTCGCTGTGGTGCGGCATCGTGATCGTGGTCCTCGCCCGCCGCTGGTGGGTGAAGGCCCTCGGCCTGATCCACCCTCTGTGCACGGTCTCCGCGATCGTCGCGACCGGCAACCACTGGGTGCTCGACGCGGTGGGCGGAGCGGTCGTCGTCTCCCTCGGCTTCTTGCTGACGTACGCGCTCCAGGGCCCCCGGGCACGGATGGTGACCGCCGAGGCGGCGAAGGCGGACGGCCCCGCCGAGGTGGAGAGCGGGGCCGCCGTGGCCGGACGGGGTGCGGGGTCAGGCTGAGGGTGACTCGGGTTCGGCCGGTTCCGCCAGTACGTCGTCGATGGTGGTCGCCGTGATGGCGCGGTCGAACCATGCGGCCAGGGTGTCGAGGTCGGTGCAGCCGGTGATGATGGCGCGGGCCTCGTCGGGGACAGGGATGCCACGACGGTCGAGGATGCGCAGTATGTCCTCGGCACGGCCCTCTGCGCGGCCCTCGGCCCGGCCTTCGGCGCGAAGGTTCTGTGCGGTCTGCGAGCGGAAGAAGGAGAGGTCGACGGACACCAGGTTCCTCCAGAGATCTGCGGCCGGACGGGGCGTCGGGTCAAGCTGAGGGGGACTCGGGCTCGACCCGTTCCGCCAGTACGTCGTCGATGGTGGCGGCCGTGAGAGCGCGGTCGAGCCAGGTGTCGAGGATGCCGGGGTCGGTGCAGGCGGTGATGGTGGCGCGGGCTTCTTCCGGCACGGGGACGCCACGGCGGTCGAGGACGCGCAGTATGGCCCTGGCCTCGCCCTCGGCGCGGCCCTCGGCCCGGAGGTTCTGTGCGGTCTGCGAGCGGAAGAAGGAGAGGTCGACGGACACCAGGTTCCTCCAGAGATCTGCGGCCGGGAGGGCTCCCAGGCCAAGTTCGGTGAGTTCGGAGAAGACCATCGCCGTGTCCCGGTCGGCGGTCTTCAGGGCGGCACCCAGCATTTTGAGTATGGCATCGATGTGCGGGTCCTTGCCGTGCGTGACGGCCGACAGCACGGCGAGCGGAATGTCGGCCGAGGCCGTCTCCAGATCGGTGATCATCGGGACGCTGCCCGGGCCCAGGACCAGCGGCCGGACGGTGAGGGTCGGCCACTGCGGCGGACCGATGTCGATCGCCCGTGACGCCCAGCGTTCCGTCGCCCGGTCCTGGCAGGTGACCAGCAGGACGGGCGGCAGCCCGTACTTCGCGTACAGGTGCGCCGCGTAGTACGCCCACGCGCTCGGCTTGGCCTTGCTCGGCGCGGTCTGGGACTCCACGGCGAGGAGGTATCCGGAGCCGTCGGCGGAGTCGAAGCGCAGCAGGGTGTCCACGCGGCGCTCCAGCGGCCGTATCTCGGTCAGGTCCGTCGGCAGGAACGAGACGGCGACCGGGTCGGGAAAGCCGATGCCGAGCTTCCGGAAGGCCCGGGGGAACATCCCGGGGTCCTCCTGGAAGATGCGGTGCATCACCTCATGTGAAGAACTGACCATGGCCGGGACGGTAGGCGAGGCAGGCATGTGCCGTTGGCGTATGCCCGTCCCGTTCACTCGGACGGGTCGGCTCTGGCCAGAGGTTCCTGCGGCACGTCCGCGAGGTCCGTCGCGCACTCGAACCACACCGTCTTGCCGCCGGGCGGCGGCAGAGGCTCGACTCCCCACTTCGCCGCCACCGCCGCGACGATGGCCAGGCCCCGGCCGTGTTCGGCGAACGGGTCCCGCAACTCCGGCGCTGTTTGCGGAAGTTGCGGTCCCTCGTCGGTCACCTCCGCGCGGACGCGACCGGCCTCCCCCTCGTGCAGCAGCCGTACTTCGGCGTGGGCGCCGGGTACGTGACGTACGACGTTGGACAGCAGTTCCGTGACGCCGAGTGCCAGGTCGTCGGCCAGGTCCGGCGGTACCGACCAGTCGTCGCACAGGCGGTGGACGATGCGGCGCACATGGCGGGCCGAGTGGGTGCCGACGGTGAGGCGCAGCGTGTAGACGTGGGGCTGCTCGGTTTGCTTGTTCACGGTACGAGCGTGGCGAGACGTGACTACGCTGAGCAATCGACTGGATACAACGTGCCCGATTGTGGGCCGAGTTGAGGGGACTGTGCGTGGTCCATATCAACGTCCTCGATCCGGGCGCCTCGCCGCTCGACTATTACGGCTATGAGCTGCGCCGTAAGCGGGAGGCCGCGGGTCTGACGCAGAAGCAACTCGGGCAGATCGTCAATTACACCGGCTCGCTGGTGGGGCAGGTCGAGACCGCCAGGAAGCTGCCGACGCAGGAGTTCAGCGAGCGGTGTGACGCTGCGTTGGGTACCGATGGGTTGTTGTCGCGGCTGGTGGGGCTGGTGCTGCGGTCGCAGTTGCCGGTGTGGTTTCAGCAGGTGGCTGAGCTGGAGGTGCGGGCCGCGGAGATCTGCTCGTTCGAGTCGGGCATGGTGCACGGGCTCTTGCAGACCCGCGCGTACGCGCGAGCGGTCCTCGGCGCCCTCGACAAGAAGCAGCTGGATGACCGGACTGAGGTGCGCCTCGCCCGCCAGCGCATTCTGGAGGTCGGCGACGAACCGCCGCAGCTATGGCTGATCCTGGGCGAGGCGGCGCTCTACCAGGACATGGGTGCGGGCACGAGCCAGATCATGCACGAGCAACTGGATCACTTGTTGGGTTACGAGGACAGTCCGCAAGTGAACATCCAGGTACTGCCGTTCGCGGTTGGGCCGCACGCGGGAATGACCGGTCCGTACAGCGTCTACCGATTCCCGTCCGATCCCCCCATCGTCTATACCGAGGGGTACGGACAGGGGCATGCGACCGCGAACCCGGACACCGTCAAGGACTGTTCGCTCCGTTACGATCACTTGCAGGCGGCCGCCCTGTCCATCACAGACTCGGCGCGGCTGATCCGGCGGGTGATGGAGGAGCGTTATGGCGGGCATCCAGTGGCGTAAGTCGACCTACAGCAGCGACCAAGGCGGCCAGTGTGTGGAGTGCGCGCCGCTCGGGGCTCTCGCCTGGGCCAAGTCCACCTACAGCGGCGATCAGGGCGGCTCGTGCGTCGAGGTCGCCGGAACCCCCTGCGCCGTCGTCGCCGTCCGCGACTCCAAGAACCCGGCCGGCCCGAGCCTCACGTTCACGCCCGAGGCGTTCGGCCTGTTCGTCGCCGCGCGTTAGTTGTCGTGGAGGTGCAGCGCCCGTAGCGCGGCCTCCATGGCGAAGCGGTGGGCCGGGTCCTCCAGGCGGTCGCCGAAGTGGGCGTCGAGCTTGCGCAGCCGGTAGCGGACGGTCTGCGCGTGGACGCCGAGCGCGTCGCCGACCTGCTCGGCCGTGCCGCGCGTGGTCAGCCAGGCGTGCAGGGTCTCCACGAGACGGGCGCGGCGGGTGCCGGAGGACTTCTCAAGGGGGGCCAGCTCGCGGGTGGCGATCTCCGTGACCAGCGCGGGATCGGCGAGCAGCCACAGCGTCACCAAGTGATCTGCGGAATCCAGGACTTGGGAATCGGCAACGATGTCATCATCGACGAGCTGAAGCACCTGCCGCGCCCACCGCAGCGAGTCGGCGGCCTGCTCGGTCGGCAGGGTCAGCCCGATCGCATACGAACTGCCGGGGGCCGCCGCCGCGAGCATCGCGCGGCGCTCCGGGGTGAGCGGGCCGGGGATCAGCAGATGGGGCTGCGGGGCGCCGAGGTCGGCGAGGACGTCGACGGCCAGACCTGGCTGGATGTGTTCGGCCGGCGTCCGCAGGGCGATCATGGTCACTTCGGTCGGGAGCTGCCAACCGGTCTGCTCGCACAGGTTGTTGATGGTGGTGTGCCCCAACGGAGTTCCGGCGAGCAGCAGATGCAGTAACCGTCTTCGCACCACCTCACCGGCCACGCCCGCTCTGGACTGCACCTCCATGTATCCCTCATGGGAGAGCGTTTCGAGTTCGCCGATGTAGGCGAAGACGGCCTCGGCGAAGGTCAGCAGGAGCGTGGGGGAGAGGTCGAAGCGGCGGCCCAGGTCCTTCGCCCGGCGCAGCGCGACCCGGGCGCCGAGCCGGTAGGCGCCCTGGAGGGTGGCCAGGTCCCGGCCCTCGTACGCCTCGACCCTGCCGAACTTCCGGAGCAGTTCGTCCCGCGTCGCCGTGGAGGCGTTCGGGTCTGCGACCCGGTCCACGAAGGCGTTCAGGCTCTGCTCGACACCCTGCCGGATCGCCGTCCCGCTCGGCCCGCTCAGCAGCGCCGCGTACTCGGGGAACGCGCGCGTGACCTCGACCCCGATCTCCTTGATGAGACCGGGGAGTTCGGGGCGCATGATGCGCGCGAACTCCCGGGGCAGGGGCCCCAGGGGGTCCTCGACATCCGTCGTGTGCGCGGGCAGGGGCATGGCCGCTTCCTCGCTTGTCCGAGCGCCGGGTGGGGGGCCGGGCCGGGCGACGCACGGGTGCGCAGCCCCACCCGCCAGGTGCATACCAACAGGGCCTATGAAATTAGAACAACTACTGTGCGTTGTACATCTGTTGCGCAGAGATTGATCGTGGCGTGGGAGATGTGGCTGAGAAGTGATGGGGCGACGAGAGGGTCACGAGGTCTTGGCTCCGGGAAGCGGCGGGATCACCGGGGGGCACTGGTTGGGCTCCGGCAGGTCCGGGAGGCAGGTCGGGGCCTGGTTCATGACGATGCTGTTGCCGGGGCCGCTGAGGGAGGCCGTGAGCAGGCGGTCGAGATTCTCGCCCTTCGCGCCGCAGCCGGAGAACGACGGGATGTCGACCTTGCCTTTGAGGATGCCGCCGGTCAGGACGTTGGCGTAGACGTCGGTGGGCGAGCTGAAGTCACCGCGCAGCGTGACCCGGTACTTCTTCGACGTGCGGCACTGGGAGCCGACGTCCAGAGGTGTGCCGTTGACCTTCACGTCGTGGACGCGCAGTGACTGGAAGAACGTCGCGACGGCGAAGTTCTGCTGGTCGGGAGGCGAGCCCAGGGTGCCGGTGGAGATGGTGATCGGGTCGTTGTCGAACGCGACCTTGGCGGTGACGGGTACGAAACCGAAGTTCAGGAGGGTCGAGTCGGCGTCCGGCAGGGTGAGTTCGCCCAGAGAGTCGGCGCGGAAGTAGAAGGGGCCTTCCGTTGCGTACTGGGTTTGCGCGTTGGCCCGGATGTTCATCAGGCTCGGTCCCTTGGAAGGGTTATTGATGATCACGGTACCGTTCGGTTTCCGTACGGTCGTCATGCCGACCGCGTAGGCGCATGCCCGGAATCCGTCGAGAGGGATCAGCGGTGTCAGGACCGTCCCGGGCAGTGGGTCCGGTATCTGGCTGATGTCCATTTCCCCCGAAGGCATGTCCGCCGCGCAGGTGGATGCGCCGGCCGGGGTGTCGGCACCGTCCTTCGGCTCGACGGCTATCCCGTCCCGTGCGGTGTCCGACGGATCGTCGGAGGCGCCCGGTGAGGACGCTCCCGGTTCCTCGCCGTCCGGCACGCTGATGTGGGCGAGCCGTCGTCCGGCCGAATCCTTGCTCGCGGGGGTGCAGGCGAGGGTGAAGAGGGCGGCGGTCTCCTCGTCCGTGCCAGTGGGCAACGGGCTTATCTTCAGGCCGAGTTCACCTGCGTAGAGATCGACGTCCCCCGCCTCGCTCACGGTGATCGTGGGGGCGCCGCCGGTGTGGCCCAGGTGCAGTGTGCCGTCGGACGGCGGGGCCGATGTGCTCGCCGTCAGCGAGGACCAGGAGGCGTCGGCCGACGACTTGCCCTGCTGCACCAGGACGCCGAGCGTCGCGTCGCTGGTGACGCCGCTGACGTCGTCCGGCAGCAGGGGGGCGAGCTGGGCGTACGGCAGGGCGGCTTCCACGGTCACGGTGCCGGGGTCGATCGGGGTGCCCGGCGCGGCGGATCGCGGAAGGCCGCTGGAGATCCGTACCGACGCCCGCACAGTGGTGGGTGTGCCGGGCGCGCTCGCGGTGGCCGACGTGTCGGCGTCCCCTTGCTTGCCTGCCTCGCCGTCCGTCTGCTGGTTCGCCGCCGGAGCCGGTACCGCGCAGTCGTATGCGATCTCGACCGAGCCCTGTCCCTCGTCCGCGTGCGAGCCGGGACCCGACAGCAGACCGGCGGCGAGCGCGATCGAAGAGATCGGTATCACCCGCGCCATCCGTACCGTCCGCGGGCCGCCCGGCCGTCCGTTCCGCCTTCTTGGCGCTGTCATCCGCCGTCCTCCACTGGTGCGGTCACTGCTGGACCGGCCGCGTCGTGCCCCCGGACGCGGCCGGCCCGCCGCCGGTGCGTGACCGGCGGCGGGCTGGATCAAGAAGGGTCAGACCATCACGGGGACTTGATGACCGGGGAGGTGTTCAGGACGTAGTTGCCGACGAAGTTCGCCTTGTCGCCGGCCTTGATCAGACCGAGGCAGCTGGCACCGGTCTGCGCGGCGAGCGTGCCGCCGCCCGTGACGTGCAGGGTGTGCGTGCTGTTCGTGTAGTAGCCGTTGACGCTGCCCGCGAACTTCGCGTTGCAGCCGACACCGGTGATGGTGGCGCTGATGCCGGTGATGGTGCCGTTGGCCTGGTCGGTGCCGGTCATGCTGGACACGTTGATCGACCACGGCAGAGCGCTGGGCGTCACGGTGAACGGGATGCCCGCCACGGAACAGGTGGAGAAGGTGATGCCGCTGATGGTGCCGATGGGGGTGCCGGAGAGGCCCGTGCCGTTCGGGACGCTGCCCGTGGCCGTCGACGACGCGCACTGGAGTGTGGCGGCGGGCACGGACAGGGTCGGGTTGGTCGCCGTGGCCGTGTAGGCGCCGCCGCCGGTCACGGTGAACGTGGCCAGCGCCGTGGCCGAGGCGGAGGAGACGGAGAGCCCGAGAGCAGCGCCGAGGGACGCGGCGGCGATCGCGGTGTTTCTGGTGAATCTGCGCACAGTGGATCCTTCCAGAGGGTTGAGTGCGAGCGGTACGGATTCCCGTCCGGCGGTCTGCCGGCCGGGGGAGAACAGCGGTGCACACTCCACGCGGACGCTCCGCCCAAAACTTCGGGGATGGCTGGTCCGTCGCCTGCCGATGGACGTTACGAGCAAGTAACCTCGCCCCGCAATGGGGAATGCCCAGATTCCTTCCGGCAGATTTATTCACGTCTCTTTCTTGTCTGCGGGCGCCTAGTTGATCTCTGGATGTTTGTCGGTGGGTGAGCATTTCTCCGACGGACCCGCAAAATGCTCAGCAAGTGCGCACCTGAGCGCGAGATTTACTCACTCCGCGATAAACGGGCCGGTAGTAAAAATTCTGTCAGCAAGTCCATTGCCGTCTTGGTTTCCTCGTGAGTAACGTCCCGGTTCCGGCCTCTCTCCGTTCGCGGCCCTGTGCCCCGCCGCCCCCTCGCTTTCGAAGGGAAACACCTCATGTCCGTAGTCAGACGCATGTCCGCCGCCCGCACCGCACGGGTGGCCGCGGTGGCCGCCGCCACCACGCTCGCGACCCTGGCGGCGGTGGCTCCGGCCTCGGCCGCCGGCACTCAGCTGAACGGCAACTGGGCGCCGTTCAACCGCTGCCCGGTCGACAACGCCGCCATGCTGGGCGCCGACGGCATCGACAACCAGGCGACGTGCATCTCCTCCAGCTCGGCCAGCGGCGTCATCAAGATCGGCAGCTCGGTCGTCCCGACCGGGAAGACCGACCTCCAGGTGGGCATCGTCACCCACTCCGACGGCACCAACTCGGTGGTCGCGCCTTCGGACGGCGCGCTCATCGCCGACCCCGCCGACCTGCCCGGCGGCCTGCTCGGACTGATGTGTCCCAGCTCCGTGCCCGTCGTCAGCGCCGTCTGCGGGCAGATCACCAACAACACGCTCAACCGGATCGTGGCGACGGTCGAATCCGTGGGCACCCCCTCCAACTTCCAACTGCTCGCCGGGGTCTCGGAGGGGCAGCCGATCATCTCGATCCCGGTCCGCATCCACCTCAGCAACCCGCTCATCGGCAGCAACTGCTACATCGGCACCAAGTCCGAGCCGATCATCCTGCGCCCGGGGAACGCGGCGGCGCCGAGCATCTCCGCGGACAACGCCACGTCCAACGGCACGCCCGACCCGGAGGGACCGTTCGGCCGGCTCGCGCTGACCGGCTCGACCCAGCAGGACCTCACCTTCGCGGCACCGGGCGCCAGCGGCTGCGGTCCCCTCGGGCTCGGCGCCTTCAACTGGGCCGTCAACCTCAAGTCCGGCCTCCCGGCCGCCTCGGGCACCAACAGCGTGAAGCTCAACAACACCTCGACCTACCTGGGCACCCTGAACGACCCGGGCTCCACCGCGCCGAACCAGGGCAAGGTCTTCTCCCAGTACTGGCACTCGGCGGCCAAGTGATGCGGTTACTGCTGCGCAGGGCGGTGATGGGTGGGGTCGCGTTCGTCGCCGCGCTGGGGGTGTCGGCCACTTCGGCGTCCGCCACGGGGAGTGGGGTGTGGACGGTCAGCCCGGGTGGGAACTACACGGGAACGGGAACCAACCCGCTGTTCACTTGGGGAAGCACCACTTTCAACTGTGGCTCCTCGTCCGTCTCCGGGTACCTGTCGCCCACGGACGCGGACGGACTGGCCGCCGGAACATTCCTGCCGGCCTACGCGAGTTGCAACATCGCGGGGATTCCCTTCACCTACTCGTCGGGCCCGACTCCCTGGAAGATCAACTTCTTGCAGCGCAACGCGGCCAACCCGTCCAGGGTGGACCTGTCCATCACCGGGGTCACGCTCAACTGGTCCGCGACGGGCTGCCACGTGTCGTGGTCCGGGACCCTGTACGGCCAGTACGACAACGCCACTGGCCAGTTGAGTACCGGTCTCAATGGGGCACCGGCCGGCCAAGTCGTGGCCGGAGCTGGGGCGTCATGCCTCGGGCTCGTCGTGACCGGCGACGTACTCACCATCAAGGCCACCTACACCCTCACCCCCAAACAAACAATCACCCCACCCGCCTGACCGAGACTTTATAGCCCGGTGATAAATCCACGACCGGGCCCAGAAGTAAAGCGCAAAATTGCCGAACTTCTCTTGCTCGGCAAGGTTACTCGGCCGTAACGTCTCGAAAAGTTCATGCGCTCCTGGTCGGCGCCCCCCGTCGGACAGGAGTCACATGAGGTCCGGTCGGAACCCTCCTTACCGACGGGCCTCTCCGTGGCGGGGCCCCACCTTTCGTCGTACCCCCGGCGAGGCGGGGCCCCGTCACGAAACGGAGTGATCTATTTCGGGAGTTCAGGGTTTTTCACTCATCCGCCGACAGGAGACAACCCGTCTTTTATCACTGGATGACAAGTTTTCAGGAAGATTCGGGGCGGCCGCTCCGAGATCTTGTCCGGCACGTATGAAGCGAATTACCGTGCGCTGCCGAGCTCGCTCGCTGAAGGTGAGAAGCGATGGGAATCGAAGTGAAGGTCGAGGGGCTCACCAAGTCCTTCGGCCGGCAGAACATCTGGCAGGACGTGAGCCTCACCCTGCCCGCGGGCGAGGTGAGCGTCATGCTCGGGCCGTCCGGCACCGGCAAGACCGTCTTCCTGAAGTCGTTGATCGGTCTGCTGAAGCCGGAGCACGGCCGCGTCCTGGTCAACGGCGTCGACATGGCGCGCAGCCCCGAGCGGGACATCATGGAGGCCCGCAAGCTGTTCGGGCTGATGTTCCAGGACGGCGCCCTGTTCGGGTCGATGAACCTCTTCGACAACATCGCCTTCCCGCTGCGCGAGCACACCAAGAAGAAGGAATCCGAGATCCGCCGCATCGTCATGGAGCGGATCGACGCGGTCGGCCTCCTCGGCTCCGAGGGCAAGCTGCCCGGCGAGATCAGCGGCGGTATGCGCAAACGCGCCGGTCTGGCACGGGCGTTGGTCCTCGACCCGCAGATCATCCTCTGCGACGAGCCGGACTCCGGACTCGACCCGGTGCGCACCGCGTTCATCTCGCAGCTGCTCATCGACCTGAACACCACCACCGACGCCACCATGCTCATCGTCACCCACAACCTCGACATCGCCGCGACCGTCCCCGACAACATGGGGATGCTGTTCCGGCGCCAGCTCGTCACCTTCGGGCCGCGCGAAGTGCTCCTCACCAGTGAAGAGCCCGTCGTCGCACAGTTCCTGACGGCCAGTAAGGCCGGGCCCATCGGGATGAGTGAAGAGAAGGACGAAGCCACGCTCGCCGCCGAGGCCTCGGGGGGCATGGTGACGCCCGCGCCCAAGGCGCTGGTCCCGCAGCTCCAGCCGTCGCCCGAGCTGGGGGAGCGGGCCGCCGTCGCGCGGCGGCGGGAGCGGGTGCTCGGGATGATGGACACGCTGCCGAGCAGGGCGCAGCACGCCATTCGCTCCGCCTATGGGCGGGATGATCTGGTGGCTCTGCCTCGGAGGGGTGGGTCCTCTTGAGTGCGGAGACCCGGCTGCCCCAGCCGGAAGACTCCCGGGTGCCGGAGCGTCGTGGCTTGTCGCGCAGTTCCCCGCACCCCTCCGGGGCGCCCAGCAAGGCCCTCGCGCCCCTCCGGCAGGCCGGGCAGCTCTTCGCGCTCGCGCTGCGCGTCGTGCGGGACACCTTCCGGCGGCCCTTTCAGTTCCGGGAGTTCGTCGAGCAGTTCTGGTTCATCGCCAGCGTCACCATCCTGCCCGCCGCCCTCGTGTCCATCCCGTTCGGCGCGGTCATCGCCCTCCAAGTCGGCTCACTGACACAGCAGTTGGGCGCGCAGTCGTTCACCGGCGGCGCCAGCGTGCTCGCCGTCATCCAGCAGGCCAGCCCGCTCATCGTCGCCCTGCTCATCGCAGGCGCCGGCGGCTCCGCCATCTGCGCCGACCTCGGCTCCCGCAAGATCCGCGAAGAGCTGGACGCCATGACCGTCATGGGCGTATCGCCCGTGCAGCGGCTCGTCGTGCCGCGCGTCCTCGCCGCGATGTTCGTCAGCATCCTGCTCAACGGCATGGTGTCCGTCGTCGGCACCCTCGGCGGCTACTTCTTCAACGTCATCCTGCAACACGGCACCCCCGGCGCCTACTTGCAGTCGTTCTCCGCGCTCGCCCAGCTCCCCGACCTCTACATCAGCGAGCTGAAGGCCCTCATCTTCGGATTCATCGCGGGCATCGTCGCCGCCTACCGCGGGCTCAACCCGCGCGGCGGCCCGAAGGGCGTCGGCGACGCCGTCAACCAGTCCGTCGTCATCACCTTCATCCTGCTCTTCTTCGTGAACATGGTGATGACCGGGATCTACCTCCAGATCGTTCCACCGAAGGGAGGTTGAGTCCCGCATGGCTTCTCCACTCGTCTGGCTCGACCGGGGCGGCGACCAACTCCTCTTCTATGTGCGGGCGCTGGTCTGGATACCGCGGACCGTCGTCCGGTACATCAAGGAAGTGCAGCGGCTGCTCGCCGAGGTCGTCTTCGGCTCCGGCGGCCTCGGTGTCATCGGCGGCACCATCGGCGTGATGATCGCGATGACGGCCGCCACCGGCACCGTCGTCGGACTCCAGGGCTACGCGGCCCTCGACCAGATCGGCACCGCCGCCTTCACCGGGTTCGTGTCCGCCTACTTCAACACCCGCGAGATCGCCCCGCTCGTCGCCGGACTCGCCCTGTCCGCGACCGTCGGCGCCGGCTTCACCGCCCAGCTCGGCGCGATGCGCATCAACGAAGAGGTCGACGCCCTCGAAGGCATGGGCGTGCGCTCGATGCCGTACCTCGTGACGACCCGCATCATCGCCGGTGTCGTCGCCATCATCCCGCTCTACGCGATCGGGCTGCTCTCCTCGTACCTGGCCTCGCGCATCGTCACCGTCGTCTTCAACGGGCAGTCGCAAGGAACGTACGACCACTACTTCGATCTCTTCCTCTCACCCACCGACGTCCTGCTGTCGGTGCTGAAAGTGCTGATCTTCAGCGTGATGGTGATCCTCGCCCACTGCTACTACGGCTTCCGCGCCAGCGGCGGCCCGGCCGGGGTCGGCATCGCGGTGGGACGGTCGGTGCGCAACGCCATCGTCGTCATCGCCGTCACCGACTTCTTCCTGTCGCTCGCCATCTGGGGCGCCACCACGACCGTGAAAGTGGCGGGGTGAGCGCAGATGGACACCATCAGACGCCGGCTCGCCGGAATCGCCTTCCTCCTCGTGCCCGCCCTCCTCATCTGGCTCGCCATCGCCGTCTACAACAAGGACTTCACCGACTCCGACGAGGTCACCGTCGACACCGGCTCCGTCGGCAACGAGATGCACCTCGGCGCCGAGGTGAAGATGCGCGGCGTCGTCCTCGGTGAAGTACGCAAGATCGAGCCGACGGAGACCGGGGCCCGTCTCGTCCTCGCGCTCAAGCCCGGCGCCCTCGACCGCATCCCCGACGACGTGCACGCGCAGATGCTGCCGACCACCCTCTTCGGCGAGCGGTACGTGGCCCTCGTACCGACGAGCGAGAGCGACACGGCGGCCGACTCCGGGGTACGGATGCTGGCCGCCGGGGCGACCATCCCGCAGGACCGGTCCGCCAACGCCATCGAACTCCAGCAGGTCCTCGACGACGTCCTGCCGATGCTCACCGCCGTCCAGCCGCAGAAACTGTCCGCGACGCTGTCCGCCGTGTCGCAGGCACTTCAGGGGCGCGGCGACCAGCTCGGCGACACGCTCACCCAGCTCGACGCGCACCTGAAGAAGTTCAACCCGGAACTGCCGACGCTCAACGAGGACCTGAAGCAGCTCGTCCAGGTCTCCCACGTCTACGCCGACGCGGCGCCCGGCATCCTCGACGCGCTCACCGACTTCACCACCACCAGCGGCACCATCGCCGAGAAGGACAGCGACCTCGCCGCCGCCTACGGGGACACCACCCGCGCCGCCGAGGACCTCGACGCCTTCCTGCGGGCCAACAAGGACAACATCATCCGGCTGTCCAGCACCTCGCGGGGCACGCTCGGGCTCCTGGAGAAGTACTCGTCGTCGTTCCCGTGCACCCTGCGTACGCTCGCCGAGTTCGTGCCGCGGATGGACAAGGCGCTCGGCAAGGGCACCGACGAGCCGGGACTGCACGTCGACATCACGACGGTCGCCTCCCGGGGCGCCTACCAGGCCGGACGCGACACCCCGTCCTACGGCTCCGGCGGCACCCCCAACTGCTACTCGGTGCCCTACCTCGGCGGCGCCTCCGCACGCACGCCGGCCGCCGCCACCGCCTCGGACTCCGTCGCCGGACAGGACCTCGGGACCGCCAACTCGCCGCAGGAGAACGACCTGGTGAACGAGCTGATCGCGCCCGCCGCCAAGACCTCGCCCGACGACCTGCCCGACTGGTCGAGCCTGCTCGTCGGCCCCGTCTACCGGGGCACGGAGGTGAAGCTCAAGTGAGCTACTCAGAAGCGGACTTCCGGCATGTGAAGCGACGCTCGCTCGCCGGACCGATCACCAAGTCACTGATCTTCCTCCTCGTCACCGCGCTCGCCACGACCGTGCTCGGCCTGTCCATCGCCAACAGCGGCGTCAACACCGACACCCGCAGCTACAAGGCGCTGTTCACCGACGTCACCGGGCTCATCGACGGCGACGGCGTACGGATCTCCGGCGTGAAGGTCGGCGAGGTCACCGACGTCCGCGTCGTCGACCGGCGCACCGCCCAGGTCACCTTCACCGTCGAGAAGGACCGCACCCTGCCCGGCACCACCACGGCCGCCGTGAAGTACCTCAACATGGTCGGCCAGCGGTACGTGTCCCTGGAGCGCGGCACCGGAGCGGCGGGCGCCGACCTCGGCCCCGGCGACACCATCCCGCTCGACCACACCACCCCCGCCCTCGACCTGACCCTCCTCTTCAACGGCTTCAAGCCGCTCTTCGAGGGCCTGTCCCCGAGCGACGTCAACGACCTCGCCGGATCGATCGTCAAGGTCCTCCAGGGCGAGGGCGGCACCGTCGACAGCCTCATCACGCACGTCGGCTCGCTGACCCAGACCGTCGCCGCCAAGGACAAGGTGATCGGCGAGGTCATCGGCAACCTCACCGACGTCCTGTCGACGATCAACACCCGCGAGAGCCAGTTCGACGACCTCGTCACCACCCTCCAGCAGCTGGTCTCCGGCTTCAACGAGGACCGCGAACCGCTCGGCCAGGCCGTCGCCGCCATGGGCGACCTGACGACCGTCACCGCCGGATTCCTGAAGGACACGCGGGCCCCGATCAAGGGCGACATCCAGCAACTCGGCCGCCTCTCCGACCAGTTGGGCAAGGGCATCCCGCAGATCCAGAACTTCCTCGACAAGACGCCGGGCAAGCTCAACGCCCTGTCCCGGCTCGCGTCGTACGGCTCCTGGTTCAACCTCTACCTCTGCGAGGCGCACGTCAGCGGGGTCACCATGTCCGACGGGTCGAAGGCGCCCACCGGTATCTCCGTCAACGAAGCGAGGTGCCAGTGATGTCGACACCGGTCAGCAGCCGGAAACGGCAGTGGCTGAAGCCCGTACAGGAACGCAACCCCGTCCTCATCGCGGTCGCCGGACTCGTCGCGCTCGGCCTCGTCGCCCTCGCCGCGTTCAATGCGAGCAGCCTGCCCTACATCGGTGGCGGCACGTCCTACAGCGCCGACTTCAGCGAGGCCGCGGGCCTCGGCTCGGGCGACGAGGTGCGGATCGCCGGAGTGAAGGTCGGCGAGGTCACCGGCGTCGGCCTCGACGGGCCCAAGGTGAAGGTCACCTTCAAGATCAAGGACGACGGCACCTGGATCGGCGACCGCACCACGGCCGCCATCGCCATCAAGACGCTCCTCGGTGACAAGTACGTGGCCCTCGACCCCGTCGGCACCGGCCGCCAGGACCCCGGCGCCCGCATCCCGCTGTCCCGCACCACGTCCCCGTACGACGTCACCCAGGCGTTCGAGGACCTCAGCGGGACCGTCGACGAGATCGACACCAAGCAGCTCGCCGCGAGCTTCGACACCATCTCCGAGACGTTCAAGGACTCGCCGCCCGATGTGAAGGAGGCCGTCAAGGGCCTGTCCGCACTGTCGAAGACGGTCTCCTCGCGCGACAGCCAGCTCGCCGAGCTCCTCGCCGGCAGCAAGAAGCTGACGAAGACGCTCCAGACGAAGCAGTCCAGCTTCGAGACCCTCATCAACGACGGCGGTTCCCTGCTCACCGAGCTGAAGAAGCGGCGCACCGCCATCAAGGCGCTGCTCAGCGGCAGCGAGGCGCTCGGCAAGCAGCTCAGCGGCCTCGTCGACGACAACGACCAGCAGCTCGGCCCGACGCTCGACGCGCTCAGCCGGGTCACCACGGTCCTCGCCGAGAACAAGGGCAAGCTCGACAAGACCCTCTCCCTGCTCGGCCCGTACTACCGGCTCGTCGGCAACACCCTCGGCAACGGCCACTGGTTCGACAGCTACCTGTGCGGCGTCGTGCCGCGCAACTACCTGCCCGAGAAGTCGCTCCCCGCGTCGTCGTGCAGACCACCGAAGAACGGCAGTTACGGGAACGGGGGCTGATCGCCGCTCATGGCAACCACGCAGACCAGGAAGAGGCTGCTCATCGGCTCCCTCGCGCTCGTCGTGCTGATCGCCGCCGGCATCGTCGGCGTCAGCGCCACCGGGGGCGGCGGACTGCGCATCACCGCCTACTTCGACCGGGCCGTCGGCATCTACGACGGCTCCGACCTCCGCATCCTCGGCGTGCGCGTCGGACGGGTCGACGGGGTGCACCCCGAGGGCACCCGGGTGCGGGTCACGCTCGCCGTCGACGACGGGGTGAAGGTGCCCGCCTCGGCGCGGGCCGTCGCCGTCGCGCCGAGCGTCGTCGCCGACCGGTACGTCCAGCTCACCCCCGCCTACTCGTCGGGCGCGGCCCTCAAGGACGGCGCGGTGCTGCCCGCCTCCCGCAACCGCACCCCCGTCGAGATCGACCAGCTCTACGACAGCATCACCGACCTCAGCAAGGCGCTCGGCCCCGACGGCGCCAACGAGAAGGGCGCCCTGTCCGGGCTGCTCACCACCGGCGCCGAGAACCTCAAGGGCAACGGCAAGGACATCGGCGACAGCATCGAGCAGTTCGGCAAGGCCGCCAAGACGCTCAACGGCAGCAGCGACGACCTGTTCACCACGCTGTCCCAGCTCCAGTCGTTCACCACCATGCTCAAACAGGAGGACTCGGGCGTGCGCACCGCGCAGGAGACCCTCGACGACGTCACCGGCTACTTCGCGGAGAACCGCGACGACCTCGCGGGCGCCCTCAAGGAACTCGGCACCGCGCTCGGCAAGGTCAAGACGTTCATCAACGACCACCGGGCCGAACTGAAGGACAACGTCGACAAGCTCGTCCCCATCACCCAGGCCCTCGTCGACCAGCGGGCCTCACTCGCCGAAGCGCTCGACGTCGCGCCGCTCGCCGCCGACAACGTCCTGAACGCGTACAACCCGAAGACCCGCACCCTCGACGGCCGCGCCAACCTCAACGAGCTGAGCTCGGGCGGGCCGCTGCTGCCGCTGCCCTCGGTGGGAGGCGACCAGTGAACCGGTCCACCGCCCGCACGGGAGCCGCGCTCGGCGGTGCCCTCGCCATCACCGTCGCCTTCCTCCTCACCCTCGGCGTGATCAACGTCCCCACGCCGGCCTTCGGCGGCCTGGAGGACGTGCCGCTGCCCGGCGGCGCCGACCTCGGCGCACACCCGTACACCATCACCGCCGACATGAAGGACGTGCTCAGCCTCGTCCCGCAGTCCGCGGTGAAGGTCAACGACGTGTCCGTCGGCCGTGTCACCGACATCGAACTCGCCGGCAAGGACAGCTGGACCGCCCGCGTCACCATGCGCATCAACGGCGACGTCAAGCTGCCCGCCGACGCCGGCGCCCGCATCGAGCAGTCCAGCCTCCTCGGCGAGAAGTACGTCCAGCTCGTCAAGCCCGACAACGGCACCGGCACACTCCACGCGGGCGCCACCATCCCCGTCTCCCGCACCGGCCGCAACACCGAGGTCGAAGAGGTCTTCGGCGCGCTGTCGCTGCTCCTCAACGGCGGCGGCGTCAACCAGCTCAAGACCATCACCCAGGAACTCAACAAGGCCGTCGGCGGCCGCGAGTCCGATGTCCGCTCCACCCTGCGCCGCGTCAACACCCTGGTCACCGACCTCGACGACCACCGCGGCGACATCACCGCCGCGCTCGACGGGGTCAACCGGCTCTCGGCGACGCTCGCCCACCGCAAGGAGGACGTCGCCACCGTGCTGTCCGACCTCTCACCCGGCCTCAAGACCCTTGAGGAACAACGGGGTTCACTGATGACGATGCTGCGCTCCCTCGACCGCCTCGGAGACGTCGCCACCGACACCATCAACCGCAGCCAGGCCGACATGGTCGCCGACCTCAAGTCCCTCGCGCCGACGCTTAAGGCGCTCGCGGACTCGGGCCAGGACCTGCCGAACTCGCTTCAGGTGCTGCTCACTTACCCGTTCACCGATGAGGTCATGAACGGCATCAAGGGGGACTACCTCAACACGTACATGAGCATCGCGGCGGTGGGTGGTACGACGCTCATACCGCCGCTGGAGGAGAGCGACGGGAGCGCGACGCCGACGGCCACCGCGCAGAACTCGCTGAAGAAGTCGTCGGGGAAGTCCTCCGGTAAGTCGTCCGGATCCCCGGGGGCGTCGTCGCCGTTGCCGCTTCCGTCCACGACCGGGAGTACGAGTGCGAGTACGGGTACGAGCGTGAGCGCGACGCCGAGCGGGGGTGCCTCCCGATGATCACCCTCGCGATCCGGCTCAAGAACCTGGCGTTCCTGCTCATCGCCGTCCTCGTCCTCGGCTACCTCGGCATCCGCTACGCCGACCTCGGCCGCTACGTAGGTGCCGCCGACTACTACACGGTGAAGGTGCAACTCCCGCGCACGGGCGGTTTGTTCACCCACTCCGACGTCACCTACCGGGGCGTCTCGGTGGGCCGCGTCGGGCCGATCAACCTCACCGGTGAGGGCGTCGAGGCCGAGCTGCGCATCAAGAAGTCCGCGCCGCACATCCCCGACGACGCCAAGGCGGTCGTGGCGAGCCTGTCCGCGGTGGGCGAGCAGTACATCGACCTGCGCCCGGACCGTTCCGGCGGCCCGTACCTCGCCGACGGCGCCCGCATCGACCGGACCGCGTCCTCGGTGCCGAACCCGGTCACCGACGTCCTGTCGAGCGTCGACAACCTCACCACGTCCGTCCCGCTCGACGACCTGCGCACGGTCGTCGACGAGTTCGGCAAGGCCTTCGAGGGGCGCGGCGAGGACCTGCAACTCCTCATGGACAACGGCTCGGACTTCGTCCAGGCCGCCGACAAGGCCCTCCCCGAGACCACGAAGCTCATGAACGACGGCGAGGTCGTCCTGCGCACCCAGGCCGAGGAGGGCGACGCCATCAAGTCCTTCGCGTCCGGCGCCAGCGAACTGGCCTCCACCCTCAAGGGCTCCGACGCCGACCTGCGCCGCCTGGTCATGGCCGCGCCGGACGCCGCCACCCGGATCAGCGGCCTGCTGCGCGATCTGAACCCCGAGGTCGGTGTGGTCCTCGCCAACCTCCTCACCACCTCCGAGGTCGCCGTCACCCGGCAGCGCGGCACCGAGGAACTCCTCGTGAAGCTGCCCGCGGCCGTCGCCGCGGGGGCCACGGCCGTCGACGGGAAGAAGGTCAACTTCGGCATGGCGGTCACGTTCTTCAAGCCCCTTCCGTGCACGGCGGGTTACTCGGGCACCAAATACCGGCTCGGTACGGATCTCAGCGCGGCGCCCGCCACGAACACCGGCGCCCGCTGCACGGCGCCGGCGTCGAGCGGCGTGAACGTACGCGGCTCGGCGCATGCGCCGGGCGGCGGCGCCGTACCCAAGCCCGCACAGCCGGGCGCGCTGTCGCTGCCCTCGGTGACTGATGGGTCGTCCGCGTCATCTTCTGGTTCTGGGATGGCCGGACTGCTCGGACTGTCCGAGGGGAGCGGGCGGTGAGGCGGGCCCTGACGGGGGTGGGGCTCGCCGTCGCGCTCGCGGTGTGCGGTACGGGGGCCTGGTCGTACGCGCAGGCGCGCAGTGACGGCGACCTCGCGTACGGCCGGGCCCGGGATGCGGTGCTGTCCGACGGGCGGGTTGCCGTGGCCCGGCTCACGACTCTGGACGCGTCGACTTCGGCTCGGGCCAAGGCCGGGGTGCGGGAGTGGAAGACGGTGACCACGGGTCCGTTGCGGGCTGAACTGGCGCGGGTGTCGCCTGCCGCCGGGGCGTCGTCCCGCGGGGTCGTCACTGATGCGGCGGTCACCGCGCTGGACGACCGGGCCGGCACGGCGAAGCTGATCGCGACGGTGCAGGTGAAATCGGGCTCGGCCGCGGCGGAGCGCAAGCGCCTGGAGGCGGTACTGAGCCGGGCCTCCGACGGCACCTGGAAGATCAAGTCACTCGGAGCGGTACCGGTGACGGGGGAGTCGAAGTGACCCACGACGTCGAGGCGGACGCCACCGAAGAGGCCCCCGGCACCGTGGGCCGCCTTGCCCACCCTGCCGCCCCAGGCGGCAGATTGCCCAAGGCGTGGTGGCCCCGTAAGGGGCGCGGGGAACTGCGCGACCAGCCACAACCGGACGCGCACCCGGAAACGGACCTTGATGCGCCGCCCGAGGAAGAGCAGCCCGCACCCTCGCGAGCCCGGCTACAGATCATCGTCGCCGCCGTCGTGGCCGTGCTCCTCCTAGCCACCGGCACCGTCCTCTTCTACCTCGCCCACGACCTCCGCACCGACCCCGCAACCAAGAACCAGGCCCTCACCGACGCCGACGCCACCAACCGCGTCAACGGCGACATCAGCAGCGCCCTCGCCAAAATCTTCTCCTACACCCCGGACGGCACAGCCGCGACCCAGCGCACGGCATCCCAGGTCCTGACCGGCAAGGCGGCCAAGCAGTACGCCGAACTCTTCACCCAGGTACAGAAGAACGCGCCGGCCCAGAAAGTCACCCTCACCACCGACGCCGTCCGCGTCGGCACGGTCAGCCTGCGCGGCGACACCGCGCACCTGCTCGTGTTCCTCGACCAGTCGACGCACCGCGGCGACAAGAAGGCGGTCACGTCCGCCGCGCAGCTCTCCGTCACCGCTCAACTCACCGACGACGTATGGCAGATCGTCGACATCAAGGCCAGGTGAACCATGCTGAAAAGACCCCTGCTCGTCGTGGCGCTCGTGCTCACCCTCGTCGCGGGCGGCTTCGCCGTCTGGGGCGGCTGGTCCTGGTACGGGGCCGCGCACGACGACACGGCCTCCTTCGCCGCGGCCCGCGACGACGCCCTGGAGGCGGGTGAGCAGGCCGTGCAGAACCTCAACACCCTCGACCACCAGAAGCTCGACAGCGGCCTCGACCTGTGGGAGAGCTCCACGACCGGCGCGCTGCACTCCCAACTGGTCAAGGGACGGACGGAGTTCGCGAAGCAAGTGCAGAGCGCCAAGACGGTCAGTACGGCGAAGGTGCTCGACGGCGCCCTGACCGAACTCGACGAGCGGGCCGGGAAGGCCCGCGTCATGGTCGCGCTCCGGATCACCGTGAAGGCGTCCGGCCAGAAGGCCACTGACAAGGACAGCCGGATGCTCGGCGAACTCACCCGCACCGACGGCCACTGGAAACTCAGCGCCCTCGCCCAGGCCCAGGTCGGCGACACGGCCTCGTCCACCACCGACTGAGGAGCCACCATGCCGTCGACCACCCGCCACACCCTCAACCGCCAACGCCAGCGCCAGAACCAGCGAGCCGAGCAGCTCACCACGCCGGCCGAGACCGCGACCGAGACCGAGGCCCCGGCACCCGTCGAGAAGAAGACCCGGCCGCGCCCTGAACCCCGTACCACCGAGAAGGCCACGAGCCTCAAGCCGGCCACCACCCCCCGCCGCCTCCTCGCCGCCCTCTTCCTTTTCACCCTCCTCCTCGGCGCCTTCGCCGGCTGGGCGCACGCCCGTTCCCACGCGCTCACCGACACGGCCGCCGCCCAGAACACCGCGCTGACCGACCCCGCCCGCACCAGCGACGTGAAGGGCCAGGCGGAGAAGGCCGTCAACGCCCTCTTCTCCTACGACTACGCCAACCCGAAGACGGAGGAGAAGGCCGCCGACAGCCTCCTCACCGGCAAGGCGGTCGGCCAGCACCGCACGCTCCTGGCGCCCGTCCTCGCGCAGGCGCAGAAGCAGAAGACGGTCGTCACCACCACCGTCACCGACAGCGCGGTCGAGCGGATCGACGGCGACCGCGCCCGGGTCCTCGTCTACGCCGACCAGTCCAGCACCAGCACGGCGGCGAAGGCGAAGGACGCCGCCGCGAACTACGCGGGCGCCATGCTCGCCCTCGATCTCGTCCACCGCGACGGCCGCTGGCTGGTCTCCGCGATCGACACCTTCAGCAGCTGACGAACCGACGAAAGGGACCACATGCGCACCCCGCGACCGAGCAAACGCCCCCGCCTGAGCCGCCGGCTGCGCGGCACCGCGGTCGCCGTCGCCGCGACGGCGCTGCTGACGGCGTCCCAGGCCCCGGGGGTCGTGGAACAGCTGACCAAGAGCCACGACGGCGGCACCGACCCCGTCGCCCTCGCGGGCGGCACCGGCGCCCTGCCCTCCGTCCCCTCCCAGGGCGACGACTCGTACCACACCGAGCTGCCGCCGCTGACGACGCCGGACAACCCGGACGTGACGTTCCCGCCGACGGTGATCCGCGCCGAGGCCGGCATCCCCGCGACCGTCCTCGCCGCCTACCGCAGAGCCGAGACGTCCGTCGGCCGCACCGACCCCGGCTGCCGCCTGCCGTGGCAACTGCTCGCCGCGATCGGCAAGGTCGAGTCCGGTCAGGCGCGCGGCGGCGACGTCGACGCGAAGGGCAACACCCGGCACCGGATCACCGGACCGCCCCTGAACGGCAAGGGCTTCGCGCTCATCCGCGACACCGAGGGCGGCCTGTGGGACGGCGACGCCGTCTACGACCGGGCCGTCGGCCCGATGCAGTTCCTGCCCGGCACCTGGCGCCGCTGGGGCGCCGACGGCAACGGGGACGGCACCTCCGACCCCAACAACATCTTCGACGCGGCCCTCGCGGCCGGCCACTACCTGTGCGCGGGCAACCGCGACGTCGGCACCGGCGGCGGCCTGGAGCGGGCGATCCTCAGCTACAACTACTCGCGCGACTATCTCCGTACGGTCCTGTACTGGATGGAGTTCTACCGCAAGGGCGTGCACACCGTCGCCGACGGCAAGGGCATCGTCCCGGACAGCCCCGGCGCGGGCTCCGACACCCCGGCGACCAAGCCCGTCGACGGCGACAAGGGCGGCGGCATCGTCATCGGCCCGCCGCCCACCCGGCAGCCGAGCCCCAGCCCGACCACCTCGTCCAAGCCCTCGCCGTCGCCCACCGACACCGGCGAGCCGAGCCCCAGCCCCACCCCCGGGCCCACCGACAGCGGCTCCGGGACACCGCCCGTCACCACCCCGCCGACCGACGGCACCACGCCCCCGGCGACCGACGAGCCCGGCACCGGCACCCCGAGCGACGGTGGCTGCCCGTCCGACAGCGCGAGCCCGACGGACACCGCGAGCCCGACGGCCTCGCCCAGCCCCTCGGAGACCCCGACCGAATCGCCCTCACCCTGCGCGACACCCGGGAGCTGACGGATCCGGCGACGGCCCGCGCTCCCAGCCCGAGCCCACCCGGTAGGTGCCCGCCGCAGGGGCCACCAGTTCGGTGAACCCGCCCGCGCGCTGCGGCCGCACCGTCAGACAGCCGTGCTCGGACTTCAGCCACGGCGAGTACGCGACCTTCAGCGTCGCCGTGCCCGCCCGGCTGAAGCGGACGGTGACCCGCGCCCCGTCCGAGCGCACGACGGTCGCGGGCGCCGACACCAGCGGCACCGCGTCCCGCACCCGGTACACGCGCCAGTGCGGGTCGCGCCACACCGGCTCCAGATAGGCGGGCCCGGAGCGGACGAACGCGGCCTCCTGCTCGGCGAACCCGTCCGGCGTGCCCTCGGGCAGCACCACGAAGCTGACCGCCCACCGGTCCAGCCACGCCCGGTAGGTGCCCGCCGAGAACGTGCCGTCGTAGAAGAGCCGCCCCCGCTCGACGTCGAGCTGCCGGTTCCAGCCGCGCGCCATGTTCACGTACGGGGCGAGGGCCGTCGCCTCCCGGTGGTTGCGGGCCGGGATCACCTCCACCCGGCTGCGGTCGGCGCGCAGCCGCTCCAACTCCCGTACGACGTCGTGGGTCTCGGCCGCCCAGGCGGGCACCCGGGTCGACACCCGCAGATCGTCGGCCGTCTTCTGCGCCACCCATACCGAGGACCAGACGAGCGCCACGGCCAGGACGAGCGCCCGCAGCCGGTGCCGTCCCTGCAGCAGGTCCTGGAGTGCCGCCAACAGCACGGCAGGGGCGGCGAGTTCGGCGAGCCGCTCCACGTTCGTGCCGACGGGGGAGGGGACGAGATAGGTGACGACGGTGCCGGCCGCGTAGACACCGGCCGCCCAGCGCGCCACCCGCCAGCGCCGCGGCCCCGCCACCAGCAGTGCCAGCGCGAGCACCACCGGCGGCCAGATCCGGCCCGGCGGCATCAACTGCTCGCCCTGGAAGGGGAACAGCAGCGTCGTCGTGCCCACGACTACCGCGGGCGGCACCAGGTACGCGGCGGCCCGGCCCCAGTCCCGTACGCCCAGATACCCGGCCCCCACGACGGCCAGAAACAGCCCCGCCACCGGGGAGGCCATCGTGGCGAGCGCCGCGCAGAGCGCCCCGGCCGCATACCCCCGCCGCCCGGTGAGCGCCACGGCCGCGCCGAGTCCGAGGGCCACCCCGAGCGCGAAGGTGGACCGTCCCGACGCCACGTCGCACCACAGGGCCAGGGAGAGCAGGACGGCGGGCGGCAGCGGGCGGGCGATGCCGGTGCGCACGAACAGGACCGCGCCCAGCCAGGCGGCGGCGAGCCCGGACACCACCGTGACCGGCCGCACCCCGACCTCGGCCATCACATACGGCGAGATCAGCGAGTAGTTGGCGGTGTGCATGCCGCCGTACCAGAACAGGTTGTACGCCGACGCCCCGTGGTCGGCGGCGAACCGGGCCCACGCCTGCTGGGCCGCGAGGTCGCCGCCGCCCGTCGCGAGGAACAGCGCCCACACCGCGTACAGCGGCAGCGTGGGCACCGTCGCGAGCAGCGGCACCCGGTGACGCACGACCAGCGGTGTGCGGCGGCGGGCGAAGAAAAGGTCGACCGTGGCCACGGGTTCCGAACCATCCGTCTCTCGTCGTGTCGCGTCTTCTCAGGTCTCGGGGAGAAGACGCGTATCGCGACGAAAGTGTTCATTCAGGGGGACGGATCCGGCCGGATTTCACCCCTTCGCGGGCGCGGCCACCTGGAGTTCCTTGACGCCGTTGAGCCAGGCCGCGCGCAGCCGCCGGGGATCGCCGACGAGCCGCAGGTCGGGCAGGGCGTCCGCGATCGCGTTGAAGATCAGGTCGATCTCCAGCACGGCCAGGGACTTGCCGAGGCAGAAGTGCGGACCGCCGCCGCCGAAGCCCAGGTGCGGGTTCGGGTCGCGGGTGATGTCGAAGGTGGCGGGGTCGGTGAAGACCTCCGGGTCGTGGTTGGCGGAGGAGTAGAAGATGCCGACCCGGTCGCCCGCCTTGATCTTCTGGCCGCCGAGTTCGGTGTCCTGGGTGGCGGTGCGCTGGAAGGAGACGACCGGCGTCGCCCAGCGCACGATCTCCTCGGCCGTGGTCTTCGGGCGGTCGCGCTTGTACAGCTCCCACTGGTCGGGGTGGGTGAGGAAGGCGTGCATGCCGTGGGTGATGGCGTTGCGCGTCGTCTCGTTGCCGGCGACGGCGAGCAGGATCACGAAGAAGCCGAACTCGTCCGAGGACAGGTTGCCCTGGTCCTCCGCCGCGACCAGCTGGCTCACGATGTCCTTGGCCGGGCACTGCTTGCGGTCCGCCGCGAGGTTCATCGCGTAGGACACGATCTCCATCGCGGCCTCGGCGCCGATCTCCTCGGTGATCGCGTACTCCGGATCGTCGTACGCCACCATCTTGTTGGACCAGTCGAAGACCTTCGAGCGGTCGTCCTGCGCGATGCCGATGAGTTCGGCGATGGCTTGAAGCGGCAGTTCGACGGCGACGTTGGTGACGAAGTCGAACGACCCGTCGGGACCGGCCTGTTCGAGCGCGGTCGCGACGATGTCGTGGGCGCGGGTGCGCAGGGCGTCCTCGAGGGAGCGGATGGCGCGCGGGGTGAAGCCGCGCTGCACGATCTGGCGCACGCGCGTGTGCTCGGGCGGATCCATGTTCAGCATGATCATCTTCTGGATCTCGATCTGGTCGCGCTGGATCGAGGAGTTGAACCGGATCACCGCGGTGTTGATGTTGGAGGAGTAGATCTCCGGGTGCGTGGACACGTACTTGACGTCGGCGTGCCGGGTCACCGCCCAGTAGCCCGCGTCGTCGAAACCGGAGATCCCGCGTTCCTGCGGAATCCAGCGGACCGGCTCGGCCTGCCGAAGCTCGGCGAACTCCGGGTACGGCACGCGGTCCTGGAGCAGATCGGGGTCGGTGAAGTCGAACCCGTCGGGCAGCGCTGGGCACGGCATGGGCCACTCCAAAATCTGTCTGACGCTCCGTCAGGTATGGCTCGAAAGGTAGTAACGGGTTCTAGAAGTGGCAAGGGGCACGGCTGTGTTGGTTCCGTGTGTTGTGCTTGCACGACCCTTGCGTACCGGGGGTAAGCGCGCCGAGACTGCATGGATAACTGGTACGCGTTCTAGTTTCCGACGGAACGCTCAGTCCAGGTTCCATCCGTCCGGGATTGCGTGGAGAGGACGACTGTCATGGCAGCCGAGCCCGTCATCGTCGAAGCCGTACGTACCCCGATCGGCAAGCGCGGCGGCGCGCTCGCCAATCTCCACCCCGCGTATCTGCTGGGGGAGACGTACCGAGAACTCCTCGGCCGCACCGGCATCCAGCCGGACTGCGTCGAGCAGATCGTCGGCGGCACGGTCACGCACGCGGGCGAGCAGTCCATGAACCCGGCGCGCACGGCGTGGCTGACGATGGGCCTGCCGTACGAGACCGCGGCCACCACCGTCGACTGTCAGTGCGGCTCCTCGCAGCAGGCCTCGCACATGACCGCCAACATGATCGCGGCGGGCGTCATCGACGTCGGCATCTCCTGCGGCGTCGAGGCCATGTCGCGCGTCCCGCTCGGCTCCGGCTCCAAGCACGGTCCCGGCAAGCCGTTCCCGGACGAGGGCAACGTCGACCTGCCCAACCAGTTCGAGGCCGCCGAGCGCATCGCGCGCCGCCGCGAGCTGACCCGGGAGAACGTCGACTCGCTCGGTCTCATCTCGCAGGAGCGGGCCGCGATCGCGTGGTCGGAGGAGCGCTTCAAACGCGAGACGTTCGCCGTGCAGGTGCCGACCACCGAGGCCGAGCAGGCGGCCGGGCAGGGCATGTGGCGCCTGGTCGACCGGGACGAGGGGCTGCGCGACACGACCATGGAGGGCCTGTCGGGTCTCAAGGCCGTCATGCCGACCGCCGTGCACACGGCCGGGAACTCCTCGCAGATCTCCGACGGCGCGTCCGCCATCATGTGGGCGTCGAAGCGGATGGCGCGGGCGCTGAAGCTGAAGCCGCGCGCCCGGATCGTCGCCCAGGCGCTGGTCGGCTCGGACCCGCACTACCACCTGGACGGGCCGGTGGACGCGACGCGCGCGGTGCTCGGCAAGGCCGGCATGACCCTCAAGGACATCGACCTCGTCGAGATCAACGAGGCGTTCGCGTCGGTCGTCCTCAGCTGGGCGCAGGTCTTCGAGCAGGACCTGGAGAAGGTGAACGTGAACGGCGGCGCGATCGCCCTCGGCCACCCGGTGGGCGCGACCGGTGCCCGTCTCATCACGACCGCGCTGCACGAACTGGAGCGCCGGGACAAGGAGTTCGCGCTCATCACGATGTGCGCGGGCGGCGCCCTGGCCACGGGCACCATCATCCAGCGGCTCTAGCGATCTGTTCTATCGGAGCGGAGCCGTGGACTGGCGCACGACCAGCTCCGGCTCGTGGAGCAGTTCGTGCGGGGTGGGGCTGTCGCCCGAGATCTGGTTCGCCAGCAGGGTGACGGCCGCCCGCGACATCGCCTCGATCGGCTGGCGCAGGGTGGTCAGCGGCGGGTCGGTGTAGTTCATGAACGCGGAGTCGTCGAACCCGACGACGGACAGGTCGTCGGGGATGCGCAGCCCCACCCGCCGGGCGGCGCGCACGGCCCCCAGGGCCAGGACGTCGCTGCCGCAGATCAGCGCGGTGACCTTGTGGGCAAGAAGCTCGGAGGCGACGGCCTGGCCGCCCTCGAAGGAGAACAGCGCGTGGCCGACGGGGTGGCTGCCACCGCTGCCCGAGGTCAGGGCCTCGAACGCGGCGGCCTTGCGGCGCGACGGCATGTGGTGGCCGGGCCCGACCATCAGGCCGATGTCGGTGTGCCCCATCGCCGTGAGGTGGGAGAAGGCCTGGCGGACGGCGGCCTCGTCGTCGGTGCTGACGCTGGGGAAGCCCGCGTAGTCGACCGCGGCGTTCAGCAGCACGACGGGCACCCCGCGCTGGAGCAGCGCCTGGTGCTCGTCCTCGGTCAGCCCGCCGCAGAAGATGACCCCGGCGACCTGCTGGTCCAGGAGCATCGACACGTACTCCGCCTCGGTGAGGCCGCCCGCGGTGCGCGTGCACAGGACCGGGGTGAAGCCGAGCTGGACGAGGGCGCCGCCGGCTATCTCCGCTATCGCGGGGAAGATCGGGTTCTGAAGCTCGGGCAGGACGATGCCCACCAGGCGGGCCCGCGCGGCGCGCAGGTGCGTGGGGCGTTCGTAGCCGAGGACGTCGAGCGCGGTGAGGACGGCCTGACGCGTGCTGTCGGACACGCCGGGCTTCTCGTTGAGGACGCGACTGACGGTCGCTTCACTGACGCCCACTCGACGGGCTACTTCTGCGAGCTTGCGGGCCATGGCCGGAGTGTATCCGCACGTCAGTGCGGGACCGCGGGGCATGGTGCGCCCCGCGGCCCCGGCCGTCGCTCAGAAGCCGCTGTTGCCGCTGCCCCGGGTGACGGTGAAGCCCGGGGCGTTGTTGAGCAGGCCGCCCGTCTTCGCGGTGACCGTGGTGTTCGAGACGGTCATGCCGCCCGTGACGTTGTTGAGGTCGAAGCCGTAGGTGCCGGCGTTGGCGATGGTGTTCCCGTCGAGTCTCAGGTCGCTGATCCTCTTGGCGTAGGAGAGCAGGACGCCCTGGTAGGTGCTGTCCTTGATGGTGTTGCCGTCGACGTGGACGGGCTGGGTGATGTCGGCGGTGTCGGCGTAGATCCACAGGGCGCCGATCGTGGTGGCCCAGTTGATGTGGTACGAGCCGCAGCGCGTGAGGAGGTTGTCGCGGACGTAGATGTCGGAGCTGAAGCCCTGCCCGAAGTAGGTGCTGATGGTGATGCCCGAACCGAAGGCGACCGTGTCGCTGACCGCGTTGTTCTCCAGGGTGTTGTCGCCGCCGCCGTAGACCCCGATGCCATTGGCCTGGATGGGCAGTTGCGCGGTGTTGTGGGAGACGGTGCTGTGGGTGACGTTGCCGTCCTCGGTGTCGAGGGCGAGGGAGTCGTCACCGGTGTTGCGTACGTGCGACTGCTCGATCCGGGTGTTGTCGGAGCCGCCGTGGACGTGCAGGCCGTCGGCGAAGACGTCGCGCACGCGGACGCCGGAGACGAGCAGACCGGTGCCGGGCCGCGCCCACAGGCCGACCTTGGTGTGCTCCATCCACACGTTGTAGATGAGGGAGCCCGAGGCGAAGCTGCCCTCGATGGCGGCCGCGCCCGAGTCGTTGTTGCGGAAGGTCTGGTCGCCGAAGACGGACAGGTCGGCGATCTGCACCCGGCCGCCGGTGGAGAAGAGGCCGCCCGCGCCGTTCTCCGCGGTGGACTTCAGCGTGGTGTACCAGGGCCCGGCGCCGCGCAGCGCGACCCCCGACAGGTTGACGCGGCCCGAGATCGCGTACGTACCGGACGGCAGCCAAAGACCCTTGCCCGCGCTCGCGGCGCTGCTCAGCGCCGAGTTGAGGGCGCTGGTCACGTCACCGTCGCCGGGCGTGACGCCATAGTCCGCGGCGGAGACGTAGCCGGACGGCATGGTGGCGGCGGGGTCGACGAGTTCGGTGTCGACGACGTCGACCGTGTACGAGGCGGCCGTCGACCCGGCGTCCTTCTGGAGCTTGAGGACGGTACCGGCGGGCCAGGTCGTCGAGTGGAGGTAGCGGACCTCGTCGAAGTAGTGGTGACCGGTCGCATCCCCGGCGTTTCCGGGGGTGTTGGTGTCGTAGTAGCCAGCGCCGTAGAGCCACGAGAACTTGTTGGTGGTCTGGAGGTCCGTCACCTTCGTGGAGCCCGTGTACAGGGACAGCGGCGCGGTGGTGACCGATCCGCTCGCGGTGTCGGGGATCGAGTAGCGCACGACGAGCGCGTTGGCCGGCTTCGTCAGCGTGACCTGCACGTACTGGCCCGTGTCGGTCAGCTTCACCGCGCTGCGGCCGGTGGACTCGGCGGACTGGCTCGGGTAGCTCGTGCTCACGGCCAGCTTGGTGCCGTTGGTGGTGGAGTCGGCCGCCCGGTACTCCGTGTACGGCAGCGTGGCGCCCTGCGCGGACAGCGCGGTGCCGCCGTCGACGGAGACGCTGTCCACCGCGACGTTCCCGCTGTCGCCGGATTCGCTGCGCAGCCCGATCAGGTTCAGGCCGCCGCGCAGCTTCGCGTCGGAGACCGTGACGTAGGCCCAGCCGTCGGCGGCGGGCAGGGACAGCTGACGGGAGCGGACGCCGTTCAGGTACAGGGAGAGGGTCTGCGTCGAGCCGGTGGTGTTGCGGTAGGTGACGGCCACCGGGTAGGTGCCCGCGGAGGGCACGGCGGTGTCGATGACGGTCTCGGCGCCCTGCGCGGTGAAGCCGGTGAGGTAGCCGCTGCCCGAGTACCCGGACAGGGACGTGGCCTTGGCGGGCCCGCCGGTGGCGAACGCGGTCTCCGCCTCGTACGCCTTGCCCGGGGCGGTGCCGCCCCCGCCCGCGGGCGGTTCGGTGGAGCCCGCGGAGACGGTGATGCCGTCGAGGTTGACGTTGCCGGAGTCGGCGGAGTCGAAGCGGTAGGCGACGGTGTTGGAGCCCGCCTTCAGCGTGAGCGACTCGGTGCGCCTCGCCCAGGTGTTCCAGTCGGAGGTCGCCGGGAGCGAGGTCGTCAGGGCCTTGGTGCCGTTGACGTACACCGACAGGGTCTTGGCGGAGCCGTTCCCATTGGCGTAGCGCAGCGCCACGTCGGCGGATCCGGCGGCGGCCGCGCTGACGGTGAAGGTGGTGGCGGCGGTGCCCTTGTGGGAGTCGGTGTAGCCGCCCACATAGCCGGTGCCCTGATAGCCGGAGTGCTCGGTCTCGGTCACGGTGCCGCCGCTCAGCGCCGCGGACTCGGCCTCGTACTGTCCGTCGACCGCTTCGGGGGCGGCCGCGAGGGTGATCGCGTCGAGGTTGACGTTCCCGGAGTCGCCGGAGTCGAAGCGGTAGGCGATCGTGTTGCCGCCGCCGACCAGCGTGACCGGGCTGGTCACCGTGGCCCAGGTGTTCCAGTCCGCGGTGGCCGGCAGGGAGACGGCGCCCGCCTTCGTGCCGCGCACGTACAGGGACAGGGTCTGCGTGCTGCCGGTGCCGTTGGCGTAGCGCAGGGTCGAGGTGTGGGCGCCCGCGCTCGCCGCGGTGACGGTGAACGTGGTGGCGGCCGAGCCCTTCGCGGAGTCGGTGTAGCCGCCGACGAAGCCGCTGCCGGTGAAGCCCGTGTGATCGCTCTGGACGGCGGCGCCGCCGCTGAGCGCGGCCGACTCGGCCTGGTAGGTGGTGGACGCGGCCACGGCCGGGGTGCCGAGCGCGCCGAGCGCGGCGCACAGCACGGCGAGGACCGTGCCCACGAGAAGGAGCCGGGATCTGGTGCGCTCGGGGCGGAGCGCGGAGCCGGTTCGAGGCATGGGGAACTCCCATGGAAAAGGGGGCGGGTGAGTGACGCGCACCGTAACGGCGGGGTGATGCGGCGGCAATGCGTGCGGACATCCGCGATTTCCGGCGACGCGTTCCGCGAAATTGTTTGCGTCGCTTGCGCGGCCACAACTAGCAGCGTGTGCAGGCAAGTTGGGGCTGGTGAATGGTGCTGTTCGGTGGAACGCAATTACGTTGAGGATGTCAGGTTCTTGCTCACCCTCTTGCGTTGTCTCCGGCGCACGGCTCCACCGGCGCGATCGTCTCCGTACCAGCTCAGTGGCGGGATGCAGGGCCTTCTTCCCTGACGGCTCCGCCCTGTGGCACCGTGCGCCCGGTGTGCCGACAGCGGGCGATGTCGGGTTCTTGCGTCCGGTTTCGTCGAGATATTTCTCGGAAGTCCGCAGGTGTTATTGATGCTTTGCGTATTCAGGTTTGTGTATTGCTCGCGGTTCGTGGGGCCCGTAACTTGTGCGTCACCTCGACGGGCCGCGTATCGACGCCGTGCCTATCCACTTCACCTCAGGGACGATCCATGACCGCAATACCGGCGGGCAGAAACGCCCGCGTCGGCATCGCCGTGGCCGCGGTGGCCGCACTCGGCTTCTCCGCGGCCGGCTGCGGAGCCTCCGACGACGGCTCCGCCTCGCCCAACGGCAAGATCACCATCACGGTGAACGACATGCCCGCGAAGACCGACCCGGTCAACCGCAAGATCTTCCTGGCGGACGTGGCCGCGTTCGAGAAGGCCAACCCGAAGATCCACGTCGTCCCGCACGAGGGGCAGATGGACCCCCAGACGTTCTCCACCAAGCTCGCCGGAGGGCAGCTGGAGAACGCCTACTACGTCTACCTCACCGACCCGGCCGGCATCATCGCCAAGCACCAGGCGGCCGACATCACCGACGCCCTCAAGGACTATCCGGAGGCCCAGCAGGTCAAGCCCGAGCTGCGCAAGGTCTTCCAGGACGCGGCCGGCCGCACCTACGGCGTGACCGAGGGCAACTACTCCATGGGCCTGGTCTACAACCGCACCCTGTTCAAGAAGGCGGGCCTGGACCCCGACAAGCCCCCCACCACCTGGGACGAGGTCCGCGCCGACGCCAAGAAGATCGCCGCCCTCGGCAAGGGCATCACCGGCTACGGCGACTACAGCAAGTCCAACACGGGCGGCTGGCACTTCACCGCCGAGATGTACTCCCGCGGCGGCGACGTGGCCAAGAAGCAGGACGACGGGACCTGGAAGGCCGCCTTCGACAACGCCACCGGCCGGGCCGTCCTCCAGCAGCTGCACGACATGCGCTGGACCGACAACTCGATGGGCCAGCGCCAACTCCTCGAATGGGCCGACCTGTTGCAGATGATGGGCGCGGGCAAGCTGGGCATGTACCTGGCCACCTCCGACAACATCACCAGCATCGCCGCGCAGTACAAGGGCGACCCCAAGGAGTACGGCCTCGGCCCCATCCCGGAGGGCAAGGGCACCCTGGGCGGTGGCGGCGGGTTCATGTTCAACCCCAAGAACACCGCCGAGCAGACCAAGGCCGCGCTCGCCTGGATCATGTTCAAGTTCGAGAACCCCGACCGGATCACCCTCGGCCAGAAGCGCGCCGCCGCCCACGACCAGCCGGTCGGCCTGCCCGAGCCCAACATCTGGACCGGCGCCGCGCAGAAGACCAAGGCCGCGGCCGACAAGAAGTACGCGAACCAGCCCGTCGCCAACTACGCGCCGTTCGCCGCCGCCACCGGCACCATCCCGCTCAAGCTGGAGCCGCCGCAGGCGCAGAAGGTGTACGCCGTCCTGGACACCGCCATGGCCAAGGTGCTCACCGAGAAGAACGCCGACATCGACAAGCTGCTCGGCGACGCGTCGAAGCAGGTCGACACGCTGCTCGCCGCCCAGTAGTACGCGCACCCCGCACACGGCAGGACCGTGCCGCGCCACCTGACCCCGCGGCACGGTCCGCCCATCCCGGAACCACCCTCGAACCACCCCCGAACCACAAGGAGTACCCATGGCGACGTCCCTCGCGTCGCGGCGCAGCGATGTCCGCCCGACCCTGCCCGCCACGGCCCCCGGGCCCGGCCGGTGGCCGCACCTGCGCCGGCGGCTCGCGGACAACGCCCTGGCCTACGCCTTCCTCGCCGCCGGGATCCTGAGCTTCGCCTACTTCTCCTGGTACCCGCTCGTGCGCGGCGTCGTCCTGAGCTTCCAGCAGGACAACCTCATCACCGACCCGCAGTGGATCGGCCTGGGCAACTACCGCACCCTGTTCGCCGATCCGCTGTTCTGGACCGCGTGGAAGAACACCGCCGAGTTCACCGGCCTCGCCCTGGTCTTCGGGTACGCCGTGCCCTTCGTCATCGCGGTGCTCCTCAACGAACTGCGCCACTTCAAGGCGTACTTCCGCATCGCCGTGTACCTGCCGGTGATGCTCCCGCCGATCGTCAGCGTCATGCTCTGGCAGTACTTCTACGATCCCGGCCAGGGCCTGTTCAACACCCTCCTGCACGGCGCGCACCTGCCCACCTCCCAGTGGGTGCAGTCCCCGCACACCGCCATGATCTCCCTGGTCCTCGTCTCCACCTGGGCCAACATGGGCGGCGCCACCCTGATGTACCTCGCCGCCCTCCAGTCCATCCCCGGTGAGCTGTACGAGGCCGCGGAACTGGACGGTGCCGGCATGTGGGCCCGGCTGCGCCACGTCACCGTGCCGCAGATGCGGTTCGTGATGCTGGTCCTGCTCCTGCTCCAGATCATCTCGACGATGCAGGTGTTCATCGAGCCCTTCCAGATGACCGGCTTCACCAACCCTTCCACCATCACCGTGATGACGCTGATCTACCGCTACGCGTTCGCCGTCAACAACGACTTCGGTCTCGCCGCCGCGATGAGCGTGCTCCTGTTCGTCGTACTCGGCGCCTTCGCCGCCGTCTATCTGCGCCTGACCCGCGACGGCGACCAGGGCTGAGGGAGAAGCACATGTCCAAGGCCACATCCAGCGCCGAGTCCGCGCAGCGCAGCCTGATCTCCGCCTCGGAGCTCGCCCGCCCGCGCAACCGCCGCCTCTACTACGCGATCCTCACCCTGACGGTGCTCGCCTTCGCGGCCGCCTTCCTCTACCCGCTGTGGTGGATGGCGACCTCCGCCCTTGAGACACCGCGGCAGTTCGCCGAGCAGACCCCGACGCTGCTGCCCCACTCCGTCCACCTGAGCGCCTACAAGGACGCCTGGACCCAGCTGGACATCGCCCACTTCTTCCTCAACACCGTGTACTACGCGGCCGGGGGCTGGGCGATCCAGATGGCGGTCGACGTCTGCGCCGCGTACGCCCTGTCGAAGCTGCGCCCTGCCTTCGGCAACATCGTCTTCGCCGGCATGCTCGCCAGCCTCATGCTGCCCGCCGCGGCCCTCCTCGTCCCCGCCTACCTGACGGTCAACGACCTGCCGCTGTTCCACATCAACCTCATCAACACCCCCTGGGCGCTGTGGCTGCCGGGCGCGGCCAACGCGTTCAACATCTACGTGCTGCGCCGCTTCTTCGACCAGATCCCCACGGACATCCTCGACGCCGCGTCCATCGACGGCGCCTCCCGCCTCCAGGTGCTGCTGCGCGTGGTGCTGCCGCTGTCCCGCCCCGTGCTCGCCGTGGTCTCCATCTTCTCGGTGGTCGGCATGTGGAAGGACTTCCTGTGGCCGCTGCTGGTCCTTCAGGACCCGGACCGGCAGACCCTGTCCGTGGCCCTGCACCGGCTGTCCACGTCGACCACCCAGGTGCCGCCCACCGAGATGATCGCCGGACTCGCCATCGCGGCCGTGCCGATGATCGTCCTCTTCCTCTTCTTCCAGCGGCACATCATCGGCGGCCTGTCCGCGGGCGCCCTCAAGGGCTGACGCAGCCCTGCGTACTTCTCTCATCCCTCATGCAAGGAGTTCCCTTCGTGGCCCGATCCACCGACGCCCACGACGAATGGTGGCGCCACGCCGTCATCTACCAGGTCTATCCGCGCTCCTTCGCCGACGCCGACGGCGACGGCATCGGTGACCTCGCCGGCGTCCGCGAGCACCTGCCGCACCTGGCCGAACTCGGCGTCGACGCCCTCTGGTTCAGCCCCTGGTACGCCTCCCCGCAGGCCGACGCCGGATACGACGTCGCCGACTACCGGCGCATCGACCCCGCGTTCGGCGACCTGGCCGAGGCCGAGGCGCTCATCGCCGAGGCGCACGCGCTGGGCCTGCGCATCATCGTCGACGTCGTCCCCAACCACGTGTCCGACCAGCACGCGTGGTTCCAGGAGGCCCGCGCCGCGGCTCCCGGCGCCGAGGCCCGCGACCTGTTCTGGTTCCGGCCCGGACGCGGCGCCGACGGTGAACTGCCGCCGAACGACTGGCAGTCCAGCTTCGGCGGCCCCGCCTGGACCCGCGTCCCCGGCCCCGACGGGACGCCGGGGGAGTGGTACCTGCACCTGTTCGCGCCCGAGCAGCCCGACCTCAACTGGGACAACCCGAAGGTCCGCGAGGAACACGAGGACATCCTCAGGTTCTGGTTCGACCGCGGGGCCGACGGCATCCGCATCGACTCGGCGACCCTGCCCGCCAAGGACCCCGCCCTGCCCGAGTTCGCCCCCGGCACCACGCCCCCCGACCACCCGCACATCGACCGCGACGACGTCCACTCCATCTACCGCTCCTGGCGCGCCGTCGCGGACGGCTACGAGCCCGCCCGCGCCCTCATCGGCGAGGTATGGCTCGACAACCCCGAACGCTTCGCCCGCTACCTGCGCAGCGACGAGATGCACACCGCCTTCAACTTCGACTACCTCAACAGCCCGTGGGACCCGGCCGCCCTGCGCACCGTCATCCAGGACACCCTCGACGCCCACGCGGGCGTCGGCGCCGCGCCGACCTGGGTGCTCTCCAACCACGACGTGACCCGCCACGTCACCCGCTACGGCCGCGCCGACTCCTCGTACGGCCACGCGCTGCGCCAGCACGGCACCCCGAGCGACCTCGAACTCGGCACCCGCCGGGCCCGCGCGGCCCTGCTGCTCGCCCTGGCCCTGCCCGGCGCGCACTACCTCTACCAGGGCGAGGAGCTGGGCCTGTGGGAGGTCGAGGACATCCCCGCCGAGCTGCGCCAGGACCCGATCTTCCACCGCACCGGCGGCCTGGACATCGGCCGCGACGGCTGCCGGGTCCCGCTGCCCTGGTCGGGCGACGAGCCCCCGTTCGGCTTCAGCCCCACGGGCACCACGGCTACTGCGCAACCCTGGCTGCCTCAGCCCGCCGCCTGGGCCGGTCACACCGTCGAGGCCCAGCAGGCGGACCCGGACTCCATGCTCGCCTTCTACCGCGCCGCGCTCGCCGCCCGCCGCCACCACGCGGCGGACCTGCGCGGCGACTCCTTCGGCTGGCACGACCGGGACGACACGGACCCGCACGTCCTCGCCTTCCGGCGCGGCCCCGGCTTCCTCTGCGTCGCCAACCTGTCCACCACGGACCAGCCCCTGCCCCCGCACAGCGGGATCCTGCTCGGCAGCGCACCGGGCGTGCCCGACGCCGAGACGCTGGCACCCGACACCACGGTGTGGCTGCGCACCGACTGACGGCCGTCCCGCTCCGGGCCGGAGGCGGCGGTCACCGGCCCGGAGCAGCGCCGTCTCCGCCGCCTCCACCTCGACAGAAAGCACCCCCCATGGCTCGCAGGCTCTCCGAAGTGGCCCGCCGTGTAGGCGTCAGCGAGGCGACGGTCAGCCGTGTCCTCAACAGCAAACCCGGGGTCTCCGACGCCACCCGCAAAGCCGTGCTGACCGCGGTCGACGTCCTGGGCTACGAGCGTCCCACCCAACTGCGCGGCAGCAGCTCCCGCCTCGTCGGGCTCGTCCTGCCCGAACTGCAGAACCCCATCTTCCCGGCCCTGGCCGAGGTCGCGGGCGGTGCGCTGGTCCAGCTCGGCTTCACCCCCGTGCTGTGCACCCGGACCGCCGGCGGCCTCACCGAGGCCGAGTACGTCTCCATGCTCCTCGACCAGCACGTGTGCGGCGTGATCTTCTGCGGCGGGCTCAACGCCCAGGAGTACGACTCCCTCGTCCAACGAGGCGTCCCCGTCGTCCTGCTGAACGCGGCTGTGGCTCAACTGCCGCACGCTCATGGGGCTTTGGGCTTCCCCCAGGTCTCCACCGACGACGTCACCGCCGTCGAACAGGCCCACGCCCACCTCACCGCACTCGGGCACACCCGGATCGGCCTCCTGGTCGGCCCCTCCGACCACGGCCCCTCCCGCCGCAAGGCCGACACGTTCAACCGGCTGACGGCCCGGCACGGGCCGCACCTGCGCGAACAGCTCGTGGGTCACGCCCTGTTCTCCTTCGAAGGGGGACAGGCGGCGGCGGTCGACCTCCTCCAGCAGCAGATCACCGGCCTCATCTGCGGCAGCGACATCCTGGCCCTCGGCGCCATCCGCGCGGCCCGCCGGGCAGGCCTGGCCGTCCCCGAGGACCTCTCCGTCGTCGGCTACGACGACTCCGCCTTCATGAACTACACCAACCCGCCCCTGACCACCCTGCGCCAGCCCATCGAGGCCATGTCCCGGGCCGCCGTCACCCTCCTCGCCAACCAGATCGGCGGCGTCCCCACCAGCGCCACCGAACTGCTCCACGAACCCGAACTAGTGGTCCGCAACTCCACCGCGCCACCAGCCGGCCGCCGCAGAATGCGCCCGGTCGGGGGTACCGCCTTGGGGGCCTGAGGGGCACAACGTCAAAAAGGGCGGCACCCCAAGGGTGCCGCCCGTCAAAAACCCGGCTCAGTACCAGCCGTTGGCCTGCCAATGAGCCCAAGCGCCACAAGCGCTCCCGTAGCGCTCGTTCATGTACTTCACACCCCAGTCGATCTGCGTCTCGGGGTTGGTCTTCCAGTCGGACCCGGACGACGCCATCTTGTTGGCGGGCAGCGCCTGCACCAGCCCGTACGCGCCCGTAGACGCGTTGGTCGCATTGGCGTCCCAGCCGCTCTCGCGGGACACGATCTTGTCGAAGCAGCCGAACTGCGCCGTGTCCGAGATCTTCTGCTGAGCGATCGCCTTGGCCGAGGCCGGAGCGGCCTGCGCCGGGGCCGAGGCGAAGAACAGACCGGCCGTGGCGGCGACGAGGGTGACACCGGCGAGGGACTTCTTCGCGGTGGAGGCGCGGCGCAGAAGCGTGGCGGACAAGACGGAACCTTCCGTGGGGGACGGGGGCGCCGGAGACGTTCGGTGACGTCCGGCGGTCGCTCCACAGAAACAGGACCGATGGGTGAATGCAATGAACCCCTTTACTAGTGGACGTCGCATCTAGTTGAAATGTCCGCTATTTGAGGCAGGTCGCAAAGCCCAGGTCAGAAGGGCTGCCATCGGTCACGCACCCGACCCCGCCCCCTACGACCGCGCTTCGTAGGTGACCTGGGTCATGTGGGACGGTTCACGGGTGCGGCCCGTCGAATGTGACCGGCGCCTCGAAGGCGGCCCGCCGCGTCGCCCGGCGCAGCGCCTTCAGGACGGCGCCCCCGACGACGAGCGTCAGGACGACGGTGAGCGCGGCCCGGCCCAGGTCCCAGCCGAGCGACGTGGCCAGGCAGTAGGCGAGGAAGCGGGCCAGGTTGTCGTGGAGCGAGGCGTCCGGCTGGTAGGCGACGGACGACGCGAGCGCGTTCATGAAGGGCCAGCCCGCGAGGTTCATGATCGTGCCGTACGCGAACGCGGCCAGGAACCCGTACCCGGCGAGCATCAGCCGCTCGGCCCGCCCGCGCAGCGCGTCGGCCCCCGGTAGCAGCCCGGCCCCCATCGTGAACCAGCCCATCGAGATCATCTGGAACGGCATCCACGGCCCGACCCCGCCCGTGAGCAGCGCGGACGCGAACATGCTGAGCGAGCCGAGCACGAACCCGAAGCCCGGCCCGAGCACCCGCCCGCTCAGCACCATCAGGAAGAACATCGGCTCGATCCCGGCCGTGCCCGCGCCGATGGGCCGCAGCGCCGCGCCCGCCGCCGCCAGCACGCCGAGCATCGCGACGGCCTTCGGTCCCATGCCGGACTCCGAGATCGTCGCCGCGACGACGGCGACGAGCAGGACGAGCAGCGCCGCGAAGAGCCAGGGGGCGTCCTGCGCGTGGGCGTTCACCTGCGATCCGGGCCCGGTGATCAGCGGCCAGCCGATCGAGACGACGCCCACGGCGCTGACCAGCAGCAGCGCGGCGACGGAGCGCGGGCCGAGCCGGACGGGGCTGACCTGCCGGTCGGGTACGAGCGTCATGCCAGCGCCTCCCGGACCTGGGCGACGGTCAGCCAGGGCTGCGGCGCCAGCACCTTCGCCACCTGCGGCGCGAACGACGGCGACGACGTGACGATCTCCGGGGTCGGGCCGTCCGCGACGATCTCGCCGTCCGCGAGGATCGCCACCCGGTGGGTCAGCTCCGCCGCGAGTTCCACGTCGTGGGTGGCCATGACGATGGCGTGGCCGCGCGCCGACAGGCCGCGCAGGATCGTGACGAGGCGGGCCTTCGCCGCGTAGTCGAGGCCGCGCGTCGGCTCGTCGAGCAGCAGCAGCGGGGGCGCCGCCGTCAGCACGATCGCCAGGGCGAGGGTGAGGCGCTGGCCCTCGGACAGGTCGCGGGGGTGGGTGTCGTCGGCGATGCCCGGGATGAGGTCGCTCAGCAGGGCTCGGCAGGTGCCGGGGGGTGCCTCCGCGTCCTTGTCGGCGGCCGTGCACTCTGCCGCGACCGTGTCGGCGCAGAGCAGGTCGCGGGGTTCCTGCGGGACCAGGCCCACCTTGCGGATGAGGTCGCGGGGGGTTGCCTTGTGGGGGACCAGGCCGTCCACCCGGACCGAGCCGGTGGTGGGTTTGAGGAGGCCTACGAGGCTGGAGAGGAGGGTGGACTTTCCGGCGCCGTTGCGGCCCATCAGGGCGATGATCTCGCCGCCGGTGATGTGGAGGTCGATGTGGCGCAGGGCGTCGATGCGGGCCCTGCGGATGCTTAGGCCGGATGTGTGGGCTAGCGGGGCTTCCGGCACCGCCACGGGGCTCCGCCCCGGACCCCGCTCCTCAAACGCCGGAGGGGCTGGATTTGGGCGCTGCTGGGCCAGTCGTTCCCGGAGGGGGCCCGCCGCGCGGCGGGCGTCCCGGACCGTGAGAGGGAGCGGTGTCCAGCCCGCCAGGCGGCCCAGGCCCACCACCGGGGGGTACACCGGCGACTCGGCCATGATGTCGGCCGGGGCGCCGACCCGCAGGGGCTCGCCGGGGGCGGGGAGCAGGGCTACCTGGTCCGCGTACTGGACCACCCGCTCCAGGCGGTGCTCGGCCATCAGGACCGTCGTGCCTAGATCGTGTACCAGGCGCTGGAGGACCGAGAGGACCTCTTCGGCGGCGGCCGGGTCGAGTGCCGAGGTCGGTTCGTCGAGGACCAGAACCTGCGGGTGCGGGGTGAGGACGGAGCCGATCGCCACGCGCTGCTGCTGGCCGCCGGAGAGCGTGGAGATGGGGCGGTCGCGCAGCCCGGCCAGGCCGAGCAGGTCGAGGGTCTCCTCGACGCGGCGCCGCATGACCGGCGCGGGCAGGCCCAGCGACTCCATGCCGTAGGCCAGTTCGTCCTCGACCGTGTCCGTCACGAAGTGCGCGAGCGGGTCCTGGCCGACGGTGCCGACGACATCGGCGAGCTCGCGCGGCTTGTGCGTACGGGTGTCGCGTCCGGCCACGGTGACCCGCCCGGCCAGGGTGCCGCCGGTGAAGTGCGGCACGAGCCCGCTCACCGCGCTCAGCAGGGTCGACTTGCCCACCCCGGAGGGTCCGGCGAGCAGCATCAACTCGCCCTCGGGGACGTGCAGTTGAATGCCGCGCACCGTGGGCGCCTGCGCGCCGTCGTACGTCACGGAGACATCCTCGAAGCGGATCATGACGACGTCTCCTGCTTTCGCTGAGCTGGTTCGGGGGCGGCGGGCACGGGGGCGACGAACGCCGGGAGGAGCCCCAGGAGGACCCCCGCCGCCGGCCACAGGGGCAGCGTCGGAGCCGTCAGCGGCACCACCGACGGCTGGAGCGCGGCCGGGTCCTGGCCGCCGCTCCAGATCATCACGGCGGCGGCGACCGCGCCCGATCCGGCGACGAGCCAGGCCCGCACGTCCCATACATCGGGCCGGTAACGGGTGCGCACCGAGCGCCGCCCGCCCAGCCACAGCCCGCCGAGCGCGGCGGCGACCCCGGCGAGCAGCACGGGCAGCCCGTACCCGGCGCCCGACGAGGCGAGCAGCCCGTACGTTCCCGCGCACACGCCGATCAGACCGCCCAGGGTGAGCGCGGCGGTGGCCCGGCGCACGGCGGGCGGCACCTCGGCGGTGCGCCCGTAACCGCGCGCGTCCATGGCCGCGGCGAGCGCCACCGACCGTTCGAGGGCGCCCTCCAGGACGGGCAGGCCGACCTGGAGCAGCCCGCGCAGTCCGCTGTCCGGGCGGCCGCGAAGCCTGCGTGCCGCCCGCAGCCGCCGGACGTCGGCGACGAGGTTCGGCGCGAACGTCATGGCGACGACGACCGCGACACCCGCCTCGTACAGCGCGCCCGGCAGCGACTTCAGCAGCCGCGACGGCGAGGCCAGCGCGTTCGCGGCGCCGACGCAGATCAGCAGTGCCGCCAGCTTCAGCCCGTCGTACAGGGCGAACACCAGGCCCTCCACGGTCACCCGCCCGCCGATCCGCACGCCCTGCGCCCAGTCCGGCAGCGGCACCTCGGGCAGCGTCATGACGACGTGCGAACCCGGGATCGGGGAGCCGAGGAAGCACGCGAAGACCAGCCGGATCCCGATCACCACCAGACCCAGCTTCACGAACGCGCCGTAGCTGCGCGCCCACGGCGCCTCCGTGCGGCGCGCCGCGACCACGTAACCGGCGACGCCGACGAGCAGCGCGAGCAGCAGCGGGTTCGTGGTGCGGGAGGCGGCCGTGCCGAGACCGAGCGCCCAGATCCACCAGGCGCCCGGATGCAGCGAACGGGAACGGCCCGCCCTCGGGGCCCGCAGTGCGTCGAGACCCATGACTCAGCCGCGGCGGCGCTTGGCCTGCCAGATCGCCGCGCCGCCGAGCGCGGCGATGACGACGACACCCGCGAGCACCCCGACGGACGGCAGGGACGAGCCGCCCGACTTCTCCGCGGGTTCGGCGGCGCCCGACGGCTTCTTCTGCTGATCCTGGCCGCCGATCTGCTCGCCGCAGCCGCTCTCCGGATACCCGGAGATGGCGCACAGCAGCGCGCTGCTGTCGTAGCGCAGCGGCTTGGCGACGGCGGCCAGCGCCTCCGCGGCCGTCGCGTCCTCGCCGACCTGCGCGCACGCGGTGCGCGCCTTCGGCGGCGTCTCACCGTCCGGCGCGTCCTCGGCCGTCCCGAAGTCGATGACGACGGCGACCCGCTTTTTCCCGTCCCGCGCGGCCGTGCCGTCACAGACCGCGCCGAAGTCGGCGGCCCCGCGCGGCTTCGTCGCGTCCTTCGAGTCCGCGCTCACCGCGAACCGGAACCCCTCGACATCACCGTCCGACGGCGTGCTCTGCGAGGGGCCCATGGTCGCGTACGTCCACGAGCCGCCGTCGTTCTCCCAGAACGACCAGTACCGGTATCCGGCGGCCTGCGCGGGCGCCGCGACGGACAGGCCGAGGACGGCGGCGAGCAGGACGAGCGGCAGCCGGACGGCGCGGCTCACTTCCGCTGCTTCTTACGCCCGCTGATCAGGATCCCGGCGCCGACGGCGGCGATGAACATGACGCCGACGATCCACCAGGACACCGAGCTGCCGCCGTCGTCCTTCTTCTCGTCACCGGAGTCGGCGGCGGACTTCGCGGAGGCCGGGGCGGGCCCCGTCTTGTTCAGCGCGCTCACCAGGTCGGTGCCGCCGAAGTCGCGCGGGTCGTTGCCGGTGGCGTGCGCGGCGAAGATCAACTGGGCGTAGGCGGCCGGACCGGCGCCCTTCGCCCAGTCCTGCGCGTTCTTCTCCAGCCAGGCGTACGGGTCCTTCGTGTACTTGATGCCCTCAGTGGCGGCCACGGACGTGATCGCGTCGGCCGTGTTGCCGTAGTCGGGCTGGTCGGTGGCGCCGGCCAGCTGCGACTTCAGGTACAGGTGGGTGGAGAGCTGGTTCTGGAGATACACGGCGCCGTTGTGCGCGATGCCGTCCGGGGTCTTCGCGGCGTCCCCGTCCTCGCAGGTGTACGCGTCCGGAGCGTCGCCCTTCTCGGCGGCGAAACCGGAGCCGAGGGCGCCGAGCACACCGGCGGCGGTCGCGTCGGCGTTCGCGACGAGGTTGCCCTTCTTGTCGGGCTGGTAGGCGAGCGCGCCGCCGTTCTTGCCCTCGGAGCAGGGCAGGGTCAGGCCGGCGAGGGCGTCCAGGCCGGACTTGCCGGTTCCGGACCGCACCTCGGCGGGCTCGTCGCCGGAGACGGACAGGGCGCCGAGCACGACCGCCGTGGAGTTGGCGTCGCTGGCGCCGCCCGGGTTGTAGCCCCAGCCGCCGTCGGCGTTCTGGTTCTTCTTCAGCCAGGCCACGCCCTTGGCGACCTCGCCGTCGCGCCCGCCGACGGCCTTGAGGGCCTGGACTGCGGCGGCCGTGCTGTTGCTGTCGAGCGGCGTCTTCGCGTCGCAGGCCGTGCCCGGCTTGTCCCGGAAGGCGCCGAAGCCGCCGTTCTCGCACTGCTGCCCGGCCAGCCAGGCCACGGCCTTGGCGGCGGGCTGGACGCCCTCCGTCTTCTGCGCGACGAAGGCGAGGGACTGGCGCCACACGCCGTCGTACGTGGGATCGGTGGTCCCGTACAGACCGCTGGGCACGGTGACCTTCGGGGAGGCCGAGGGGGAGGCACCGTCCGCGAGGGCGGCCGGCGCCGCCGCGCCGCCGATCACGACGGTCGCGGCGACGAGCGCGGCGCTGCGGCGAATGTTCATGCTGGGGCGGGTGCCTCTCCCTGCGGGGGGCCGGGCGGCACGGCACGCTGTTGCTACCGGGCGGCTCCAGCTCCGTATGCCTCGACGGTTCTGAGCCGATCATGGGGCGTGTGAGGCATTCCGGCTGTGACGGTTGCGGGTCAGCGCCGGACTCCCACCGGCTTCCCCTCACACACACGTGATGACGACCCCTTCACTGTACCGGTCGCCCCCTTTCGCCCCCTGCTCCGGTGACCCCCGACCGCGCAGTTCCCCGCGCCCCTAGGTTGTCCTTCGTCCGCGGCCCGGTGGGGGCTGGTCGCGCAGTTCCCCGCGCCCCTTATCGGGTTGTCGTTTGTCTGCGGGCCGGTGGCCGCTTCTCGCGCAGTTCCCCGCGCCCCTGAGGCGTGCGCTGCGCGCAGCCTCCCGATGAGATGGCGCACGAAGTGCGCATCTCAGGGGCGCGGGGAACTGCGCGACCAGCCACGACGAGAGCGGCACTCGACCGACGGCCTAGGGGCGCGGGGCACCGCATGAGCGGCGCCCGCACACCACCCCGCGCCCACCTCAGAGGTCACCTCACCTCGACAGGCCCGTCATCCCCACCCCGGGAAGCCCCGAGATACCGCTCGATGGCCGCCCCGGCGGCAGCCGACCCGTCCTCGCCGTTCAGGTTCTTGCGGACGGAGTCGAGAATGGTCAGACCCTGCCCGACGAGCCCGGCCGCGATCTCCCCGAGCCCATCGGCCCCGTTCAGCACGTTCACATTGGCCCCGGCGAGCCCGGCCGACGCCTCCTTCACGATCTGCGGCAACTGATCGATGAGCATCCGGTCCAGCGCGACCCGGTCGTACGACGCCGCGGCCTCGGCCTGGATCTTCATCCGCTCGGCCTCGGCCAGGGCGAGCACCCGGATCCGCTCGGCATCGGCCTGCGCCGGCTTCACGATCTCCGCGATCAGTTCCTTCTCGCGCAACTCGGCCTGCTTGAGCGCCAGTTCGGTCTGCGCCTCCAGAACCTCCTGCTGCGCGTGCGCCCGCGCGAGCGGCCCGGCCTGGTCGGCCTGCGCCTTGGCCCGGTCCACCTCGGCGCTGAACTCGGCCTGCACGATCGCGGTCTGCCGCGCGAACTCGGCCTGCTTGCGCGCCGCCGCCTGCTCCGCCTCCACGGACGCCTGGTTGGCCTGCGCCTGCGCGATCTTCGCCGCCCGCTGGATGGCGGCCTTGTGCGGCTGCGACATGGCCTCGATGTACCCGGTGGCCCCGTCGTCGATGGACTGGATCTGCAGCGAGTCGACGTGCAGCCCGATCTTCGCCATCTCCGCCTTGGAGGTGTCCAGCACCTCGGTGGCCAGCTTCTGCCGCTCGGTGACGATCTCCTCGACGGTCATCGAGCCGATGATGGAGCGCAGGTGACCGGCGAAGATCCGCCCGGTGAGCACCGACATCTGCTCCTGGTCGGACAGGAACCGCTGCCCGGCGTTGACGATCGACTCGTGGTCGTTGCCGACCTTGAAGGCGATGACGGCGCGCACGGTCAGCGCGATGCCCTGCTTGGTCACGCACTTCTCGACGACTTCCGCCTCCGCCATGGCCAGCGACAGGAAGCGGGTCTTGCGGAACACGGGCAGGACGAACTTCCCGTGCCCGGTGACGACGCGGAACGGCGCTCCCCCAAGTCCCCGCCTGCCTCCCGAGATCAGCATCGCCTCGTCGGGTGCGGGAACGCGATATCCGAACATCCTTGACGTCTCCTTAGCGGGCGCCGCCGTCGCCGTCGACGAGGAGAGGATCGGTCCAGGCCATGACGACGACCTGTCTGGTGCCGCGCGACTCGATCACGAGCACGGTCGTCCCGCGCTCCAGGGGTTCGTCCGACCACGCGAGAAACGTCTCGGTCCCGCCCCTGACCCGCACCAGCACCTCGCCCGGCCCTCCGGCACCCCGTGTGCCGAGCACCAGCTTCCCCGTACAGCCGACCACAGCCTCGTCCGGCGCCATCGGCGGCCGCCCCCTTGTTGCTCCAGCTCGCACGAGCTCTTGGCCAGGACCATACGCCTGCGCGTACGCCCCTTCCATCCACGCGCGGCAAAGATCCTTCGACGAGGTCAGGGCATCCGGGTGACGTCCGGATCAGGGCGCGGCGACGTACGCCACCGGGTCGCTGCCCACGGCCGTCTCCACCCGCCCCAGCTTCACCAGGCGTCGCAGATGGGCCTCCGCCTCCGACACCGCGATGGTCCGCGAGCCGTACGGGATGTCGGCCCACGGCCGGTTCCACTCCATGCGCTCCGCGAGCTGCCAGGGAGTGAGCGGCACCGCCAGGAGAGTGAGCAGATCGGTGAGGCGGGACTCGTGGTGCTCCAGCAGTTCCCGTACGCGGGCGGGCGCGTCGGTGAAGGGGTGCTGGTGCGCCGGGAGGACCTCGGCGGGTGCGAGGCGCCCCACCCGTTCGAGGGAGTCGAGGTAGTCGCCGAGCGGGTCCGTCACGGTGGCGTCGTCGGGGTCCTCGTACAGGCCGATGTGCGGCGTGATGCCGGGCAGCACGTGATCGCCGCTGAACAGGCGCCCGTTTCCCGGGAGTTGAGCGGGGTGGTCCTCCTCCAGGTGCAGGCAGACATGGCCCGGGGTGTGGCCCGGCGTCCAGATCGCGCGCAGCCTGCGGCCCGGCAGGGGGAGCAGGTCGCCGGGGGTGATGGTGCGGTCGGGCAGCGCCGGGTCGAGGCCGGGCAGGCGGCGCGGCACGCCCTCGTCGCGGGCGCGGAGCAGCGGGGCCAGGTGCTCGTCGGGCGCCCCGGCGGCGACCAGCTTCCTGGCCATGTACGCGTACCAGCGCGACGGGTCGTTCTCCCGGGTGCGCCGCACGACCGCCGTGTCGGCCTCGTGCATCGCGATCCAGGCACCGGACGCCTCGCGGACCTTCGCCGACAGGCCGTGGTGGTCGGGGTGGTGGTGCGTGATCAGGACGCCGGTGAGGTCGGTGACCGAGGTGCCGCAGTTCGCGAGTCCGGCCGTGAGCGTGTCCCAGGACTCCGGGTCGTCCCAGCCGGTGTCGACCAGGACGGGCCCCGCGTCGGTGTCGAGCACGTAGATGAGCGTGTAGCCGAGCGGGTTGTCGGGGATCGGGACCCGGATGCTCTGCACGCCCCCGCCGTGATCGGTCACCTGCGTCACCTTCGTCACCTCTGTCACCTCTGTCACGTGGGTGTCTCTCCGCCGCCCGCCCGAGGGGCGCCGGCCGCCGCGCCGAACTCCCGTCACTGTAATGGAACTTGTAGAACTTGTTTCAATGGTTGCCCGGGTCGACCGGGCCGGCGGTCCGTCCGCGCCAGACGATCTCGCCCTCCTCGTCCTCGCCGTGCGCCGTGAGTCCGAGGGCGCGCGCGACCATCGCCGACGCGTGGTGCCCGGGGTGGATGTGGGCGACGAGTTCCGTCACGCCCTGCTCCGCCAGCCAGCCGGCCATCCCGAGCGCCGCCTCCCGCGCGAGGCCTCGGCCCTGCCACTCGGCGCCCACGACCCAGGCCACGTCGGCCGCGTCGCCGCCCGTCACGGTCGCCTGCACATACCCCGCCAGCTGCTCCGAACCGTTCACGCTCACCACCCAGTTGAGCCAGTCGGTGTCCGGGTCGGGGGAGCCCGCCACCTGGCGTGCGTACCGCGCGCGCAGCGCCCCGGCGGACGGCGGCTCACCGCCCGTGAAGGCGTACAGCGCCGGATCGGCGAGCACTCCCGCCATCTCGTCGGCGTGCGCCACGGCGAGCGGCAGCAGGGTGAGGCGCGGCGTGTGGATCGGCTCGGGGAGCATCCGGGCACCCTATGCCCGGACTGCGCCCGGATGCTCCCCGGTCCGGCCCCTTCCCACCCTTCCGTATCCCAACTAGAACTGGTATCAGTTCTGAAACACCGTCAGAAATGGTCGGGGAAGAGGAAGTCAGCCATGACCGAGCTCGTGGAACACGGACAGCTGTTCATCGGCGGGGAGTTGACCGATCCCCTCGGCAAGGACGTCATCGAGGTCGTCTCCCCGCACACCGGCGAGGTCTTCGGCCGGGTGCCGCACGCCGCGCCCGCCGATGTCGACCGGGCCGTCGCCGCCGCCCGCCGGGCCTTCGACGAGGGACCCTGGCCACGGATGACGCTCGACGAGCGGATCGCCGTCGTCACCCGCATCAAGGACGCCATCGCGGTGCGCCACGAGGAGATCGCCAAGGTCATCTCGCAGGAGAACGGCTCCCCGTACTCCTGGGCCGTCCTCGCCCAGGCGCTCGGCGCGATGATGGTCTGGGACTCGGCGATCAACGTCGCCCGGGACTTCACGTACGAGGAGACCCGCGACGGCGCCCTCGGCAAACTCCTCGTGCGCCGCGAGCCGGTCGGCGTCGTCGCGGCCGTCGTGCCCTGGAACGTCCCGCAGTTCGTCGCCGCCGCCAAGCTCGCCCCCGCGCTGCTCGCCGGCTGCACGGTCGTCCTCAAACCGTCCCCCGAGTCGCCGCTCGACGCGTACCTCCTCGGCGAGATCGCCCAGGAGGCCGGGCTGCCCGAGGGCGTGCTCTCCATCCTCCCGGCCGACCGCGAGGTCAGCGAGTACCTCGTCGCCCACCCCGGCATCGACAAGGTGTCCTTCACCGGCTCGGTCGCGGCCGGCAAGCGCGTCATGGAGGTCGCCGCCCGCAACCTCACCCGCGTCACCCTGGAACTGGGCGGCAAGTCCGCCGCCGTCGTCCTGCCGGACGCGGACATCGAGTCCACCGTCGCCGGGGTGGTCCCCGCCGCCTGGATGAACAACGGCCAGGCGTGCGTCGCCCAGACCCGCATCCTGCTGCCGCGCTCCCGCTACGACGAGTTCGCCGAGGCGTTCACCGCGGCCGCCTCCGCCCTCGTCGTCGGCGACCCGCTCGATCCGGCCACCCAGGTCGGCCCGCTCGTCGCCAAGCGCCAGCAGCAGCGCAACCTCGACTACATCCGCATCGGCCAGGAGGAGGGCGCGAAGATCCTCACCGGCGGCGGCGTCCCGAAGGGGTACGAGGCGGGCGCGTACGTCGAACCGACCCTCTTCGGCGACGTGCACAACGGGATGCGCATCGCCCGCGAGGAGATCTTCGGGCCGGTCATCTGCCTGCTCCCGTACGGCGACGAGGCCGAGGCCGTCAAGATCGCCAACGACTCCGACTACGGGCTCAGCGGCAGCGTGTGGACCGCCGACGTCGCCCACGGCATCGACATCGCACGGCAGGTGCGCACCGGCACGTACAACGTGAACACCTTCAGCCTCGACATGCTCGGCCCGTTCGGCGGCTACAAGAACAGCGGCGTGGGGCGGGAGTTCGGCCCCGAGGGCTACAGCGCCTACCTGGAGCACAAGATGATCCACCTCCCGGCCGGCTGGGAGGGCTGATCGGCATGGGTGACCGGTGGCACGTGGAGGTCGACCGGGGGGTGTGCATCGGCTCGGGCATGTGCGTGAACCACGCCCCGGACTCCTTCCGCCTGGACACGGCGCGGCAGTCGCATCCGTCGGAGCCGGATGTCGACGCCAACGAGAAGGTGCTGGCCGCGGCGGAGGGGTGTCCCGTCGAGGCCATCACGCTGGCGCTCGCCGATTCGGGGGAGGTCGTGTTTCCGCCCGAGGATTAGTGCCGCCAATCCACGCGGCTCCGCCAATTCAAGCCCCTCCGGCGATTGAGGAGCGGGGTCTGGGGCGGAGCCCCAGGGTTGCGCGCCGTCGTGGCTGGTCGCGCCCCGCGGCGGAGCCGCTAATCGGCACAGCCCCGCGCCCCTTACGGGGCGCCGTCGTGACGGTCGACGATGTCGATGAGGCGGCACACCGTCTCGATGTCGATCTTCACCTGGGCGATCGACGCTCGGCCCGAGAGCCAGGTGATCAGGGCCGAGTGCCAGGTGTGTTCGATGACCCGGACCGCCGAGAGCTGCTCGGGGGTCGGGGCGTCCAGCTCCATGGCGTCCAGGATGATCGCCGTGGTCTGGCGGGACACCTGGTCGACCTCGGGGCTGACGCTCCGGTCCGCGAAGGTCAGCGCCCGCACCATGGCATCGGCGAGATGAGGCTCGCGCTGCAAGGCGCGAAAGGCCCGCATCAGCGTCTCGGCGACCCGCTCGGCGGGGGAGTCGGAGGACGGCGGGCGCTTACGGACGGTGGTGTGCATGTGCTGGAGCTGGTCCTGCATGGTGGCGACCAGCAGATGGACCTTGCTGGGGAAGTAGCGGTACAGCGTGCCGAGGGCGACCTGGGACGACTCGGCGACCTCCCGCATCTGCACCGCGTCGAACCCGCCGCGCGCCGCGAGCTGCGCGCTCGCGTGCAGGATCCGGCGCCGCCGTGCCTCCTGCCGCTCGGTGAGCGCGGGAGCGCCCTGAGCGCCGCTGCTTCTGGCATCCGGAGCTGTCATTTGCCTGCTTCCGTCCGCTTCCGTCTCCCGGACCCGCGGCCCGTGGCGCGAATCACCCGATCCGCCTGCCACAGCCTCGCTACCAGCCGGTAGATTCGATCCTCATTGAACGATCAAGTCTGAAACTTGTTCTAGATTAGCGTCCCCACGTAGTGTCCACTGGCAGGCCGGGATGTCCACGGGCAAGCAGGAGAGAAGGGTGGCCTGGAGTGACCGCGGAGTCGTTGCGCATCGCTCTCCTCACGTACAAGGGCAACCCGTTCTGCGGTGGCCAGGGCGTGTACGTACGCCATCTCTCCCGTGAGCTGGCCCGCCTGGGTCACCGGGTCGAGGTCATCGGCGCCCAGCCCTATCCGGTGCTCGACGAGATCCCCGGGGTCGAGGGTCTCTCCCTCACCGAGCTGCCGAGCCTGGACCTGTACCGCAGCCCCGACCCGTTCCGCACGCCGAAGCGCGACGAGTACCGCGACTGGGTCGACGCCCTCGAATTCGCGACCATGCGCACCGGCGGCTTCCCCGAGCCGATGACGTTCTCGCTGCGCGCCCGTCGCCATCTGCGCGCCAGGCGCGGCGAGTTCGACGTCGTGCACGACAACCAGACGCTGGGCTACGGCCTGTTGGGCGACATCGGGGCGCCGCTCGTCACCACCATCCACCACCCCATCACCGTGGACCGGCAGCTGGAGCTGGACGCCGCCGAGAACTGGCAGCAGCGGCTGTCCAAGCGCCGCTGGTACGCGTTCACCCGCATGCAGAAGCGCGTCGCGCGCCGGGTGCCCTCCGTGCTCACCGTCTCCGGGACCTCCCGCGACGAGATCGTCCAGCACCTCGGCGTCCGGCAGGACCGCATCCGCGTCGTGCACATCGGCGCCGACACCGACCTGTTCTCCCCGGACCCGGCGGTGCCCGAGGTGCCGGGCCGCATCGTCACCACCTCCAGCGCCGACGTGCCCCTCAAGGGCCTCGTCTTCCTCGTCGAGGCGCTCGCCAAGGTGCGCGCCGAGCACCCCGAGGCGCACCTCGTCGTCGTCGGCAAGCGCCCCGAGGAGGGCCCGGTCGCCCAGGCCATGGAGCGGTACGGGCTCGAAGGCGCCGTCGAGTTCGTGAAGGGCATCAGCGACGCCGAACTGGTCGGCCTGGTGCGCTCCGCGCAGGTCGCCTGCGTGCCCTCGCTCTACGAAGGCTTCTCCCTGCCCGCCGCCGAGGCCATGGCCACCGGCACCCCGCTCGTCGCCACCAAGGGCGGCGCGATCCCGGAGGTCGCCGGGCCCGACGGCGAGACCTGCCTCGCCGTACCGACCGGCGACGCGGGCGCGCTCGCCACGGGCCTGAGCCGGCTGCTCGGCGACCCGGAGCTGCGGCGCCGGCTCGGCGCGGCGGGCCGCGCCCGGGTCCTCGACCGCTTCACATGGGCGCGTGCCGCGCAGGGCACCGCCGAGCTGTACCGCGAGTCGATGGAGAGCGCCCCCGCCCTCTCCGTACGACCCCACCAGGAAACCCCAGAGGAAAGCAGGGCCACGTGCTGACCGTCGACTTCACCCGTTTCCCGCTCGCCGCGGGCGACCGCGTCCTCGATCTCGGGTGCGGGGCCGGACGGCACGCCTTCGAGTGCTACCGGCGCGGGGCGCAGGTCGTCGCGCTCGACCAGAACAAGGAAGAGATCGCCGAGGTCGCCAAGTGGTTCGCCGCCATGAAGGAGGCCGGCGAGGCCCCGGCGGGCGCCACGGCCACCGCGATGGAGGGCGACGCGCTCCAACTGCCCTTCCCCGACGAGTCGTTCGACGTCGTCATCATCAGCGAGGTGATGGAGCACATCCCCGACGACAAGGGAGTGCTCGCCGAGATGGTGCGCGTGCTCAAGCCCGGCGGCCGCATCGCGGTGACCGTCCCGCGCTACGGCCCCGAGAAGGTCTGCTGGGCGCTGTCCGACGCGTACCACGAGGTCGAGGGCGGCCACATCCGCATCTACAAGGCCGACGAACTCCTCGGCAAGATGCGCGAGGCGGGCCTCAAGCCGTACGGCACCCACCACGCCCACGCCCTGCACGCGCCCTACTGGTGGCTGAAGTGCGCGTTCGGCGTCGACAACGACAAGGCGCTGCCGGTCAAGGCGTACCACAAGCTCCTGGTCTGGGACATCATGAAGAAGCCCGCCGTGACCCGGGTCGCCGAGCAGCTGCTCAACCCCGTCGTCGGCAAGAGCTTCGTCGCCTACGCCACCAAGCCGCACCTGCACAAGGCCGCCGGGGCCTCTGAGTGAGCAGCCCCGAACGGACCGAACTCCTCGTCCTGCCAGGAGTTCTGACGGCGGATCAGGCAACCGGGACGGTGCGCGGCATCCTCGCGGTGCAGCGCCCGGACGGCGCCCTGCCCTGGTTCCGCCGCCACCACCTCGACCCCTGGGACCACACCGAGGCCGCCATGGCCCTCGACGTGGCCGGTGAGCACGAGGCCGCCGAGCGGGCCTACGACTGGCTCGCCCGGCACCAGAACGAGGACGGATCCTGGTACGCCGCCTACCAGGACGGCGACCCGCACGACATCACCGACCGCGGCCGCGAGTCCAACTTCGTGGCGTACGTGGCCGTCGGCGTCTGGCACCACTACCTCTCCACCGGCGACGACGCGTTCCTGGACCGCATGTGGCCCACCGTGTACGCGGCCGTCGAGTGGGTGCTGCGGCTCCAGCAGCCCGGCGGACAGATCGGCTGGAAGCGCGAGGAGGACGGCACGCCCGTCAACGACGCGCTGCTGACCGGGAGTTCGTCGATCCACCAGGCCCTGCGCTGCGCGCTCGCCGTCGCCGAGCAGCGCGAAGAACCGCAGCCCGACTGGGAGTTGGCGCTCGGCGCGCTGGGCCACGCCCTGCGCCGGCACCCCGAGCGCTTCCTCGACAAGAGCCGCTACTCGATGGACTGGTACTACCCGGTCCTCGGCGGAGCGGTGCGCGGGCCCGAGGCGGCGGCCCGGATCGAGGCCGACTGGGAGACGTTCGTCGTGCCCGGGCTCGGCGTGCGCTGCGTCGTGCCGAACCCGTGGGTGACCGGCGGCGAGAGCGCCGAACTCGCCCTCGCCCTGTGGGCGATGGGCGAGTCCGACCGCGCGCTCACGATCCTCCAGGACATCCAGCACCTGCGGGATCCGCGCTCCGGCCTCTACTGGACCGGGTACGTCTTCGAGGACCGGGCGATCTGGCCGGAGGAGCTGACCACCTGGACCGCCGGATCCGTGCTGCTCGCCGTCGCCGCCCTGGGGGGCGACGAGGCGACGTGCTCGGTGTTCGGCGGCGAGGCGCTGCCGAACGGGATCGAGCCGGACTGCTGCACGCTCTAGGGGTGCGCCACGGGGGTCAGCGCAGGCGGCCCGCGATGGCGTGGCCGATGGCCAGGTAGACGACGGCGGCCAGACCGTATCCGGCGACCACGCGGGCCCAGGCCTCGTCGAAGGTGAACAGATCACGGGACCAGCCGGCGAGCCAGTTCGCCGCATTGTGGATGAACTGGACCAGGTCGTTGCCGCGATTGGCATCGAGCAGGTACATCAGGATCCACAGACCGAGTATCAGCGCCATGATGTCGGCAACGACCACGATGGCTCGGGCCGCGCTGTTGCCGCTGCGAGTAGAGGACATGGGTTCCGTCTGACCGCAACTCTTTCGATGAAACCCGTACGGTCGCTCCCGAGTGGCGGAGGGGTGAGGGACGGGTGACGCTTCGGGGAAGTGTGCAGCCCCACCCCGGAGGTACCCGCGGTGCTCAGCTCTTCTCTTCCCCTGCGACGTACGGTCGTGTCCGTCCTCCTGTGCGGCGCCCTCCTCGCGGGGACCACCGCGTGCGGGGGTGACGACAAGGACACCGCCTCGTCGTCGTCCGCGTCGCCGTCCAGTTCGGCCGAGCGGCAGAAGCTCGCCAAGACCCGGTTCGTCGCCAACGCCGGCATCGCGGCCGGAGCCACCTATCAGTGGATCGTGAAGCCGTGGCGCGCGGGCAAGTTCAAGAGCGGCGCCGACGGCCGTAAGTTCGCGCTGGTCAAGGCGGGCCTCGCGGGCGCGCTCACCTACAACCGGCTGAAGGCCGCGTCGAAGAACGCCGAGGGCGACCCCACGCTCTCCAAGGCGGTCGCGCCGCTCACCGCGGGCATCGACGCGCTCAAGGACCTGCCGAGCAAGCTGCGCAAGGGCGACGGCGTGGACTCGGTGGCCGGGTCGTTCGACGACATCATCAACAGCGTCAAGGACGCGGGCAAGAGCGCGGGCGCCGAGGTCAAGGACAAGGTGCCGTCGGCGTCCCAACTGACCAGCGGCTCCTGACCGTTCGGGAGCCGACCGGGAGCGGGCTCAGGAGTTGAGCTCCGCCAGGACCCGCAGGGTGTGCGGGTCGGGCGAGAGGACCAGCAGGTCCGTCACCGGCCCCTTGCGCCACAGCTCCAGACGTTCGGCGATGCGGGCGCGCGGCCCGACGAGCGAGATCTCGTCGGCGAACGCGTCCGGCACCGCGAGCACCGCCTCCTCGCGTCGCCCTTCGGCGAACAGCTCCTGGATCCGCCGGGCCTCGGCCTCGTACCCCATCCGTGCCATGAGGTCGGCGTGGAAGTTGCGGGTCGCGTGCCCCATGCCGCCGATGTAGAAGCCGAGCATCGCCTTGACGGGCAGCAGCCCCTCGGCGACGTCGTCGCAGACCTTCGCCCGGGCCATCGGGGCGATCATGAAGCCCTCGCGGAGGCCGGTCAGCGAGGCCTCGTACACGTCGGTCCGGGTCGGCGACCAGTACAGCGGCAGCCAGCCGTCCGCGATCCGCGTGGTCTGCGCGATGTTCTTCGGCCCCTCGGCGCCGAGCAGGAGCGGCAGATCGGCGCGCAGCGGATGCGTGATGGGCTTGAGCGGCTTGCCGAGCCCGGTCCCGTCCTCGCCGCGATAGGGGTGGGAGTGGAACCGCCCGTCGACCGCCACGGGTCCCTCGCGCCGCAGCACCTGCCGTACGACGTCCACGTACTCGCGCGTCGCGGTCAGCGGTGAACGCGGGAACGGCCGCCCGTACCAGCCCTCCACGACCTGCGGCCCGGAGAGTCCGAGCCCGAGCATCATGCGCCCGCCCGAGAGATGGTCGAGGGTGAGCGCGTGCATCGCCGTCGTGGTGGGGGAGCGGGCCGCCATCTGCGCGATCGCGGTGCCGAGCCGGATGCGCGAGGTGTGCGCGGCGAACCAGGTCAGCGGCGTGAAGGCGTCACTGCCCCAGGACTCGGCGGTCCACACCGAGTCGTAGCCCAGCTCCTCCGCGTCGCGCACGAGCGGGAGGTGATCGGGGTTCGGTCCGCGTCCCCAGTAGCCGAGTGCGATGCCCAGGCGCATGTGGTCAGCCCCTCCTGCCGCCGCTATCTGATGGTGCGTCAGTTCTGCGGTGACTGTACGCGAAAGGCCCCTCGCCCGGAAGGTGGGCGAGGGGCCTGACGTGAGGCGCTGCGCGGGTCAGCCGCGCTGGATGCCGGTGGTGTCCTGGAGGACGCCGCGACGGCCGTCCTGCGTCTGGGCGACGAGGCCCGGGCCGCGCTGCTCGACGGCCAAGTACCAGGTACCCGGGGCCAGTTCGGCGATCGGCGTCGGGTTGCCGTCCTCCGCGTACAGCGGACGCGGCACCGGAACGGCGAACCAGAACGGCGAGAAGTCGGAGGCGCCACCCTGCGGGGCGGCGGGCTGCGGCGCCGGGGCGGCGGCCTGCGGCTGCGGCTGCTGGCCGTAGGGCTGGCCGGGGCCGGGCTGACCGGGCTGGCCGGGCTGACCCGGACCGGGCTGCCCCGGCTGCTGGCCGTACGGCTGGCCCGGCTGCTGCGCGCCCGGGTAGCCGTAGCCACCCTGCGGCTGACCGCCGTAGGGCTGCGGCTGCTGGGGGCGCGGGGCGCCGAGGAGGGGGGCCTGGAGCGCGGGGACGATCGCGGTGGCGACGGCCGCGGCGGCCATGACCAGGGTCGCGATGAGGGCGAGGATCAGGCCGATGCCGGCGCTGATCGCAAAGCTGTTGCTCCCATTGTCGAAGCCGCCCGCCGGGTCGAAGATGTTGCCGAGCGCTCCCCAGGCGGCGAACACGGTCGCCGCGATGCCGAACTGACCGAGGTCGAGACCGACGACCTTGCGCGGCTGCGGCAGCCCACGGTTCACGACAATGAGCGCGGCACCGATGATCCCGGAGAGGACGACGCTCATCAGGACCGGACCGCTTCCCCAGGAGTTGGGAAGGTCGGCGTTCGAACCGGCACCGTCGATCGAGTAGATGTCGAGGAACGACGCAATGATGAGCAGTACCGCTGCTCCGATCACCACGCCGTCGCCTCGAGTGAGGGAGCGGATATTCACTTCAGGAGGTCCTTCGTCAGTCGTCTGTGTCTTCGGTGGAGGCGGCGCAGAGCGCGGGGATGACCCCACACGGTACGGACGACACTATCGTCCGGATCCTGCGGGTGTCTGCCGAGATCCACAGGGTGACAGCTACCCGCGCAGGAAACTCACGATTCCCTCAGAGATGCCTTGGGCGGCCTTCTGCCGCCACGTGCCCGAGGTGAGCCGCCCGGCGTCCTGCGAGTCCCGCATGTTGCCGCACTCGATGAAGACCTTCGGAACCGTCGAAAGGTTGAGTCCGCCCAGGTCGGAGCGGGTGTCGAGGGCCGTTCCCTTGCCGATGTAGTTCGACGGGGGCTCGCCCGTGACCTTGAGGAAGTTGCCCGCGATGCGCTCACCCAGATTGCGTGACGGGCCGACGATGGCGCGGGTGTCCGCGGCGCCGACGTGCACGGATGCGGGAAGGATCACATGGAAGCCGCGGTTGCCCGCCGCGGAGCCGTCGGCGTGGACGGAGACGACGGCGTCGGCGTGCGCCTTGTTCCCGATGGCGGCCCGCTCGGTGACGCAGGGGCCCCAGGCCCGGTCGCCGTTCTGCGTCAACTGCACCGTGGCGCCCTGCTGTTCGAGGATCGAGCGCAGGCGGCGGGCGACGTCCAGGGTGAACTGGGCCTCCGTGTAACCCCCGTTGGTGGAGGTCCCGGTGGTGTCGCACTCCTTGCTGCCGTTGCCGACGTTCACACTCCGGTTGATATCGGCCGGATGCTTGAAGTTCCCCGGATTGTGACCCGGGTCGATGACGACGACCTTGCCGCGCAGCGCTCCCGAGCCGCCGGCCGCCGGTGTGGACGGTGTCTTCGGCGCGGTCCTGGAGGGGGTCGGCGAGGACTTCGACGGGGAGGGGGAGGAGGGCGACGCGGACTTCGGGGACGCCGAGGAGGGCGGTACCGAGGTCGACGCCGACTGGCCCGCGGCGGGCAGCACCTTCGGCGGCTCGTTCTCGCTCGGCCCGTGCACGACCTGCCACAACACCCAGGCGGCGAGCGCGGTCGGCACCACGGCGGCGAACGTGATCAGCACGGGCCGGCCGCGGAACCGGCGGCCGCCGCGTCCCCGCTGCGGATCGTCGTCGCGGTAGAAGTCTTCGAAGTCGTCCCCGTCCGGGCCCACGTATGACACGCCTCGACGATAACCGCGCTGTCAGATCCCCGCTCCCGTTCGTCGCAGGACGCGCAGCGAGTCGTGTACCGAGACCTCCGTGAACGCCCCGGACTCAAGGGCCCGCAGGTACACGCGGTACGGGGCCTGGCCCGTCCACTCGTCGTGCTTGACGGGGAAGACGTCGTGGATGAGGAGCAGCCCGCCGTCCGCGACGTGCGGTGCCCAGCCCTCGTAGTCGGCGCCCGCGTGCTCGTCGGTGTGGCCGCCGTCGATGAAGACCAGGCCGAGCTTGCCGCCCCAGACCTTCGCCACCTGCGGCGACTTCCCGACCAGCGCCACCACGTGGTCCTCCAGGCCCGCCGCGTGCAGCGTGCGCCGGAAGGTGGGCAGGGTGTCCATCCGTCCGACGACCGGGTCGACGGTCTCCGGGTCGTGGAAGTCCCAGCCCGGCTGCTGCTCCTCGCTGCCGCGGTGGTGGTCGACCGTGAGGGCCGTCACCCCGGCGGCGCGGGCCGCGTCGGCGAGCAGGATCGTGGAGCGCCCGCAGTACGTGCCGACCTCCAGGAGCGGCAGGCCGAGCGCCGCCGCGTCGACCGCGGCGGCGTACAGCGCGAGCCCCTCGCCCAGCGGCATGAAGCCCTTGGCCTTCTCGAAGGCGGCGAGGACGTCCGGGCCCGGGGTGCTCCCTGAAGTGGTCATGCCCACATGCTGCCGTACGCGGACGGGCGCCCGGTCAGCAGCCCTGCCACAGCCGGGTCATCACCCGCACCCCGAACCGCAGGCCCTCCAGCGGCACCCGCTCGTCGACGCCGTGGAAGAGCCGCCCGTAGTCCAGGTCGGCGGGCAGCTTCAGGCCCTTGAAGCCGAAGCAGCGGATGCCGAGGTGGGTGAAGGCCTTGGCGTCGGTGCCGCCCGGGTTGCAGTACGGCACCGGGTGGCCGTCCGGGTCCTCGGCGCGCACCGCGTCGCACATGGCGTCGACGAGCGGGCCGTCGAACGTCGTCTCCATCGCGATGTCGTGGTTGACCCACTCGCGGGAGACCGAGGGGAGCAGCAGCGCGTCGATGGCGTCGATCAGTTCCTGCTCGTGGCCGGGCAGGAAGCGGCCGTCGACGCGGGCCGTGGCCTTCCCGGGGATCACGTTGGTCTGGTAGCCGGCCGTGAACATGGTGGGGTTCGCGGAGTTGCGGAGCACCACCTGCATGAAGTCCGCGACGTGGCCCAGCTTGGCCAGCTCGGCGTCCAGGTCCTCGGCCTCGAAGTCGATCTTCACGCCCTTGAGGTCGGCGGCCTCTTGGAGCAGGGCGCGCACCGGCTCGATGAGAAGGACGGGGAAGGTGTGGCGGCCGATGCGGGTGAGGGACTCGGCGAGGTCGGTCACCGCGTTCTCGTCGTTGGGGGAGGAGCCGTGCCCGGCCCGGCCGGTCGCGGTCAGCTCCATCCAGGCCATGCCGCGTTGAGCGTTCTCGATCGGGTAGAGGCGCCGGGTGTCGTCGAGCGCGTACGAGAATCCGCCGCCCTCACCGATCGCCTCCGTCACACCGTCGAAGAGGTCCGGGCGGTGCTCGACGAGCCAGTGCGCGCCGAACTTTCCGCCCGCCTCCTCGTCGGCGAGGAACGCGAGCACCAGGTCGCGGGCCGGCTTGACGCCCGTACGCGCGAAGTGGCGGGCGGTGGCCAGCATGACGGCCACCGTGTCCTTCATGTCGATGGCGCCGCGGCCCCACAGGTAGCCGTCGCGGATCTCGCCGGAGAACGGCGGGACCTGCCACTCGGCCGCGTCGGCGGGGACGACGTCGAGGTGGCCGTGGACCAGCAGGGCGCCCCGCGAGCGGTCGGCGCCCTCGATGCGGGCGATCACGCTGGCCCGGCCCGGCGCGCTCTCGACGAACTCGGAGGTGATGCCGACCTCGGCGAGGGTGGCCGCGACCCAGCGGGCGCAGGCCCGCTCGTCGCTGGTCGGGTTGGAGGTGTCGAAGCGGATCAGCTCGGCGCAGAGTTCGACGACTTCGCGCTGGGCGTCCTCGGAGGCGAGGGTGGCGGGGGTGGTCATGCCGCTCCTACGGGGGTGTGCTCGGCGGCGACGGGACGGGCGTCGTCATCGTCGTCGGCCAGGGTGGTGGTGCCGTACGTCCTGATCCAGCCGAGCAGCCCGAGCACGGTGTAGAGGACGAACGCGGTGGCCAGGGAGTTCAGGGCCGGGATGCCGCCGTCGTAGAACTTGCCGACGCAGAACGCGGCGGCCCAGATCACCAGCGACATCGGGACCCACGTCGGGGACGTCTTCGGCAGGGTGCCCGCCTCGCGGGTCGCGTCGAGCGGTCCGCGCATCCGGCGCACCACCCAGTACTCGGCGACGATGATGCCGCCGATGGGCGGGATGGCCACGCCGAGCACCGACAGGAAGTCGGTGAAGTGGGTCATGATGCCGACCGCCGAGAGGGCGGTGCCCGCGATGCCGAGGCCGATGGTGACGGCGCCGCGGTGCAGGCGCTTCTTGAAGACGACCTGGAAGAAGTTGACGACGCCGAGCGAGGAGCCGTACAGGTTCCAGTCGTTGATCTTCGCGGTCGACATCAGGACGACGAGGACACCGAAGACGCCGGACGTGGAGAGCACGATCTGCGAGACCTCGTTGCTCTTGACCATGTGGCCCAGCAGCACGCCGGTCAGGCCCACGATGTACTCGGAGAGGATCATCGAGGACGCCGTCTGCAGGAAGACGTGGCTGCCCTTCTTGTTGTAGCGGGTCATCTCCGGGGCGACGATCGCGCCCGTCATGTAGCCACCCGCGATGGCGGTCGCGGCGACGGAGAGCGGGATGGCCTGGCCGGGCGGCGGGGAGCTGATGAGGTCGCCGAGGGAGTGCTCGCTCAGCGCGTCGATCACGGACCAGGCGACCATCGCGAAGAACAGCGGGGTCACGATCTTCGCGAAGACCGCCATGTAGCGGAAGCCGAAGATCACCAGGACGGTGATGGCGAGACCCGCGACGATGCACCACAGCCACGACGGGCCGCCGATCAGCGACGAGACGCTGTTGCCGAAGATCGTGTTCTGCACGCCGAACCAGCCGACGAGGCTGACCGCGATGACGAAGCTGACGAGCGCCGAGCCGTTGCGCCCGAAGCCGACCCAGCGGGTCAGCAGCGGCGTCGAGAGGCCCTCGCGCATGCCCGCCATGCCGATCAGGAAGATCACGACTTCCAGGATCACCGCGCCGAGCGTGAAGGCGAGGAAGGCGTCGCCGAAGGTCATGCCGACGCCGATGGTGGCGCCCAGGGTGAACTGCGAGATGGAGCCGGACTGGGCGAGCCACTGGAGCAGCATCGTCCAGAAGCCGAGCCGCTTGTCCCGCGGGACTCGGGACAGCGCGTAGTCGTCGCTGCCCACGTTCTTCTTCGTGGTGGCCATGGCGTCACGACTCCGTGGGTGTGGTGCCGAGGGTCTGCAGGTGGGTGAGCGGGCCGTAGCGGCTCACGAGGGCGCCGAACTCCTCGGCGTCGTGGAAGTCGAGGCGCCCGCCGCCGAAGGCCTTCGCGGTCTCGACGGCGAACCGGGCGGCGGCCGCGATGTCGCTCTCGTGGCTGGCCCCGGTCTGGCAGCCGGGGACCGCCGCGGCCGAGGTGACCGCGAGGCCGACGACCGGGGCGGCGGTCGCCGTGGCCGGCTGGAGGATCGAATTGATGTGATGTGCACCGTTACCGTACGGGGTGATGTCCTGCGTGGTCACGGGGTAAGTGACCAACGGCTCACCGGTGACGACGGCGAGCAGCTCGCCCAGCTGCTCGCTGACCCGCAGCACCCACCCCTCCTTGACGGTGGGGGACAGGGCGAGGCCCTTGTGGTTGATGATGCGGTTGCCCTTGGTGGTGTCGATGGAGAGCACGGCCTCCATGTCGGCGGTCACCTCGTGCCGGTTCATCGTCGCGATGTCGACGGGCGAGTCCATGAACGGCACCGGGTCGTGCGGTGCGGTGGGCGCGTCCGGGCAGACATGCGTGGCGACGACGACATCGCCGTCGAGCACGTCGCCGCGGCGGCGCATGTCGAGGAGCTTGGCGGCGGTCGCGAGCGCGGCGGCGGCGCCGTCCGCGTCGGAGACCAGGCCCGTCATCTCGGGCCGGGCGCCGACCCCGCCGAGGCGGCCGACGACACCGAGCGTGCGGGCGCTGCCGCCCCGGCTGCGGCCCTTGGCGCCCGGGATGCGGACGAGCACGAAGTCGGTCGAGCCGCGCTCGCCCTCCACCGTGGTGACCTCGGCGCCCGAGCCCTCCGGGCCCGCGACCGAGTCGAGATAGGCGACGGCGCGCTTGCCGTCGGCATCGGGGTCGTCCAGCAGATCGACGACATCCAGGACGTACTTCAGCATGCGGGGGTCCCTCTCACTTCCTGGCTGCGCGGGTCGCTGTCCGACTGCGCGGGTGCTGACAGCAGATTCGGGATCCGATAGCGTTGTCGGCAACTGTTTCCCGTTATTTGCAATAAGGGTCTGGATGGTGAGATGCGGTGACCGAGATCCCGCTGGACCGGAAGACCCCGGCCGGCGCCCTGCAGACCGTCGACCGGGCGCTGCTCGTGCTGCTCGCCTTCGAGCGGACCCGCCCGGACTGGGGCGTCACCGAGGTCGCCCACGAGTTCGGCTGGGACACCTCGGTCGCCCAGCGGCTGCTCTCGACGCTGGCCGGGCGCGGCTTCCTGGTCTCGGACCCGGCGACGCGGCGCTACCGGATCGGCCCGGCCGTGCTGCGGCTCGGCAGGCTCTGGGAGCGCTCGGGCTCGCTGGAGCTGCTCGCCGGGCCGGTCCTGGAGGAGCTGCGCGCCGCGACCGGTGACACGGTCCTGTTCTGCCTGCCCGACAACTTCCACATGCGCTGCGTCGCGGCCGTCGAGGGGGAGTCGGGGCCGCTGCGCTACTACCCGCTGGTCGGCGAGCTGTACCCGGCGCACGCGGGCGCCACCAGTAAGTCGTACTACGCGTTCCTGCCCGACGACCAGCGCCACCGGCTCTTCCGGGGCCGCCCGATGGCCCGCTTCACCGAGCGCACGGTGACCGAACCCGACGAGCTGGAGCGGGAGTTCCGCGCCGTGCGCGCCCAGGGCTACGCCTGGACGGTCGGCGAGTACGACGCCGGGATCGGCACGGTCGCCGTGCCGGTGTTCCTGGGGCGCGAGCCCTACGGGAGCCTCAGCCTCGGCGCCGCCAAGGAACGCTTCCCCGACGGGCCCGACGACCGGCTCGACGCGCTGCGCAGGGCGGCCCGCCTGCTGGAGCAGCGCCTCACCCACCCGCCGCAGAACCGGCGCCGCACCCGCGCCAACTGACCCCACCCGCACGACCGTTGTCTGGAGCCTCCCTCCCGTGAACCTGCTGCTGCTCTCCAACTCCACCCAGTACGGCCGGGGTTACCTCGCCCACGCCCTGGACGCCGTCACCGGCTTCCTGCCCGCGCGGGCCCGCCTCGCCTTCGTGCCGTACGCGCTCGCCGACCACGACGCCTACACGGCGAAGGTGCGCGGCGCCCTGGAGGGCGCGGGCATCGACGTGCGCGGCGTCCACGAGGGCGGCGACCCGCTGGACCAACTGGTCTCGGCGGACGCGGTGTTCATCGGCGGCGGCAACTCCTTCCGGCTGCTGAGCGCGCTGTACCGGACGGGTCTGCGGGACGCCCTGATCAAGGCGGTCGGCGGCGGTCTGCCGTACATGGGCGCCAGCGCGGGCACCAACATGGCCGCGCCGACCCTGCGGACGACCAACGACATGCCGATCGTGCAGCCGCCGTCCTTCGAGACGCTGGGTCTGGTCCCCTTCCAGATCAACCCGCACTACCTCGACGCGGACCCGTCCTCCACCCACAAGGGCGAGACCCGCGAGGAGCGTCTCACCGAGTTCCTGGAGGAGAACGACGTCCCCGTGCTCGGCCTGCGCGAGGGGTCCTGGCTGCGGGTGGACGGGGACCGGGCGACGGTCCTCGGTGAGCGCGCCGCCCGGCTGCTGCGCCGGGGCGCCGAGCCCCGGGAGCTGCCCACCGGGTCCGACGTGTCCGAACTCCTGCGCGGCGAGCCGCGGTTCGACGCCTGACGCCTCGGGCGTCCCTCGGGCGTCCCTCGGGCGTCCCTCGGGCGTTCCTCAGGCGGCGGGGCAGAGCGCCGCGGTGCCGACCGGGGCCGCGGGCACCGGGCGGGTGGCGACCGGGGCCTTAGCCCGGTCCGCCTCCGCCCGGCCGCGGGCGAACGTCACGAGCCGCAGCACCGCGAACCGGGCGACGCCCGTCAGCGCGGACGCGGTCAGATAGACGGCCTGCTCCAGGACCGCGCCCGGCGCGTCCACCAGGTACCGCAGACCGGCCATCGCCAGGCAGGTCACCACATAGGCGGCCGCCGCCGATCCGGCCGACTGCGCATGCTGGCTCCAGCTCGCCCGTCCGCCCGCACCGAAGGTGAACCGGGCGTGCAGCTCGGTGGCGAGCAGCGTGGAGACCACGGTGACCAGGGCGTTGGCCAGCGCCCAGGGGAGCCGGTCGGCGACGGCCGCCACCGCGAAACTGGAGGCGACCCCCACGCCGCCCCCGCACAGCACGAACCGGGCGAACGCCGCGGCGGCTCCGGGTGCTCTCCGCTCGTTTCTCTGTGCTGTCTCCATGATCCCCGCCCCCGTCGATGACTCGGCGCACCACTGCGCGCTGCCAGTGGTGCCACTATGGCACACGCGTGGTGCCATGACGAGTCATTTATGGCGCGGCCTCTGGCGCCGGAGGCGGTCCGCCTATCGGTGGATGACTCCGCGGGCGGTGTCGAGGATGCCGAACACGCGGGGGAAGTCCTTGAGCTGGTTCAGGAGCGAGTCCAGCGCGGCGAGCAGGCAGCGCGGCGGGACGCCCCGGGCGGCCAGGATGTCCGCGGTCCACGTGATGAACCGGGCGAACAGGTCGGGGGAGTCGACGTAGAGCGCGGTGGCCAGGTAGTTGACGATGTGTTCGATGTCCTCGGCGGTGCGCTCGTTCTGGTACCGGCTGTACCAGCGCATCTCGGGAAAGCCCTCCTCGACGTCGGCCAGGGCCTGCTTGACCAGCTGCCGCCCGGTCCGGCGGACCATGGTGTACTCCTCGTCGCCCAGGTGCGGCAGGTCCGCCTCGGGCGGGCGGACCGCGCGCGTCCCGGGCCGCCGCGGGTTCCCCGCGAGGAGGGCGGCCGCACCCCGCGCGTCCGCGGCCCACTCGGCCCGCATCAGCCGGGCGTAGGCGCCCTGCGGACCGAACGCGGCGCCTCCGGCGATCACCGGGAACCCGGCCCCCTGGATCGAGCTGATCGCGTTGTGGGCGGCGGGCAGCAGGGTCTCGATGGACGAGGACACCAGCACCGCCCGGGTGCGGGTGTAGCGGGCGTGGGCCACCAGGTGCTCGGTGGGCACCTGCGCCCCGAGGTAGTCGACGCGCCAGCCCCGCAGCCGCAGCACCTCGCTGACCAGACGCGCGGGCAGGGCGTGCCACTCGCCGTCGACGCACGCCACGACGACCCGCCCCGCCGGCGTGCCGGGCCGGGCGGATGCGGTGGCGTCGGCGACGGCCGAGACGCACCGCTCGCTGATCGCCGTACCGGCGTGCTCCTGCGCCACGGTGATGTCGTTGGCCGCCCAGGCCGCGCCCAGCCGTTCCTGGACCGGTGCGATCAGTTCGAGCAGCACCCGTTCACCGGCGGCGCGCATCTGTTCCGCGGTCGGGATGTCCGCGCCGAGCGCGCGGCGCACCACCGCCACGGCGGAGGTCTCGTCGCCCTCGTGGAGCGCCTGCCACAGCTGCTCGCGCGGTGAGGCGAGGGAGGAGGTGAAGTCGTTGTTCTCGCCACCGGTCACGTGGCTCACCCTTTCCGGGCCGGGTCGTTCACGGTTCTGCGTTCGCGGTTCTGTGTTCAAGGTCGTTCGGTCGCGGTCGGTCGTTCAGCGGCGCCGACGAGCGCCCGGCGGTCGCCCCGGCGCGCCGATCGCCAGCACCGCCATGTCGTCGTGCGGGCCCTCGCCCAGCCATTGGGCGGCGATCATCTGCACCCGCTCGGTGACGGCCCCCGCCGGCATCCCCGCGCACCGGGCGAGCACCGTGCGCAGCCTGTCCTCGCTGAACATCACGTCCCCCAGCGGCCCCCCGCGCGCCTCGGTGATGCCGTCGGAGTACAGCAGGCAGGTCTCACCCGGATCCAGCACCACCTCGGCGGTCCGGAACTCCAGGTCGTCGATCGCGCCGATCAGCGTGCCGCCGGCCGGGACCTCCTCGACCTGGCCCGTGGCGCGCACGACGAGCGGGGCGGGATGCCCCGCGCCGGTGATCCGCAGCCGCACCTGCGCGGCCCGGCGCACCGCGCTGACCAGGACCAGCGTCACGAAAGGTGCCTGCGGCGAGGCCAGCAGCGCGCTGTTGAGGAGGGTCAGCAGCCGCGTGTGGTCGGCGGCGAACGGCAGCAGCGCCCGAAGCGTGTACCGGACCCGGCCGGCCACGACCGCGGCCTCCACCCCCTTGCCGCACACGTCCCCCAGCACCGCGACGGTCTCGCCGTCCGGCGTGGCCGCGGGATACAGGTCGTAGAAGTCGCCGCCGACGCGCTCGCCCGCGGTCGAGCTGCGGTAGCGGCCGGAGAAGCAGATGCCGTGGACGCGGCCGAGGACGGGCGGCAGCAGATCACGCATCAGCACGTCGGTGAAGTGCGCCTGCCGGGCGTGGCTGCGGGCCAGGGAGAGGGCGGCGCCCGCGCGGGCCGCGAAGAGCCGGGCGAATTGCTCCTCGGCGGAGGTGAACGCCGTCTTGTGCGAGTGGCGCAGCAGGATGAGACAGCCGGACGGGGTGCCGTGCCCGGGCAGCGGCACCACGACCACCGAACCGACGGCGGCGGCCTCGCCCACGAACCCCTCGGGCACGGCCCAGGACGGCACCGTACGCGGATCGGTCCAGGTCGACGACACCGCGGGGAAACCGCGTAAGGCCTCGGCCACGCCCGGCAGTTGACCGGGATCCAAGGCGATCCGCTCCTCCGTCACCGGCCCGCCTGCGGTGCACCGGGTGACAGGGAAGCCGCGCCCGTCGCTCATCCCGACGAGGACCGCCGCGTCCGCCAGATGCCGGGCCGCCCGCTGCACGGTCACCGCCCGGCACTGCGCCACGTCCAGCGAGGCGAGCAGTTCGGAGGAGAGCTCCTGCAACAGGCTCGCCCGCGCCCGCTCGCGCGCCAGCTCCTGCGCGGCGCCGGCCGGAGCGCTGTCACTGACCAGCCACCACGTCACCGTGCCCGCCGCGCCCGGTCCCGCGAGCGCCTTCACCCGCAGCTCGCCGATCCGGCCGCCCGCCCAGGCCGACGGTTCCTGCTTCGTGTCGCCGGCATGCCGGCGGTGCGCCTCGGCCAGCCAGGCGGGGGCGATCTCGGCCAGCGCGGCACCGACACCGATCCGCGCGAGCAGGGCGGCCGCCTGCTCGTTGAAGGACAGCACGCTGCCCGCCGCGTCCACTGTCACCATCGGATACGGGTCACAGCGCGGCGCGCCGGGCCCGCCATCACTAGAGCTCTTCTGCTTCGGCAAGGTGACCATCTGTCTGGAACCCACTGGTGCGGACCCCCACCACCCGTCCACTCGAAGGAAGGTGACGCCACATTACCGACGGCATATGACTACTGGCCGTACTTTGCAATACTTCTGACATCTCCCCGCGGCTGCTGAATAATCCGCCGGGCAGGCTCCGGTCCCGGTTCAGCGGGGACAGCCGCCCCCGGATCCGGGGAACGTGCCGAGGTCGGCCACCCGGAAGCCGTTCGGATAGCCCCGGACGTTGGGGCTCTGGCGGGCGAAGCGCGGCGCACGGCGCGGCGGCAGCAGGCGGACCAGGCGGCCGCGCAGCCGCATCCCGCCGCGTACCGCGCGCTCCAGGGCGGCGGGCGGCGCCGGGTAGTCGAAGGCCGCCCGCATCGGCGGGTCCATCAGACACACGGTCGCCCTGCGCATGGCCGCGCCGAGCGGGCCCGGGTACCAGGACGCCATCAGGTCGAGCGTGGCCTCCGAGACCGCCCGACCGCCCTTGTCGTAGGCGAAGTTGCGGCGCTCGTAGTCGTCCATGAACTCCTCGAACTCCGCGTACGTCGCCGGGATGTCCTGGATGTTCATGCGCCGGCCCAGCGCCCGGTAGTAGTTCGCGGACGCCCGGATCTCGTGGTCCGACAGCGGGCGCCAGCCGAAGTCGTCCAGCCACCGCTTGGGGACGACGACGAAGGTCGAAAGGACGTAGCGGAAGTCGTCGTTGGGGATGGCGTAGCTGCCGTGCATCCGGTTCATGCGGCGGATCGCGGTGCGGCCTCCCTCCGAGTCCATGCCGTGCTCGCCCACCGCGTCGAGGATGAGCACCGTATCGTCGTAGCGCTTCTGCGCGCGTTCGGTGAACTCGCCCGTCCCGGCGAGGAGTCTGCCGATGCTCGGCACGGCGTATGTGCGGTAGAGCGCGAAGCCGAGCGCCTGCATGAAGTCCCAGGGGAACTCGTGGGTGGTGCTGATCGCGTAGATCTTCTGGTGGTCGCGGTCGGGGTCGAGCCTGCGGATCTGCCGGAGCCAGTCGTAACGCTGCACGGTGGGGACCCCCTTCGTCGTGCGGCGGTGCGGTCGCCGCGTCCCTCCCGCATGATCGCGCCTCCACGCCGGTTCGGACAGCAGAAGAACGCGCCGGGCATGAGCCCGGCGCGTTCTCGTGAATGCTCCGACTGGTCTGCCCGCAGGGCCCGTTACGCCTGCGGGACCGCGACCGCCTCCAGGGCGATGTCCACGTCCACCGCGCGGTCCTCGCCGTGGTGCGTCGCCGCCGACGCCCGCGGCGCGTGCCCGGCGGCCCTCGCCGCGAGGACGTAGGAGCCGCCCGCCGGGACGTTCAGCGCGTAGCGGCCGTCGTGGTCGGTGAGGGCCGCGCCCGCCTGCCGGCCGCGACGGTCGATCAGGGTGACCTTGGCACGGGCCACGGGCATGCCCGCCGGGTCCACGACCTGGCCGCGGAAGTGGGCCAGCGCCTTCTCGGCGCGCGCCAGATTGGCGTCCTCCTCGCTGCTGGCCCGCAGCTGGACGACGGCCACCTTGCGCTTCGGCAGGAACAGGGCCAGGACCACGCCCACCGCGACCGCGGCCGTGGCGATCAGGAACGAGATACGGAAGCCGTGCATCGTGGGGACGGCGACCCCGCCGACGTGGTTCGCGGTGTTGGCCAGCACCATGCCGATGACCGCCGACGACACGGAGGTGCCGATCGAGCGCATCAGGGTGTTCAGACCGTTGGCCGCGCCCGTCTCGGACGCGTCGACCGCGCCGATGATGAGGGCGGGCAGGGAGGAGTAGGCGAGACCGATGCCCGCGCCGACCACCACCGCGATCACGATGGTCTGCCAGGCCGCGCTCATCAGGCCGAGGCCCGAGCCGTAGCCGATCGCGATGATCAGCATGCCGAGGATGAGTGTGACCTTCGGGCCGAACCGCGCCGACAGGCGGGCGTAGACGGGGGCCGTGAACATCATCGTCAGGCCGAGCGGTGCCACGCACAGGCCCGCGACGACCATCGACTGGCCGAGGCCGTAGCCGGTGGCGCTCGGCAGCTGGAGCAGCTGAGGCAGGACGAGCGAGATCGCGTAGAACGCGACGCCCACCATGATCGAGGCCAGGTTGGTGAGCAGGACCTCACGCCGTGCGGTGGTGCGCAGGTCGACGAGCGGGGCCTTCAGGCGCAGCTCCATCACGCCCCAGCCGAGCAGGACGACGAGCGCCGCGGCGAACAGGCCGAGCGTCGTGCCGCTGCTCCAGCCCCAGTCGCTGCCCTTGGTGATGGGCAGCAGGAACAGGACCAGACCGAGCGAGAGCCCGAGGGCGCCGGCTATGTCGAAGGTGCCCTGCGCGCGCAGCGGGCTCTCCGGGACGAAGACCAGGGTCAGGGCGATCGAGACCACGCCGAGGCCCGCGGCGCCGAAGAACAGCGCGTGCCAGTCGGCGTGCTGGGCGATGAGCGCGGCGAGCGGCAGGGCGAGGCCGCCGCCGACGCCGATGGAGGAGGACATCAGGGCCATCGCCGAGCCGAGCTTCTCGCGCGGCAGCATGTCGCGCATCAGGCCGATGCCGAGCGGGATCGCGCCCATGGCGAAGCCCTGGAGAGCACGGCCGACGATCATGATCACGAGCTGGTCGGTGAACCCGCAGACCAGCGAGCCGACCACCATGATCGCGAGGCTGGTGAGCAGCATCCGGCGCTTGCCGTTCAGGTCGCCGAGGCGGCCCATGATCGGCGTCGAGACGGCGCCGGCGAGCAGGGTCGAGGTCATCACCCAGGTGGCGTTCGAGGGCGCGGTGTGCAGCAGCTCGGGCAGGTCCTTGATCACCGGCACGAGCAGCGTCTGCATGACCGCGACGACGATGCCGGCGAAGGCGAGGACGGGGACGACGCCGCCGGTCCGGCGGGGAGTGGTCGTCGGTTGGGACATTGCGGAGGGCCTCCGGAGGGCAGGTTCGGATCGCCTGTGCGGGCGGAGCGCGAGCGGGGTGCGTGTAGGTCGAACCTGTTCGCTGGGGCGACTATTCCGATGTTCGTCGTACGAACGGGAACCTTGACCTTTTCATTACATGTGGCATAGGGGAGGGGTGGTTGTGGTTGTGGGTGGGGTGCGGGTCTCGTCGTGGCTGGTCGCGCAGTTCCCCGCGCCCCTGAGGCAGGCGCTGCGCGCCGCCTCCCCTTTGAGGCTGCGCTACGCGCGCCTCCGCCTTGGGTGGGTGGCGCGCCTCTGATGGAGATCGCGCACGAAGTGCGCATCTCCAGGGGCGCGGGGAACTGCGCGAGAAGCGGCCACCGGCGCGCAGGCGGGGAACTGCCTAGGGGCGCGGGGGACTGCGTGAGCGCGGAGATTTCTGATGCGGCGTCAGATGTGGTCTTCCGCTCTACTGGAACGTGTTCTACCGTGCGCCGCATGGGGACCGCCGACAGTGCCGTCATTGCCATCACTCAGGACCAGCGAGAACTCGCCGCCTCCGTACGCGGCTGGATCGCCCGCGCCGCACCACCCGACGAAGTGCGCAAACTGCTCGACGCCCCGGCCGCGCCGGGCCACCGCCCGCCGTACTGGGACAGCCTCGCCGCACAGGGCCTGCTCGGAATCCGGCTGCCCGAGGAGTACGGCGGCGGGGGCGGGACCCTGCTCGATCTCGCGGTGGTCGTCGAGGAGGCGGGCCGGGCCGCGCTGCCGGGACCGTTCCTCGCCACCGTCCTCGCGGCCGAGGTGCTGGAGCGCTCGGGCGCCCCGGAGCTCGCCGGGCGGCTCGCCGCCGGGGAGCTGATCGGGGCCGTCGCCTTCGCGGCCGGCGGCCTCAGCGTCGTCGCCGGGCCCGACGGGCTCGTCCTCGACGGGACCGCGCCGCCCGTGCTCACCGGCGCCGACGCCGACCTCCTCGTGCTCGCCGCCGACAGCGCGGACGGCGTGGTCTGGCTGGCCGTCGACGCCGACACCCCCGGACTCACCGTCCGGGCCCACGACAGCGCCGACCCGACCCGGCCCACCGCCGAGGTCACCGCCTCCGGCGCCACCGTCCCGACCGCCCGCATCCTCGCCGCGCCCGGCTCGCTGGTGCGCGACCTCGCCGCCGTACTGCTCGCCGCCGACGCCTGCGGCACCGCGGCCTGGGCCCTGCGCACGGCCGCCGAGCACGCCCGGGTGCGCGAACAGTTCGGGCGGCCCATCGGACAGTTCCAGGGCGTCAAGCACCTCTGCGCCGACATGCTCGTCCGCGTCGAGCAGGCGGGCGCCCTGGTGTGGGACGCCGCCCGCGCCCTCGACGACCCGGTCCCCGGAGAGGTGCGCGACCTCGCCGCCGCGCTGGCGGCCGGGGCCGCCCTCGACGCCGCCCACAGCTGCGCCAAGGACTGCATCCAGATCCTCGGCGGCACCGGCTTCACCTGGGAGCACGACGCCCACCTCTACCTGCGGCGGGCCGTCGTCGCCCGGCAGCTGCTCGGCGCGGGCGACTCCCACCGGCTGCGCGCCGTCCGCCTCGCCGAGACCGGCGTCCGCCGCGAGCTGCGCCTCGATCTGCCCGCGGAGGCCGACGCGTACAAGTCGGACGCCAGGAGCGTGGTCGGGGCCGCCCGCGGTCTCGATCCGGGCGCCGCGCGCCGCGCCCTCGCCCCCACCGGGTATGCGGCGCCGCACCTGCCCGCGCCGTACGGGCTCGGCGCCGGGCCGGTCCAACAGCTCGCCGTGCAGGAGGAGTTGGCGGCGGCCGGAGTGCGGGTCGCCGACCTCGGCATCGCCACCTGGGTCGTTCCGTCCCTGATCACCTACGGCACCGACGCGCAGCGCGACCACTACCTCCCCGCGACCCTGCGCGGCGAGCTGCTGTGGTGCCAGCTGTTCTCCGAACCCGGCGCCGGATCCGACCTCGCCTCGCTGCGCACCCGCGCCGAACGGCTCCCCGACGGCCGCTGGCGGATCAACGGGCAGAAGGTGTGGACGAGCGCCGCGCAATGGGCCGACCACGGCATCCTGCTGGCCCGCACCGACCCCGACGCACCCAAGCACAAGGGACTGACGTACTTCGTCGTCGACATGAAGCACACCGACGGCATCGACGTCCGGCCGCTGCGCGAGATCACCGGCGACTCGCTCTTCAACGAGGTCTACTTCGACGACGTGCTGCTGCCCGCCGACGCCGTCGTCGGCGAGGTCGACGACGGGTGGCGGGTCGCCCGCCACACCCTGGGCAACGAACGTGTCCACATGGCCGATCAGCTGACCTTCGACACGGGTCTGGAGGCGCTGCTCGCCCGCGCCGGTGACCTCGACGGCGCCCACCGGGCACGGATCGGTGCCCTTGCGGCGGAGGCGCACGCTCTGGCCTGCATCGGGTTGCGGACCACGATGCGGCAGGTCGCGGGGGAGGGGCCCGGGCCCGGCGCTTCCATCCGCAAACTCGTCCAGACCCCGCATCAGCAGCGGGTCGCCGAACTGGCCCTCGAACTCCTCGGCCCCGCCGGGGCGCTCCGCGAGGGCCCGGGCGAACGCGCCCTGCACGGCTTCCTCCTGTCCCGCTGCCTCACCATCGCGGGCGGCACCACCCAGGTCCAGCTCAACGTGGTCGCGGAACGCCTTTTGGGCTTGCCCCGGGATTAGGGGGCGCGCTCTCGGGTGCCGGCCGGTGGGGGTTGGTCGCGCAGTTCCCCGCGCCCCTGGAGATGCGCACTTCGTGCGCCATCTCCATCGAGGAGGCGGCGCGAAGCGCCTGCCTCAGGGGCGCGGGGAACTGCGCGAGAAGCGGCCACCGGCCGTCGGCCGACCGACAACCCGATAAGGGGCGCGGGGAACTGCGCAGTCGGCGGCACCCCACGCGCCCCGTATCGTCACCGAGGTGGAGCTGAAACACCTCAACGGGTTCGTTGCCGTCGCCGAAGAGCTGCACTTCGGCCGGGCCGCAGAGCGACTGCACATCGCCCAGTCGCCGCTCAGCCAGCAGATCAGGCTCCTCGAACGCGACCTCGGGGTAAAGCTCTTCGAGCGGACGACGAGAACGGTTCGGCTCACCCCGGCGGGCCGCGCCCTCCTCGACCCGGCCCGAGCCCTGCTCACCGACGCGGCAACCCTGCGCCGCACAGTCCGCTCCGCCCACCTCGGCGAAACCGGCCGCGTCACGGTCGGCTTCGGCGGCGCCAGCGCCTACTCCGCGCTGCCCGCCCTCACGCGGGCCGTGAACTCCGAACTGCCCGGCGTCGAGCTGGTCCTGGAGAGCCAGATCTTCACCGGGGAGGCCTTGGCCCGGCTCATCGACGGCACCATCGACCTCGGCGTCGCCGCCCTCCCGGTCCGCCGAGGGATCACCGCACGGGTCGTCCGCGCCGAACCCCTCGTCTGCGCGCTCCCCGAGGGCCACCGGCTCGCCGCCCAGGACGGAGTCACCTTCGCCGAACTGCGCGGCGAACGGTTCGTGACCTTCCCCGTAGCCCGCGGCTCGGCGGTGCGCGAGGCGATGGTGCAGGGCTGCCACGACGCCGGGTTCGCCCCGCGCATCGCGCAGGAGGCCCCGGACTCGTACAACCTGCTCGCGCTGGTCGGCGCGGGCGTCGGCGTGGCCGTCGTCGTGGGCTCCGCGCGCTCCATCCACCTGGAGCACGTCGTCTTCCGGCCGCTGGTGGGGGAGGACGTGCCGGTGCTGCCCATCGCGCTCGCCTGGCGCACCGGCAACGACAGCGCGGCCCTCGCCGCCGTCCTGGCCGTGGCGGAACGGGTCCTGCCCACACCCCCCGATTATGTGGAGTAGCAGCACACTGGCAGCCGTAATTGGTCTTGGACAGCACTTAATGCGCGGGGCAGAGTGATCGGCATGTCCGAGCCGCCCGCGCCGCCCCAGGCCGTGCCGCTCGCCGGGATCAAGGTCGTCGACCTGTCGAAGATCCTCGCGGGCCCGTACGCCACCATGTCCCTCGCCGATCTCGGCGCCGACGTGACCAAGGTCGAGCACCCCGACGGCGGCGACCCGACCCGCCGCTGGGGCCCGCCGTTCCAGGGCGAGGACGCCACGTACTATCTGGCCGCCAACCGCAACAAGCGCTCGATGACGATCGACCTGAAGTCTGACGACGGGCAGGCGGCCGTGCATCGGATGCTCGCCGACGCCGACGTCATGGTCGAGAACTTCCGGCCCGGCTCCACCCTCGCCCGCGTCTTCGACTACCGCGCACTCACCGAGCGCTACCCGCGACTCGTCGTGCTCCACATCTCCGCCTTCGGCGAGACCGGACCCCTGCGCGACGAACCCGGCTACGACATGGTCGCCCAGGCCGCCGCCGGGCTGATGTCCCTGACCGGCGAGACCGGCGGACCGCCCGTCAAGGCGGGCTTCGCGATGGGCGACCTCGGCGCCGCGCTCTTCGGCCTCGTCGGCGTCACCTCCGCCCTCGTCGAGCGCGCCCGCACCGGCCGCGGCCAGTACGTCACGACGTCCCTGTACGAGACCCAGCTCGCCCTGCACGCCAACTGGGCCACCGCCCACTTCGCCACCGGCGAGCGCCCCACCCGCCTCGGCTCCGGCCACCCGAGCCTCGTCCCGTACCAGGCGTACGAGGCCTCCGACGGCCACTTCGTGATCGCGGTCGGCAACGACGCCCTGTTCCGCACGCTGTGCGCCGCCCTCGGACTCGACGGCCTCGCCGACGACGAACGGTTCACGACGAACGCCGCCCGCGTCGCCCACCGGGACGACCTCAACGCCCGGTTGACGGACGTCGTCGCCCGGCGCACGGTCGGACAGTGGTGCGACACGCTGAAGGCGGCCGGGGTGCCCGCCGCCCCCATCCGCCACCTCGACGAGGTGTACGCCTGCCCGCAGACCGCCGCCCTCGGCATGGTCCAGGAGGTCGAGCACCCGGCGGCGGGCACACTCCGCCAAGTGGCCTTCCCCGTCAGCTTCAACGGCGTACGGCCCGCCGTGCGCACCGCACCGCCCACCCTCGGCCAGCACGACGACCCCCGCCCCCAGCAAGGAGCCCGATCCTGATGCCGTTCCCCGCACTCGACCCCGTGGACCCGCTGAACCTCGAAGCCCTCCTCACCGACGAGGAGCGCGCGGTGCGCGACACGGTCCGCCAGTACCTCGACGACAAGGTCGAGCCGCACATCGCCGACTGGTTCGAGAGCGGGGAGCTGCCGAACCTGCCCGAACTCGCGCGCGCCTTCGGTGAGATGGGCCTGCTCGGCATGCACCTGGAGGGCTACGGCTGCGCCGGGATGTCGGCCCGCGCGTACGGCCTCGCCTGCCGCGAGCTGGAGGCCACCGACTCCGGCCTGCGCTCCTTCGTCTCCGTGCAGGGCTCGCTCGCCATGTTCGCCATCCACCGCTTCGGCTCCGAGGAGCAGAAGCAGGAGTGGCTGCCGAGGATGGCCGCGGGCGAGGCCATCGGCTGCTTCGGCCTCACCGAGCCCGACCACGGCTCCGACCCGGCGTCCATGACCACCCGGGCCCGGCGGGACGGCGACGACTGGGTGCTCGACGGCCGCAAGATGTGGATCACCAACGGCTCCGTGGCCGCCGTCGCCGTCGTGTGGGCGCAGACCGAGGACGGGGTGCGCGGCTTCGTCGTGCCCACCGACAGCCCCGGCTTCTCCGCGCCCCTCATCAAGCACAAGATGTCGCTGCGCGCCTCGGTGACGAGCGAGCTGGTCATGGACGGCGTGCGGCTGCCCGCCTCCGCGCAGCTCCCGGAGGCCCGCGGTGTCGGGGCCCCGCTCACCTGCCTCAACGAGGCCCGCTACGGCATCGTCTGGGGCGTCACCGGCGCCGCCCGCTCGGCCTGGCGGTCGGCCCGCGACTACGCCTTGCAGCGCGAGCAGTTCGGTCGGCCGATCGCGGGCTTCCAGCTCACCCAGCAGAAGCTGGTCGACATGGCCCTCGAACTCCACAAGGCCACGCTGACCGCACTCCACCTCTCGGCCCTCAAGGACTCGCCCGCCGGCGTCCACCCCGCACAGATCAGCTTCGGCAAGCTGAACAACGTACGCGAGGCCATCGAGATCTGCCGCACCGCCCGCACGATCCTCGGCGCCAACGGCATCTCCCTCGAATACCCGGTGATCCGCCACGCCAACAACCTGGAGTCCGTGCTGACCTACGAAGGCACCACGGAGATGCACATCCTCGCGCTCGGCCAGGCACTGACGGGCCACGCGGCCTTCCGTTAATCGCTCCGCCCTGCCACTATCTGACGGTCCGTCAGGTCGGTAGTCAGGTAGTGGCAGGAGGGCCGTGCAGCCATGAAGTCGTACATAGTCGGCGTCGGCATGACCAAGTTCGAGAAGCCCGAGAGTCGTGACTGGCAGTACTGGGACATGGTGCGGGAGGCGGGCGCGGCCGCCCTCTCGGACGCCGGGATCTCCTACGAGGACGTGCAGCAGGTCCCCGTCGGATACTGCTTCCAGGCCTCGACCGCAGGTCAACGCGCCGCCTACGAACTGGGGTTGACCGGCGTCCCCGTCTACAACGTCAACAACAACTGCGCGACGGGCTCGACCGCGCTGATGATGGCCCGCCAGTTCGTCGAGGGCGGGATCGGCGACTGCGTGCTCGCGCTCGGCTTCGAGAAGATGCAGCGCGGCGCGCTGGGCGGGGGAGCGGACGGCGGGGACTTCAAGACCTCACCTGTCGCCCGGCACTACGGCATCATGGCCGCCCGGCACGGCTTCGAGATGAGCCCGCCCACCGCGCAGATCTTCGGCGACGCCGCGCGCGAACACATGGAGAAGTACGGCACGACCGCCGCACAGCTCGCCGCGGTCGGCGCGAAGAACCACCGCCACTCGGTCGCCAACCCCTACGCGCAGTTCCAGGACGCGTACACGGTCGACGAGATCCTCGCCGCCAAGACCATCCACACACCGCTCACCAAACTCCAGTGCTCGCCCACCTCGGACGGCGCGGCGGCCGCCGTCGTCGTCTCCGAACGCTTCGTCGAGGAGCACGACTTGGGTGACAGGGCGGTCGAGATCGTCGCTCAGGCGATGACGACGGACACCGAGGAGTCGTTCGCGTCGGGCTCGTGCATCGACGTCGTCGGACAGCCCATGTCGCGCGAGGCGGCGCGGCAGGTCTACGAGAAGTCGGGGCTCGGCATCGACGACGTCGACGTCGTCGAGCTGCACGACTGCTTCTCGATCAACGAACTGCTGACGTACGAGGCGCTCGGCATGTGCGCGCCCGGAGAGTCCGGCAAGCTCGTCGAGTCCGGCGCCACGACGTACGGCGGCCGCTGGGTGGTGAACCCCTCCGGCGGCCTCATCTCCAAGGGCCACCCGCTCGGCGCCACCGGAATCGCCCAAGTCGCCGAACTCACCTGGCAGTTGCGCGGAGACGCGGACGGCCGTCAGGTGGCGGGGGCGCGGGTCGGGCTCGCGCACAACATCGGACTCGGCGGCGCCGCCGTGGTGACGATGGTGCGGCGGGGATAGGGCCTGGACGGCGGGGCCGGTGCGACGGCCCCGCCGCGGGAACGGGTCAGGAGCCCGTCGGCACCTCGGGCGCGAGGGAGTTGCCCGCCGGGACCCGGCCGCAGTCCGACGGGGCCGTCTTCCCCGCGAACCGGTCGTTCAGCCAGCCCAGGGCGACGGGCGCCCACGGCACGGCGGTCCCCACGTGGCTGAGCGCGTCGTACTGCTGGTACTTGATCGCGGTGTCGCCCTTGTCGCAGTACTGCCGCACCAGCCCGCGCACGTCCCCGGCGACCATGACGCCGTCGCCCCGCCCGATGCCCGGGAGGTTGCTGAGGGTCCCCTCGAAGACGCCCCCGCCGCCCTGCGCGATGTACCCGGGGGCCGTCGGGGTCGGGGCGGAGCCGAGGTTGAGCCTGTTCACGGCGTCGACGAAGGGCGGCACCGAGTTCGGGTCGGCGTACTGCGGCTTCACCAGCTTCTTCCACGTCAGGCCCGGGTACTGGCCCAGCGCGTTGACGATCGAGGCCTTCTCCAGCTTCTTGAAGACCGTCTGTCCGTAGCTGTTGAGGTAGGGCTCGAAGTCGATGTCGTAGGCGCGGGCGGCCCCGAGCACGGCCATGGGCGCCACCCCGGCCCACAGCGAACTGCCGCCGATGTACTTCAGGTTGTGCGCCGGGGCGACGAGCAGCCCGCCCTCGGCGTAGCCCACCAGCCGCTCGTTGACGTCCGGCGCGTAGCTCGGGGCGAGCGCGGCCGCCCAGTGGGTCGCGATGGCGCCGCCCGAGTAGCCGGCCAGGCCGATCCGGGTGTCGGAGTTCAGTCCCGTCTCCGGGGCCCGGCTCGCGGCCCGGATCGAGTCCAGGGTGTTCGTCCCGTACTCGGGACCGGCGGCGAAGTCGGCCTTCTGCCCCTCGCTGTCCGGGACGACGACGTTGTAGCCCGCCAGCAGCAGCGGCGCGAGGAGCAGCGACTCCCCGTTCGCGATCAGGCCGCCGAGGGAGACGTCGCCCGCGATGGCGCGGGAGGGCGCGTCCTCGGGGTTCAGGGAGTCGTAGAAGGACTGGTACGAGACCGCCTTGCCGCCGTCCCCGTTCGGACTGCGCACGACGGAGGTCACCCCGGCGGACGGCCGGCCCTGCGCGTCCTCGGTGCGGTACAGCAGCTGGATGGCCTTGACCGGCGTGGGGATGCCGAGGACGTGGTACTGGAGGGTCCGTGTCTTCAGCACGGTGCCCGGTGCGTACGACGCCAGCGGAGCGCTGCCGTCGTAGGTGTAGAACGCGTCGTCCGCGGCGGCCGGGGCCGTCGAGGACGAGGCCGCCGTCGCGGCCGGGGGAAACGCGGTGACGGCCAGCACGGTGACGACTGCGCCGGCGAGCGTGCCAAGTGCGGAGCGGTGCATGGTGTCCTCGGCCTTCGCCTCGTGGTGCACGGGTGACAGAGAGGTGTACCTGTCGGTAACAGCGCCGAAAGTTACCAACAGGTAGCCGAGTTGACCAGAGTTCTAACAACGGCTTGCGCCGGACCACTCGTTCGGACGCGGTCGACAGGCCCTAGGCCGCTGGTCCTATGACCTGCGGCCCATGGCCGGTGCACCGAAATCCTGATGTACGGGGCACCGGCGCCCTGAGACCATGACGACCATGCCGCAGACTTCCCCTCTGGCGCCCGGCGCCTCCGACGCCTCCGACAGCGACATAGGCTCCCGCAGGCCCGCGCCGCCCGCGTGGCTGGTGGTGGCCGTGGCCTGTGCCGGTCAGTTCCTCGTCGTCCTTGACGTCTCCGTCGTGAACGTCGCGCTGCCGTCCATGCGCACCGATCTCGGCCTGAGCGCGTCGGGCCTGCAATGGGTGGTCAACGCGTACTCGATCGCGTTCGCCGGCTTCATGCTGCTCGGCGGACGGGCCGGTGACCTCTTCGGGCGCAAGCGGATGTTCCTCGTCGGGCTCGGCCTGTTCACCCTCGCCTCGCTCGTGGGCGGACTCGCCCAGCAGGACTGGCAGTTGCTGGTCGCGCGGGCCGTGCAGGGTCTCGGCGCCGCCGTGCTCGCCCCGTCCACCCTGACCATCCTCACCTCGGCCGTGCCCGAGGGCGCCGCCCGCGCCCGCGCCATCGCCACCTGGACCGCGGTCGGCGCCGGAGGCGGGGCGGCCGGCGGGCTCGTCGGCGGCGTCCTCACCGAGGGCCTCAACTGGCGCTGGGTCCTCCTCATCAACGTCCCGCTCGGCGCCGTCGTCCTCGCGGCCGCCGCCCGCTGGATCAAGGAGTCCCGCGCGGGCGGCGAGCGCCGCCTCGACCTGCCCGGGGCGCTGCTCGTCACCGCGGGCACGGCGACCCTCGCCTACGCCGTCGTGCAGACGGAGGCCGCCGGCTGGGGCTCCGCGGACACCCTCGTGCCGCTGGCGGTGGCGCTCGCGCTGATCGCCGCGTTCCTCGTCGTCGAGGCGCGTACGCGGTTGCCGCTGATGCCGCTCGGGCTGTTCCGGGTGCGGTCCGTGGCGGCGGCCAACGCGGCGATGTTCGTGTGCGGCATGGGCTCGTTCGCCATGTGGTTCTTCATGACCCTGTACGCGCAGAACGTGCTCGGTTACACCCCCATCGAGGCCGGGCTCGCCCTGGTGCCCAGCTCCCTCGCGGTGGTCGCCGGCTCGAAGACCGCGCCCCGGCTCATGCGGCGGTTCGGGGCGCGCAACGTCGCGGTGACCGGGGTGCTCGTCACCGCCGGTGGGTTCGGGTGGCAGTCGACGATGAGTGCGCACGGGTCGTTCGTGGTGAGCATCATGCTGCCCGGGATCGTGATGATGGCCGGGGCCGGTTTCGCGATGACGCCGCTTGCTTCTCTGGCCACGTCGGGGGCCGCCGCGGGGGAGGCCGGTCTCGTCTCCGGCCTGGTCAACACGTCCCGGACGCTTGGGGGTTCGCTGGGGCTCGCGATCCTGTCGACCACGGCGGCGAGCCGCTCCGCGGGGGGCCTGGATCCTGTGTCGCTGACCGACGGGTATGCGGCCGCGTTTCAGGTGGGGGCCGGGATTTTGGTGGTGGCGGTGGTGGTGCTGATGGTGTGGATGCCGCGCGGCCGTCTGCCCGGCTGAGCTGGGGTGACGGGCGGTCGCGCAGTTCCCCGCGCCCCTGTTTTCGGCTGCGGGCCGGTGGACGCTTCTCGCGCAGTTCCCCGCGCCCCTGGAGATGCGCACTTCGTGCGCTGTCTCCATCAAGGCGCGCCACCTGCCCAAGGAGGATGCGCGGCCCCTGCCTCAGGTGGAGATGCGCCCCTTGTCCTGACTGAGCGGAAGCGCGCCCTCTGCCCCGTGTGGAGGCGCGCGGAGCGCAGCCTCTGGGGGAGGCGGCGCGTAGCGCCTGCCTCAGGGGCGCGGGGAACTGCGCGAGAAGCGGCCACCGGCCCGCAGACGAAGAACTACCCAAGGGTGCCGAGGGCTACAGCCAACCCTGCTGACGCGCGGAGCGCATGGCCTCCATGCGGTTTCGGGTGCCCGTTTTGCCGATCGCCGACGAGAGGTAGTTGCGGACCGTCGACTCCGAGAGGTGAAGTTTCCCGGCGATGTCGGAGACCGTCGCGCCGTCGGCGGATGCCCGAAGCGCATCGGCCTCCCGCGCAGTCAAAGGACTCGGCCCCGCGGAGAGCGCCGCCGCGGCCAGCGCCGGATCGACCACGGTCTCCCCGCGCAGCACCTTGCGGATGGACTCGGCGAGATCCTCGACGGGCCCGTCCTTGACGAGGAACCCCGCGGCACCGGCCTCCATGGCCCGCCGCAGATACCCGGGCCGCCCGAAGGTGGTCAGGATCAGCACCCGGCAGTCCGGCACCTGGTCCCGAAGGTCGGCGGCGGCGTCGAGCCCGCTGCGCCCCGGCAGCTCGATGTCGAGAAGGGCGACGTCGGGCCGGCACGTCAGCGCCGTGTCGACGATGGTGTCGCCGGCCGAGATCTGCGCGACGACCTCCATGTCCTCCTCCAGGCCGAGCAGCAGCGCCAGCGCGCCCCGCATCATCCCCTGGTCCTCCGCGAGCAGCACGCGCACACTCTTCGCGGGCCGGTGGTCCTGCGGCATCTCTGTCGTCACGGGGAGACCCTACGTGGTCGCTTCCGTCAGTTCGGCGTCCCGCGCCGACTCACCCTCACCGACCGGGAGTTCGGCCGTCACCGTGAAACCGCCGCGCGCACCCGGCCCCGCCGTCAGCGAGCCGCCCGCCGTCGTGAGCCGTTCGGTGAGCCCCTTCAGACCGGTGCCGCCGACCCCGGGACCGGCCGTGCCGGACGGCCCCGAACCGTCGTCGACGATCCGCAGCCGCACCCGCTCCGCCGTCCCCTCGACCGTGATCGTGCAGGTGGTGGCCGCGCTGTAGCGCACGGCGTTGGTGACCGCCTCGCGCACCACCCAGCCCAGCAGCGCCTCCGTCTGTGCGGACAGCGGCCGCCCCGACTGCCGTACGACGGGCTCGATCCCGGCGGCGGTGAGCGCCGAGCGCGCGTTGTCCAGCTCGGTGGCGAGGCTGCCCTCGCGGTACCCGGTGACCGCCTCGCGGATCTCGGTGAGCGCCTGCCGGCCGACCGCCTCGATGTCGGTGATCTGCTCCAGGGCCGCGTCCATGCTGCGCGGCGCGAGCCGCCGCGCAGCCTCCGACTTCACCACGATCACCGACAGGGTGTGCCCGAGCAGATCGTGCAGGTCGCGGGAGAAGCGCAGCCGTTCCTTCTCCACGGCCTGCCGCGCCAACTCCTCCCTCGCGTCGCGCAGTTGGCGCACCGTGTCGGACAGGGAGAGGATCGCCGCCGTCACCATCGTGGACAGGAACGTGCCGTAGAAGGTGCCGATCGCGTCCCAGCCCTCGGTCAGCGCGGCGGTGAGCGCGCTCAGCACGCTGAGCCCGATCCCCACCTTGGCCAGGTGCCTGCCCCGCACGGTCGCCCCGACGGCCAGCCCGAGCAGCGGGAAGAGCGCCAGCCACCCGTCCCCGTACCCGCCGGCCAGACCGCACGCGAGCAGCAGCATCGCCCCGAGCGCCACCCGGGTCGACCGCGACTCCCGGGCCTTCTCGTGGAACGCCCTGAACACCACATAGACGTAGAGGCTGTTGAAGAGCGGCAGGCCGATCCAGCCGATCCACGGGTTGGGCGTCCTGCCGTTGACCAGGCTGGAGAAGGCGCCGAGCCCCATCAGCATCCACGGCAGCAGCGCGAACCCGGTGGGCGGCGGACCCATCTCCTCGGCCGGGCGGCCGTGCTCGCCCTTGACCCGCCGGGCCGCCTTCACCTCCTCGTGCCAGTCCTTCCACTCGCGGTGCGCGTGCCTCCACGCCTGCCAGGAATGCTTCAGCGCCATGATCCGTCTCCCCGTTCGACGCTCAGATGGTGCGCGCGGCCCTGCGGTACGAGACCACAGCGTACGAACCGAAGGCCAGCAGCCAGCCGACCAGAATGGCGAGGGCGGCGAGCGACGGCGCGTGCCCGTCGGCGACGGCCGTGCCGAGCTGCGCGAACCGGTTCGTCGGCGTGAACGACGAGACGTGCCGCAGCCAGTCCGGGAACAGGGCCACCGGGAACCACAGTCCGCCGAGCACCGCGAGCCCCAGGTAGCAGAGCATGTTCAGCCCGCCCAGGGCCTGCGAGGTCAGCCGGTAGCCGTTGCCCAGGCCGAGCAGCGTGAAGGGCAGCGAGCCCAGCCACAGCAGCACCACGATGACGGGCCACTTCCACAGGTCGAGCCGTACGCCGTTCACCGCCGCGCCCGCGACCAGTACCGCCGTGATCGCCGGCAGCACGGTCACCGCGCCGGTCAGGGCCCGCCCGATGACACCCTGGTGCGGCGCCATCGGGGTGATCCGCAGCTGCCGCAGCCAGCCGATCGCCCGGTCCTCGGCGACCCCGCCCGCCGTGTTCATCGCCGCGCCCAGCGCTCCGTACGCGGCCATCCCGACCATCGACGCGGTCTTCCAACTGCCGTCGTCCGTGCCGAGGTTGGTGAACAGCAGATACATCATCACGGGCATCGCGACCGTGCCGATCACATACCGTCCGTCGCGCAGCGTGCGCCGCACTTCGAGCCGCAGGTAGTCCCACATCACACACGCTCCAGCTGCTCGTCGGTGCGGTCGGTACCGATACCGGTGCCGGTGCCGGTCAGCGCCAGGAAGGCGTCGTCCAGGGAGGCCGGCGCGACCTCCAGGTTCCGTACGGCGTCCAGCGCGGCCAGTGCCATGACGGTGGCGTCGGAGTCCTCCGTGCGCAGGTGCGCGCGGTCGCCGCGGATCTCCATCGAGATCACCCCCGGCAGCAGCGCGAGCCCTTCCGTGCCGCGTCCGGCGAGGTCGAAGGCGACCAGGCTGCCGCCGCCGGCCCGGCGCAGTTCGTCCCCGCTGCCGTCGGCGACGAGGCGGCCGTGGTCGATGACGACGATCCGGTCCGCGTGCGCGTCGGCCTCCTCCAGATAGTGCGTGGAGAAGAGCACCGTGTGGCCGCGCCGCGCGTACGCCCGCATCGACGCCCAGAACGCGTGCCGGGCCTCCACGTCCAGCGCGGCCGTCGGCTCGTCCAGGACGATCAGCGCGGGGTTCCCGGCCAGCGCCACCGCGAACCGCACGCGCTGCGTCTGGCCGCCCGACAGCTTGTCGACCCGGCGGTCCGCCAGCTCCTCGATCCCCGCGAGACGCAGCGCCTCCGCCACGTCCATCGGCGCCGGGTAGCGGCGGGCCACGAAGCCGACCAGCTCGGCGACGGTGACCCGGGGCACGGCCCGGCCCTCCTGGAGCATCGCCCCGACCCGCCCGGCACGCACCGCGGCCTGCGGCGACGTACCGAACAGCTCCACGCGCCCCTCGTCCGGCTCGTCCAGACCGAGCAGCAGGGAGATGGCTGTGGACTTGCCCGCGCCGTTGCGGCCGAGCAGCGCGACCGTCTCGCCCGCGCCGATCCGCAGGGAGAGGCCGTCGACCGCGCGGACGTCCCCGAATGTCTTGACGGCCCCCGTGAAGGACACCGCCGGTGTCTTTGTCGTCATGACAGTGACGGTACGGAGCGGGGGCCGGTGCGCGGCAGGCACGACTGTCCGCAGTCCGCCGGTACAAATGTCATACGCGATCATCTGACGCACAGTCAGAAAGGTGTGGCGGGGCCCTTCCCAACCCACCACCTCTTGGCTATACATGAGGTCGCCGGGTGGATGAGAACACGTTCTACCGGACGCGTTCCGCCCGGCCCGTGACGACCTCGGTGCGGCCGACGGTGCGGACGGCCGCACCGAGGTCTTGACCAGTTCGACCAGTCAGCCTGAGGAGCGCCTGTCTGATGCCCATCGACGCAGCGAAGGCCGTGGCCGCCGAGCCCCGGTCCGCCGGGATCACCTGGGACCACAAGGACATCCAGCTCTACCACCTGGGCCTCGGCGCCGGTGTCCCCGCCACCGACCCCGACGAGCTGCGCTACACCCTGGAGTCGACGCTGCACGTCCTGCCGAGCTTCGCGACCGTCGCGGGCGCGGGCATGGCGGTCGTCGGCGGGCTGAGCGCGCCGGGCATCGACGTGAACCTCGCGCACGTCCTGCACGGCGGCCAGACCATCGAGATGCACCGCCCGATCCCCGTGAAGGGCGCGGCCACGACCACGTCCCGGGTCGCCGCGGTCTACGACAAGACCAAGGCGGCCGTCCTCGTCCTGCGCACCGAAGTCGCCGACGCCGACGGGCCGTTGTGGACCGCCGACTCCCAGATCTTCGTCCGCGGCGAGGGCGGGTTCGGCGGCGAGCGCGGCCCCTCCGAGCGCCTGGAGGTCCCGGACCGCGCGCCCGACCGCACCGTCGACCGCCCGATCCGCGAGGAGCAGGCCCTGCTCTACCGCCTCTCCGGCGACTGGAACCCGCTGCACGCGGACCCCGAGTTCGCCAAGCTGGCCGGCTTCGACAAGCCGATCCTGCACGGCCTGTGCAGCTACGGCATGACCCTCAAGGCCGTCGTCGACAGCGCACTCGACGGCGACGTCTCCCGCGTCACCCGCTACAGCACCCGCTTCGCCGGCGTCGTCTTCCCCGGCGAGACGCTGCGCGTGCGCATGTGGCAGCAGCCGAACCGGGTGCAGGTGACCGTGACGGCCGTCGAGCGCGACGACGCCCCGGTCCTGGCCGACACGGTCGTCGACCACACCTGATTCCCGTACGTCTGATTCCCGTACGTCAGTCCCGTACGTTCACGTGAAGGAGCCGCACCCATGCGAGCAGCCGTACTGCACGAGACAGGGCAGGACAAACTCGAAGTACTGGACGACGTCGAGGCGGTCGGCTTCGGTCCGGGCAAGGTGAAGATCCGGGTACGGGCGACGGGCCTGTGCCACTCCGACGTCTCCGCGATGAACGGCGTCCTGCCGCAGCCCGCGCCGTTCGTTCCGGGCCACGAGGGCGCCGGGGAGATCGTCGACGTCGGCGACGGGGTCGGCGGGCTGAGCGTCGGGCAGCGGGTCCTGGTCTGCTGGCTGCCCGCCTGCGGTGCCTGTCCTTCCTGCAAGCGCGGCCAGACGCAGCTCTGCCTCGCCGGGTTCATGAACGCCGGCACCCCCAACTTCAAGCGGCCCGGCGGTGACGTCTTCGGCTTCGCGGGCACCGGCACCTTCGCCGAGGAGGTCGTGGTCGACGCGGGGTGCGCGGTGCCGATCCCCGACGACGTCCCCTTCGACATCGCGGCGCTGATCGGCTGCGGGGTCACCACCGGGCTCGGCTCCGCCATCAACACCGCCGATGTGGCGGCCGGTTCGTCGGTGGCGGTCATCGGCTGCGGCGGCGTCGGCATCTCCGCGATCCAGGGGGCCCGGCTCAAGGGCGCGGCCCAGATCGTCGCCGTCGACCCCGTGGCGTCGCGGCGCGAGGCGGCGCTCAGGTTCGGCGCGACCGAGGCCGTGTCGCCGGACGAACTCGGCGACGCCAAGCAGCGCATCACCGCCGGTGAAGGGTTCGACTACGTCTTCGAGGTCGTCGGCAAGTCGGCCACGGCCCGCACCGCCTACGAGACGACCCGGCGCGGCGGCACCCTCGTCGTCGTCGGCGCCGGTGCCATGGACGACTTCCTCCAGCTCAACATGTTCGAGCTGTTCTTCGACGAGAAGCGCATCCTGCCGTCCATGTACGGCGGCGGCGACGTCCTCGCGTCCTACGAGCGCGCCATCGCCCTGTGGCGGGCGGGCCGCATCGACCTCGAATCCCTGATCACCCACCGGGTGCCGCTGGCCGAGATCAACGAGGCCCTGGACCAAATGCGCACGGGCTCCGCCCTGAGGACCTGCATCGAGATCTAGCCCCACCCCGGGGCTCCGCCCCGGACCCCGCTGCTCAATCGCCGCAGAGGCTTGAAGGTGCCCCGTCAGGCCCGGACTCCATCGCGGGGGCTTGAAGGTGCCCCGTAAGGGGCGCGGGGAACTGCGCGACCAGCCACGACGAAAGCCGCACACAGCCACCGGCGAAAGGAACGCCCTCCATGTCAACCCCGCTCAAGGGCCGCACGGCAATCGTCACAGGCGCAGGCCGCGGTCTCGGCCGGGCCGAGGCTCTGGAACTGGCCCGGCTCGGCGCCGACGTCGTCGTCAACGACTTCGGACAGCCGGGCCGGGACGGATCGGGGGAGGCGGACGCCACCCCCGCCGAGCAGGTGGCCCGGGAGATCCGCGCGGCGGGCGGCAACGCGACCGCCCACACCGGTGACGTGGCGAATCACCAACAGGCGGCAGAACTGGTCCAGTTGGCGATCGACACGTACGGGCAGCTCGACATCCTGGTCAACAACGCAGGCATCCTGCGCGACCGCATGATCTTCTCGATGACCGAGGACGAATGGGACTCGGTCATCCACGTCCACCTCAAGGGCCACTACAACACCACCCACTTCGCGGCCCGCCACTGGCGCGACCGCGCCAAGGAGACCGGCGCCCCGGTCTACGGCCGCATCGTGAACACCTCGTCCGAGGCGTTCCTCGCGGGCAGCGCGGGCCAGCCCAACTACGCCGCGGCGAAGGGCGCGATCGTCGGCCTGACCACGTCCACCGCCCTGGCCCTCGCCAAGTACGGCGTCACGGCGAACGTCATCTGCCCCCGGGCCCGCACCCGGATGACGGAGGACGTGTTCGCCGGGTTCGCCCAGCCCGCCGACGGCCTCGACCCGCTCGCCCCCGAACACGTGGCGCCCCTCGTCGGCTATCTCGCGGGACCGGCCGCGTCGCACGTCAACGGACAGCTCCTCGTCGTGCACGGCGGCATGGTCGCCATCGTCGAACGGCCGCAGGTACGGGCGAAGTTCGACACGGAGAAGGACGCCTTCACGTACGACGAACTCGACGCCCTGCTCACCCCGCACTACAACGAACGCCCCCGGAACGAGACCTTCGCGGCGGCGGAAGTGCTCGGCCTCAAACACGGCTGACGCGTGCACGGCCGACCCGACGCGTGAGGGGCCCGGGGGGGGTCCTTGGGGGGGGCGGGGGCCCCCCCCCCCCCCCTCCCCGACCCCCCCCCCTCTGTCCCGCGTCCCCCACTGCTCCCCAACAAACTTAGCGGCTTTTC
>NZ_JBHVIX010000026.1:105504-123505 GCF_042799415.1 Streptomyces sp. NPDC057694
CCACGCCGCGCAGAGAGAGGCTCCCCGGGAAGAGGGGCTTTGTGGGGGGGGGGGGGTTGGGTGAGAAAAAAGGGGGAAGTGGGACACGCCCACCCGGGGTTGGGGGGTCCCTGCCCCTTCCTGAGCCCCCCCCGGGCCCCTCACCTGTCGTACCGCCGGACCTACATCTCGTCGGCCCGCGGCCCGCGATGCCGCCCACGCGGCTCGGACTGCTGCTCACTCGGAGCCGCCGCCGACGCGGCGACCGATCCGCGGTGCCGCCCGGAGCCACCGGAGGCCGCGGCCTCGATGCGCTCGTGGCGCTCCATGGTCTCTGACCTGCCGTTCCTGCCGTTGCTTCCCGTCATCGGAAAACTCACCCCGTAAACCCTTACAAGATCCTTGACTTACAGCCCGGCGAGTCTAACCACCGGCCTTGCGCCCACCGAGTGGCGCCTGTCCCAACGGAACCGGACGCGGTGCGGACGGCGCCTCGGGCACGCCCGAGGAGGGCGGTCCCTCCGCCACCGGAACCGATGGTTCAGGGGCGGATACCCGAGCGAGCCCGCACGACACCTCCCGTGTCACACAGGGGAGTGAAAGCACCCCCTCCCGCGACCAGAACCCGCTTCCCGTCAACCAGCCTGTCGGCGCAGCCAGTTGGTGCATCGTTCCGTCCGACGGCCGCCACAGCCCGATCCACGGCGCACCCCCCGAGGGGCCGTCGATCCGCAGCGCCACCGCGCAGCCCTCCGGCAGCAGCGTCTGTCCGGGCTGCACGGCGAACGGCGTCACCGTGCAGTCCGCGACCCGCAGCGCCTGCGGAAAACGGATCGGCAGCGTCGAACCCAGCACGCCCCAGCCGAGCCGGGGTTCGCCCGGCGTCGCCGCGTCGGAGCGGACCAGGATGAGCCCGCTGTCGAGATCGGCGACGAGCAGCCGGTCGTCGCTCTCCTCGGTGATCTGCAGCAGCGGCGTCACCTCGCCGCCCCGCTCCAGATCGACCGCGACCGTCTTCACGGGCCCGCCGTCCCCCGGCTCCCGGTCCAGCGCGAGCAGCCGTCCCGCGCGGTCCAGCCACACACCGCCCGAGCACCGCCCCGGCACCTCGGCCACATGCTCGGGCCCGAACGCGCCGCCCGCCACCAGCCACACATGGGTGGACTTCTCACCCGGTTCCAGCGCGTACGCGCTGAGCCCGTCCGGCGACGGCGGCAGCAGGTCGAGCTCGTCGCACTCCACGGCCCCGAGCGGCACCTCGCCGGTGTCCGGGCCCGTCGGGTAGAGCAGCGCGAACAGATGACGCCGGCCGTCCGCCCGGCGCCGGATCAGCACCCGGCCGTCGGTCAGCGGCATGACGTCGGTGTCCGGCTCCTCGGGCTGATTGCCGGGCAGCGGCACCGCGTACGGCTCCGGCCCGTCCAGCGTCCACCGCTGCGGGAACCACGAGGCGCCGTCGTACGCGAGCCGTGCCGCGTACGACGCGTCCGCCGTGATCACACAGCCGGTGCGCGGCGGCCGGGGCCGCATCTCCGGCGCGGTCTCCAGGGCCAAGGCCGTCATGGGGATCTGCCACCTCCGCTAGTTCCCCCTCTGGTGTTCTCCAAGGCCGAAGCTAGTTTTCGTACGTACCTCCAGGGGATGCGCGACCCCCCGCTTCACACCAAAGGGTGGCGGTGTCCGCAATCTGCTGAGAGGCGTGCGCCCGATGTGCTGGGGAGCGGCGAAGGGCGCCCGACCTGCCTGATGTTAGGTTTGCCTAACCAATTGCTGTGCACATCTTGTGCGCCCGGAACTGGAGCAAACCCATGCTCATACGCCCCCGTACGCGCGTCGCGGCCCTGGCCGCCACGGCGGCCGCCGCACTCGTCCTCACCGCCTGCGGTTCGGGGGACGACGGGTCCGGCGAGGCGGGCAGTGACAACGGTGCCGGTTCCAAGGCCGTGGCCCAGGGCGGCGACGACTTCTCGAAGGCCGCCGAACAGACCGCGAAGATGGGCACGACGGCGAAGACCGGCGAGTTCCCGCGCACCCTCACCCACGCGCTGGGCAAGACCGAGATCAAGAAGAAGCCGCAGCGCGTCGTCGTCCTCGACGTCGGCGAGCTGGACAACGTCGTCTCGCTCGGCATCAAGCCGGTCGGCTATGCCCCCACCGAGGGCGACGACGGCATCCCGTCGTACCTGAAGAAGGACGCGGGCAGCCCCAAGAACGTGGGCACCATCAACGCCCTCAACATGGAGGCCATCGCGAACCTCCACCCCGACCTGATCCTCGGCAGCGAGCTGCGGGCCGCCAAGCTCTACCCGCAGCTCGCGAAGATCGCGCCCACCGTCTTCTCCATCCGCCCCGGCTTCACGTGGAAGGAGAACTACCTCCTCAACGCGTCCGCGCTCGACGAGAAGGCCAAGGCCGAGGCGAACCTCGCCGCGTACGACAAGAACGTGAAGCAGCTCGGCGCCGACGTGAAGAAGGCCAACGGCGGCACGGCCCCGACGGTGACGATGCTCCGCTACATGCCGGACCGCATCCGCCTCTACGCCAAGGCCTCCTTCATCGGCACCATCCTCGACGACGCCGGCATCCCGCGCCCGAAGAACCAGCAGATCGACGACCTGGCGACGGAGATCAGCCCGGAGAAGATCGACTCCGCGGACGCCGACTGGATCTTCACCGGCGTCTACGGCGACGCGAAGAAGACCCAGCGCGCGAGCGCCGAGGGCAACCCGCTGTGGAAGAAGCTCGGAGCGGTGAAGAAGGGGCAGGCCAAGGACGTCCCGGACGAGACCTGGTACCTCGGACTCGGCGTCACGGCGGCCGACGAGGTCATCGAGGACCTCCGCGCCAACCTGGTCAAGTAGCCACGCTTAGGGTCGGGGCACGCAGCGCAGGTAACCTGTCTGCGTGCCCCGCCTGTCTGAAGTAACCGCCGCGCTCGCCACCCTCTGGCCCGCCTCCCTCGCCGAGGGATGGGACGCGGTCGGCACGGTCGCGGGCGACCCGGACGCCGAGGTCGGCCGGGTCCTGTTCGCGGTCGACCCGGTGCAGGAGATCGTCGACGAAGCGGTGAAGCTGGGCGCGGACCTGCTGATCACGCACCACCCGCTCTATCTGCGCGGTACGACGACGGTCGCGGCGTCCACCTTCAAGGGCCGGGTCGTGCACACCCTGATCAAGAACGACATCGCGCTGCACGTCGCCCACACCAACGCCGACAAGGCCGACCCCGGCGTGAGCGACGCCCTCGCGGGCGCCCTCGGCGTCCGCGTCGTGCGCCCCCTGGTGCCCGACCCGACGGACCCCGCGGGCCGCCGCGGCCTCGGCCGCGTCTGTGAACTCGACCACCCGGTGACCCTGCGCGAACTCGCGGGCACCGCCGCCGACCGCCTCCCCGCCACCGCCCAGGGCATCCGCGTCGCGGGCGACCTCGACGCGACGATCCGCACGATCGCGGTCTCCGGCGGCTCGGGCGACAGCCTCTTCGACGACGTACGCGCCGCCGGCGTCGACGCCTTCCTCACCGCCGACCTGCGCCACCACCCGGTGAGCGAGGCCCGCGAGCACTCCTCCCTCGCGCTGCTCGACGCCGCGCACTGGGCCACCGAGTGGCCGTGGTGCGAGCTGGCCGCGAGCCAGCTCGAAGCGGTCTCCGAGCGCGAAGGCTGGGGCCTGCGCGTCCACGTCTCGCACACCCCCACCGACCCCTGGACCGCCCACGCGGCGTCCAACAGCCCCCTCTCTACCTTTGGAGCCCCCAACTGAACGCCGCGCCCGCCGACCAGATCCGTCTCCTGGACGTCCAGGACCTGGACGTCCGCCTCCAGCAGCTCGCGCACAAGAAGAAGTCGCTGCCCGAGCACGCCGAGCTGGATTCCCTCGGCAAGGACCTCACGCAGCTGCGTGACCTGCACGTCGCCTCGACCACCGAGGAGAGCGACTGCGCCCGTGAGCAGACCAAGGCCGAGCAGGACGTCGACCAGGTCCGCCAGCGTGCCGCCCGCGACCAGAAGCGCCTCGACTCCGGGAGCGTCAGCTCGCCCAAGGACCTGGAGAACCTCCAGCGCGAGATCGCCTCGCTCGCCAAGCGCCAGGGCGACCTGGAGGACGTCGTCCTCGAGGTCATGGAGCGCCGTGAGTCCGCGCAGGAGCGGGTGAGCGAGCTGACCGACCGTCTCGCCTCCGTCCAGGCGAAGCTCGACGACGCGACGTCGCGTCGTGACCAGGCCGCCGGCGAGCTGGACACCGAGGCGACCTCGGTCGCCAAGGAGCGCGAGGTCGTCGCGGCCTCGATCCCGGCCGACCTGCTGAAGCTCTACGACAAGCTCCGCGAGAAGGAGGGCGGCGTCGGCGCCGCCAAGCTCTTCCAGCGGCGCTGCGAGGGCTGCCGCCTGGAGCTGAACATCACGGAGCTGAACGACGTCCGCGCCGCGGCCCCCGACGCCGTGGTCCGCTGCGAGAACTGCCACCGCATCCTGGTCCGCACCTCGGAGTCGGGCCTCTAGGCCCCGACGCGATGGGGGAGTCCATGGCCGAGGGCCCGCGCCCCGTAAGGGGCGCGGGGAACTGCGCGACCAGCCACGACGCACCGGCACCGGACAACGAACCGGCGTCGACCCCCCCCGACCTGGGCACCCCCACCACCTTCGTCCTGCTCCGCCACGGAGAGACCGCCCTCACCCCCGAGAAGCGCTTCTCGGGCAGCGGCGGCACCGACCCGGAACTGTCGGCGACAGGCCACCACCAGGCATCCCGCGCGGCAGCGGCGCTGCACGCTCATGGCACGATCCAGGCGATCGTGACATCCCCTCTAAGGCGCTGCCGCGAAACGGCCCAGGCCGTAGCAGCTCGCCTGCACCTCGACGTCACGGTCGACGACGGCCTGCGCGAAACGGACTTCGGCGCCTGGGAGGGCCTGACCTTCAAGGAGGTACGGGACCGCCACCCGGCCGACATGAACGCCTGGCTGGCCTCGCAGGACGCGCGCCCCACCGGCGACGGCGAGAGCTTCGCGCAGGTCGCGGCCCGGGTCGCCGAGACCCGCGACCGCCTCACCGAGACCCACCGCGGCCGGACCGTCCTCGTGGTCTCGCACGTCACGCCGATCAAGACCCTGGTCAGGCTGGCGCTCGGCGCCCCGCCGGAGTCCCTGTTCAAGATGGAGCTCTCGGCGGCGTCCCTCACCGCGATCGCGTACTACGCCGACGGCAACGCAAGCGTCCGCTTCCTCAACGAGACAGCTCACCTGCGATAGCGCACGCCTCGCGGGCCAGCGACTCCACGCGGCCCCAGTCCTTCGCGGCGATCGCGTCGCCCGGCAGCATCCAGCTCCCGCCGACACAGCCGACGTTCTTGAGCGCCAGGTACGTACCCGCGTTGGCCGGGGAGACGCCGCCGGTCGGGCAGAACCGGGCCTGCGGCAGCGGACCGGCGAGGGACTTCAGGTAGGCGGCGCCCCCGGCGGCCTCGGCGGGGAAGAACTTCATCTCGGTCACCCCGTGCTCCAGGAGCGCCACGACCTCCGACGTCGTCGAGACGCCCGGCAGGAACGGCACCCCGGACCCGCGCATCGCGACCAGCAGCGCGTCCGTCCATCCCGGGCTGACCAGGAAACGGGCCCCGGCGGCGACCGAGTCGGCGACGTTCGCGGGCGAAATGACCGTGCCCGCCCCGACGACGGCCTCCGGCACCTCGTCCGCGATCGCGCGGATCGCGTCGAGCGCGGCGGGCGTGCGCAGGGTCACCTCGATCGCGGGCAGCCCGCCCGCGACGAGCGCCCGCGCGAGCGGTACCGCGTCGGCGGCGTCCTCCACGACGACGACGGGGACGACGGGGGCGAGATCGAGCACGGAGGCGCCAGAGGCAGCGGCAGGCGAGGTCATGGCACCATCCTGCCTCGCGCGGCGCAGCATGCGCAAAGGCCATTGCGCATGCTGCAACGCAACGTCTGTGCCTGGCTAGTGAATCTCGTCCACCAGCACGTCCAGGCTCCACGCCCGCCCCGGCTTCGCGGGCTCCTCGACCTCGACGGTGTACCCCAACTCCCGCAGTACGCCGACGAGTTCGGCCGGTCCTGCCGGTGCGGCGCCGGACATGAGCAGGGCGCGGACGATCCGGCCCTTGGTCGCCTTGTTGAAGTGGCTGACGACCTTGCGGGTCGGCGCGTGCAGCACCCGCACTCCGGCCGTCCGCTCCGCCAGCTCGCCCTTCGGCTTCCAGGCCGCCGCGTACGCCGCCGAGCGAAGATCGAGCACCAGCCCGGACCCGGCCGCCTCCGGCATGACCTCCGCCATCGGCGCCTTCCAGTACGCGCCGAGCGCGCCCAGCCCCGGCAGCTTCACACCCATCGAGCAGCGGTACGACGGAATCCGGTCCGTCACCCGCACCGCGCCCCACAGCCCGGAGAAGACGAGCAGCGAGCGTGCGGCCCGCTTCTTCGCGGCGGCGTCCAGCGAGGCCAGGTCCAGGGCGTCGTAGAGCACCCCGGTGTAGATCTCCCCGGCGGGCCGGGCCCCGGCCGTGCGCAGCTCGGTGTTCTTCGCGACCTCGCCGCGCAGCCCCTCGCTCAGCCCGAGCACCTCGCGCGCCTTGTCCTCATCGGCGGCGCACAGCTCGACCAGCTCGTCCAGGACGGTGGCCCGCGCCTCGGCGAGCCCCGGCAGTGAAAGCCCCTCCGGCTTCAGCGGCGCCCCGCGTCCGGAAGCGGCCTTACCCTCCGACGGCGGCAACAGCACAAGCACGGGCTCTCCTCATACACGTACGGAACACGGAACATCGGTCGACCGACAGCCCAGCGTACGGCGTGCCGACCCGGCCACAGCCGCCTACGCTCGGTGCCATGCCCCTCCGCCACCTCCGTGTGACCGGCGCGGCGCGGGAGCCGCTCGGTGCCGTGCTGCGGGATCTGCGTACGACGCTGGACGTGCCCGGGGAGTTCCCGGCCGAGGTGCTCGCCGAGGCCGAGGCCGCCGCCGCGGCGCCCGGGCTGCCCGAGCGCGACGAGACGGCCGTCCCCTTCTTCACGATCGACCCGCCCACGTCCACCGACCTCGACCAGGCCATGCACCTGTCGCGGCGGGCCGGGGGCGGCTACCGGGTGCGGTACGCGATCGCCGACGTCGCCGCCTTCGTCGTGCCCGGCGGCGCGCTCGACGCCGAGGCCCACCGGCGCGTGACGACCCTGTACTTCCCCGACGCGAAGACACCGCTGCACCCGACCGTGCTCAGCGAGGGCGCGGCCAGCCTGCTCCCGGATCGGACCCGTCCGGCCGTGCTGTGGACCATCGACCTCGACGCGGACGGGCGGACCGTCGCCACCGACGTCGTACGCGCCCTCGTCCGCAGCCGCGCGAAGCTCGACTACGCGGGCGTGCAGAAGGCCATCGACGACGGCACCGCCGAGGAACCCCTCGCCCTGCTCCGCGACATCGGCACCCTGCGCGAACACCTGGAGCAGGAGCGCGGCGGCATCTCCCTCGACGTCCCCGAGCAGGAGATCGTCACCACCGGCGACGACTACGAACTCGCCTACCGCGCCCCGCTGCCCGCCGACTCCTGGAACGCGCAGATCTCCCTGCTCACCGGCATGGCCGCCGCCGACCTGATGCTCGCCGCGGGCACCGGCGTCCTGCGCACCCTGCCCGCCGCCCCCGACGGCGCGGTCGGCCGGCTGCACCACACCGCGAAGGCGCTGCACATCGACTGGCCGCACCACGTCCCCTACTCGGCGCTGATCCGCTCCCTCGACCCGGAGAACCCGCACCACGCCGCCTTCCTCCAGGAGTGCACGACGCTGCTGCGCGGCGCCGGCTACACGGAGTTCACCGGCGGCGACCTGCCCCCGCTCACCACGCACGCCGCCGTCGCCGCCCCCTACACGCACTGCACGGCGCCGCTGCGCCGCCTCGTCGACCGCTACGCCTCCGAGCTGTGCCTGGCCGCGGCGGCCGGCCGGGGCGTGCCGGAGTGGGTGCTCGCGGCGCTGCCCGGACTGCCCAAGGAGATGGCCGACGGCACGCGGCGCGCGAACACCGTGGAGCGCGAGTGCGTCGACATCGTCGAGGCGGCGCTGCTGCGCAACCGGATCGGGGAACTGTTCGACGCCGTGGTGGTCGACGTGAAGGACCACGAACCGGCGGTCGGCACCGTGCAGCTGACCGACCCGGCCGTGGTCGCCCGGATCGAGGGCGGCTCCTCCGCGCTGCCGCTCGGCGAGCAGCTGCGGGTCCGGCTCACGCAGGCCGATCCGGGACGGGCGAAGGTGCTGTTCGCGCCCGCGTGAGCGCGTCGGCCAGCGCGCGGTCCAGGGCGTCGGTGTCCTCCGCGAACAGCCGCACGACCCGCACGTCCCGCCGACGCCCGAAGTAGGTCAAGTGCCCCACCGGTTCGGTGAGTTCGATGGTCATGCCGGTCTGCGCGCCGACGTCCAGATCGAGTTCGCCGTCGGCCGGGGTGTGCGTGAACCGGCTCTCCCGCCGCACCCGCGCGATCAGCTCGAACGGTATGCGCAGGTCCACATGGGCGCCGCGGCGCACCCGCAGCGCGTCGGCCGTGACCACGTGCGGCCGGGTGACGGCGGCGGCGTGCAGCCCGAGCACCGTCAACACGGTGTAGACGTCGAGCACCAGGACGATGGCGTGCACCACCGGCAGGCCGCGCAGCAGCACCCACATCCCGGCCGACTCGACGACGCAGACGAACGCGAAGGCGTACATCATCACCGCCTGCCCCCGCGCGTACGGGAAGGCGACGGCCCCCGCCGGAACGCCGTGCCGCCGCCGGGTCACCCACATCCCGAGGCTCGCCAGCACCCGCAGCTCGTTCCCGGCGATCCGCCGCACCCGGCTCACCGGGACTCCTCCGCCGCCAGGCGCATCGCGAGGCGTACGGCCGCCGCCTGCGCGGGGGAGAAGTCGGCGAGGAACGCGTCGAGGAGCGCGTGCTGCTCGACGCCCTCCGGAGTCGGCAGGCCCGGCGGCAGGCAGTCGAGCAGCGCCCGGGCCGCCTCGGCCACCCGTGGATCGTCGCTCCGTGCGTCGGCGAGCGCGTCGAGCAGTGCGTACACCTCGCGTACGGAGTCCAGCGCGCCCGGCGCGGTGAGCGCGGGCGCCAGGACGGCCATCAGCTGAGCGCGGGCCTCGGGCGGCGCCGTCGCGTCGACGAGGGCCAGCACCTCGCGGTCCTTCGCGGCCATCGGCGAATCCAGGTCGACGTCCCCCAGGCCGGCGAAGAACGCGGCGAGTTCGGGGGAGAGCGGGCTGCCCGCGGGCAGCCCGCCCTGCCGCTCCGCCTCGTCGAGCAGCGCCCCCAGGCGGGCCCGCCGCTCGTGGATCGCCGCCTCCTGCCGGGCGAGGTCCGCGTCCAGCTCGGCGAGCACCTCGACGAGGTCGCGCCCGGCGTCGTCGGCGAGCACGTCCCGCACCTCGGTGAGCCCGAGGCCCAGCTCGGTCAGCCGCCGGATCCGGGCCAGCTCCACGGCGTGCCGCAGCCCGTACTCGCGATAGCCGTTCCCGAGCCGCTCGGGCTCGGGCAGCAGCCCGAGGTGGTGGTAGTGCCTGACGGCACGCGTGGTGACGCCGACGACCTTGGCGAGCTCTCCGATCCGCATGCCTTCAGTAGAAACGTTGACGCTACGGAAGGGTCAAGCGGAGGCTTGACGGCTAACGCTGTTAGCCGTACGGTTCACATACGGTCCGGCTAACGACGTTAGCCACTTGTTGCCGCTGAACGCCAGACTCTCCGGGAGGCCCCGATGAGCACCACCGCACCCGTCACCGTCACCCGCAAGCCCTTCGCCGTCGCGCGCCGCACCGCCTGGCTCGCACTCGCGCTCTTCTGGTCGGCGTTCGCGGTCGTCGAGGGGGTGAACCACGGCTGGCTCGCGGTGCTGTGCGCGCTCGCCTTCTTCATCGCGCCCGACCTGACCTTCCTGGTGGCGGCCGGCGAGGCGCAGCACATGGAGAAGGGGCAGCTCCCGCCCCGCGCGGTGAAGTACTACAACGCGGCGCACCGCGCCCTGGTCCCGCTGGCGCTGATGATCGCGTGCACGTTGCTTCCCGACGCCTGGGTCCCGGTCTTCGCGGGCCTGTGCGGCTGGCTCGCCCACATCTCGTACGATCGCGCCTTCGGCTACGGACTGCGGACCAAGGAGGGCTTCCAGCGTGCTTGAGGCCGTTACCGAGCGGCGGCTCACGCCCCGCGCCACCGAGATCGCGGCGGAGGCCAGGGCCCTGCTGGAGGAGTCGGGCCCCGACGCCCTCACCATGCGGGCCCTCGCCGACCGCCTGGGCATCAAGGCCCCGTCCCTCTACAAGCACTTCCCTGACAAGTACGCCGTGGAGGCGGAACTCGTCGCGCAGATGCTCACCGAGTCGGCCGAGGCCTTCGAGGAGGCGGGCCGCACGGACCCCGGATCGCTGCCCGCACTGATGGCGGCCTACCGCACCTGGGCCCTCGCCCACCCCCACCTCTACCGCCTCGCCACCGAACGCCCCCTGCCCCGCCACGCCCTCCCCGAGGGCCTGGAGGACCGGACGGCGGCCCCCCTGATGCGGGTCTGCGCCGGCGACCAGGACCTGGCCCGCGCGGCTTGGGCGTTCGCCCACGGCATGGTGATCCTGGAGATCCACGGCCGGTTTCCCGACGGCGCGGATCTGGACGGGGCGTGGCGGACGGGCGCGGAGGCCCTGCGCGGCTGAGGACAGGCGGATCCCGGAGGGTCTGTCGTGACGGCGGCGTTCCGCTGATCGCGGCCGGGTAGGATGGCCGGACGGCAGACGAGCCGGGCGGGCGGCCGCGTGGGGTTCTTCGGAACCTCCCGAGGAACGTCCGGGCTCCACAGGGCAAGGTGGTGGCTAACGGCCACCCGGGGTGACCCGCGGGACAGTGCCACAGAAAACAGACCGCCGGGGACCGCAAGGCCCTCGGTAAGGGTGAAACGGTGGTGTAAGAGACCACCAGCGCCTGAGGTGACTCAGGCGGCTAGGTAAACCCCACCTGGAGCAAGGTCAAGAGGGAGCGGCCCGTGAAAAGGCGGCTCCTGCGCGGACGATCGAGGGCTGCCCGCCCGAGTTCGCGGGTAGACCGCACGAGGCCGGTGGCAACGCCGGCCCTAGATGGATGGCCGTCACCCCGACGACCGCGAGGTCCCGGGGTACAGAACCCGGCGTACAGCCCGACTCGTCTGCCCCCACTCCTTTGGCGGGGGCTCAGGTGCTGCGCACGTAGGGCCGCGACGCCGCGATGAAGTCGTAGAGCAGGTTGCGGGACGCGACCCGGCCCGCCGCCAGTTCCTCGCGGTCGTCGGTGCGGATCAGGTCGTCCACGGCGGCGAACGCGCTGCGGCCCTTGGAGACCAGGTCCGGAGAATCCGTCAGCAGCTCCACCCGGAACATCGCCTCGATGGCCGCCGCCCGCAACCGCTGTGCCTCGCGCCGGAGTTCATGGATGTCGGCCGGGTCGGCGGACCGGTCGTCCAGGCGCCGGAACCAGCGGTCCAGCTGCCCCCTGCGGTAGTTGGCGAGGGCGCCGCCGAACGCGCAGTAGGCGTCGATCCGTTCCTGTCTGAGGCGCTCCTCGCGGGCGAACCGTTCGGAGCGGGCCGTGGCGCGGCCCTGGAGGACGGGGGTCAGGGCCGCACCGAGGAGGGTGCCGAGGACCGCTATGAGGCTGGTGACGACGACAGTCATGCGGCCAAGCCAAGCAGCTAGGACCGCACCGGCACCACCAAAGGGGCACCGCTGCCCGGATGCGGCAGCACCTCCACCGGATGCTGGTACACCTCGCTGAGTAGTGGCCCGGTGAAGACCTCGGCCGGTGGGCCCGCCGCCGTGACCCGGCCGCCGTGCAGCACCGCCACCCGGTCGGCGTGCGCGGCGGCCAGGCCCAGGTCGTGCAGGACCACGACCACCGCGTCACCGGCGGCGGCCCGCTCCCGGCAGACGCGCAGGACGAGTTCCTGGTGGCGCAGGTCGAGGGCGGCCGTCGGCTCGTCCAGGAGGAGGAGCTGCGCGGACTGGGCGAGGACCCGGGCCAGGGCGACCCGGGCGCGTTCGCCGCCGGAGAGCGCGGCGAAGGGGCGGGCGGTGAAGGCAGTCGTCTCCGTCGCCGCGAGCGCCGCCGCGATCACCGCGTCGTCCTCGTCCTCCCGCTCCGTGCCCGCCCAGGGCGCCCGCCCCATCCGCACCACGTCCGCCACCGGGAACGGGAAGGACAGAGTCGCCGACTGGGGCAACAGGGCGCGGCGCAGGGCCAGTTCGGGTGCGGACCAGGCGGCGGGCGGGCGGCCGTGGACCAGCAGCTCACCGGAGCCGGCGGGCAGGTCCGCCGCCAGCGCCGCCAACAAGGTCGATTTACCTGCGCCGTTGGGGCCGACCAGGGCCAGCACCTCGCCCGCCCGCACCGTCAGGTCGACGCCCGACAGGACGGCCCGGCCGCCCAGGTCGACGCGGAGGGCGCGGGCCTCGGCGACCGGGTCGCCGGGTGCGTACCGCTCGGGGAGCGAGCGGGCGCGGGGTCCGCGCAGCAGGGTCGTCAGGTACGAGGTCATGCCCAGCCTCCTTGCTTGCGGCGGGTGCGGCGCAGCAGCCAGAAGAAGAACGGGCTGCCGGTCAGGGCGGTCAGCACCCCGATGGGGAGTTCGGCGGGCGCCGCCACCGTGCGCGCCGCGAGATCGGCCGCCACCAGGACGACCGCGCCGCCGAGCGCGCTGCCGGGGACGAGGAAGCGGTGTCCCGGTCCGGCCAGCATCCGCAGCAGGTGCGGGATGACCAGGCCGACGAAGCCGATGACGCCGGAGACCGCGACGGCCGCCGCCGTGAGGAGGGCGATGACGAGGATCAGCGTGATGCGCAGCTTCTCCACGTCCACGCCCAGGTGCCGCGCCGGGCGTTCGCCGAGGGAGAGCAGGTCCAGCTTGCGGGAGGAGAAGGGCGCGACGAGCAGGCCGACCGCCGCGCAGGGCAGCACCGCGAGCACCTTCGGCCAGGTCGCCTGCGCCAGCGAGCCGAGCTGCCAGAACGTGATCTGGTTGACGGCGGCCGTGTCCGCGTAGGTCAGGAACAGGCCGATCAGCGCGCCCGCGAAGGCGTTCACCGCGATGCCGGTCAGGATCAGCGTGACGACCTCCGTGCGGCCGCCCGAGCGGGACATGACGTAGACGACGAGGACCGTCGCGAGGCCGGACACGAACGCGCAGACCGTGATCGTCCACGTACCGAAGAAGTTCAGGCCGAGCGCGATGCAGCCGACCGCGCCGACCGCCGCGCCCGACGAGATGCCGATGACACCGGGCTCGGCGAGCGGATTGCCGAACACGCCCTGCATGAGGGCGCCCGCGCAGCCCAGTGAGGCGCCGACGAGGAGGGCGAGGACGATGCGGGGCAGGCGTACGTTCCACAGCACCGACTCGCCGACGCGGTCGAGGGCGTGACCGCCGAGCCCGGCCCGGTGCTGCACCGAGGACAGGATGTCGCCGGGCGCGATGTGGTACGCGCCGATGCCCGCCGAGAGCAGCGCGAGCAGCAGCAGGGCCGCGGCGAGTCCGACCGTCAACAGCCAGGCGGTGCTGCGGCGTTCGGAGGGCGGAGCAGCGGATGTCTTCGGGTCGGCCGCCGTCGGCGGGGTCGCGGTCGCCGTCACCTCAGGCACCGTCCGTTCCGTACAGCTGCTTCACGATCGAGGCCAGCACCTGGTCGGTGCGGGGGCCGTAGTTGAGCAGCACGCCGTCCTCGACCGAGACGACCCTTCGGTCGACGCCCGCCGGGGTCTCGGCGACGCCCGGGATCTTCACCATGCCGTCGATGCCGCCGACCGACTCAAGTCCCTTGCTCATGACAAGGATCGCGTCCGGCGCCGCCTTCGCCAGCGCCTCGCTGGTGATCGCGGTGAAGTCCTTCCTCAGGCCCGAGGCCGCGCCCGCGTCGACCGCGCCCGCCGCTTCGAGGAGCGAGGTGGCGCCCGACTCCTTGCCGCCGAGGAGGTAGACGGAGGCCGAGCCGCGCAGATAGAGGAAGGCCACGCGCGGCCGGTCCTTCGCGCTCTTCGGCTTCGGGATCGTCCTGCGCACGGCGGCGATCCGGTCCTCGGAGCGCCGGGTCAGCTTCTTGCCCGCCGCCGGGACGCCGAGGGTGTCCGCGACGGCCCGGATGCGGGTGCCGACGTCGGACAGGCCGGTCGCCGGGTCGATCACGACGACCGGGATGCCCGCGTCGCGGATCTGCTGCATCGCCTCGGCGGGGCCGGTCGTGGTCTCGGCGAGCACCAGGTCCGGCTTCAGGGACAGCACGCTCTCGGCGGACACGTCGTGGTTGCGGGTGACCACCGGCAGTTTCTTCGCCTGCGTGAAGGTGGCGGTGATGTCGCGGGCGACCACGTGCTTGCCGAGTCCGAGCGTGAACACCAGCTCGCTGAGGCTGCCGGAGAGCGGCACGATCCGGTCGGCCTCGCGCACGGTGACCCGCTCGCCGTCGGCCGAGGTGACCGTGGCGGGCAGCTCGGGCACGGGGGCCGGGCTGAGCGGCTCGACGCTGTTCGCGGTCGTCGCCTTCTCGGCCGGGGTCGCTGGTCCGGCGGTCCCGGTGGTGGTGCCCGAGCAGGCGGTGGCGACCAGCGCGAGAGCCAGGAGAAGTACGGAGATCAGCACCCCCGTCCGGCGGGAGGAGTGCGCGAGGGCGCCGTGCGTGGACACGCGGACACCGTCCTGTCGTGGTGAGAGGGGCTGTTGACAAAGGCGATCATAGTTTAGGTTAGCCTTACCTAAGTCGCCAGGGTCTGGTGACGGTCACCCGGAGGAAGAGCCATGCCCCGACGCGCCCGGATACGTGTCCGCGTCCTCGCCGTCACCTTGTTCACCGCGCTGCTCGGCGCCCTGCTCCCGGTCGCGGGCGCGCACGCCGCCGCCCGCACCGTGCAGGGCGGCCGGCTCGACTGGGGCGTGAAATCGTCCTTCCAGAGCTACATCACCGGGCCCATCGCCCAGGGGACGTACTCCCTGACGGGCGGCGCGGCCACCGTCGGCGCGAGCCAGTTCCGCTTCCACTCGGCACGCGGCTCGTACGACGGATCGAGCGGCGCCTTCTCGTCCTCGTTCTCCGGCGGCGTGCACTTCGTCGGCCACAAGAAGTCCAACGGCGCGTACGAACTCGACATGACGATCAGCAATCCCACCGTCCGCATCGCGGGCGGCGCCGGGACGCTGTACGTCGATGTCGTGAGCAAGGCGAAGGGCACCGGGGCGGTCACGTCGTCCCGCCAGGTGCCCTTCGCCTCCCTCTCCCTCGGCGGGATCGACATGAAGGGCGACGGCAACGCCGTGGCCCTCAACAACCTTCCCGCCACGCTCACTTCACAGGGCGCGCAGTCCTTCGCCGGCTACTACACGGCGGGCACCGCGCTCGACCCGGTGAGCCTGTCCGCGGACGTCGCGCCCGCGAAGGCGTCGCCCACGCCCACGAAGTCGGCCGAGTCCAAGGCGAAGAAGGAGAAGAAGGCGAAGCAGGACGCCGCCGGGAAGGTCCGCGACGGGGCCGTCGACTGGGGCGTGCGGCGCACTTTCCGCGAGTACGTCACCGGGGACATCGCCCAGGGCGAGTGGACCCTCGGCGACGGGGCGCAGGACGGCGGCGCGCTGTTCCGCTTCCCCGAGGGCGAGGGCACGTACGACAAGAAGAAGCAGTCCCTGACCGCCGACTTCGGCGGGTCCGTCCGCTTCACCGGCGAGCACGGCCTCGACCTGAAGTTCTCCCACGTGAGCGTCTCCGTCGCCGACGGCAAGGGCACCCTGCGCGCCGACGCGACCAGCGACGGCAAGACCGTGAAGAACGCCGCGCTCGTGACCTTCAAGACCGGTGAACTCAAGGCCGAGGACGGGCTCGTGGAGGTGAGCGAGGCCCCGGCCGTGCTCACCGCCGCCGGAGCGAAGGCGTTCGGCGGGATGTACAAGAAGGGCACCGCCATGGACCCCGTCTCGCTGGCCGTCGCCCTCGACGCGGACGCGCACCTCCCGGCCCTGCCCGACCTCGGCAGCTCGGCGTCACCGACGCCCACCCCGAAGGCGAAGGCCTCACAGTCCGCTGCCGCCGAACCGGCCGCCGCCGAGACGGACTCCGGCCTGCCCGGGGGAGCGGTCGCCGGGATCGCCGCCGCCGTCGTGGTCGTGCTGGCCGCCGCCGCGGGCCTGCTGATCCGTCGGCGCCGCCGTGCTGCCCAGCGCTCCTGACGGCCCCGGGCACCCTCTCCGAACTTCCCTCTCCGCAGCGGCTGTCCACCCCCTGACGGTCCACCCGAACCAAGATCCACACCAAGGAGGAACCACTCCCATGGCACGCATCGCCAGACACCCGATAGCCCTCGCCGCCGCCACGGCCACCGTCGTCGCGCTCGGGGCCGGCGCGCTCGCGCTGCCCGCGGCCGCCGCCGAAGGCGCCTCGTCCGGCATCGAGTTGAAGAACGGGACGCTCGACTGGGGCATCAAGGAGTCCTTCCGGAAGTACGTGACCGGGATCGCCGCCGGTTCGATCGACGCGACCGACGGCGCCACGCAGGCCGCCGACAACGGCCCGTTCACCTTCACCGGCGGCACCGGCACCTACGACACGACCACGCACGGCACCGACACCGCCTTCAAGGGCGCCGTCCGCTTCTCCTCCCAGGCGCACGGCTTCGACATCAAGGTCAGCGACGTGAAGGTCGTGACGTCGGGCACCACCGGGCACATCGACGCCGACGTCTCCCTCAACGGCACGGTCCAGAACGACATCGAGTTCGCCACCCTCGACCTGTCCGCGGTCAAGCCCGGCCAGGGCGCGGGCGGCGCGATGACCTTCAAGGACATCCCGGCGACGCTGACCGCCGACGGCGCCTCGGCGTTCAACGGCATGTACAAGGAGGGCACCGCGCTCGACGCGGCGACGCTGACGGTCACGGCCGCCTCCCCGTCCACCTCATCGCCGACGCCGACCAAGACCCCGGAGGCGACCCCGACGGAAACGGCGACCACCTCGCCGTCCCCGTCGACCGGTGGCTCCACCTCCCCGGCGCCGAGCACCTCGGCGACCAAGCCCGTCGAGGCCGTCTCCGGTGAGGTCGTCGACGGCAACCTGGACTGGGGCGTCAAGGAGTCCTTCCGTACGTACATCACCGGACCCATCGCCAAGGGCAAGGTCGAACTGTCCGGCGGCGCCGCGAAGAACGGCTCCGTCTACCGGTTCGGCGACGCGAGCGGCACCTACGACGCCGACGCCAAGTCCCTCGACGCGAAGTTCGCCGGCAAGGTCCGCTTCCTCGGCCACGAGGCGGACGGCACCTACGCCCTCGACCTCCAGTTCAGCGATCTGCACGTGACGGCGAAGGGCACCGGCGGCAAGCTCGTCGCCGACGTCTCCAGCAAGGACCAGGAGAGCGGCAAGGTCACCACGTACGACGACCTGACCGTGGCCACGCTGAAGCTCGGCTCCGGCGATCTCACCGCCAAGGGCGACATCGTCGAGCTGGACGGCGCCGCGGCCACGCTCACCGCTGACGGTGCCAAGGCGTTCGGCGGGTTCTACGAGGCGGGGGCCGCGCTCGATCCGGTCACCGCCGCGGTCTCCCTCGACGAGGACGCGGTGCTGCCTGCCGGGTCGGGCGGGTCCAACGGATCGGCGTCGGGCGGTACTTCGGGCAGCACGGCGGGTGGCGCGGGCACCACGGGTGGGACCGGTACGACCGGCTCGACCATCGGCGGCTCTCTCGCCTCCACCGGTGCCGACGTCCCGGCCGGGCCGCTCGCCGCGGCTGCCGCGCTGGTCGTCGCCGCGGGTGCGGGCACGGTGTTCGCCACCCGCAGGCGCCGCTCGCAGCAGGCCTGACCCGCAACGCCCTGGTGGAGCTGGTCGCGCAGTTCCCCGCGCCCCTCATCGGGTCGTCGGTCGGGTGCGGGCCGGTGGCCGCTTCTCGCGCAGTTCCCCGCGCCCCTGGAGATGCGCACTGCGTGCGCTATCTCCATCGGGGCGCGCCACCCGCACAAGGAGGAGGTGCGCCCCCTGGC
>NZ_JBHVIX010000027.1:0-30783 GCF_042799415.1 Streptomyces sp. NPDC057694
GCCCCCCATCCCCGTACGACCGCACCCGGTACGACCGCACCCGGTACGACCCAACCCCGTGCGACGGATCCCGCCGCAACAGCATTCCGCGTCGCGGCCAGTGCCGTCGACGCGCTCGATGCCGTCGCTCCCGTCCCCGTGGACGAGAACCAACTGCCGCTCCCCGGGCTCCCGTTCCCCGCGCCCGCCCCGCCACCGCCGCCTGCGGTGGAGCCCGCGGCGGCCGAGGAAAGCGGACCCGAGCCCGTGCGCGTCCCGCCGGGCGCCGTCCGCGTCCCGCTCGACGAGGCACTCGGTCTCGTCCTCGCCGCGTCGCTCACCGCGCTGACCGACCTGCCGTCCTTCGACACGTCCGCCATGGACGGCTGGGTCGTGGCCGGGCCGGGTCCCTGGGACGTCCGTGACGAGGGGATTCTCGCCGGGCACGATCTGCCGCCGGTGCTCTCCGACGGGGAGGCGGCGGCGATCGCGACCGGCGCCCGGATCCCGCCGGACACCACCGCCGTCATCCGCTCCGAGCACGGGCATCTCGACGCGCAGGGCCGACTGCACCCGCTGCGCGACGTCCGGCACGGGCAGGACATCCGTCCGCGCGGCCAGGAGTGCCGCAGCGGCGAACTGCTGCTGCCCGCGGGCGCCGTCGTCACCCCGGCGGTGCTGGGCCTGGCGGCCGCCGCCGGTTACGACGAGCTGGTCGTCGTGCCCCGTCCCCGGGTCGAGGTGCTCGTCCTGGGCGATGAGCTGCTGACCTCGGGGCGGCCCCGCGAGGGTCTGATCCGGGACGCGCTCGGACCGATGCTGCCGCACTGGCTGCGCGCGCTCGGTGTCGAGGTCACGGCCGTGCGCAGGCTCGGCGACGACGCGAAGGCGGTGCTCAGGGCGGTACGGAAGTCCACCGCCGACCTCGTCGTCACGACCGGCGGCACGGCCTCGGGCCCGGTCGACCACGTCCACCCGACCCTGCGCGCCGTCGACGCCGAGCTCCTCGTGAACGGTGTCGCGGTCCGCCCCGGCCACCCGATGCTGCTCGCCCGCCTCAAGGAGGGGCAGCACCTCGTCGGCCTGCCCGGCAACCCCCTCGCGGCCGTCTCCGGGCTGCTCACGCTCGCCGAACCGCTGCTGCGGGAGCTGTCCGGCCGGGCCGGGCACACGGAGCCGTACAGCTCTCCGCTGCACACCGCCGTCCACGGGCACCCGGGCGACACCCGCCTGGTCCCGGTCGTCGTACGCCAGGACGAGGGCAGCGGGCACGACTGGGCGGTGCCGCTGCGCTACAACGGCCCGGCCATGCTGCGCGGCATCGCCGCCGCCGACGCCCTCGCGGTGATCCCGCCGGGCGGCGCCAAGGAGGGCCAGGAGGTCGAGATCCTCGACCTGCCCTGGTCCTGGGGGTCACGATGACCGCCGAGCCCCGCACCGCCCACTCCCACATAACCGAGCCCCGCGCGGCCGGGGTCCGCACGGTCGGACCCCGGCCCACCGGGGCTCTCAACTCGCGCGCAGAAGAAGGGTGTTTCACGTGAAACTGGCCGGCCATGACGCCATGGCGCGCCAAGCGGACGAGCGTACGACGACCTACCGGGTGAAACTGCCCCGGCGGATCGTCGAGCGGCCGCTGCGCCAGGTCGCCCGCCGTGTCCTGATGGCGCTGAGCGTCCTCGTGGCCACCGCGCTGATCGTGTGGGGCGACAGCGGCGGCTACAACGACACGTCCGACGGCGTGGTCGACCTGCTCGACTCCTTCTACTACGCGACCGTCACCCTCTCCACCACCGGCTACGGCGACATCGTGCCGGTCAGTGACTTCGCCCGTCTCATCAACATCTTCATCATCACGCCGCTGCGTGTGCTCTTCCTGATCATCCTGGTCGGCACCACGCTGGAAGTCCTCACCGAACGGACCCGGGAGGAATGGCGTCTGAACCGCTGGAGGTCCACCTTGCGTGACCACGTCGTCGTCGTCGGCTTCGGAACCAAGGGCCGCAGCGCCGTGGAGACGGTCTGCGCCACCGGTCTGAAGCCCGAGCAGGTCGTGGTCGTCGACCCCAGCGCCAAGGCCATCGAGGCCGCCACCGCCCTCGGCTACGCGGGGGTCACGGGGGACGCGACCCGCAGCAGCGTGCTGCTCCGCGCCGAGGTGCAGCGGGCCCGGAAGATCATCGTCGCCACCCAGCGCGACGACACCGCGGTCCTGGTGACGCTGACGGCTCGGCAGCTGAACCGTGCCGCGAAGATCGTCGCCTGTGTCCGCGAGGAGGAGAACGCGCCGCTGCTGCGCCAGTCGGGCGCCGACGCCGTCATCACCAGCGCCAGCGCGGCGGGCCGTCTGCTCGGCCTGTCCGTGCTCAGCCCGCACGCGGGCATGGTCATGGAGGACCTGATCCAGAAGGGCAGCGGCCTCGACCTGGTCGAGCGGACGGTGACCAAGCCCGAGGTCGGGCTCAAGCCGCGCGACACCGACGACCTCGTGGTCAGCGTCGTCCGCGGACACCGCATGCTCGGCTACGACGATCCGGCGGTCGGCACCCTCCAGCTCACCGACCGGCTGATCACCATCGCGCGCGTCACGCCCACCCGCCAGGTGGTGCCCGACACGAAGCCGCTGCCGTAGGCCCGACACCTAGCCGCTTCCCCAGGGCACCGGGAGTAGCCTCGCGGCCATGTATGCGATCACGATTCCGGAACCCGGCGGACCCGAGGCGCTCGTCTGGACGGAGGTCCCCGACCCCGTGCCCGGCGAGGGGGAAGTCCTCGTCGAGGTCGTCTCCAGCGCCGTCAACCGCGCCGATCTGCTCCAGCGGCAGGGCTTCTACAGCCCGCCGCCCGGTTCGTCCCCGTACCCCGGTCTGGAGTGCGCGGGGCGGATCGCCGCGCTCGGGCCCGGGGTCTCGGGCTGGTCGGTCGGCGACGAGGTGTGCGCGCTGCTGGTCGGCGGCGGCTACGCCGAGAAGGTCGTCGTGCCCGCCGGGCAGCTGCTGCCGGTGCCCCGCGGCATCGACCTCGTCACGGCCGCCGCGCTGCCCGAGGTGACCTGCACCGTCTGGTCGAACGTCTTCATGATCGCCCACCTGCGTCCGGGGGAGACCTTCCTGGTGCACGGCGGGTCCAGCGGCATCGGCACGATGGCGATCCAGCTGGCGAAGGCCGTCGGCGCCAAGGTCGCGGTGACCGCGGGCACCAAGGAGAAGCTGGACTTCTGTGCCGAGCTGGGCGCGGACATCCTGGTGAACTACCGCGAGCAGGACTTCGTCGAGGAGATCAAGAGCGCCACGGACGGCGCCGGCGCGGACGTCATCCTCGACAACATGGGCGCCAAGTACCTGAACCGCAACGTCGACGCCCTCGCCGTCAACGGCCGGCTCGCCATCATCGGCATGCAGGGCGGGGTCCAGGGCGAGCTGAACATCGCGGCGCTGCTCGGCAAGCGCGGTGCCATCACGGCGACCACGCTGCGGGCCCGCCCGCTCGCCGAGAAGGCGGCCGTCGTCGCGGCGGTGCGCGAGCACGTGTGGCCGCTGATCGAGGGCGGCCATGTGCGCCCGATCGTGGACAGCAGGCTGCCGATGAGCGACGCCGCGCAGGGCCACCGGGTCCTGGAGGAGTCGGGCCACATCGGCAAGGTGCTGCTGACGAACGCGTAGCCCCTGCCGGTCACCCGGGTCCGGGCCCGGTCAGCGGCGCAGTCGTAGCGCCAGGAAGCCGAGCCCGAGCCCGGTCAGCAGCAGCCCCGCTCCCAGCGGCAGTACGTCGGCGAGCGGCCCGCCGAGTCCCCGCTGCACGACGGACTGCCGTGCGGCGGAGGGCCGCTCGGTCTCGCGCGGCTCGGGGGTCGCGGCCGGTTCGGAGGCGGGCGGCGGCGCCGCGGTCTCGGACTCGTCCGGCGCGGGCAGCTCCCGCCCCGGCGGCGTACGGCCCACGCCCGCCCGGCTGCCCGCGAGGGACCCGTGCGGCGAGGGCTCGGCCGCGTACGAGATCGGAGCCGCGGACCGGAGCGGGACGACAGCCGCGTACGAGACCGGGCCGCCCCCCACGAACAGCGGCAGCGTGAACAGAACGGCCAGCGCGCCAGCCGCCCACCGAAGCCGCCGCATGCCCTGCCCCTTCCGCCGCGCGTGCGGGGATCGGCCCACTGCGGGGGTCCGATCACCCGATGCCTGCGATAAGCCTCACATAGCTGGATTAAACGGGCACGCCGGATTTAGGGCCCGGCCGGACGGTGGATCAGCCGGTATAGGGGGCACCACGGTCATGAGAGTGCTCGGTGCGAGAGAATGGCGGCATGGAGATGCCGAGGAACGAACAGTCGCCGGAGAACCCGCAGATCTTGGTCGTTGGCCAGGACGGAATGGCTCTGGGCGGCGGTGGAGACGACGGCTCCCGCGAGGTCCCGGTGACGGAGATGGTGGAACAGCCCGCGAAGGTGATGCGGATCGGCAGCATGATCAAGCAGCTGCTCGAAGAAGTGCGCGTGGCTCCGCTGGACGAGGCGAGCCGGCAGCGGCTCAAGGAGATCCACGCCAGCTCCGTCAAGGAACTGGAGGACGGGCTCGCCCCCGAGCTCGTCGAGGAGCTGGAGCGGCTCTCCCTGCCCTTCACGGACGACGCGACGCCGACCGACGCCGAGCTGCGCATCGCGCAGGCCCAGCTGGTGGGCTGGCTGGAGGGCCTCTTCCACGGCATCCAGACGACGCTGTTCGCCCAGCAGATGGCGGCCCGCGCCCAGCTGGAGCAGATGCGCCGCGCACTGCCGCCGGGCGTCGGCGGCGACGAGGACGAGGACCCGCGCACGGGCGGCCGCTCGGGCGGCCCGTACCTGTAGGGCGGCCGCACGACGAAAGAGTCGGAGAGACGGGTCCAGCCCGCGCGAGCAGCGCGGGCCGGACCCGTCTTTCGTGCTGTGAACGCTCCGCGTGAGCTTGGCCACCGCCCATCGGGGCGGGATGGCCCGTTACGTGACCGTAATGCCAGGCGGTGGTCGGCGGACCTGCACAGAATTGGTGCGCACGATTTGCATGGCGTGCACGGCAACGGGTTTGATGTCCGGTCCGTCTCGGGCCGGGGCGGTGTCCGGAGCCTGTAGCGTGGCCGCGACGGAGACCGTAATTCACCACCGCGCGTCCTCCGACGGGATACAGGAATCCGGCAGTACGGACAGAAACGACGGCGAGGACCGATGGCACAGGCAGGCGCTCAGGGCCCGTCCGACCCCGAAGCGACTGGCGGCGGCATGTCAGATGCGCCGGAGCTGTGGGGCAACGGCGGGCTCGTCGGGGACGGCCGGTACCGGCTGACCCACAGACTCGGCCGGGGCGGCATGGCCGAGGTGTTCGCGGCCGAGGACGTACGCCTCGGGCGTACCGTCGCCGTCAAGCTGCTCCGCTCCGACCTCGCCGAGGACCCGGTCTCCAAGGCCCGCTTCACGCGTGAGGCCCAGTCGGTCGCCGGCCTGAACCACCACGCGGTCGTCGCGGTCTACGACTCCGGTGAGGACTACGTGAACGGCTCGACCGTTCCGTACATCGTCATGGAGATCGTCGAGGGCCGCACCATCCGCGACCTTCTGCTCAACGCCGAGGCGCCGGGCCCCGAGCAGGCCCTGATCATCGTCTCCGGGGTCCTGGAAGCGCTCGCGTACTCGCACCAGCACGGCATCGTGCACCGCGACATCAAGCCCGCGAACGTGATCATCACCCACGCCGGTGCGGTCAAGGTGATGGACTTCGGCATCGCACGCGCCCTGCACGGCGCCCAGTCGACCATGACGCAGACCGGCATGGTCATGGGCACGCCCCAGTACCTCTCCCCCGAGCAGGCTCTCGGCAAGGCCGTCGACCACCGCTCGGACCTCTACGCGACGGGCTGCCTGCTCTACGAACTGCTCGCGCTGCGGCCCCCGTTCACCGGTGAGACGCCGCTGTCGGTCGTCTACCAGCACGTCCAGGACTCCCCCGTGCCGCCGTCCGAGGTCTCGGACGCGGTGCCGCCGGAGCTGGACGGCCTCGTCATGCGCTCCCTCGCCAAGGACCCGGACGACCGGTTCCAGACGGCGGAGGAGATGCGCGGGCTCGTCCAGTACGGGCTCCAGATGCTGTACGAGCAGGGCGGCCACACCGGCACCTGGAACACGGGCCCGGTCGGCATGCACGAGGGCGGCGGCACCCCGGCGATGGGCGTCGCGGCCACCACGGCCATGCAGCACCCCGGCGACCACAACACGGCCGCTCAGCCGATGCTGCGCCCGCCGGGTGACGACGGCGGCTTCGAGGGCGGCGGCAACAAGGGCGGCGGCCGCGGCAAGCTGTGGATCGTGGCCGTGCTCGCGGTGATCGCGATCGCGGTCGGCGTCGCCTGGGCGATGAGCAACAGCGGGGGCGGCGGGGGCGGCAAGACGAAGGAGTCGACGACGCCGACCCAGTCCGAGACGAAGAAGTCCAAGGAGCCCTCGGACGAGGCGACCACCGAGGACACCGGGACGGGCAACTCGGACGACTACACCAACCAGCCCCCTCAGCAACCGACGACGCAGGCGCCCACCACCCGGGAGCCGACCAGCGAGGCCCCGTCCGACACCGGTTCGCCGACGGACGGCACGGACGGCGGTCAGAACACGGGCGGCGGCGGCACCGACGGCGGCACGGACGGTGGCACGGACGGCGGGACCGACGGCGGGACCGACGGCGGTACGACGGACGGCGGCACCGACGGCGGTGCGACCGAGGGCAACACGGCGGGCAACGGCGGCGCGACGCCGACGCCCCCGACCGCCACGCCCTGACCCCGCTAGGCGGCCTTCTCCGGAAGGCCGCTCAGCCCCGCCGCACCCGCCCGGCCGCAGGCTCCACCGCGGCGGACCCGCCCCGCAGCTCGTGCACCGTCATGAACTGCGGGGTGACGTGCAGATAGACCGGGTCGTAGACCGTGCCGTCCGCGAAGTGCGGGGCGGAGCCGAAGAGTTCGAGTTCGGCGGTGCTGGGCTCGACCAGCTCGCAGGTGCCGACGCACTGCACCGACCACTGACCCCCGTCGCCCGGGCGCTCTGCGCCGAGGTTGTCCGCGCCGTACGCGACGACGCTGCCGACGCACGCCTGGTGGTAGTCGTATCCCCGGTGCATGCGCAGCAGCAGGCGGCCGTCGGCCACGACGTGGCGGGCGGCGGCGAGGAAGGGCAGGGCGCGCATGCTGGTGGCGACTCTCCCGTACGGCACACGGGAGAGAAGCTCGAAGCCGCGGTCCAGGTCCGGCTGCGTCTCGGAGGGCATGTCACCACCATGCGATGCCGACACCGCGCCGGAAAAGAGGAGCCCGCCCCGAGGAGACGGGACCTACGTCCCGTGTGGGCGGGCAGCCGGGTGAGCGGACGGTGACGGCGCGAGCGCGCTCAGCGCTTCTCGGCCTGCAGACGGGCGACGTACGCGGCCGCCTGGGAGCGGCGCTCCATGCCGAGCTTCGACAGCAGGCTGGAGACATAGTTCTTGATCGTCTTCTCGGCGAGGTGGAGGCGCTCGCCGATCACGCGGTTGGTCAGGCCCTCGCCGATCAGGTCCAGGATCCTGCGCTCCTGGTCGGTGAGGCCGGACAGCCGGTCGTCCTCCTTGCTGCGGCCGCCGTCGCGCAGCCGCTCCAGGACCCGGGCGGTGGCGACGGGGTCGAGCAGCGACTTGCCCGCGGCGACGTCCCGTACGGCCGTCAGCAGCTCATTGCCCCGGATGGCCTTGAGGACATAACCCGAGGCACCGGCCATGATCGCGTCGAAAAGGGCCTCGTCGTCCGCGAACGACGTCAGCATCAGGCACTTGATCGACTCGTCCTGGGAGCGGATCTCCCGGCACACCTCGACGCCGCTGCCGTCCGGCAGCCGCACGTCCAGGACGGCGACGTCGGGCCGGGTGGCGGGGATGCGCACCAGCGCGTCGGCCGCGGTACCCGCCTCGCCGACGACCTCGATGTCGTCCTCCACGGAGAGCAGCTCATGGACGCCCCTGCGGACCACTTCATGGTCGTCGAGGAGAAATACCTTGATTTTTCCGTCTTCGCGCACGGGGTAAGTCTCACATACGGACTCGTGCCGCGCTCTAGATGACCAAGGGGTGACCGGGATAACGTGCCGGTGTTCCGGCCCCCTGCCACGCTGGTACCAGGTGCCGTCGCACAGCTGTTGACCTGCGGGCTTCCCGTCCGAGATGTGATTACTAGGAAATCCAATCAAGCACTTACTTGGAAATCCAAGCAAAATCGCAGGTCAGATGGGGTTTCGCAGATGTGTGACCCACTGGGTAACGTGCTCGGTGAAGGGTGCTTGCCGGAGCACTTGTCGCGCCTGTCTCCGACAACCTCGCACCCACCCCGTGCGTGGACGGATCAGGCGAGCCGAGCCGACTGGCCATCCGGCAATCCCGGGGGCCGGACCGACCGAGGAGCACACGTGACCGTTGACAGTGCTGCCAGCACTGGCGCAGCGCGCACCCCGCGCAAGCGGGCCGCCGCGAGCAAGTCCGCGGCGAGCAAGCCTGCCGCGAGCAAGTCCGCTGCGAGCAAGTCTGCGAAGAAATCCCCCGGGAGGACCGCAGCAGCCAAGGGACAGCCGGACCTGGTCCAGCTGCTGACCCCCGAGGGCGAGCGGGTCAAGGACACCACGTACGACAAGTACGTCGCCGACATCACCGACGACTCCCTGCGCGGCCTGTACCGCGACATGGTGATGGCCCGCCGCTTCGACGCGGAGGCCGTCACGCTGCAGCGCCAGGGCGAGCTGGGCCTGTGGCCCTCGCTGCTCGGCCAGGAGGCCGCCCAGGTCGGCTCCGGGCGCGCCACCCGCGACGACGACTATGTCTTCCCGACCTATCGCGAGCACGGCGTCGCCTGGTGCCGCGGGGTCGAGCCGGAGAACCTGCTCGGCATGTTCCGCGGCGTGAACAACGGCGGCTGGGACCCGAACAGCAACAACTTCCACCTGTACACGATCGTCATCGGCTCGCAGACGCTGCACGCCACCGGCTATGCGATGGGCATCGCCAAGGACGGCGCGGACTCGGCCGTGATCGCGTACTTCGGTGACGGCGCCAGCAGCCAGGGCGACGTCGCGGAGTCCTTCACGTTCTCCGCCGTGTACAACGCCCCGGTCGTGTTCTTCTGCCAGAACAACCAGTGGGCGATCTCCGAGCCGACCGAGAAGCAGACCCGTGTGCCGCTCTACCAGCGCGCGCAGGGCTTCGGCTTCCCGGGCGTCCGCGTGGACGGCAACGACGTCCTGGCCTGCCTCGCCGTGACCCGGTGGGCGCTCCAGCGGGCGCGGGACGGCGAGGGCCCGACGCTGGTCGAGGCGTTCACGTACCGGATGGGCGCGCACACCACCTCCGACGACCCGACGAAGTACCGGGCCGACGAGGAGCGCGTCGCGTGGGAGGCGAAGGACCCGATCCTGCGCCTGCGCGCCTACCTGGAGAACCACACCGACACCGGTGCCGAGTTCTTCACGGACCTGGAGACCGAGAGCGAGACGCTCGGCCGGCGGGTGCGCGAGGCCGTGCGCGGCATGAAGGACCCGGACCGGATGGCGATGTTCGAGCACGGCTACGCGGACGGGCACGCGCTCGTCGACGAGGAGCGGGCGCAGTTCGCCGCCTACCAGGCGTCGTTCGCGGAGGAGGGTGCCTGAGATGGGCGTACAGAAGCTTCCGATCGCCAAGGCGATCAACGAATCCCTGCGCACGGCGCTGGAGAACGACCCGAAGGTCCTCGTCATGGGCGAGGACGTCGGCAAGCTCGGCGGTGTCTTCCGGGTCACCGACGGGCTGCAGAAGGACTTCGGCGAGGACCGGGTCATCGACACCCCGCTCGCCGAGTCGGGCATCGTCGGCACCGCGATCGGCATGGCGCTGCGCGGCTACCGGCCCGTCGTGGAGATCCAGTTCGACGGGTTCGTCTTCCCCGCCTACGACCAGATCGTCACGCAGCTCGCGAAGATGCACGCCCGCGCACTCGGCAAGGTCAAGGTGCCGGTCGTCGTGCGCATCCCGTACGGCGGCGGCATCGGCGCGGTCGAGCACCACAGTGAGTCGCCCGAGGCGCTGTTCGCGCACGTGGCGGGCCTGAAGGTGGTCACGCCCTCGAACGCCTCGGACGCGTACTGGATGCTCCAGCAGGCCATCCAGAGCGACGACCCGGTGATCTTCTTCGAGCCCAAGCGCCGCTACTGGGACAAGGGCGAGGTCGACACGGAGGCCGTCCCGGCCCATCTGCACAAGGCCGTCGTCGCCCGCGAGGGCACCGACCTCACTCTCGTCGCGTACGGGCCGATGGTGAAGGTCTGCCTGGAGGCCGCCGCGGCGGCCGCCGAGGAGGGCACCTCCCTGGAGGTCCTGGACCTGCGCTCCATCTCGCCGCTGGACTTCGACGCCGTACAGAAGTCGGTGGAGAAGACGCGGCACCTGGTGGTCGTGCACGAGGCGCCCGTGTTCCTGGGCTCCGGCGCGGAGATCGCCGCCCGGATCACCGAGCGGTGCTTCTACCACCTGGAGGCGCCCGTGCTGCGGGTCGGCGGGTACCACACGCCGTATCCGCCGGCGCGTCTGGAGGAGGAGTACCTGCCGGGTCTGGACCGGGTGCTCGACGCCGTCGACCGCTCGCTGGCGTACTGAGGAAGAGGTCGAACGTCATGGTGCGCGAGTTCAAGATGCCCGACGTGGGCGAGGGCCTCACCGAGGCAGAGATCCTCAAGTGGTACGTACAGCCCGGTGACACCGTCACCGACGGGCAGGTCGTGTGCGAGGTGGAGACGGCCAAGGCCGCCGTCGAGCTGCCCATTCCGTTCGACGGGGTGGTCGGCGAGCTGAAGTTCCCGGAGGGGACGACCGTCGACGTCGGACAGGTCATCATCTCCGTGCGGACGGAGGGCGAGGCCGAGGGTGAGGCCGAGGCGGCGGCAGAGGTCGCGGCCCCGGTCGCCGCCGAGGAGCCCGCTGCCGAGGAGCCGAGTGGCCGGCAGCCCGTGCTCGTCGGTTACGGCGTCGCCGAGTCCTCCACCAAGCGGCGTGCCCGCAAGGACCCCGCGGCCGCCAACGGCTCGGCGGCGGCCGTGCTCACCGAGCAGCGCCCGCTGGCCAAGCCGCCGGTGCGCAAGCTGGCCAAGGACCTCGGGGTCGACCTGACCACCGTGATCCCGGCGGGCGCCGACGGGATCATCACGCGGGAGGACGTGCACGCGGCGGTCGCGCCGCCCGCGCCCGCCGCTCCCGAGGTCCCGGTCCCGGTGCAGGCCGCCGCTCCCGTCGCGGCTCCGGCCGTGGCGCCCGCGCCGTCGTACGACTCCGTGCGCGAGACCCGGATCCCGGTCAAGGGCGTGCGCAAGGCGACCGCGCAGGCGATGGTGGCCTCGAAGTTCACCGCGCCGCACGTCACCGAGTTCGTGACGGTCGACGTGACGCGCACGATGAAGCTCGTCGAGGAGCTGAAGTCCGACAAGGACATGGCCGGTCTGCGGGTCAACCCGCTGCTGCTCATCTCCAAGGCGCTGCTCGTCGCGATCCGGCGTAACCCGGAGGTCAACTCCTCGTGGGACGAGGGGACCGACGGCAAGGCCGAGATTGTCCAGAAGCACTACGTGAATCTGGGCATCGCCGCCGCCACGCCCCGCGGGCTGATCGTCCCGAACATCAAGGACGCCCACGCCAAGACGCTGCCCGAACTGGCGTCCGCCCTCGGTGAGTTGGTGGCCACGGCGCGCGAGGGGAAGACGTCGCCGGGCGCCATGCAGGGCGGCACCGTCACCATCACCAACGTCGGTGTCTTCGGCATCGACACCGGGACGCCCATCCTCAACCCGGGGGAGTCGGCGATCCTCGCCGTCGGAGCGATCAAGCTCCAGCCCTGGGTGCACAAGGGCAAGATCAAGCCGCGGCACGTCATGACGCTGGCGCTGTCCTTCGACCACCGGCTGGTGGACGGGGAGCTGGGGTCCAAGGTGCTGGCGGATGTGGCGGCCGTGCTGGAGCGGCCGAAGCGCCTTCTGACCTGGTCCTAGACCGGCAGGTACGACAGAAGGGGCGCCCCGTCCGACGGGGCGCCCCTTCCTGCTTGGCTCGCGGAACCTACTTCTTGAAGCCGTAGTCCATCAGCTTCTTGGCGTCCGACGTGCGGGCCGAGACCGACGACGACTTCAGGACCGTGCCGATCACCGTCTTGCTGCCGCGGGTCGCCGCGAACACCAGGCAGTAGCCCGCCTCCGGGCCGGAGCCGGTCTTCACGCCGATGGCGCCCGAGTACGAACCCAGCAGGGTGTTCGTGTTGGTCCACGTCATGTAGCGGTAGCCACCGGACTTGGTGGTGACCTTGCGCTTCGTCGACTTGGTCTTCACGACCGTACGGAACGTCGAGTTCTTCATGGCGCTGCTCGCGATCTTCGTGAGATCACGGGGCGTCGAGTAGTTCGAGCCCTTGCCGATGCCGTCGAACGAGTCGAAGTGGGTGTTCTTCAGGCCCAGCTTCTTCACATCGGCGTTCATCTTGCCGATGAACGACTTCACGCGCGCCGCGCGCGTCGAGCCCGAGCCGAACTTGTCCGCGAGGGCGTACGCCGCGTCGCAGCCCGACGGCAGCATCAGCCCGTAGAGCAGCTGGCGGACGGTGACCTTGTCGCCGACGATCAGGCGGGCCGACGACGCGCCGTTCTTGACGATGTAGTCGCTGTACGCCTTCTGGATCGTGACCTTGCTGTCCAGGTTCAGGTTCTTCTGGGCCAGCACCACCTTCGCGGTCATGATCTTCGTGGTGGAGCCGGTGGACCGGCGGGTGTCCGCGGCCTTGGTGAACAGGGACGAGCCCGTTCCGTTGTTCATCACGAAGCCGCCCTTGGCGGCGATGGTCGGCTTGGCCGGCGCGGTGGCCGCCTGGGCGGAGGTGGTCACCACTCCGCCGGCGAGCACCGTTCCCGCGACGAGAACAGCCATGCCCGTTATGCGTCTATTCAACTTGTACGCTCCAAATGCCCCTGGGGGGCTGCCCGTTGGGATAGGGCGCCCGCACACAAGAGACGAATGAGGCGGGTGAAGGGTTGCACTGTTTCGTGCGTCTTCATTTGTCCCGCATGGTGGACGACGGTCAGCTTGCGTACGTGTTGTATCTATGATGTGCGCATGCCCTCGACCGTCACCGAAAAACGCCCGCCCGCCGCGGAGCGCGTCTACGACCACGTGAAGCGCGCCGTGCTCGAACGCCGCTACGAGGGAGGGACGTTGCTCACCGAGGGCGAGCTGGCCGAGGCGGTCGGCGTCTCCCGCACGCCGGTCCGCGAGGCCCTGCTCAAGCTGGAGGTCGAGGGGCTGCTGCGGCTCTACCCCAAGAAGGGCGCCCTCGTGCTGCCCGTCTCCGCGCAGGAGATCGCGGACGTCGTGGAGACCCGGCTGCTCGTCGAGGAGCACGCGGTGCGCAAGGCCGTGCCCGCGTCGCCGTACCTCATCGAGCGGCTGACCGAACTCCTTGAGCGGCAGCGCGAGCAGGTCGCCGCCGGGGAACTGGCCGAGGCCGCCGCCACCGACCGCTGCTTCCACGCGGAGATCGTGCGCAGCGGCAACAACGCGATCCTCTCCCGCGTCTACGACCAGATGCGCGACCGGCAGCTGCGGATGGGCGTCGTCGTGATGCAGGCCCACCCGGACCGCACGGCGAAGACCCTCGCCGAGCACGAGGAGATCCTCGACGCGCTGCGCGCCGGGGACATGGAGGCGGCCGTCGCGGTGGTGCGCCGGCACGTCACGCGCGTGCGCGACCTGGCCCGGGGTGAGGACCGATGAGCAGCTCCGCCGCCCCGTCCCTGCCCGGCGATCCGCCCGGCGGCCGGCGGGCCGTCGTCGTGTGGTCGATCGGCGTCGCCGTGTACTTCGTCGCCGTCGTCTTCCGTACGTCGCTGGGGGTGGCGGGACTCGACGCCGTCGAGCGCTTCCACATCAACGCCTCGGCCCTGTCGACGTTCTCCATCCTCCAGCTGCTCGTGTACGCGGGCATGCAGATACCCGTCGGCCTGATGGTCGACCGGCTCGGCACCAAGAAGGTGCTCACGTTCGGCGTGGTGCTGTTCACCGTCGGACAGCTCGGCTTCGCCTTCTCCTCCTCGTACGGCATGGCCCTCGCCTCGCGCGCGATGCTCGGCTGCGGCGACGCCATGACGTTCATCAGCGTGCTGCGGCTCGGCACGCGCTGGTTCCCCGCGCGGCGCGGTCCGCTGGTCGCGCAGCTCGCCGGTCTGGTCGGCATGGCGGGCAACCTGGTCTCCACCCTGGTGCTCGCCCGGCTGCTGCACGGGGTGGGCTGGGAGACGGCGTTCGCGGGCAGCGCGGTCCTCGGCGTGCTCGTCCTGGTCCTGATGCTGCTGTTCCTGAAGGACCACCCCGAGGGGTTCGAGCCCGCGCCGCTGCCGACGGCGCACAAGGGCGCCGCGTACGTGCGCGCCCAGATCGCCGCCTCCTGGCGGGAGCCGGGGACCCGGCTCGGCCTGTGGGTGCACTTCACCACGCAGTTCCCGGCGATGGTGTTCCTGCTGCTGTGGGGGCTGCCGTTCCTGGTGGAGGCGCAGGGCCTGTCGCGCGGCACGGCCGGTGAGCTGCTGACGCTCGTCGTGCTCTCCAACATGGTCATCGGGCTCGTGTACGGGCAGGTGGTCGCCCGGCACCACGCGGCGCGGCTGCCGCTGGCGCTCGGCACCGTCGCCACCGTGGCCGTGCTGTGGGCGGCGCCCATGGCGTGGCCGGGGCAGTCGCCGATGTGGCTGCTGCTCGTGATGTGCGTGGGTCTTGGCGCGTGCGGGCCCGCCTCGATGATCGGCTTCGACTTCGCGCGGCCCGCCAATCCGCCGGAGCGCCAGGGCACCGGGTCCGGGATCGTGAACATGGGCGGCTTCGTCGCCTCGATGACGACCCTGCTGGCCGTGGGCGTGCTGCTCGACGCCACCGGGGACAACTACCGGATCGCGTTCGCCGCCGTGTTCGTGTTGCAGGGGGTCGGGGTGAGCCAGATCCTGCGGTTGCGGAAGCGGGCCGCCCGGGTCGAGCGGGAGCGGTTGGTCGCTTCTCGGGTGGCGTCGGTGCACGTGCCCGTTTGAGGCGGGGCGGGGCATGGGTGGACCCGGGCGGGGTCGGGGTGCGGGCCCGATGGGCGCTGGCCCCGCGCTGGGGGCCGCCTTGCCCACCCTGCCGCCCATGGCGGCAGATTGCCCAAGGCGGGGCGGAGGGGGCTTCGGACGGGCTACTGGGTGATGACCAGCGCGTGCAGGATGGCTGAGGCCAGGTCGGTGTCGCCCTCTGTCTTGATGCGGTCCGCCACCGCCTCGGGGGTGACGCGGCCGCAGGACAGACGGACGTAGGTCTCCCAGTCCAGGGCGAGCGTCGCGGCCGGGCCGAGCGAGGGGGCGCCGTCGATCGTGCCCTTGCCGTCGGCGTCCACGCGGACCGTGCGCATGAACTCCACCGGGCCGTGCACGTCGAAGACCACCGCCGAGTTCGCCGGGGCGCCCGCGTCCTTCGCGACGATCTTGGGGAGCACGGCGAGGAGCATGTCGCGGGCGACGTAAGCGCCCGGGGAGTCGAGATTGCCCGGCTTGCCGAGCGCCCACCGCAGGTCCTGCTCGTGCGCCCAGATGTCGAACGCCCGCCGCCGCAGGGCGAACTCCAGCGTCTCCTCCACCGCGCGCGGGCCGCGCACGATGGTCTCGGGCTCGCGGCTCTCGTTCCGCAGCTGCCGGGACCGACGGATGATCGTGTACTCCAGCTCGGAGGCCATCTCCGGCGCCGTGTGGTGACGGCGGACGTCGACCTGGACCTCCGTGTAGCGCTGCGCCTCCGTCTGTACGTGGTAGAGGTCGCGCGGCAGGGTGTGGATGGGACGGGGGTCGCCGAGCATCTCGCAGTCCACGCCGATGACGTGCGAGACGATGTCGCGCACCGACCAGCCGGGGCACGGGGTCGCCCGGCTCCACTCACCCTCAGCGAGCGGTGTGACCAGCTCGGATATCGCTTCCACGGAGTGGGTCCAGGCGTCGGCGTAGGACTGAAGGCTGGGGTGGAGACTCACGGAAGGGGACCCCTCGAGCGGTTGGTACGCGGGCGGTGACTTGGGCGGCGGGCACATGCGGCGTGGGTGTCTTGGGAGGCTAAGTTACGCTGCCCCGAGGCACCCCTGCAGTGCTTTCGTGTGACGATCGTAGGCCGTTATTGACGTCTAGCCGACGGCTCGAATGCCAGGACGGTGGTAGTGTGCGCGCCTCCCTCATCCAGATCGCAGCAAACGAGGACGAATCGGTCAACTCGCGCCGGGAACGTGTGAGTTCACTGGTACGGGATCAGGCCGGTTCCGCGGATCTCGTCGTGCTCCCCGAGTTGTGGACGACCGGGGCTTTCGCCTATGAGCTGTTCGCGTCCGAGGCCGAGCCGCTCGAGGGGCCGACCTTCGAGGTGATGTCCAAGGCGGCGCGGGACGCGGGCGTATGGCTGCACGCCGGGTCGATCCCGGAGCGAGACCCCGACGGGCCGCTGTACAACACCGCGCTGGTCTTCTCCCCCGACGGGGAGCTCGCGGCCGCCTATCGCAAGATCCACCGGTTCGGCTTCGACAAGGGCGAGGCGGTGCTGATGAGCGCCGGGCGCGAATTGGTGACGGTACGCCTTCCGGAGACCGTCGTCGGGGTGAGCACCTGCTACGACCTGCGCTTTCCCGAGCTGTACCGGGGGCTCGTCGGAGCCGGCGCCGAGACGCTGATCGTGTCCGCCGGGTGGCCCGAGCGGCGGCGCGCGCACTGGACGCTGCTCGCGCAGGCGCGGGCTGTCGAGAATCAGGCCTATGTGCTGGCCTGCGGGAGTGCCGGGACGCATGCCGGGGTGCCGCAGGCGGGGTGCAGCATCGTGGTGGACCCGTGGGGGGAGGTCGTGGCCGAGGCCGGTGCCGGGGAAGAGGTGCTCCGGGTGGAGTTCGACCCGGGGCGGGTCGGGGCCGTGCGGGAACAGTTCCCGGCGCTGAAGGACCGCGTGCTGGGGCTCGACGTGCCGGCGCGCTTGGGCTGACCGGTCGCGCGGGCCCGTCTGCCGGGACGCGGTCCGCCCGCGGGCGCGCGCCTCGTCGTGGCCGGTCGCGCAGTTCCCCGCGCCCCTGGGTAGTTCTCCGTCTGCGGCCCGGTGGGGCTTCTCGCGCAGTTCCCCGCGCCCCTGGGTAGTTCTCCGTCTGCGGCCCGGTGGCCGCTTCTCGCGCAGTTCCCCGCGCCCCTGGAGATGCGCACTTCGTGCGCTGTCTCCATCAGGGGCGGGCCGGTGGAGGTGCGCGGAGCGCAGCCTCAAGGGGAGGCGGCGCGAAGCGCCTGCCTCAGGGGCGCGGGGAACTGCGCGAGAAGCGGCCACCGGCCTGCGCACGACCGACAACCCGTAAAGGGGCGCGGGGAACTGCGCGACCAGCCCGCACCGGAGCCGCACCGGCGATGTCAGTCCACGTCGCCGCGTTCCTTCTCCGCGAGATGGATGACGCAGACCGCGACCGCGATCAGGAGGGCCGGGTCGGCGTCCTCGCGGATCACGTTCACCCCGTACGTGTCGCGCACCCGCAACCACCGCCGCGAGATCTCCGCGAGCAGCTCCCCCTCGTACTCGACGGCGAACTCCCGGTCCAGGATCTTCCCGCTCACATCGAGCTCGGTCTCACCGTCGGCCAGCTCGACCCGATAGTGGTTGCGCAGCAACGACAGCCGCTTGCGCCGCACGCGCGCCAGCTCCTCGTCGGCGCGCTCGATCACCATCGTGTCGCGCAGCGCGAACATCTTCTGGTGGATGTCGATGAGGACACGGCCGTCGGATCCCTTCAGCTCGAAGGTGTCGCGCAGCCGCATCGCCTTGCCGTCGACGAGGAACGCCTTGTGGCCGTTCTCGTCCTCGATCCAGTAGTCCTCGCCGATGGCGAAGAGCCGTTCCCTCACTTCGTAGCGCATACGTCGAGAGTGCCCCCAAGCCGCCGCCCGGACCCCTACCCGTTCCCTAAAGGAGCAGCGGCGTCCCAATACCCGTAGGAATCAAGACAGTTCAATGGTGGCTGCAACCATTTGTGGAACGCCTGTGTCCTTTGAGGTGGACGTGACTTTACGACTTGACCAATCGAAGGAACTCCTCACATGGCACGCGCACGACTTCGTCTCACCGCACCGCTGATGGCCGCCGCTCTCGCCGGAGCCGGCCTCACCGCTGTGTCGCTCGTTCCGGGGCAGGCGTCCGCCGCCACCGCCGGCAAGGCCGACCGCGCCGACGACTTCAACGGCGACGGCTACGCCGACCTCGTATCCGGCGCCGCGGGCGGCACCATCTCCGGCAAGGCGGGCGCCGGCTACGTCGCGGTGACCTACGGCTCGCCGACCGGCCTCAAGGCCGCCAACAAGACGCTGATCAGCCGCTCGACCGCCGGTGTCCCCGGTTCCGCCGCCGCCAAGGAGGGCTTCGGCGCCTCCGTCACGAAGGGCGACCTCGACGGGGACGGCTACAGCGACCTCGTCATAGGCAGCACCAAGTCCACCACCGGCGCCGTCATCCTGTGGGGCTCCGCCTCCGGCCTGACCGGCGGCACCGCGATCGACACGTACGGGCGTACGCCCCAGATCGGCGACTTCGACGGCGACGGCAAGGCCGACCTGGCGCTGCTCGCCGCGATGGGCTCCTACGGCGACGACCCCGAGCACCAGGCCGCCGCGCTGTGGAAGGGCCCGGTCACCCGGGCGGGCGCCCCCGCCAAGAAGCTGAACTTCATGGACAAGTCCGAGTGGTGGGGCTACGGCAAGGACGACGCCACCTGCGTGGACGACCAGTACGGCTGTGTCGACGGCCCGGACTCGACGACCGGCCCGGTCTTCTTCCAGGCCGTCGGCGACCTCAACGGCGACGGCCGCGACGACCTCGCCCTGCGCTCCTACAACGGCGACGGCCAGTGGAACAACACCGTCCTGTACGGCAGCGCCGCGGGCTTCAAGCGCGGCTGGGCCCCGGAGACCCAGGGCGCCCTGGCCGCCGGTGACGTGAACGGCGACGGCATCGACGACCTGGTCGTCGGCTCCGACCCCGAGGACTCCGACATCGGCGAGACGATGCAGAAGGTGACCCTCGCGTTCGGCACGAAGGACGGCCTGAAGGGCGACCGCACCCAGGAGTTCGACCAGTCCCTGCCCGGCTTCTACGGCGCCCAGGAGGACGGCGACCACCTCGGTTCCTGCGTCGCGGTCGGCGATGTCACCGGCGACGGCAAGGCCGATGTCGCGCTGGGCATCTCCGGCGAGGACTTCAGCGGCCTGACGGACGCGGGCGCGGTCGCGCTGCTGCCCGGCTCGGCGACCGGCGTCACCGGCACCGGTTCCGTCGTCCTGAACCAGAACTCGGCGGGTGTGCCCGGCGTCGCCGAGAGCGGCGACCTGTTCGGCTCCGACTGCGCCCTGCTGGACGTGAACGGCGACGGCAGCCGCGACCTGGCCACCTCCGCCACCGGCGAGAACGACTCCTCCGGCGCCGTGTGGACGTTCCCGGGCTCCGCGAACGGCGTCACCGGCACCGGCTCGATCGCCCTCAACCCGACCGACCTCGGCGCCCCCGACACCAAGGCGCTCTTCGGCAGCCCGCTGAAGTAGTAAGCGCCCCGCAGGGGCGCGGGGCTGTGTCGATATGCGGCTCCGCCGCGTGGGCGCGAGCAACCACAACGAGACCGCGGACGCATCTGCTCATGACCAGGCAGACGCGTCCGCGCTCTGTTTGCAGCGGACGCTCAACAGGCGAAACCCGCCCACTTCACGTCTCCTGTTCACATGACCAGGGACGACGAACTCGCCGCACTGAAGGCCCGAGTGCGCGAACTGGAGGCCAAGCGCCCCGAGCGCCGACGCTCCCGCCCGAAATCGGCCCTCGCCGTGGTCCTGGTGATCCTCGCGGCGCTCCTCACCCCGCTGGGCGTGGTCGCCGTCTGGTCGCACGCGCTGATCGGCGACACCGACCGCTACGTTCAGACCATGGCGCCGCTCGCCGACGACCCCGACGTGCAGAACGCCGTCGCGAACCGGGTGACCACGGCCGTCATGGACCGGATCGACGTCGCGGACCTGCTGAGCGGTGTCGCCCCCGACGACCGCCCCCTCCTGGAGAAGGCGCTCGGTGCCGCCGACGGCCCCCTGACCAGCGGCCTCACCTCCCTGGTCCGCAACACGACCGAGAAGTTCGTGTCGAGCTCCGCCTTCGCCACCGTGTGGGACCAGCTCAACCGCGCCGCCCACGCGGCCGTCGACAAGGCGCTGACCGGCCACGACGACGGCGCCGTGCAGGTCAAGGACGGCGAGGTCACCCTCGATCTCGCCCCGGTCGTCGACAAGGTCAAACAGTCCCTCGTCGACCAGGGGCTCACGGTCGCCGGGAACATCCCCGAGGTGCACACCAGCATCACCGTCATGCAGTCCACCGGCGCCCTCGCCAAGGCCCGCACCGGCTTCCGGCTGCTGCAACTGCTGTCCTGGGTGCTGCCCCTGCTCGTCGTGCTGCTGGCCGCGGGCGCGGTGCTGCTCGCCCGCCGCAGGCGCCGCGCCCTGATCACCGCCGCCCTCACGATCGCCGTCGGCGCGCTCGTCCTCGGCCTCGCCCTGTGGATCGGCCGTGCCGTCTACCTGGACGCCCTGCCCGCCGACGTCTCCCGGCCCGCCGCCGGCGCCGTCTACGACACCCTGGTCCGCTTCCTGCGCACGGCCGTCCGCGTCGTCGCCGTCGTCGGCGCGGTCGTCGCCCTCGCGTCCTGGCTGAGCGGCCCCGGCCGGTGGGCGCGTGCGGTGCGCGGCGCGTGGACCGGCGCGATCGGTTCGGTACGGGACACGCTGTTCACCGGCGGCTCCGGCACGTTCGGCCCGGTCGGCCCGTGGGTGCACCGGATGCGTACGTGGCTGAACCTGACGGTCGCCGCCGTCGCCGCGGCCGTGCTGATCGCCTGGTCCTATCCCACCGCGGCGGTGGTGTTCTGGATCGCGGTCGTCGCCGTCTGCGCGCTCGCCGTGATCGAGTTCCTCGACGCCCCTACGCTGCCGCCGCCCGCCCTGCCGGAGGAGTCCGCAGCCGACGCGCCACCGGCCGCTCCCGGGCGATGACGCACCCCGCGGAGATCCCCACGCACACCACCGTGAACAGCACGATCAGCCACGACAGCAGCGAGAAGACCAGCCCGAACGGCCCGAACTCGGCCAGCGAACGGTTCAGCGTGATCGGCATGTAGAGCTGCGAGGCCCACGACAGGGACACCACCCCCACCCCCGTGAGCAGCGCGCCCGGCAGCAGCGGCAGCCACGGCACCCGCCCGCCGAGCAGCAGGTGCTGCGTCCACCACCACAGCAGCACACTGGCGACGTACGACAGCGGGACGCCCAGCCACAGGCCCGCGCCGAAGCCGCCGCGCAGCACGTTCTGCAGGATGACGACGACGAGCCACACGCACAGCCAGGCCACCCACCGCCAGGCGATCAGCTTCAGCCCGGCCGGCGGCAGCCCCCACGACCGCTCGCACACCCGCTGCAACGCGCGGCTGCACGCGGTCGCCGACGCCAGCATGACCAGCGCGCCGACCACCCCCGACGTGTCCCGAACCGCCGAGTCCCCGCTGCCCCCACTCCCGTACACCTGCCGCACCTGGGCGAGCGAGTCGCCGTCGAGCCCGAGGGAGGCGCGCGCCGACTCCAGCATCTCCTCCCGTACGCCGGCGGGCGCGAACGCGGCGACGACGAACAGGATCGGGATCGCCGTCAGGAACGTCTGCGCGGCGAGCCGGGTCGCGGAGTCCAGCAGGTTCACGGCGATCAGCTGCTGCGCCAGCCGCGTGACGAACGGGAACTCCTCCTGAAGCCCCTTCACGCGTGCGGAGGCCCACGCGGTCGCCCGGCCGACGGTGCTCGTGTCGCTGCTCATAGCTGCCCAGCATGCGCACCACCCCGCCCGCCACCGCGCCACCGTGCGGCGCTTACCACCGGACGGCCTAGGGACGTGTTCCCGTTTACGCCGTAATCGGTTGCGCACGCCCCGTACCGGACCACGTCGACTCGGCCTCGGGGCACACGTGGCACCCTTGAATCATGAACGACTCCGTGCCTGCCCCCACCCCCCGCCGAGCCCGCGTCCGCGCCCCCGAGCTGGTCGGGCGGGGCGGCTGGCTGAACACCGGCGGTACGGAGTACACCCTCGCCGACCTGCGCGGACGCATCGTCGTGTTGGATTTCTGGACGTTTTGTTGCATCAACTGTCTGCACGTCCTCGACGAGCTGCGGGAGCTGGAGGAGAAGCACCGGGACACCGTCGTGATCATCGGGGTGCACTCGCCGAAGTTCGCGCACGAGGCCGAGCACGCGGCGGTCGTCGACGCCGTCGAGCGGTACGGGGTGGAGCACCCGGTGCTCGACGATCCGGAGCTCGTGACCTGGAAGCAGTACGCGGTGCGGGCCTGGCCCACGCTCGTCGTGATCGACCCCGAGGGGTACGTCGTCGCGCAGCACGCCGGTGAGGGGCACGCGCACGCCATCGAGAAGCTGGTCGAGGAGCTGGAGGCGGAGCACGCGGCGAAGGGGACGCTGCGGCGCGGTGACGGGCCGTACGTGGCGCCCGAGCCGGTCGCCACCGATCTGCGTTTCCCGGGCAAGGCGCTGCTGCTGCCGTCGGGGAACTTCCTGGTCAGTGACACGACGCGGCATCAGCTGGTGGAGCTCGCGGCCGACGGGGAGAGCGTCGTGCGGCGGATCGGGAGCGGGGAGCGGGGCTTCGGGCCCGAGTCGTTCAACGAGCCGCAGGGGCTCGCCCTCCTCGACGGGGACACCGTCGTCGTCGCCGACACCGTGAACCACGCGCTGCGCGCCGTCGACCTCACGACCGGCGCGATCAGCACCCTCGCGGGCACGGGCAAGCAGTGGTGGCAGGGGTCGCCGACCAGCGGTCCGGCCCGGGAGACCGACCTGTCGTCGCCGTGGGACGTGGCCGTCTTCGGGGAGAAGGTGTGGATCGCCATGGCGGGCGTGCACCAGTTGTGGACCTACGACCCGGAGCGGGAGACGGCGGCCGTCGCCGCCGGGACGACCAACGAGGGGCTGGTCGACGGGCCCGGCGCCGAGGCCTGGTTCGCGCAGCCGTCCGGGCTCGCGGCCACCGAGGAGCGGCTGTGGGTGGCCGACTCGGAGACGTCCGCGCTGCGGTACGTGGACCTGGACGGCGCCGTCCACACCGCCGTCGGCACCGGGCTCTTCGACTTCGGGCACCGGGACGGCGACGCCGGACAGGCCCTGTTCCAGCACCCGTTGGGCGTCACGGCGCTGCCCGACGGCTCGGTCGCGGTCTCGGACACGTACAACCACGCGCTGCGCCGCTACGACCCGGCGACCGGCGAGGTGAGCACCCTCGCCACCGATCTGCGGGAGCCGAGCGACGCCGTGGTCATCGGGGACGACATCGTGGTCGTCGAGTCCGCGCGGCACCGGCTGACCCGGCTGCGGCTGCCCGAGGAGGCCGTGCGCGTCGAGTCCGTCGCTCACCGCACGCAGCGTGCCGCCACCGAAGTGGCGGGCGGCAAGCTGCGGTTGGACGTCATCTTCCAGGCCCCGGCCGGGCAGAAGCTCGACACCCGGTACGGGCCCTCGACCCGGCTGCTCGTCTCGGCGACGCCGCCCGGGCTGCTCGTCGCCGGTGACGGTCCTGGTACCGATCTCGCCCGTGAGCTGGTCCTGGACCCGGCGGTGCCGGAGGGCGTGCTGCACGTCTCCGCCATGGCCGCGTCCTGCGACGACGACCCTGCCAACGAGTACCCGGCCTGCCACGTCCATCAGCAGGACTGGGGCGTGCCGGTCCGGGTCGCCGAGGGCGGCGCGGACCGGCTGCCGCTGGTGCTGGCGGGCATGGACGCCTGAGCGGGCGCCGTCAGATGCGGGGGCCCCGCTCGTCCTCGACCACGGTGGTGCGGTGCGGGCCGGCCATGCCCCGGCGGCGGCCGACGCTGCGGAACACGAAGAGCCCGATCAGGCCGACCACCATGAGGATCCAGCCGACGAGATCGAGGTTGACACCCTTCATGTGCCAGTCGGTCGCGAAGGCCAGGATCGCGCCGACGGCGACCAGGATGATGCAACCTCCCATACTCATGAGGTTCCCTCCCCACAAATCTGTGTGACGTACGGATACGTGAAAGCCTCGGGTACCCGGGGCTTTCGGCATCACACAGAAGTTCGGAACTCGGGGCTCCGGGCTCAGCCCTCCAGGAAGGCCGTCAGCGCGTTCGCCAGGTGGAACGGGTCGTCCGCGCCGCACAGTTCGCGCACGCTGTGCATCGACAGGATCGCCGCGCCGATGTCGACGGTCTTGATCCCGTGCCGGGCGGCGGTGATCGGGCCGATCGTCGTCCCGCACGGCATCGCGTTGTTGGAGACGAACGCCTGGTACGGCACGCCCGCCTTCTCGCACGCGGCGACGAACACGGAACGGCCGACGCCGTCGGTGGCGTACCGGTTGTTGACGTTCACCTTGAGGATCGGGCCGCCGTTGGCACGCGGGTGGTGCGTGGGGTCGTGGCGCTCGGCGTAGTTGGGGTGCACCGCGTGTCCGGTGTCGGAGGAGAGGCAGATGGTGCCGGCGAAGGCCCGCGCCCGGTCCTCCAGGGAACCGCCGCGCGCGAAGACCGACCGCTCCAGCACGTTCCCGAGCAGGGGGCCGTCGGCGCCGGTGTCGGACTGCGACCCGTTCTCCTCGTGGTCGAAGGCGGCGAGCACCGGGATGTACGGCAGCTCCTCCTGCTTGCTGACCTCGGCGAGGGCGGCGGTGCAGGCGTGCACGGACAGCAGATTGTCCATCCGCGGCCCGGCCAGGAGTTCCTTGTCGCGGCCCAGGTAGGCGGGGGCCTCGATGGCGTACGGCATCAGGTCCCAGCCGGTGATGGAGCCGCGCTCCAGGCTGTACTCGTCCTCGATGAAGCTGAGCAGATCGCCCTCGTCGACGTCGCTGCCCAGGCCCCAGATGGGCTGCATGTGGCGCTGCTTGTCGAGCTTCAGGCCGTCCACGTTCACGCCGCGGTCCAGGTGCACGGCGAGCTGGGGCACGCGCAGCAGGGCCCGGTCGATGTCGATCAGGCGCTCGCTGCCGTCGCGCAGGGTGATCCGGCCGGCGAGGCCGAGGTCGCGGTCGAGCCAGGAGTTGAGGAGCGGGCCGCCGTAGATCTCGACGGCGATCTGGCGCCAGCCGTTGCTGCCCATGTCGGGCTGCGGCTTGACCCGCAGGTTCGGGGAGTCGGTGTGGCCGCCGACGATGCGGTACGGGGTGTGGGGCTGGGCTCCCCGCGGCACGTACCAGGCGATGAGCGCGCCGCCGCGCGTGACGTACTTCCCACCGGTCTCGCCGTCCCAGGCGTCGGTCTCGGCGACCTGCTTGAATCCGGCCTTCTCCAGGCGTGCGGCTGCCGTTGCCACGGCGTGGTACGGGGTGGGGCTTGCCGCGAGGAAGGTCATCAGGTCGTCGGTGTGGCCGCGGTCGAAGGGGCCGGTGGATGTGCTCATGTCGCCAGGGTAGTGCGGGGGGCTGGGCGCTTGCCTGGGGTGGTCCTGCGCCTACCCGTCCGCCGGGTCGCTGCGCGCTCGCGGGCGCCGGTCCGGTGGGGCTTCCCGCGCCGTTCCCCGCGCCCCTGAAGCCTTGCGCTACGCGCGGCTCCCTCATGTCGTCCGCGGGCCGGTGGCCGCTTCTCGCGCCGTTCCCCGCGCCCCTGAAGCGAGCTGCGCTCGCCCCTTGTGGTCGGGTGCCGGTCTCGTCGTGGCTGGTCGCGCAGTTCCCCGCGCCCCTGAGATGCGCACTTCGTGCGGCATCTCATCAGGGGAGGCTGCGCGAAGCGCATGCCTCAGGGGCGCGGGGAACTGCGCGAGAAGCCCCACCGGAGCTGCAGACGAGTGAGGCCCGCCGCTCCCCGGAGGGAGAGACGGGCCTCGGGCTCGATTTGGGGCGGTGGGGACTAGAAGGCGGACTCGTCGAGGTCCATGACGTCGAGGCCCGTGGCGCTGGTGCCCTGGGCCAGCTTGCGGGCGCCGGTGACGCCGGGCAGGACATTGGCCGCGAAGAACTTGGCCGCGGCGACCTTGCCCTGGTAGAACGCGGCGTCCTTGCCGGCGGCACCCCCGGAGAGCCGCTCGGCGGCGACCGCGGCGCCCTTCAGGAGGAGGTAGCCGACGACCACGTCACCGGAGGCCATCAGCAGGCGGGTCGTGTTCAGGCCCACCTTGTAGATGTTCTTGGCGTCCTGCTCGGTGGCGGCCAGGTCCGTCAGCATGATGCCGACGATGGCCTCCAGCTCGACGGCGGCCTTGGCCAGCGACTCGCGGGCCCCGGCCAGCTCCTCGCCGCCGGTCTCCACGGCGAGGAACTTCTTGATCTCCTCGGCCAGACCGTTCAGCGCGGCGCCCTGGTTGCGGACGATCTTCCGGAAGAAGAAGTCCTGGCCCTGGATGGCAGTGGTGCCCTCGTAGAGCGTGTCGATCTTGGAGTCCCGGATGTACTGCTCGATCGGGTACTCCTGGAGGAAGCCGGAGCCGCCGAAGGTCTGGAGCGACTGCGCGAGCTGCTCGTAGCCCTTCTCCGAGCCGTAGCCCTTCACGATCGGCAGCAGCAGGTCGTTCAGCGCGTGGTCGGCCGAGGCGTCCTCGCCGGAGGCCTCCTTGACCTGGATCGCGTCCTGGACCGAGGCGGTGTAGAGGACGAGCGAGCGCATGCCCTCCGCGTACGCCTTCTGCGTGAGCAGCGAGCGGCGCACGTCCGGGTGGTGCGTGACGGTGACCTTGGGCGCGGCCTTGTCGCCGAAGGCGGCGAGGTCGGAGCCCTGGACGCGCTCCTTGGCGTACTCCAGCGCGTTCAGGTAACCCGTCGACAGCGTCGAGATCGCCTTCGTGCCGACCATCATGCGGGCGAACTCGATGATGCGGAACATCTGGCGGATGCCGTCGTGCTTGTCGCCGATCAGCCAGCCCTTGGCGGGGTGCTGGTCGCCGAACGTCATCTCGCAGGTGTTGGACGCCTTGAGGCCCATCTTGTGCTCGACGTTGGTCGCGTACACGCCGTTGCGCTCGCCCAGCTCGCCGGTCTCCCAGTCGAACTCGAACTTCGGGACCAGGAAGAGGGAGAGGCCCTTGGTGCCGGGGCCGTGGCCCTCGGGGCGGGCCAGCACGTAGTGGAGGATGTTCTCCGACATGTCGTGCTCACCGGACGTGATGAACCGCTTCACGCCCTCGATGTGCCAGGAGCCGTCGTCCTGCTGCACGGCCTTGGTGCGGCCGGCGCCGACGTCCGAACCGGCGTCCGGCTCGGTCAGCACCATCGTCGAGCCCCACTGCTTCTCGACGGCGATCTCGGCGATCTTCTTCTGCGCCTCGTTGCCCTCCTCGAAGAGGATGCCGGCGAACGCGGGGCCGGAGGAGTACATCCAGATCGCCGGGTTCGCACCCAGGATCAGCTCGGCGAAGGCCCAGATCAGGGAGCGCGGGGCCGTGGTGCCGCCGATCTCCTCGGGCAGGCCCAGGCGCCAGTACTCGGAGTCCATGAAGGCCTTGTAGGACTTCTTGAAGGTCTCCGGGACCGGCGCGGTGTTCGTCTCCGGGTCGAAGACCGGCGGGTTGCGGTCGGCGTCCGTGAAGGACTCGGCCAGGTCGTTCTCGGCGAGACGGGTGGTCTCGCCGAGGATGCTCCTGGCGGTCTCGACGTCCATCTCCCCGAACGGGCCGGAGCCGTACAGCTTGTCGCGGCCGAGCACCTCGAAGAGGTTGAACTCGATGTCGCGGAGATTCGACTTGTAGTGCCCCATGGCGACGGCTCCGTAAAGACTCGGGAGGGATCGACCGCAGCCGATCTCATACGCATACCAACTAGTAACCTTCAGGATGCTACCCGCCGGTAATAAATATCAACCCCTCTGGGGTCAACTGTGACGGAACGCTCCGCCGGGTCCGCGCCGGGTACGGGTCCGCGCCGGTCGCTCACACCCCGGTCTCGCGCAGGAATTTCACCATCAACGTGCCCCACTCGTCCGGCAGTTCGGCGAACGGGAGGTGGCCGGTCGGTATCTCCGCGACGTGTGCGCCCGGGATCGCGGCGGCCAGCTCCCGCTGGGCGAGGGGCGGCACCAGGCGGTCCTCCGTCGTCACCACCACCAGTGTCGGCGCCGTGATCCGGGCCAGGTCCGCGCGGACGTCCGCCCGGCTCACCAGGTCCGCGTGGTCGCCCGAGCCGGGCGGGACGGTCGCGGCCATCTCCTCGAGGGTCGCCGCCAGCTGCTCGTCGGTCAGCGCGTGGAGCGCCCGGTCCGACAGGGCGTACGGGAGCAGGAAGCGGGCGAAGGTGTCCAGGTCTCCGGCCGCGGCGAGGGTGCGCCAGGTCTCGGCGGCCAGCCGCAGCTGCGGGGACGGATGGCCGAAGGTGGCCGTGAGCAGCAGAGCCGTCACCCGCTCGGGGTGCCGGGCCGCGATGCGGACCGCCACCGTGCCGCCCAGCGAGTACCCCGACACGGCGAACCGGTCCAGGCCCTCGGCGTCCGCCGCGGCCACCAGCTCGTCGGCCAGCTCGTCCAGCCGGAGCGGACTTGTGGCGCGCGGGGTCCCGCCCGTGCCCGGATAGTCGGCGCCGACGACCGTGCGGGCCGCTGCCAGCGCCGGGAGCACCGGGCCGTAATTGGCCTCGACCGAACCGCCCCCGCCGTGCGCGAGCAGCAGCCCGGGCCCCGATCCCCGCACCGTCCGCGCGTACGGCACGTGCTCCGCACCGGCCTGCTCGCCCGCCCGGACCGCCCCGGTCGTCTGTTCCGTCATGGCTGTTCCTCCCCCTCGGAGCGCCCGGATGTGCCGGCGCCCACGACTGTGCCGTGCCGTCATTCTGTATCGGCCACTACACAAATAACGTAGCAGCATCCGCTCCCCTTTATCTAGCCCCCGCTACAGAAATGCCGCCCGGCCCCACCGCCCCGCCCGCCCTCGGTACTCTTGCCCCCATGTACGGATACGAGCGGACCCCGGGCGGGGCGGGCGGTCAGCAGCAGTACGCGCCGCCGCAGCAGGGCATGCCCCCGCAGGCCGGCATGGGCGGATACGGGCAGCAGGCACCGCCGCTGTACCCGGAGCCGTCGCCGCCGTCGCTCGCCGACGCGGTCCGCGCGTTCACCACGGGCTCGATGTCCGCCGAGGACTTCCAGCAGATCTTCGCGTCGTCGAAGGTCTACTGCCCCCGCGGTGACAACCCGGGCTTCCTGGCGCTGCACAACACGCAGCAGCCGGTGATCCCGATGTTCACCACGCTCAAGGAGCTGCGCAGGTACGCGGGCAAGGAGTCCAAGTACTTCGTCATCACCGGCGCCGAGGTGATCGACCTGCTGCCCACCGGGTACGGCTTCGTCCTCGACATGGAGGGCGAGCACCGGATGGTCTTCGACGCGAAGGCGGTCGAGCAGATGGTCGACTTCGCCATGCGCCGGATGTACGGCTGACCGCGACCGGTCCCCCGATGAATCGCTGAGCACGGCGGCGGAGGCACATCTCCGCCCGCCGGGCGCGGCTCACCCCTGTTCCGAGAGGTCGCTCTCCGTCACCGCACGATGGCTCGAAGTGAACGGAGCGGTCCGGGAATGCCCACCCGCTTGCAGGATGTTCACTGTTCAACTAAATTGATGGCAGACCTTAGGAGGCCGCCATGCCCGCTGTGACCGTCGAAAACCCGCTGACCCTGCCCCGTGTGTCCGCGCCGGCGGACGCCGTGGCGCGCCCCGTGCTCGCCGTGACGACCGCGCCCACCGGCTTCGAGGGCGAGGGATTCCCGGTGCGCCGCGCGTTCGCCGGGATCAACTACCGCCACCTCGACCCGTTCATCATGATGGACCAGATGGGCGAGGTGGAGTACGCGCCCGGAGAGCCCAAGGGCACGCCCTGGCACCCGCACCGTGGCTTCGAGACCGTCACGTACATCATCGACGGCACCTTCATCCACCAGGACTCCAACGGTGGTGGCGGCACCATCACCAACGGCGACACCCAGTGGATGACGGCCGGCTCGGGCCTGCTGCACATCGAGGCGCCGCCGGAGTCGCTCGTCATGTCCGGCGGTCTCTTCCACGGCCTCCAGCTGTGGGTGAACCTGCCCGCCAAGGACAAGATGCAGAACCCGCGCTACCAGGACATCCGCGGTGGCCAGGTCAAGCTGCTCACCACCGAGGACGGCGGCGCGCTGCTCCGCGTCATCGCCGGTGACTTCGACGGCCACGAGGGCCCCGGCATCACGCACACGCCGATCACGATGGTGCACGCCACCATCCGCCCCGGCGCCGAGGCGACCCTGCCCTGGCGCGAGGACTACAACGGGCTCGTGTACGTGCTCGCCGGACGCGGCACCGTCGGCGCCGACCGCCGTCCCGTCCACATGGGACAGACGGCCGTGTTCGGCGCGGGCTCGTCCCTGACCGTGCGGGCCGACGAGTCCCAGGACTCGAACACCCCGGACCTGGAGGTCGTGATCCTGGGCGGACAGCCGATCCGTGAGCCCATGGCCCACTACGGCCCGTTCGTGATGAACACCAAGGCCGAACTCCAGCAGGCCTTCGACGACTTCCAGGCCGGCCGCCTGGGTGTCGTGCCCACCACGGAGCGGCTGCCGCACACCAGCTGACAGCACGTCACCCGCGTGGGACCGCCCCGAAGGGCGGGGAGACGCGCACGTGGTGGGCTGGGGGGGTGGGGAGGAGCAGAGAGGGCCCAGACACCCCCCCCAAAAATCC
>NZ_JBHVIX010000027.1:30793-121556 GCF_042799415.1 Streptomyces sp. NPDC057694
GCATTCCTTCTACCCCCCCCAGCCTTCCCTCTTGTTTTTCCCCCCCACCATGGACTGTCCCCCACACACCACCCAACACCCCCCCCCCCTCTTCCCCCCCCCCGGAGGGTCGGGCCCACGCGCGCGTGATGGCCTGGGAGGGTGCAGACGAGCCGAGAGTCCCAGGACCCGCCCCCGGGAGCGCCCGCGGGCACACCCCTGCTGCCCGAGGCGGTCCGGCGCGCCGCCGCCTGGTGCACGGTGGCCCTGCTCGTCACCGGGGTCGCCGCCGTCGCCGTCTGGCTCTGCATCGTCTTCAAGTCGGCGGTCACCCCGGTCCTGCTCGCCCTGCTCGGCACCGCGCTGCTCGCGCCCGTCTTCGAATGGCTGAACCGGCGCAAGGTGCCGCGCGCGCTCTCCGCCGCGCTGACCTGCGTCGCCCTGGTCGCCGTCGTCGGCGGTGCCGGGTACATCGTGGTCAAGGCGCTCATCGACACCGGCGACCAGATCGTCGACTCCGTGCAGGACGCGGGCGACTGGATCCGCGCGCACTTCGGGATCAGCGGCGCCGACGACCTCGGCAACGTCGCCGACAACGCCAAGAGCCTGCTCACCAAATGGGGATCCAGCCTGGCCGGCGGCGTGCTCACCGGGCTCTCCGTGATCGGCTCGCTCCTGGCGACCTCCGTGCTCGCGCTGCTGCTCACGTTCTTCTTCCTCAAGGACTCCGACCGCGCCGCGGGCCTCGCCTACGCCGTCGCCCCGCGCGGTGCCGGTGAGGTCATCGAGGCGATGGGCCGCCGGGCCTTCGAGGCGATCTCGGGCTTCATGCGCGGGACGACCTTCATCGCGCTCATCGACGCCCTGTGCATCACCGTCGGCCTGCTGATCCTGCGGGTGCCGGGCGCGGTGGGCCTGGGCGCGCTCGTCTTCGTCGGCGCCTACATCCCCTACCTGGGCGCCACCATCTCCGGCGCCGTCGCCGTCCTCGTCGCACTCGCCGACCGGGGCTTCGTCATCGCCCTGTGGGCGCTCGGCGTGATCCTCGCGGTGCAGCAGCTGGAGGGGCACATCCTCCAGCCGATGATCCAGTCGCGCACGGTGCAGATGCATCCGGCGCTGGTGATGCTGGCGATCGCCGCGGGGGCCTCCGTCGCCGGCATCCTCGGGATGCTGCTCGCGGTGCCGCTGACGGCGGCCGCGTTCGGCATCATCGGGGAGCTGAAGGGGCGTTACGCGAGCTCGTCGGAGCCGGCTGTTTCACGTGAAACCGCCGATTGAGTGATATCCGGCCCAGAGACGCCCGGCCCAGAGACGCCCGGCCCAGAGAGGTCCGGCTCGGTGATGTCCGCCGCGTCCGGGCCCGACGGCTCGTACAGCTCGAACCAGATGCTCTTGCCCTCGCCCCGCGGGTCGACGCCCCACTTCTGGGCGAGCAGCTCCATCAGCACCAACCCTCGTCCGGATGAGGCGAGTTCGCCCGGCCTGCGCTTGTGCGGCAGGTTGTCCGAGGCGTCCGCGACCTCCACCCGCAGCCGGCGCGGCCCCTCGCAGCCCCGGCCGACCTCGGCGACCATCAGCGCGTCGCCGTCGGTGTGCACCAGGACGTTGGTGACCATCTCGGAGACCATCAGCACCGCCGAGTCGATCTGGTCGTCGTCGGCCCAGTCGTGCAGCAGCTCGCGCAGTTGCTGACGGGCGACGGCGATCCGCTCCGGCTCGGCCTGCGCGATGGTCATCGCGGTGCGCCGGGCGGTGACGGGCACCCGCGACTCGGTCGCGCGGCGCAGCAGGAGCAGCGCTATGTCGTCCTCGCGGCGGTCCGCGAGCGGGCCCGTGGTGTGGTGCGAGGACGGCCCGTGGACCGCCTGGACGAGGGCGTCCGCCAGCAGTTCCAGGTCGTCGGCGGGGAGCTTCTCCAGCGTCGTACGGATCCGGGCCCAGCCCGAGTCGAGATCGTGCCCGCCCGTCTCGATGAGGCCGTCCGTGCAGATCAGCAGTGTCTCGGAGGGTTCGAGGGCGAGCCGCGTCGTCGGGTAGTCGGCGTCCGGGTCGATGCCGAGCGGCAGGCCGCCGGCGGTCGGACGCATCATCACCGTGCCGTCGGCGGTGCGTATCGCGGGGTCCGGGTGGCCCGCGCGGGCGATCTCCAGGGTGCCGGTGACCGGGTCGGCCTCGACGTACAGGCAGGTCGCGAAGCGCAGGTCCGCCGTGTCGGCGGAGTCGGCGGTGATCCCGTACAGGAAGCGGGAGGCGCGGGAGAGGACCGCGTCGGGGCCGTGGCCCTCGGACGCGTAGGCGCGCAGCGCGATCCGCAGCTGGCCCATGAGGCCCGCGGCCTGCACGTCATGGCCCTGTACGTCGCCGATGACCAGGGCGATCCGGCCGCTGGGCAGCGGGATCATGTCGTACCAGTCGCCGCCGACCTGGAGGCCGCCGCCGGTCGGGACGTAGCGGGCCGCGATGGTCATGCCGGGGATCTCGGGGCCGATCGAGGGCAGCATCGACTTCTGGAGGCCGTCGGTCAGCTCGCGCTCCGACTCGGCGACCCCGGCCCGGGAGAGGGCCTGCGCCAGCATGCGGGCGACGGTGGTCAGCACCGAGCGCTCGTCGGGGGTGAAGGTGACCCGGTAGGCGAAGCCCGCCATCCACGCGCCGATGGTGCGGCCCGCGACGATGAGCGGCAGGAACGCCCAGGACTGGCGGTTGAAGCCGGCGGCGAGCGGCCAGGCCGCCGGATAGCGGCTCCGGTACTCCTCGGGGGCGGAGAGGTAGACGGCGCGGCCGGTGCGGCAGACCTCGGCCGCCGGATAGTCCGTGGCCAGGTCCATGTCGGTGAAGGGGCCCTCGGCGCCTGGCTTGTGCCCGTGGTGGCCGATGACGGTGAGCCGGTCGCCCGCGACGCCGAACACGGCGAGGCCGTCGGGCGAGAACCCCGGCATCGACAGACCGGCCGCGACCCGCATCACCTCGGCCGTGGAGTCGGCCTCGGCCAGCGCGCGGCCCGCGTCCAGCAGGAACGCCTCGCGGGAGCGCCGCCAGTCGCCGGTGACGGGGGTGCGGGAGGAGGCGCCGGGCGGCGGCTCGGCGACCTCCTGGAGGGTGCCGATCAGCTCGAACACGTCCGGGGCGTCGCCGTGCACTATCGGCTTGGAGCGGCTGCGCACGGTACGGACGACATGGCCCCGGTCGTCCATGATGCGCAGCCGGGCCTCGGCGAGGGTGCCCTCGGCGACGGCGAGACGGATGATGCCGTCGATCTCGTTCCAGTCGACCGGGTGGAAACGGGCGCGCGCACCGGCCTCCGTGAGGGTCGTCGTCCGTGCGGGCAGCCCGATGAGGCGGGCGGCCTCCGCGTCGAAGGTGACGGTGCCCGCCCGGTTGTCCCAGCGCCACAGGCCGGTCGCGAGTGCGGCGAGGACGTCCTCCACCGGAGGGAGGGGGTCACCAGTGCGCATTGCTCCACTCTATGAAGAGGTGATCGAGAACTGCCACCGAGAGCCGGGGTCCGCGGCTGTCCCCCGGATGGGCGCGGCCGCCGAGCGGTGGTCGGGCGGCCGGTACCCTTGGGGAGATCCGGGTTGTCTCCCCGGGAACCCCAAGCGCAAAGGCTGGATGAACGACGATGCATCGGTACAGGTCCCACACCTGCGGCGAGCTCCGCGCCTCTGACGTCGGCTCCGACGTCCGGCTGAGCGGCTGGCTGCACAATCGCCGAGACCTGGGCGGCATCCTCTTCATCGATCTGCGCGACCACTACGGCATCACGCAGCTCGTCGCCCGCCCGGGCACGAAGGCCGCCGAGGTCCTGGACAAGCTCACCAAGGAGACCGTCGTCCGCGTGGACGGCAAGGTCGTCTCCCGCGGCGCGGACAACGTGAACGGCGAGCTGCCCACCGGCGAGATCGAGATCGAGGCCGCCGAGGTCGAGGTCCTGGGCGCGGCCCAGCAGATCCCCTTCACGATCAACGCGGACGACGGGGTGAACGAGGAGCGGCGCCTGGAGTACCGCTTCCTCGACCTGCGCCGCGAGCGCATGCACAGGAACATCATGCTGCGCAGCGCGGTCATCGCCTCGATCCGCTCGAAGATGGTCGCCCTCGGCTTCAACGAGATGGCGACGCCGATCCTCGCCGCGACCTCCCCCGAGGGCGCCCGCGACTTCGTCGTCCCCTCCCGTCTGAACCCCGGCAAGTTCTACGCGCTGCCGCAGGCCCCGCAGCAGTTCAAGCAGCTGCTGATGATCTCGGGCTTCGACCGCTACTTCCAGATCGCGCCGTGCTTCCGCGACGAGGACGCGCGCGCGGACCGCTCGCCGGGCGAGTTCTACCAGCTCGACGTCGAGATGAGCTTCGTGGAGCAGGAAGACGTCTTCCAGCCCATCGAGAAGCTCATGACGGAGATCTTCACGGAGTTCGGCGGCGGCCGCGAGGTCACGTCCCCGTTCCCGCGGATCCCGTTCCGCGAGTCGATGCTGAAGTACGGCAACGACAAGCCGGACCTGCGCGCCAAGCTGGAGCTCGTCGACATCACCGACGTGTTCGAGGGCTCGGAGTTCAAGGCGTTCGCGGGCAAGCACGTGCGCGCCCTGCCGGTGCCGGACACCGCCTCGCAGTCCCGCAAGTTCTTCGACGGCCTCGGTGCCTACGCGGTCGAGCAGGGCGCCAAGGGCTTGGCCTGGATCCGGGTCGGCGAGGACGGCGCGTTCGCGGGCCCGATCGCGAAGTTCCTCACCGAGGAGAACATGAAGGTCCTCACCGAGCGCCTCGGCCTCAAGGCCGGCCACGCCGTGTTCTTCGGCGCGGGCGAGTTCGACGAGGTCTCCAAGATCATGAGCGCCGTCCGGGTCGAGGCCGCCAAGCGTGCCGGGCACTTCGAAGAGGGCGTCTTCCGCTTCTGCTGGATCGTCGACTTCCCGATGTACGAGAAGGACGAGGAGACCGGCAAGATCGACTTCTCCCACAACCCCTTCTCCATGCCGCAGGGCGGTATGCAGGACCTGGAGGAGAAGGACCCCCTCGACATCCTGGCCTGGCAGTACGACATCGTGTGCAACGGCATCGAGCTGTCCTCCGGCGCGATCCGGAACCACGAGCCCGACATCATGCTCAAGGCGTTCGAGATCGCGGGCTACGAGGCCGAGACGGTCGAGGCCGAGTTCGCGGGCATGCTCCGCGCGTTCCGCTTCGGCGCCCCGCCGCACGGGGGGATCGCCCCCGGCGTCGACCGCATCGTCATGCTCCTCGCCGACGAGCCGAACATCCGGGAGACCATCTCCTTCCCGCTGAACGGCAACGCGCAGGACCTGATGATGGGCGCCCCGACCGAGCTGGACGAGACGCGCCTGCGCGAGCTCAACATCCAGCTGCGCAAGCCGGTCGAGAAGAAGTAGCACCTGGTGTGACCTGAAGGGGCCCGGAACCGTTCGTCGGTTCCGGGCCCCTGGCGTTCGCTGTGGACGGCCGCCTCACCCCGAGCGCGGCACCACGATCCCCGACTCGTACGCGGCCACCACCGCCTGCGCCCGGTCGCGCACCCCTAGCTTGGCGAGCACCCGGCTGACGTGGGTCTTCACGGTCTCCCCGCCCACCACGAGCCGTACCGCGATCTCCTGGTTGGACAGTCCCTCGGCGATCAGCCGCAGCACCTCGCGCTCGCGCGGGGTCAGGGCGTCGACGGCGCGGGCCTGTTCGGGCAGCGCGCGCGGGCGCAGCCGGGTGAACTCGGCGATGAGGCGCCGGGTGACGGTCGGCGCGAGCAGCGCCTCGCCCGCCGCGACCACCCGGACCGCCTCGAAGAGCCGCTCGGCCTGCATGTCCTTGAGCAGGAAGCCGCTGGCCCCGGCCGCGAGGGCGTCGTACACGTACTCGTCGAGGTCGAAGGTCGTCAGCATCACGACGCGCACGTCCGGCTGCTCGCGGGTGATGCGGCGGGTGGCCTCGATGCCGTCCATGCCCGGCATCCGTACGTCCATCAGGACCAGGTCGGGGCGGACGGCACGGCACACGCGGACGGCGTCGGCGCCGTCGCTCGCGCTGCCGACGACCGTGAGGTCGGGGCGGCTGTCGAGGAGGGCGCCGAATCCGGCCCGTACGACGTCCTGGTCGTCGGCGACGACGATGCGGATGCCGGGGGAGTTCCCGTCGCTCATGCGCCGGGGCTCCGTACGGGCAGGGTCGCCGTCACCAGGAAACCGCCGGCCGGGGCCGGGCCCGCGTGCAGGGTGCCGCCCGCCATGGCGGTGCGCTCGCGCATGCCGAGCAGGCCGTGTCCGGCCGCCCCCTCGGGGGTGCCGCCCGGCCCGCAGTCGCGTATCCGGAGTCTCAACTCGTCCTCCTTGTAGTGGAGTTCCACGTCGACCGCGACGCCGTGCGCATGGCGGCGGGCGTTCGTCAGTGCTTCCTGGACGATGCGGTACGCGGTCAGTTCCAGGCCCGGATCGAGCGGGGTGACGGGCCCGCGCACGATGAGCCGGATCGCGCCGCCGGACGTTTCGCGGGCCTCGTCCACGAGCGTGAGGAGCTGGTCGAGGCCGGGCTGCGGGGTCCGGGCGCGGACGGCTTCCTCGGGCACGTCCTCGCGCAGCACGCCGAGCAGGCGGCGCATCTCGGTGAGCGCGAGCCGCGCCGTGTCACCGATCGCCAGGAACTTCTCCGCGCCCTCGGACGGCAGCCCCGGCGTCGTGTAGCGGGCCGTCTCCGCCTGCACCGAGATCGTCGAGATGTGGTGGGCGACGATGTCGTGCAACTCCCGTGCGATCCGCGCCCGTTCGCCGAGCGCGGCGTGCGCGAGGGCGGTGTCGGCGTACGCCCAGTCGGCCGCGGCGCGGCGGGCCTTCGCGGCCCGGGTGCGGTGGGCGTGGCCCGCGGTGAGCGCGGTGCCGGCACCGACGAGCAGAGCGGTGCCGTACGCGCCGCCGGCCAGCGCGTAGCCGGCGAAGGGGACGGCGAACGCGGTGGTGGTGCGGCCCGGCAGGCGCCGCCCCACCGTGTACAGGACGGTGGCCAGCACCGGGAGGCCGGAGACCAGGAGCCGGTCGTACGTGAGCGGGGTGAGCAGCGTCGCCGCCGTCACGGTCACGGCGGTGAGCAGGAGCTGGGTGTGCAGGAAGGCGAGCGGGACGGTGGCGCCGAGGGCCAGCGCCAGCAGGCCGAGGAGGCTGTCGGAGGGGACGGTGGGGCCCGGGGCGAGGATTTCTGTCAGGGCCAGGGCGGTGACGGTTGCTGCCGCGGTCAGCGGGAGGTCGGGGTGGGTCAGGGTTCTCCGGGCGGTTGCGGTCCCCTTCATGCCGGTCATTATCGGGGGGTGTCGGGTGGGTGGGCGTCACCCTGCGGGGGGAGGGGGACGGTTGTCGGTCGGGTGCGGGCTGCGTCGTGGCTGGTCGCGCAGTTCCCCGCGCCCCTGAAGCGAGCTGCGCTCGCCCTGGTTCGTGGTCGGGTGCGGGCCGGTGGCCGCTTCTCGCGCAGTTCCCCGTGCCCCTGGAGATGCGCACTGCGTGCGCCATCTCCATCAAGGGGAGGCGGCGCGCAGCGCACGCCTCAGGGGCGCGGGGAACTGCGCGACCAGCCCCCACCGGCCCGCGGACGAAGGTCTGCCGGGCTCCCCCTGCCGGGGGACCCGGGCGGGGTGGAAAGCGCGCTGTGGTGGGACGCGGGGTGGTGGGGGTGGTGCCTACCTTCTGGGGCATGACCGATGACATGAAGGGCCCGGCCGTCGAGGCCCGGGGACTGTGCAAGCGGTACGGCGGGGACATCGCCGTCGACGAGCTGAGTTTCACGGTGCTGCCGGGGCGGGTGACCGGGTTCGTGGGGCCCAACGGGGCCGGGAAGTCCACCACGTTGCGGATGCTGCTCGGGCTCGACGCGCCCGACAGCGGTACGGCGCTGATCGGCGGAAAGCCGTACACCGAGCTCGACGAACCGCTCGCCACCGTCGGGGCGCTGCTCGACTGCGAGGCGCTGCATCCGGGACGCCGGGCCCGTGACCATCTGCTCTGGCTGGCCCACTACAGCGGATTCCCGGCCCGCCGCGTCGACCTCGTCCTCGACCAGGTCGGCCTGGCCCCGGCCGCGAAGAAACGCGCCGGAGGCTTCTCCCTCGGCATGCGGCAACGGCTCGGCATCGCGGCCGCGCTGCTCGGCGACCCGCCCGTGCTGATCCTCGACGAGCCGGTCAACGGGCTCGACCCCGAAGGCGTCCAATGGATCCGCCGCTTCCTCAAGTCCCTTGCCGCGGAAGGCCGCACGGTGCTCGTCTCCTCCCACCTGATGAGCGAGCTGGAGGACACCGCCGACCATCTCCTCGTGATCGGCCGCGGCCGGCTGCTCGCCGACACCGATGTCGGTGAGCTGCTCGACGAGGTCTCCGGCGAGCGCGTCGCCCTGCGCACGTCCCGGCGCGCCGAGGCGATGACGGTGCTCAGCGCCGCCGGGGCCACGGTCGTCGTGAACGGTCCCGAGTCCCTCACGGTCACCGGGCCGACCGCGCAGAAGGTCGCGGAACTCCTCGGCGCGCAGGCCATACCGTTCTCCGAACTCTCACGGCACCGGGCCACGCTGGAAGAGGCGTACATGGAACTGACCTCCAGCAGCGCCGAGTTCACCGCTCGGGAGGCGTCATGAGCGGCCCGGTGCGGGCGCTGCGCGCCGAGTGGACCAAGCTGCGTTCCGTGCGCAGCACCGCCTTCGCGCTGATCGCCATGGTCGGCCTGCTGCTGTTGATGACCATCGCCTCGGCGAGCGGCAGCAGCACCAGCTACGACGGGCCGAAGGCGTACGACACCCTGACCTTCGCCCACCGGACGACCACGACCGGCGACGGCACGTACACCGCCCGCGTCGCGAGCCAGAAGAACAGCTCCCCCTGGGCCAAGGCGGGACTGCTGCTCAAGGACGGCACGAAGAGCGGATCCTCGTACGCCGCCCTGATGGTGACCCCCGGACACGGGGTGCGCATGATGACCGACAGCAAGCACGAGCTGGTCGGCGACAGCGACGTCAAGGCGCCGGTCCGGCTGCGCATGACCCGCGCGGGCCAGCGGGTCACCGGTGCCTGGTCGGCCGACGGCCGCACCTGGCACACCCTCGGCACCCTGACCGTGGCGGATCTGCCGGCGACGGGCGCCGAGGCCGGCGTCTTCGTCACCTCGCCGAAGCGCTCGGTCGAGAAGCGGACCGGCCCCACCGAGATCTCGGCCCATCCCGTGCCGACGACGGGCCGGGCCACCTTCGACCACGTCACCATGCCCGTAGGTCAGAGGAGTTGGTCTCGTACGGACATCGTGCAGCCGCCCGAGAAGTCCGAACCACCGATGGACGAACCCGCCCCCGGCACCCTCCACCGCGCCGCCTCCGGCGCCCTCACCGTCACCGGCAGCGGTGACCTCGGCGGCCTCGGCATGGCCGGGGTCGGCGCGGGGCCCGGCGTCGACCTCGTCAAGCAGTCCCTGGACGACGGCACCCAGCTCGCCACGCTCGCGGTGATCGCGCTCGGCGTCCTGTTCGTCACCTCCGAGTACAAGACCGGCACCCTACGGACGACGTTCACGGCGAGCCCGCGCCGCGGCCGGGTCCTCGCCGCGAAGGCCGCGGTGCTCGGCGGGGCCGTCTTCGTGGTCGCGCTGCCGGCCACGGTGGCCGCGTTCCTCCTGGCCCGCCCCTACCAGCGCGACAACGGCTTCCGGCCGCCCCTCTTCGACAATCCGTCCCTCACCGACCCCGCCGGCATCCGCGCGGTCGTCGGCAGCGCCGCCTTCCTCGCCCTGATCGCGGTACTCAGCCTGGGCGTCGGCGCGCTGCTGCGCCGCACGGTCCCGGCGATCGTCCTCATGTTCATGGCCGTGGTGGTGCTGCCCCTCGTGGCCGCGACCACCTCCATCGCCCTCGGCGACTTCGTCAGCAGCGCGACTCCGGTGGCCGGCATGGCGATCCAGCAGACGGTGCACCTCATCGACAGCGCCACCACCCCCTGGGCGGGCTTCGGGGTCCTGTGCCTGTACGTGGCCGTGGCCCTGGTCGCCGCGCGCTTCAGGCTCGTACGGCGGGACGTATGAGGAGGCGGATGTCCCGCACCCTGCACGGCGAGTGGACCAAACTCCGCACCGTGCCCGGGCAGTTGTGGACCCTGCCCGCACTGCCCCTGGCGATGATCGGCTGCACGGTCCTCGTCGCCACGGCCGCCCACCCGAAGGAGTCGGGGACTCTCGATCCGACGGTGCTGTCCCTGTCCGGCGTCTATGTCGCGCAGACCGTCGCCGTGCTCGTCGCCGTGGCGGTGGTGTCGTCGGAGTACCCGCGCACGATCCGTACGACGCTGCTGGCGAACCCGCGTCGCGGTCAGGTCTTCACGGCGAAGACCCTGCTGGTCGCGGGGGCGGTCGGGGCGCTCTCGGTCCCGGCGGTGGCGCTGTCGCTGCTGGCCGGGCGGCGCACGCTCGACCAGGTCTCCCAACTCCCGCTGTCGTCGGGCGTGGTGTGGCGGGCGACGTCCGGTACGGCCGTCTATCTGCTGCTCACCGCGCTGCTGGCCGCGGGGATCGCCCTGATCGTGCGGCACGCGGCGGCCGCGGTGGGCGTGGCGCTGGCGCTGCTGTACGGCCCGTACCTGGCGATCCTCATCATCAAGATGCCGGACCACGTCCTGCACACCATCCAGAAGGCGTCCCCCATGACGGCCGGCCTCGCGGTACAGACGGCCACAGGCACCGGCACGGCACCGCTGTCCCCGGGCGAGGGGCTTGCGGTGCTGGCGGGGTACGCCGGGGCGGCCCTGACGGCGGGATGGCTGGTGCTGCGGGTGCGGGACGCCTGAGGCCCGTGCCCGGTTGGGGTGACGCGCGCCGTGACCCCGGGACACCCGTGGCGGAGCCGGTCGGCATCGGGCTGGACGCCGAGCCGCTCAAGGAGTGGGCGGGCTGAGCGGCCCTTGATGTGACAGCGGCCCGGGACCGTACCGGTCCCGGGCCGCCCTCATGTCTGCCTACTTGTCCTTCTTCGGGTCCTCCAAGCGCGGGAAGAGCACCGCGCCCTTCGTCACCGTGGCACCGACCGGGAGCTGACCCCAGGTGCCGGCCGACTGGACCTGCTGGTCGGCGAGGGCGCCCAGGGACGGCTCGGCGCCCAGGGAGTCCCAGAGCGCGGCCGAGGTCTCCGGCATGACCGGGTTCAGGAGCACGGCGACCGCGCGGAGCGACTCGGCGGCCGTGTACAGGATCGTCGCGAGGCGGGCCTGGCCCTCCTCCGACGTGTCCTTGGCGACCTTCCAGGGCTCCTGCTCCGTGATGTAGCCGTTGACCTGCTTCACGAAGTCGAAGATCGCCAGGATGCCGCCCTGGAAGTCCAGCTCCTCGCCGATCTTCCGGTCGGCCTCGGCGACGGCCTTGGCCAGGCCGTCCTGGACGGCCTGCTCGGCCTCGCCCGCGGCGGTGGCCTCCGGCAGCGCGCCGCCGAAGTACTTGCCGACCATGGCGGCCACGCGGGAGGCGAGGTTGCCGTAGTCGTTGGCCAGCTCGGACGTGTAGCGGGCGGTGAAGTCCTCCCACGAGAACGAGCCGTCGCTGCCGAACGCGATCGCGCGCAGGAAGTACCAGCGGTACGCGTCCACGCCGAAGTGCGAGGTCAGGTCCTGCGGCTTGATGCCCGTCAGGTTCGACTTCGACATCTTCTCGCCGCCGACCATCAGCCACCCGTTGGCCGCGACCCGGCCGGGGACCGGCAGGCCCTGCGCCATCAGCATGGCGGGCCAGATGACGGCGTGGAAGCGGAGGATGTCCTTGCCGACCAGGTGCACGTTCGCCGGGAACGTCTCGTCGAACTTCTCCTGGTTCGCGCCGTAGCCCACGGCCGTCGCGTAGTTCAGGAGCGCGTCGACCCACACGTAGATGACGTGCTTGTCGTCCCACGGGACCGGGACGCCCCAGTCGAACGTCGAGCGCGAGATGGACAGGTCCTGGAGGCCCTGCTTGACGAAGTTCACGACCTCGTTGCGCGCGGACTCCGGCTGGATGAAGCCGGGGTTCGCCTCGTACAGGGCGAGGAGCTTGTCGCCGTACTCGCTCAGCTTGAAGAAGTAGTTCTCCTCCTTGAGGATCTCCACCGGCTTCTTGTGGATCGGGCACAGCTTCGTGCCGTTCTCGTCCTCGATGAGGTCGCCGGGGAGCTTGTACTCCTCACAGCCGACGCAGTACGGGCCCTCGTAGCCGCCCTTGTAGATCTCACCCTTGTCGTGGAGATCCTGGACGAACTCCTGAACGCGGTCCGTGTGGCGCTTCTCCGTCGTGCGGATGAAGTCGTCGTTCGCGATGTTCAGGTGCTCCCAGAGGGGCTTCCAGGCCTCCTCGACGAGCTTGTCGCACCATTCCTGAGGCGTCACGTCGTTCGCCTCGGCGGTGCGCATGATCTTCTGACCGTGCTCGTCCGTGCCGGTGAGGTACCACACCTTCTCGCCGCGCTGACGGTGCCAGCGCGTGAGCACGTCCCCTGCGACGGTCGTGTAGGCGTGGCCCAGGTGAGGAGCGTCGTTTACGTAATAGATCGGGGTGGAGACGTAGTACGCCTTCGCACCCTGCTTCTCGGTTCCAGTGGCCGCCATGGTCGAAATCCTACTGGCCCGGGGGAGGGCGATTCACCCGCGTTTCAGCGGGTGGACCGCCCCCGTCCGGTTCACCGGTCCTGCGGGGTCCTGCCGTGTCCTACGGGGCTGTGTCCTACGGGCGCCAGGTGGCCAGGACGCCTTCGTACAGCTCGGCGTCGGTCAGCTCCAGCGGGGACTGGCCCGCGTGGAAGTAGCCGGCGTTGTCCGCCTTCAGCTTGCGCAGGTAGTCGAAGCCCTTGGACTCCGGGTCACCGAACGCGACGAACTGGAAGTGCAGCGGGTGGCCCGCCGCCTTCGCGAGGGCCTCGTTCGCCGGGCGCTGCACGTCCGGCGGGCCGTCGGTCTGGAAGACCACCAGGGCGGGCCGGGTCGGGTCGTCCGACTTCTCGTGGTGGGCGACGATCTCCTCGATCGCGCGGTGGTAGCTGGTGCGGCCCATCCGGCCCGCCGCCGCGTTCCACTCGTCGATCCTGCCCTCGTGGCCGTCCGTGTCGAGCGTGAGGTCGCCGGTGGCGTCGATGTCCGTGGAGAAGAACACCGTGTGCACGGTCGGGGTCTCCCGCTCGTCCAGGTGGGCGGCGAGCGCGAGGGTCTGCTCGGCGAGCGCCGCCGCCGATCCGTCCTTGTAGTAAGGCCGCATCGACCCGGACCGGTCGAGCACGAGGTACACGGTGGCCCGCGCGCCGACCAGCCCGTTCTTCTTCAGGGCGGCCCCGGCGGCCTTGTACGCGGCCGAGAGGCCCGGGGCGCGGGTCTTGACGCGGGTGGCCGGGTGAGCGGCCACCGCGTTCGGCTCGGGGGTGGTGTCCGTGGCCTCGGGAGAGGGGGCCTCGGTCGTGACCGCAGTCGTGGCCGCGGCCGTGACGGGTTCGGGCTGCGGCTCGGCGGCGGGCTTCGGCTCGGACTTCGGCTTGGCCTTGGCCTTCGGGGCGGGCGCGGCCTTGGGCTCGGCGGCCGGTTCGGCCTCGGCCTTCGGCTCGGCGATGGGCTCGGCCACGGGGGTGGGAGCGGGCTCGGGCTCGGCGGCCGGGGCTTCGTCGGCGGCTTCGGGCTCGGCGGCCTTCGGCTCCGAGGTGGGCTCGGCCACAGCGGCGGCCTTGGGCTCGGCGGCCTTCGCGGCGGTGGCGGGCTTGGCCTTGGCGGCCCTCTTCTTGGCGGCGGGCTTGGCGGCAGGGGCCTTGGCGGCGGGCTCGACGACCGGCTCGGCCGCGGCTTCCGGCTCGGCCGCGACCTTGGTCTCGGCCTCGGCGGGGGTCTCCGGCGTGGCTTCGGTCTTGGCGTCGGCCTCGGTGGAGGGCTCCGTCTCGGCGTCCGTCACGACGGGGGCCTCGGCCGGTGCCTCGGCGGGGGTCTCCGGCTCGGCCTCGTCCTTGGCCTCGGCCACGGCCGGGGTCTCGGGTGCTGCCTCCGGCGCGGTCTCGGTCTCAGTCTTGGAGTCCGCCTCGGCGGGGGTCTCCGGCTCGGCCTCTGCCTCGACCTGGGCCTCGGCGGGGCTCTCCGGCTCGGCATCGGCCTTCGAGTCGGCCTCGGCCGGTGCCTCGACAGCCGTCTCCGGCTTGGTCTCCGGCTCGGCCTCCGTCTTGGTGTCCGCCTCGGCCGGTGCCTTGGCCGCAGCCTTGGCGCCTGCCTTGGTGCCGGCCTTTGTGCCGGCCTTCTTGTCCGGCTCGGTGGCCGGCTCGGGCTCGCTCGGGGCTGCCGACGGCTCGGTGGTGGAGGCGATGTGTTCGTCGCCGACCGGGCTCGCCGGCTTCGGCACCGAGACGTTGTCGAACGCGGCGGCCACGAGATCGTCGGCCGCGCCGGCCTTCTTCGGGGCGGGGACCTTGGCCGACGCCCCCTTGGCCGGCGCGGACGGCGCGGTGGCCGGAGCGGACGGCGCGGGAACGGTCGGCTCGTCCGCGGCGGCGGCAGCGGGGGCCGGTGCGGCCTCCGGTTCCGGCGCTGCCGCGGCGTCGTCCTTCTTGCGGGACCGCCCGAACGCGTTCCGCAGCAGATCCAGAATGCCCATGTGCGCAACCTTCCGCATGAATTGGTCGAGTTGGTCCCGGCGTCCCTGGAACCCCTGGCCAGGGCGGACACGTAAGGTTAGCCGCCGCCGACGGGGATCTTGGGCAGGGGCGAGCCGATCGACCTCGCCGTATCACCGGCGATCTGCGGTTCTGTGCCCATTGGTGAGGGCGAACGGGCCGCCCCGGACATCCTCCGGTTGCCGTACCGCAACCAACTCGTCTCCCGCGACGGCTTGTTCGGAGCCGTGGAGCGGGAGAGCGCGCTCGGTCAGCGCTCGCTGTCGCGCCGGTACAGGGCGAAGCCCAGACTCGCCGCACCGGTCGCGGCGACACCGGCGCCCGCGGCGATCAGCGCGGAGCGGCTGTTGTCGGACGGGGCCGCGGCCTGCCGGGCGTCGACCGAGCCGTCGCCGGCCGGCGCGACGGCGTAACCCTTCGCGTGGGAGGGGGCGTTGTCCGCGAAGGCCGAGGTGACCGGGAGGGCCAGGGCGGCGACCGCACCGGTGGTGAGGGTGGCGGTACGGAGGAGGTGGCGGGTGGCGCGCATGTCGGTCGTCTCCGTCGTTCGGGCTGGTTGCGGGGCTGCCTTCATGAACGTAGGACGCCGGTCGCGCGGCTTCGTGTGCGTCACCCGTACGTTGTGTAACAGCCGTGCCCGGCGGTGCGGAACCGTCCGAAAGACCCGGCCGAAAGTCCGGGCCGAAGGTCCCGGTGGCGTCCGGCGCCGGGATCGGGGAGGCTCGCGCGCATGGTCTCAGTGGTGCAGAACGTCGCGATCGACTGTGCGGACGCCTATGAACTGGCCCGGTTCTGGAGCGCGGTCACCGGCCGCCCGCTGGACCCGGAGGACGGGCCGGGCGCCCGGGAGACACAGGTGATGCTGGCCGAGGGGCCGGTGCTGTACTTCAACCAGGTGCCCGAGGGGAAGACGGTCAAGAACCGGATCCATCTGTGCCTGCGCCCCGAGACCTCGCGGGACGAGGAGGTGGAGCGGCTGCTCGGCCTCGGGGCCGCGTTCCTGGCCGACCACCGCGCATCCGACGGTTCGGGCTGGGCGATCCTGGCCGATCCCGAGGGCAACGAGTTCTGCGTGCTGCGCAGCGCGTCCGACCGGGCGGCGGGACCGGCGGGACCGTCCGGAGGCGCCGGAGAGGCCTCTCAGCCCGCGGCCGGCTGACCGGCCGTCGGCCCCTCGCCGACACCGATGGCGCGCGCGGCGGCCACTTCCTGGCGTACGTGTTCCAGGACCCCGTCCTGCTCCCCGGTCGCGCCGAAGTCGGCCCGCACCTCCCACAGCACCACCGAACTGCGCAGCCCTTGCGCCAACTCCCGCAGCTGGCCGACCACATGGGTCACCTCGGCCGGGGACGGCGGCGGGAAGCCGTGCCGGACCCGGACCCGCGCCGCGGTCGTCGCGTCCACGATGCGTTCGACGGCGACGACCAGCGGCCACCAGGCCGCCGCCCGTTTCCCCGTCGGCGGCGGTTCGGTGAGCGCCCGCTGGAACTCGGTGCGGACGACGGACAGGTCCCGGTAGAGCCTGCGCCGCATCCGGGCCCGCACGGCGGGATCCTCGGCGGAGCCGAACGCGCACTCCACATAGTCGGCGGCGTCCGCGACGGCGTCGGCGAGCCGGTCGCCGATCCGGGTGTGCCAGCTCTCCGGCCACAGCAGATAGCCCGCGACGAGCGCGATGGCGCAGCCCATCAGGCTGTCGAGCAGCCGGGGCCAGAGCAGCGCGGTGCCCTGGTGGTTGAGGATGTCGGAGAGCAGCAGGATCACCGGGGTGATGGCGGCGGTCTGGAAGCCGTAGCCGCGCGGGGTGAGGGCGGGGATCAGCGGCGCGAGCAGCATCATCACCGGCACGTTCCACCAGCCGATCGGCACCTGGGACAGCACGGCCGCCGCCAGGACCAGGCCCACCGCGGTGCCCACCGCGCGCAGCACGGCCCGCGAGAACACCGACCCGAAGTCCGGCTTCAGGACGAACGTGATGGTCAGCGCCACCCAGTACGAGCGTGGCACCGGCACGATCGACACCAGCGCCTGGGCGAGGCCGATGCACAGCGCGAGGCGCAGTCCGTAGCGCCAGGAGGTCGCGGAGAGCAGGACGTTGCGGGTCGCGCGGCGGGCCCGGACCCGCAGTGCGGCCGGGCGGCCGAGGCGGTCGTCGCTGTCGGATCCGGTGCCGGTGACGTACGTGAAGTCGGCGTCGCCGCGCCGGGAGGCGACCTCGGCGGCGTGCCGCAGGGCGTGGTCGACGGCGCGCGAGGCGGGGCCGTCGGGCTCGGGCAGGTCGAGGGTGCCGACGTCGTCGGGACGGCCCGCGGCGATGGTGTCGGCGAGGTGCCGTACGGCGGCGGGCACGGACGGCGACAGCGGGATCCCGCACTGGTGGGCGGCGGGCGCGGCCTCCACGATGGGCGTGACCGCGTTCAACTCGCTGACCAGGCGGACCAGTTCGGGGTTGCGGCCGTGGGCGAGGGCGCGGCGGGCGAGGACCAGGTCGTAGGACTGGTTCAGGGACTGGGTGACGGCGAGGCGGGTCTCGGCGTAGGCGAGGTCGTCGGTGGCGGCGGCCTCCAGGAGGTTCGCGACGCCGCGGTACGTCGCCGCGACGGCGGCTCGTTCCGGGGCCCCGGCGCGCAGGGGCCAGGCCAGCAGCGCGAGCAGCAGCACCAGCAGGCCGCCGCCGGTCATCAGCAGCGGCGCCAGCCACCACTCGCCGGGCATCGGCAGACCTGCGCCGACCACGCAGTTCAGGAGCAGGAGCAGTCCGGAGACGGAGGCGACCGCGCCGATCGTGGAGATCATTCCGGAGACGAGCGCGACGGCGGTGACGACGGCGACCGCGAGCCAGCCCTGGCCGAACACGGCTGACCCGACGGTCACGCCGATCGCGCCGAACAGCTGGGGTACGGCGATGTTGAAGATCCGCATGCGGTACGCGTCCGCGGTGTCTCCGATGACTCCGGAGAGGCCGCCCATCGCGGCGAGGGCGCCGTAGGTGACGTGGTTCGTGGCGAGGCCTGCCGCGAGGGGGAGTGCCAGTGCCACTGAGGCTCGTGCCACGGCCGGCCAGGGGGTCGGGGCCCGCTGCGGCGTGCTGACCAGCCAGTCGGGAGGGCTGAGACGGGGTGGCATGCCGCCATTATGCGAGGTCTGTGAGTTGCCGGTCGGGTGCGGGCCGGTGGCCTGTTCTCGCGCAGTTCCCCGCGCCCCTTATTGGGTTGTGGTTCGTGTGCGGGCCGGTGGGGGCTGGTCGCGCAGTTCCCCGCGCCCCTGAGATGCGCACTTCGTGCGGCATCTCATCGATGGAGCTGCGCGAAGCGCATGCTCCAGGGGCGCGGGGAACTGCGCGAGAAGCCCCACCGGCCCGCACCCGACCGACAACCCCGGACGGGCGCGTCAGGCGTGGCGGCCCGTGCCCGGGTTGGCCGGGGCCGTGGCCAGGGACCAGATGACGAAGACGCCGATGCCGATGGAGATCACCGACCACACGGGCGCGTACGGCAGGAACATGAAGTACTCCACGATGTACAGCGCGGCGAACCCGATGCCCGCGCCGCGCGCCCAGTCGGCGCCCTTGAGCAGGCCCCAGCCGGTGAGGGCCACGAGGATGCCGATGACGAGGTGGATCCAGCCCCACGCGGTGAGGTTGAAGGCGTACGTGTAGTCGCCGATGCGGCCGTAGACGTCGTCCTTGGCGATGCCCGCGATCCCGTTGAGGATCCCGAGGACCCCGCTGACGAGCATGAGGACACCGGCGAACATGAGGCCGCCGCTCGCCCAGCCGGTGCCGGGCGGCTGTCCGGGGCCCGGGTCGGGGCGCGGCGTGCGGTGCTCCGCCGACCAGGCGGAGTGGGGGCCGGTGCCGGGGCCGGGGCCCGGGTCGGGAGTGGTCTGGCTCATGGGGCACCCTCCTTCTGCGTCATCGGCAGAGTCCCTCCGGGACGGCCCGACGGCATGCCGGGCGCCTCCGAACGGGTGACCCCGCGCCGCCTCCCGAGCCCGAACCGTGCGGTCAGCCAGGCCGCCAGCGCCACGGCGAGCCCCACGCCCACGATCACCCAGGACGCGGTCCGCATCGTCGCGGTGAGCGCGTCGTACACGGCGCCCGCCGCCCCCTCGTCGGCGCTGTCGGCGAGGTCGTTCAGGGTGAGCGAGCGGGCGATGGCCAGCGCGAGCAGCAGCGCGCCCGCGCCGAGCGCCATGCCGATCCCCGTGGCGGTGACCGCGCGCCGGCGGCGTACGGCGAGGGCGAGGCCCGCGACCGCGAACACGACGGCCGCCAACGGCAGCCACAGACCGGCCACTTGCAGCATGTGGAGCCCCTTGCGCAGTGAGTCGAGGTCGTCGGCGGGCAGGATGGTGATCTCGGTGTGGGTGACGGGCAGCTGGGACGCGAACGGCACGTTCTCGTCCTTGAGTTGCTGTTTGACCTGCTCGGTGACGGGCGCCAGGTCGAGGGTGACGGGTCCTGAGCTGTCGTCGTCGATGGCCTGCTGGACGGCGTCGTGGGCGGCCCGGTTGGCGGTGTTCCACGCCTTCTGGAAGGCGGCGGTGCCGGTGAACGAGACGACGGCGTCGTGCAGGTAGTCCTCGACGGTGGACTGGAGCGGGCCCACGTCGAGGTTCTTCATGACCCCGTCGGTGATCGCGTCCGCGACGGCGCTCTGGATGTCCGGCTGGGTGGCGAGCGGCGCCATCGCGGCCACGTAGCGGTCGCTGTCGCCGATCTCGTACTTCGCCCAGGTGGAGAGGGTGCCCAGGGGCACGAGCAGGCAGGCGAGGACGAGCAGCACGGTCGACGGGAGGGTTCGGGTCACCGTTCCAGGCAAGGGCGCGGGGCGGCCGGGCGCGACCGGGATGCCTGCATACGGCCTACGGCGGCCCCTGCGGAAGGCCGACGGCTCCAGTGGTCCATTGGGCCGAACGGGTGTTTCCTGGAGTGGGGAGCTTGGAGGCCGATCATGCGTCGTACGCCCATGGCCCTTGTCGCGTCCGCCCTGCTCACGGGCGGCGTGCTCGCCGTGTCGGCGGCGGCTCCCGCCAGTGCGAACAGCGGTGGCGGAAGCGTCGTCTGGGGCACGGTGGTCTCGTCCACGGACCTCAACCTCCGTTCCGGGCCCAGTACTTCGGCATCCGTCGTCTACCGGATGGCGCCGGGCAGCCAGGACCGTATCGAGTGCGTGACGCACGGATCGTCCGTGCACGGCACCTCGGACTGGTACTGGTTCACCGGTGCCCACGGCTGGGCGAGTGCCGCCTACGTGTCCATCAGCGCCAATCCGCCGGACTGTTCGGGGACGTCGGTGCCCTGCCCGCCGGAGAAGCAGCGGCACGACAACAACAGCCCGAGCAGCTTCTACTTCCGCTCGGACTACCGCGTGGAGTTCGGCGTCACCAACTAGGAGGCAGCAGGAGGCAGTGACAGAGAGGAGGGGGGGGGGGGGGGGGGGCCCCCCCCCCCCCCCCCGCTCCTCTCTGTCCGGCTGTCAGGCCTCCGACGTGTAGAAGCGGTAGTACGTCATCACGAAGACGGCCGACGCGACGATGAGCCCGAGCACGATCGGCCAGAGGACCGCGTCGTTGCCGAGGGAGCGCAGGAAGCCGACGGCGATGCCGGCGAACGCTCCCCAGGTCGCCGCGCGCACCGCGAGATGGCGCCCGGCGAGCTGCCGGGACCACTGGTGGATGCCGAAGCAGAGGGCCGCGACGATGATGCCGGTGACGAAGCCGAGCGCGACGTTGCCGCCGGTGACGCCCTGCCCGAAGCGCTGGATGTTCGCCGCCCAGAAGCCGTAGAGGACGCCGGTGACCGCCGGGACCCATACGGCCGCGCTGGTGAGGGAGAAGCCGGAGGCGGCGCGTCTGGGCGCCGGGGCCGCATGCTGAGCCATGAGGGGCTCCTTTCGTGCGAGGGTCCCCCCGCTCTCCATTGACCTCTTTTGGCGTACGTTGCGCAACATGCGCACCACGGGGCGTCGTGCTTCGCTGTGATCATGTCCCTCAACATCGTGCTGTTCGGAGCCACCGGCATGGTCGGCAGTCGCATCGCCGCGGAGGCCGTGGAGCGCGGCCACAGCGTCACGGCCGTCAGCCGCTCCGGCAGCTCCCCCGTGCCGGGCGTGACGGCGGTCTCGGCGAACCTGACCGATCTCGCGCGGGTGGCGGAGGTGACGGCGGGGCACGACGTGGTGGCCTCCGCGGTGGCGCCGCCGCGCGACGGCAGCAACCCCACGGCGCCGTTCCTGAACATGAACGAGACGCTGGTCGCCGGGGTCCGCAGGGCGGGCCTGGGACGCCTTGTGGTGGTCGGCGGCGCGGGCAGCCTTGAGGTGGCCCCGGGGCAGGCCCTGGCGGACCAGCCGGGCTTCCCGGACGCCTACCTGGGCGAGGCGCTCGCCCACCGGGACGTCCTGGCGTTCCTGCGCACGGTCGACGACCTGGACTGGACGTACATCTCACCGGCGGCGGAGATCGCGCCGGGGGAGCGCACGGGCGAGTTCCGGATCGGCGGCGACCGGCTCATGGTGGACGCCGACGGCAACAGCCGGATCAGCGCCGAGGACTACGCGATCGCCTTCGTCGACGAGGTCGAGCGGGACGGGCACGCGCGCTCGCGCATGTCGGTCGCGTACTGAGACTCCCCGGCGGAACCCGCGGGCTCGTACAGCACCGCGTCCGAGGGCGTCGCGTACGGCTTCACGCGCCCCTCGGTCCGCCGGATGACGGTGATCGCCGTGTCGTCGCTGGGCGGCCCGTGCCGGTGTCCGTGCAGGTCGAAGGCGATACGGCGGAGCAGTTCGGCGGGCGGCGCGTCCGCGGGCAGCCGCTCGACGAGGCCGGGCAGCCGGTCCCGTACGGGGTAGAAGACGCCGTCGTCGTCCCGGCACTCGGTGACGCCGTCGGTGAACAGCACGAGCGTGTCGCCGGCCCGGAACGGCAGCCGCACCGGCTCGGGCAGCTCCGCGCCGAGCGCCCCCATGCCGAGCGGCACGCCGGGCGGCACGTCGGGGGTGTGCACGCGGCCGTCCGCGCCGACGACGAGCGGCGGCTCGTGCCCGAAGTTCACGATGTCCACGGCGTCGAGGCCGGGCGGGAAGTGCAGCAGCAGCGCCGTGGAGAAGGCGTCCGGCAGCTCCTCCTCGCCCATGACCCTGGCCCACGCGCTGTAGCGCTGCATGGCGATCTCCAGGCGCCGGGCCACCTCGCGCACATCGGCCTCGTGGTATCCGGACTCGCGGAACGCGCCGAGCAGTGAGGCCGACGCGGACACGGCCGGAAGTCCCTTGCCGCTGACGTCGCCGAGGACGGCGCGCACGCCGTGCGGGGAGGGCTGGAAGTCGTACCAGTCGCCGCCGACCCGGGCCGCGCGGGCGGCCGGCTGGTAGAAGTCGGCGATGTGCAGGTCGCCGACGTGGTCGGGCAGGGCGCGCATCACGGCCCGCTGGGTGGCCTCCGCGATGTCGACGACGGCCTGGATGCGGGCGTGCTGCTCCTCGCGGCGGCGGGCGATCAGTACGCCGAGCAGTCCGCCGGTGCCGATGAGCAGCGGGCCGAGCACGGCCCAGCCGCCGGACGGGGTGGGTTCGATGATCTGGAGCGTGATGTAGAGGGCGAGCATCACCCCGGTGACCACGGCGGTCGTCATGACCGAGGTCAGGACCCCCACGGCGATCGGCACCAGGCCGAGCAGCGCCCGGGTCCTGAAGTCGGCCGGGGTGGCGAGGCCGAGCGAGACGATGCTGACGACCGACACCAGCGAGACCAGCAGCGCGGCACGCCAGCGGTCCGTGGGGCGCACGGTCGTCCGTGCCGCACGGGTGGGCGAGGTGAAGCTGCTGGAGCCGGAGAAAGGCATACGTGTAAAGGGTCGCGGGGACTTGGTCGCCCGGGGTAGGGCCGAAGGTCCGTACGCCCTTGAGACCCGCGTCTCACACGGGTCGGTGACGGGCCGGTAGCGGGTCAGTGGCGGGGGACGGTCACGAACCGCGAGGTGACGCGCAGGTCCGCCTCGATCCCGGCGGCCGTCGCGCGCAGCGCCTCCGCCCAGGCGGTGCGCTCGCCGCGCCCCCGGTGCGCGGTGACGTCGAGCGCGGAGACGACGCTTCCGTCCCGCCCTCGCAGCGGCACGGCCACCGACCACAGCCCGTCCTCGGGCCCGTCGGCCACGGCCTCGCCGACCTTCCCGGCCAGCACCTCTCCGGCGGCCGTCGCCCCCGCCGGCAGCCGCGTGCCGACGCCGATGTCGACGCTCATCACCCGGCGCGGAGCGACCCGCGCGGTGCACCGCACCCACTCCCCGTCCGCCACCGACAGCCCCACCGACTCACCGAGCGTGTCCGACAGCGCGGCCAGATGGGGCCCGGCGATCCGCGGCACCGTGGTCCGCGACAACGGCGCGCACCCGAGCCCGAGCACGCGCGGGGTGAGCCGATGGACACGGCCGTCCTGACGCACGTACCCCAGATACTCGTAGGTGATGAGCGCCCGCCGGGCACTGGCCCGGGACAGTCCGGCGGCCTCGGCGACCTGGGAGAGCGTCATCGCGGGCCGCTCCCCGCTGAACACGGTGAGCACGGAGAGCCCGCGGGCCAGTGCTTGCACAGGGGCAGATTCAGCCCCTCCGGCGTTTGAGGAGCGGGGCCCGGGGCGGAGCCCCGTGACCTCGGCGTCGTCACGGAGCACCCCCTCCATGTCCCGCACACAAGCCTCCAGAGCCCCCCGAACAACCCCCGGCAGGCCCCGCGCCGAGTGCCGACTCGTATGGCTGACGACGCTCACGGCACACACGACATCCCCGCCGGGCCCGCGTACGGGCACCGCCACAGCGACAAGCCCCGGCTCGACCAGCTGATCGTCCACGGACGGCGAGGCCCCCCGGCGGAACACGATCCCCGGCGCGGATCCCTCCCCGGGCAGCAGATCCCCCACCCGGAAGCTGATCGAAAGGGCCCGCCGCCGCAGCACCTGATGGACGAAGCGGATGTCGTCCCCGTCCGGCACGGCGATGGAGACGGACTCGTCGAGCTCGTCGGCGAGCCGGTCGGCGAGCGGCCCGAGCGGTCCGGGCACCCGCAGCGCGTCGAGGCAGGCGTTGGCGACGGCCATGAGCGGCGGCGCGAGGGAGGCGTCCCGCCCGTCGAGGCGGAGGTATCCGAGGTGGGCGAGGGTCGCGCAGATCCGGTCCACCGTGGAGCGGGCGAGCCCGGTGCCCCGGGCCAGTTCGGCGAGGGCGAGGGTGCCGTCCGCGTCCGTGAGGCGCCGCAGGACGTCGAGACCGCGCATCAGCGGGGCGACGGCCTCGGCGGGCGGCGGCGCGTCCTTCACGGACGGGGACGGCAGATCGAGCACGGGCCAACGGTAAACGGTGGGGGACTACCGTCCGAGCAGCTTCACCACGCGATCCAGCGCCGCCGGGGCGAGATGGCGGCGCAGGGCCTCCACGATCTCCTCCGGCGTCGAGCGGCTGTCGAGTTCGATTACGCCGTAATCGTTGCGGCGGCGCTCGCGCTTCTCCTGGCGGGCCGCGGGGACCGTCGCCCCGGTGACCGGTCCGGGCAGCTCCTGCTCGTCGCGGGGCAGCCGGGCGATGCGCCGGGCGTCCTCGACCGAGACCCGGCCGTCGGCGAGTGCCTCCTGGAGGTCCTCGCGCAGCTTCATCAGGGACAGCCGCTGCGAGATGAACCCCTGGGTCTTGCCGATGCGGGCGGCGACCTGCCGCTGCGAGTAGCCGTACGCGCTGATCAGGCCCTGGATGGCCTGGGCCTGCTCCAGCTCGGTGAGGTCGTCGCGCTGGACGTTCTCGATGAGCGCGTCCTCGTCGGAGCGGGTGGCGTCGTCGCGGACCAGGACGGGCACCTCGTCCAGGCCCGCCAGTTTGGCGGCGGCGAGGCGGCGGTGGCCGTGCAGGACCACGTACGGGGACGGTCCGACCGCGTCCTTGTGGTGCGGGTGGGCGGCGAGGAAGACGGCGGCGGGGACGACGCCCAGGGCCTGGAGGACCCCGCGCTCGCGGACCGTCTCGGCGAGTCCTTCCAGGTCACGGAGTTCGTGGCGCGGGTTGTCGGGGTTCTCGGCGAGTTCGGTGACGCGGACGGTGAGCGGTCTGGTGTCGGGCCGCTTGCGCACCGCCGTCGCCATGGCCGGTTCGCCGTCCTTGGCCGCTGCCAGCAGGGAGGACAGATCGGTCCGGCGGCCCATCAGGCGGTCACCTTCTTCTTGCGGGGCTTGGGTGCGGCCTTCTCGGCAGGGCCGGCGCCGGTCTTCGTCGCGGACTTCGCGCGCGGCTTGCGGGCGGGCTTCGGGATCGCGGCGAGGCCGACCTCCAGGGCGAGGCGGAAGAAGTCCTCGCGGGCCTGGAGGGCGACCTTGTTGGCGCCGTACTGGGTGACGACGAGGCCGTCCGCGCTGGCCCGGGTGTGCAGCTTGTAGTGGCGTACGACGGTGCGGGCGAGCGGCCAGCCCTGGCCCTCGACGAAGGCGCGGGTCTGCTCCAGGTCGGCCTTGCCGTCGCGCGGGTCCCAGTTGTTGATGACGACGCGGAACGGCAGCCCGCGCGGCTTCACGACCTTCTCGATGGTGCGCTGGGTGGGCTGGAAGCCGAGCGGTTCGGGCTCGACGGGCACGATGACGTCGGTGGCGTTGGACAGCACGGCGCGCAGGGCGTCGGCCGCGGCGCCCTTGCCGAGCGGGTCGGCGCCGTCGTCCTCGGAGAGGTCGAGCCAGCCCGGGGTGTCGACGAAGACGTGCTGCGCGGACGGGATGCGGGACAGCGCGGCGAGGCCCGCGAGGTCGTCGTGGGCCTGCACGAAGTCGAAGGGCAGGCCGTCGCCGACGCGCTCGGACCACCACACGGCGGAGCCCTGCGGGTCGATGGAGACGGCGACGACGGGCGGCTGTTCGTCGCCGCCGCCGAGGGGGCCTCCGAGGACGTCGGCCGTCACGGCGGCGAGGTTCACGGCGAGCGTGGACTTTCCGACGCCGCCCTTCTGATTGAGGATCACGTGTACGTGTGCCACGAAAGCTCCCGAACCGGTGTACAGCCGTAGTAACCGGCGTAACCGACGAATTGGGGTAGGGGGTCGTGGTCACTGTGGCAGCGCGGCCGCCGTGAGCCGGGGTGTACACGCCGTCAGGCGCGGGGTGAGATGCCCCAGATGTCCGGCGGGACGACGCGTTCGCGGTGTCCGTCGGGGCCGAGCACGTGCGCGCCGAGTTTGTGCGTGCGCAGCGAGACCTTGGTGTCGGCGATGCGCAGTCCGGGGGCGGCGCGGGCCAGTTTCTCGGTGTAGCCGGGCAGTTCCTCGACGCGGCTCAGCCAGGCGCAGACGAAGAGGTTGTGCGGTCCGGTCACGGCGGTGACGGTGCGGGTGCCGCGCAGCCGGCCCGCAGCCGCGGCCACCGGGGCGAGCTGGTCCGGGGGCACGTCGGCGCAGATCAGGACCCAGACGGGGCGGCCGGAGTGGCGCGGGGCCACCTCGGTTCTGAACAGCACGGCGTCGGCCGTCTCCAGCCGGGCGAGGCGGCGCCGGGCGGTCGATTCGCTGGCGCCGATCCGCTGGGCGAGGGTGGCGACGCCGGTCCGGGCGTCCTCGGCGAGTGCGAGCAGCAGCCGCTGGTCGACCGGGTCGGGCGCGGTGAGCGGCGCGGTACGGCCGGGGCGGACCGTGCGGCCCGGACGGCCGCCCAGCTCCCGCACGGCGCGTATCTGCCGGGGCGTGAGCTGGTCCAGGCGCGGGGACGCCGCCGGGGTGTACAGGGCGGTGACGACGTGGGTGCGGGTGGCGCGGACGCCCGGCAGTTGGTGCAGCCGGTCCACGACGTAGGCGTCGAGGGCGGCCGGGTCGGGCGCGGCGACGTACGCGACGAGGTCGGCGACGCCGGTGACGTGCTGCACGGTCAGGGTGCCGGGGTCCTCGGTGAGGGCCGCCGCGGTGGCCGGCACGGTGCCCGCCGCGCACTCGACCCTGATCCAGGCGGCGGTCACGGCGGGGCTGCCCGCCGTCAGCGCGCCCGGCAGCACTCCCGACCAGGCGTGTCCGCGCGCGGTGAGCCGGGCCCAGCGGCGGGCCAGGGTGTCGGGGGTGGGGCCGAGCGCCCCGGCGAGCTGGGACCAGGTGGCGCGCGGGGCGAGCTGGAGTGCGTGGATCAGGGTGAGATCGGCCTCCGAGATGGCGGATTCCCGTGTACGCACTGCTGCTCCTCGGTGGTTGTCCGGGTCACCCGGTGATGGCGCCGGACGCCGTACGAACATTGACCCCAGGCATATGCATTAAATAGGGCATGCGGGTCCCCGGGTGATCGAACGGGCCTTTGTGGCCGGAACCGGGGGTATCGGTGACGATGGCGGCGCACAGGGCCGAGGACGCGTCCGGCGGCGGCCAACTCGTGGGCCGGGGACGGGATCTGGCGGCTCTGTTGTCCCGTCTCGCCACCGCACGCCTGGTCTGTCTGACGGGGCTGCCCGGCGTGGGCCGCACCCGGCTCGCGCTGGAGGCCGTGGGGCAGCTGCGGCGCGAGGTGGTGTGGGAGTCGGGCGCCGGGTACGAGCCGGAGATGCTCGCCGGGGTCGGGGCGCGGCTGCGGCACCGGTTCGCCGGGCGGTCCGGGCCGCTGCTGGTGCTCGACGACTGGGACCATCTCGGCGGCGCGGGCACCGCCCTCGTCGCGTCGCTGCTCCTGGACCTGCCGGAGCTGACGGTGCTGGTCGTCGCGGAGCGCCCGTGCCATCTGCGCGGCGAGACCGTCATGGTGCTGCGCCCGCTCGACGCATCCGTACCTGATGGCGCGGACCGGCCGTCCGAGGCGCTGGAGCTGCTGCGGGCCGTGCTCGGCGACGCGGCCGTGGACCGGGACCCGGACGGCGCGGCCCGGCTGTGCCGCAGATTCGGCGGGGTGCCGGGGCCGCTCGTCGAGGCGGCCCGCGCCTGGACGGCGGCCGATGGCGACGCGGACGGCATCGGTCCGGGGGAGCGGCAACTGGCCGCCGCAGCCCGTTCCTACGCCCGCTGCTCCCGCGTCGAACAGCTGCTGTGGCGCAGGCTCGCCGTCTTCGAGGACGGGTTCCGGCGGGAGGCGGCGCCCGAGGTGTGCGGGGGCGGCCCGCTGCCCGCCACCGAGGTACTGGGCATCCTCGACCGCATCGCCCCGCACGCCCTGATCCAGGACCCGCACTCCGGCCGCTACCATCTCCCGCCCGCTCAACTAGCCGTTTCCAAAAGGGAGTTGGAGCTGTCCGGCGAACGCTGGGCGGCCGTCCTCGCGCACCGCCGCTGGGCGCTCGGCGTCGCCCGACAGGCTGCCGAGTGGTGGACCGCGGGCCGTCAGGAGGAGGCCGCCGCCCTGGCCCGCCGCGAACTGCCCGGACTGCGGGCGGCCATGGACCCGGAGACCTCGCCGCTGTCCCCGCGCGCCGAGGCGGCCACCGCCCTGGACGTGGTGGTGCACCTGTGGTTCCTGTGGACGGCGTGCGGGCACACCGCCGAGGGCCGCACCCTGCTGCGCCACGCCCTCGCCCTGCACCAGGCCCCGCCGCCCGCGCGGGCGCTGTGGCTCGCGGCCTGGCTCGAACTCGACCTGGGCGCGCCCGAGCGGGCCGATCCGCTGCTCACGGCGGCCTGGGCGGAGGCGGTGCGCGCGGGTGACGGCCACTGTCTGGGCCTGCTCGCCCAACTGCGCGGCGCGGCGGCGCTGTGGCAGGGCCGCACCGAGGCGGCGGCCGTCGAGTTCCGCACGGCGCTCGAACTCGCCGGTGACACCTCCGACTTCGGCCCCGGACCGGCGCAGATCCGGGCCGCGCTGGCCCTCGCCCTGGTCCGCACCGACCCGGAGGCCGCCCTGGAGACGGCCCAGCCGGGCCCCGCGCACCCCGGCGCGGCGCGGGACGGCTGGGCGGAGGCGTGGGCGCGCTACGCGCGGGCGGAGGTGCTGCGCTGGGAGGGCGACGCCGACTCCGCGCAGGTGCTGGCCCGCAAGGCGCTGCGCACGTTCCTCGCGTACGGCTCGCCGATCGGCGGGCGCTGCGCCGGAGAACTCCTCGCGGACGCGACGGCCCTGTCAGGCGACGGCCTCCTGGCCGCCCGACTCCTCGGCGCCGTGGACGCCTTCCACGAGATCCCGCTGCCCCGCTCCCCCTACCTCGCCCCGGTGCGCCGCCGCGCCGAGGCCCTGCTCGACGGGCTGCTGCCGCCCGCGCGGCGGGCGGAGGCGTATGCGTGTGGGGCGCGCACGGGGCTCGCGGCGCTGCTGGCGGCTCAGGGCGAGACGCGCTCCGTGCCCGCCTGAGCCGGCGACGGCTCGTACCCCACCGCGTTCCCGGCCCAGCCCGCCACGCCCAGCAACAGGAAGACGCCGACGAGTACGCGCCCGGCCGTGCCCAGCATCAGCGGCCGGGTCGCCGAAGGGCCCCGGACGATGCCGATGACGGCGTCCGCCGACGACTGGTCGCCGAAGAGCCGCTTCGGGTACGCGGACGTCAGCAGCAGCAGGTACGCGGACACCCGCATCCGGTACCGGACCACGGCCGCCGTCGCCTCGAAGAGCGGCAGCGGCATCCGCCCGAGCACCAGCACGACGATCCAGGACACCAGCGCCACGGCCCACCACCCGGCCACCGCGAGGGAGGCCAGTACGGCCGCCGGGATCACCAGGAGCAGCCGGAAGAACACCGCGACCCGGTTGAGGGCCGTGGAGCGCAGCCGCACCTGCACCGGGTAGCCGCCGGGCTCCCCGAGCACCTGGAACGGCGGGTAGCGGTCGGTCAGCAGCATCGCCGCCGCGTCGAACCGGGTCGCGTACCCGACGTACCCCGCGAGCCACTGTTCCAGCGAGTCCGGCACCCGGCCGAGGATCAGCGTGGCCACCCACGCCACGACGGCCACGCAGAACGTGACGACGCCGAGCACGGCGAGCAGCACGGCGTGCGGCAGCAGGAGCAGCAGCCGCAGCAGCACCGTCAGCCGGTGCTGGCGGCCGGGCGACGGCACATCGAGTTCGGGCAGGGGCTCGGCACCGGGAACCAGGGGGACGGCGCCGTACGAGGAGGAGGGGGCGGCCATGCCGCAACTCTGTACAGGGTTGGGGGGACCGGCATCCGGGGGCGCCTGATCGGGTGGCGGCGGGCGTTACGTTGGCGCCCATGGACGTCACGGCACGCGAACTCGGTCGGCATTCCTCGGCGCTGCTCGACCGGGTCGAGCGCGGCGAAGAGATCACGGTGACCAGGCATGGCCGCCCGGTTGCCCGCATGATCCCGATCGGCCGATGGGAGATCCCGCCGCGACCGGCATCTCCTATCGGAGACGTCGATCTGCCGGTGCTCGACTTCGCTGAGCCGATGTCGGACGAGGAGAGTGCCGCGATGGGCGGGAAGCTGCGTGACGCCTTCTCCCGCCGACAGAGTGCCCCGCAGCGGCCCGACCTCAACCGCTGACCGCGTCCCGTTTCGCGTCGCACTCGAACCACACCGACTTGCCCGGCGGGCGCGGCTGCGATCCCCAGCGGTCCGTCACCGCCTGTACGAGCATCAGGCCCCGCCCGCCCTCCGCCAGCTGGTCCGCCACCCTCAGCACCGGCGGGCGCGGGTCCGGGTCCGTCACCTCTACCCGGAGGCCTCCCTCCAGGCGCAGGATCACCAGGGAGCACCTACGGCCCGGCACATGCCGTACGACGTTCGTCAGCAGCTCCGTCGCCGCCAGCTCCGCCGCGTCCGAGAGTTCTGCCATCCCCCATTGCCGCGCGTAGTCGCGGATGATCCTTCTGATGTGCCGGGCCGAGTGGTCGCCGACCGTGAAGTGGTTCAGGGCGTGCTGCATCGTGACTCCCGTAGGCGGGTGGGCAGTTGAGCCCTTCCAGCCTCCTGGCCTGCGCGGTCCTTCCGGGAGAGGGGCGGCCCCAACGGGCTGTTCCGTGAGGGGGTCCCAACAAGTTGCCGGGTTGGGGGTGGAGATCGGTCGGTTCGGCTGTGCGGTGAGTTTTCGTGTGGCTACGGTCAGTCACGGCGGGGAAATGAACCTTGACTCCTGTTGGGGGACGGCCATGGCACACATCCGGCAACTCGACCCGAGCGCGTCGCCGCTCGATCACTTCGGTTCCGAGCTGAGGTACTGGCGCGAGGCCGCCGGCTTCAGCCAGCCACAGCTCGGCGCCAAACTCTTCTGCACCGCATCCCTGATCGGCCAGATCGAGACCGCCCACAAGGTCCCGACCCGGGATTTCGCCGAGCGGGTGGACGCCGCGCTGGAGACCGGGGGTGCGTTCGCGCGGTTGGTGGGGCTGGTGCTTCGGTCGCAGCTTCCGGCTTGGTTTCAGCAGTACGCGGGCCTTGAGGCGAAGGCGACGTACATCTCGACCTATCAGGCGCAGGTCGTCTACGGGCTGCTCCAGACGGAGGCGTACGCACGCGCCGTGATGGAGGCGCCCAGCCCGCCGAACCTGGACGAGTTGGTCGCCGCGCGCATGGAGCGGCAGCGGATCCTGGAGCGGGGCGAGCCGCCGCAAGTGTGGGTGGTGCTGGACGAGTCGATGCTGCACCGACCGATCGGTGGCCGAAACGTCATGTGGAACCAACTTGCGCACTTGTTGAGCTTCCGAGGGCAGCGGCACGTGAACATCCAGGTGCTGCCCTATGCGGTCGGTCAACACACAGGCCTCACGGGATCGTTCAACCTTCTGCGCTTCGACGACGACCCGAACGTCCTCTATACCGAGGACTTTGCGCAGGGGCACGCGACAGCCGGGCCCGAGACGTTCAAGGAGGGGGCATTCCGTTACGCTCGCTTGCAGGCTGCCGCGCTCTCCGTGGAGGACTCCGCGGCGCTGATCAGCCGCGTGATGGAGGAGCGTTATGGGGATCACCTGGACGACGAGGAACGCGGCCTGGCGTAAGTCGAGTTACAGCGGGGACAGCGGCGGCGACTGCGTCGAATGCGCCCCCCTGGCGGGCGCCGCTTGGCACAAGTCCTCGTACAGCGGCGACACCGGCGGCCAGTGCGTCGAGTACGCCGCCCTGAACCCCCACATCGCCCTCCGCGACTCCAAGACCCCCGCGGGCGGCACCATCACGGTCCCGTCGCAGGCGTTCGAGGCGTTCGTTCGGGCAGCGAAGCTCGGGGAGTTGTAGGGAGCAGTGCCGGGGTCGCCAGGAGCAGGACCCCGGCCACCGCCAACGCCGGACGCGTGCCGATCAGGGAGGCCAGGGCGCCCCAGGCCAGCGTCAGCGTGGCCGTGACCGCTCTGCCGGTGACCGTCCATGCCGACAGGACCCGGGCCAGGCGGTCCGAGTCGGTGTGCTGGAGGCGCTCCTTGGCCAGGATCGGGTTGTAGACGCCGATGCACGTGATCAGGCCCAGCTCGACGGCCATCACCGTCAGCAGCCCACCCGTACCGGTGCCGGTGAGGGCGAGCCCCACCGGCCAGCACACGCGGGCGGTGCCGCTCCAGCGCAGGACGCGCTGTTCCCCGTACCGGCGTACGAGGCGTGACGACAGGCGCGAGCCGATGAGGCCGCCGATGCACGGGACGCCGTAGGCGAGGCCGTACTCCCAGGCGGGGAAGCCGAGTTCGCGGAGCATCAGGACGGCCATCAGCGGGGCGCCGACCATGATCAGGCCGTTGACGAGGGTCGAGTTCAGGAACAGGGCGCGCAGGTACGGGGTGCGCCAGAGGTAGCGCCATCCCTCGGCGATGTCGGCGCGGGTGATCCGGGTCGAGGCGGCGGTGGGCGGCGGCGGCTCGGGGCGGCGGATGCGGCGGACGCCGGCCGCCGAGAGCAGGTAGCTCACCGCGTCGCCGAGGACCGTCGTCAGCGGGCCGAAGAGGCCGATCGCGGCGCCGCCGAGCGGTGGGCCCAGCGCCGTCGTGGTCCAGGTCGTCGACTCGAAGCGCGCGCTGGCGACCATCAGCCCCTCCTGCGGGACCAGCGCCTTCAGATGGGCGCCGCTCGCGGCCCGGAAGACGATGTCGGCCGTCGCCACGACCACCGACACGAGCACCAACTGCGCATAGCTCAGCGCGTGCAGGGCGTACGCGAGGGGGAGGGTGAGCAGGGCCGCGCAGCGCACCAGGTCGGCGCCGACCATCACGGGCCGCTTGCGGCGGAACTCCACCCACGGCCCCAGCGGCACCGCGAAGAGCGCGCCCGCCGCGATCCCGGCCGCCGACAGGAACGACACCTGCACCGAGCTGCTGTGCAGCACCGTCACCGCGATCAGCGCGAACGCGTCGAAGGCGAGCATGGTGCCCGCCGAACTCACCGCGAACGCCGCCCACAGCCACCCGAAATCCGGCCCGAGCCGCCCCGCCCGTACTCCCCGCACATCGCCCATGACCTGCGATCCAAGCCGCAGCGACCGCCCCGGATCAAACAACCGACACGGCACCCCCGTACAACCCGTGGTTGTATGGCGGGGTGGATCCGGAAGCCGTACGCACCTTCGTCGCCGTCGCCGACGAGGGGCAGATCCAGCTCGCCGCCGCCGGCCTCGGCATCACCCAGCAGGCCGCCTCCAAGCGCATCGCCGCCCTGGAGCGGCAGCTCGGCGTACGGCTGCTGCTGCGCACCCCGCGCGGGGCCCGCCTCACCCTCGACGGAACCGCGTTCCTGCCGCACGCGCGGGCCGTCCTCGCGGCCGTCGCGGAGGCGGAGGCGGCCGTGCGGCCCGGCGCGCGGCCACTGCGCGTGGACGTGCTCGGCACGCGCGTGAGCACGGCCGGGCTGCTCCAGGACTTCCACCGGGCCCACCCGGACGCGGCGCTCGACGTGACGGTGGTCCGCACGGCGGGCCGGGCCGCCCTCGAAGCGGTCCGGGACGGCGGCGTCGACGCCTCGTTCTGGGCGCACAGCCTGCCCGCCGAGCGGCTGCCCGCGCCGGTGCGCACGGCGCGGGTCCTCGACGAGCCTGCGGTCCTGGCGGTCGGCCCCGCGCATCCCCTGGCGGGCCGGGAGACCGTCTCCCCGGCCGATCTCGCGGGGCTGCGGATCGTGATGCCGGGCCTGGATCCGACGAGCGAATGGGGCGTTTACTACGCCGAGTTCGCCGCCGCGTTCGGGTTCCGCCTCGACGCGTCGGGCCCCGCGTTCGGCATGGAGCACATGGCGCGGACCATCACCGCCTCCGACGACCTGGGCACGTTCATCGGCACCCGCACCCCGCTCACCCGCCCCACCGGCCTCGGCCTGCACTTCGTCGCCCTCGCCCGCCCCACGCCCGTCTACCCGCACTGGCTGCTGTGGCGCGACGACAACCCGCACCCGGCACTGCGGCTGCTGCGCGCGCACCTGGCCGACCGCTACGAGCGGGAGCCGGTCCCCGACGACGAACTGTGGGTACCGGACTGGCCCGCCAACCGGGCCTGAAGCGTGCGTAGAACCGGCCCTGGGATAGCTCGCACGGCCCGCCCCCACATGCGTGCGCGCCCTCGCGCGCGCAGGCTCGGACCATGCGCACGCGTCCCCCTCTCGCCTTCTGCCTCGCAGCCGTCCTCCTGCTGACCGCCGCCGACAGCCGGGACGACAGCAGACCCGATACCGCGCACGACGACCAACGGGCCCCCGGCGCGCGTCGGGGACCGGCCGCCTGAGTCACGGCCGCTCCACACCCGCGCCAACGGCCGTCAGGCGGAGGACCGCATGGCGCGGGTCACGACCTGGTTCGCGGCCAGCTTCTGGAGCATTCCGTACGCCAGGACCGGCAGCAGCACGTGCGGCCGGTCCGGCAGCGCGGCGGAGACGAGGACGGCGCTCGCGCTGCTGTTGTTCATGCCGCAGGCCAGCGTGACCGACGCCCCGGCCGGCCGGTCGAGCCGCAGCACGCGCGCGGTGACCCGGCCCAGCGCGAACGACAGCAGGCACACCGCCGCCGCCACCCCCAGCGCGGCCCCGAGCAGCAGGAACCGTGGGTGGGCGAGGAACGGGCCGATGGCGCCGCCCGCGTTCGCGTACGTCAGCACCAGGGAACCGGCCGTCGCGGTGGGCAGCACGGTGCCCCGCACCCGCGTCAACGGCCGCTCGGGAAGCAGCAGCCGCACCGCGATGCCCGCCACGCACGGCAGCAGCACCCCGGTCAGGGCGAGCCCGGAACCGGTGTCGTGGGCGACGGCCGTGAGCGTGCCCGCGTACGCGTCGGAGAGCAGCGGCGCGAGCGCCGCCACGGTCAGCGGGACGGTCAGCGGGCTCAGCAGCGTCGACAGCAGCACGAGGCCGACCATGGTGGGCTGGTCGCCGTTGCCCCGGCCCGTCCACACGGTGGCACCGGCCGCGACCGGCATGGCGACGGTGAGGATCACGGCGGCCGTCACCCCGCTGCCCCCGTCGGAGTCCGACGACTGATGCAGCACCCAGGCGACGGCCGGGACGATCAGCAGCGGCGCGGTGAGATGGACGACGAGCCCGGCGGCGAGCGCCCGTGGCCCCCGCAGCAGATGGGCCAGCTCCCGCACCGGCACCTGAAGACCCGCGCTGAACATGATCAGGGCGAGCAGGTACGGCAGGAACGGGGCGGCGAGGGCGTGGGGGAGGGGAGCGAGCACGGCCGCGGCGTAGGCCACGGCGACGTACCGGCTGAGGTGGCGGCGCACGGGCGGGAGCGTAGGTCGCGAGGGTAAGAGCGGGCCGTGACATTTGTACGTGTCGAGTGAGGACGGCTCGCTCTGCCGAGGGACCCCCCTTCTCCGCGAAGCTCAGTCGTGCCGGAGACAACCGGCCGGCGACAGACGAGACACACGGAATCCAGGGGGACGGACATGAGCGCGGACACGGCGACGGTCGCACGGGGCACGATGGTCGAGGAGCGGGCCACGGCGGACTTCCAGGGGCTGCCCGCCTGGTACTTCCCGATCGCGGGCTGCTTCGCCGGGGTCTTCGACATCGCCCGCGCCTACCCGGCCACGTACGCGCTGCTCCCCGTCCTGATCGTCCTCAACCTGGTGCTCTCCCTCACCGTCCTCAAGAAGCGGATGCGTCTGATGAAGGCGCTGTGGAAGAACAAGCGCACCCGGCTGCTCGCCCTCGGCCTGGTCGCCGTCCGCTTCGCGGTGCACGCCCTGCTCGGCGCGGCCGGGTTCGCGGTCGGCACGGCCGTCGGCGGGGTGACGGTCGGCATCGTGATGGCCGTGCTCGGCACCGCGATGGCCTACGGCGACCAGTGGCTGATCCTGCGGACCCTGCGCGCTCAGTCCTGACCGTCGGGGGTGTGCGGGGAGTGCGGGGTGTCGTCGGGCGCGTCGGGGGACTCCTCCCTGGCGCGCCTCCTGCGTACGTTCCGCATCCGGACCGCGGCGGCCAGCACGATCAGCACGACCCCGACGGCGACCACGGCGATCGCGCCCGACGACACCGAGGCGACATCCACCTCGAACGTCATCGGGTCGCCCCACGGCTTGCCGTCGCTGGTCGTGTAGAGCTGCGCCGTGAGCTGCGCCTTGCCGTTGGCCCTCGCGGTGACGGAGAGCTGGTTGGTGTGGCTGGCCGAGCCGGCGGCCTCCACCGCCAGCGTCCCGTCGTTGATCCGCAGCCGCTCCGAGTCGCTTGAGGTCACCCGCAGTTCGAGCCCGGCGACCGGCTGCTGGAGCCCGTTGTCGACGGTCACCGGGATCGTGGCGTCGCCCGAGGTCACCGTGACGGTGGACTTCGGCACCATCCGCAGCGACGCCACCGACGTGCTCAGGAACGCGCTCGTGCGCTGCTGGAACGTCTCCTGGTCGGCGTCGTCCAGGCCCCGCCAGGCCGTGGAGAGGGCGCGCGCCATCGCCGCGTGCACGGACGCCGTCGTGACCTTCGGATCGGCGAGCACCTTCGAGAGCGTGGCGAGACCGTCCAAGTCACCTGCCGCCGCCGCGAGTTGATCGGACGTCAGCTCGCTCGCGCGCAGTCGCGACGGATACGCGGAGGACGCGCCCGCCGCGCCGGTGACCGGGTCGTTGTCGGCGGTACGGATGCCCTCCGGCTCCAGCCAGCCGTCGTCGGTCCCGGAGTCGATCGCCGCGGCCAGCGCGTTCGCCGCCGTGCCGGACAGGTCGCGGGGCGGGACGACGACGGGGCGGGTGTTCGCCTTCAGGAGCTTGGTGATCCGGTCGACGGTGTCGGGGTCGGGGGTGTCGGGCTTCTCCGACGCGGAGGGGGAGGGGGAGGCGGTGTCGGATGGGGAGGCGTCGGTGCCGCTGGGGGACGGGGTGGGCGAGGCGCTGGGTGACGTACTGGACGGCGTACCGGACGACGTGCTCGGCGACGCACCCGGACTGGCAGACGCCCCCGCGTCCTTGTCCTCGTCCTTGATGCGGCCCAGCGCCGTCGTCACGTCCGTGTCGTACGGCAGCGCCGTGATCGCGTCGTCGCCGTCGCCGAGCGTCACCGGGTCGGCGCCGGCCGGGTCGATCCCCTGCCCCGAGGCGAGCATCCACGTCAGGCCCAGGGTGCCCGCGACTCCGGTGATCCGCGTGTCCAGGGCGCCGTCGGCGGGCCAGCCGAGCCCGGTTCTGGTGCCGGTGCCGAGGATCGAGTCGACGTTCTTCTTCGCGTCGTCCGCGAGGTTCGCGACGACCTCCGTCAGGTCGTCGGTGTCGCCGGACGGATGGTGGGCGAGGGAGGCGATGTCGGGGTCCGCGTAGGGCAGCAGCCACACGTCGCGGCCGCGCACCGCGCCCTTCAGGTCGGCCAGCCACGCCCGGGCGGCGCTCTGCCCGGTGCCCTGCGTGCTGTCCTGCGGGTTGGTGGACTCGGCGCTGTCCGCGACGCGGTAGCCGCGCGCCATGGCCTGCGCGGCGAGCACCAGATCGGGGTCGAGGACCCAGCTCACCGCGCGGCCCTTGCCGGCGTCGACGACCTCGCGCAGCCGCCCGCCGTCCGCGAACAGGCCGGCCAGCTCGTCGGAGTCGAAGACCGCCCGCGCGTCGTCGCCCGAACCGAGCGCCGCCGCCGTCATGTGCGGGGTGGCCGTCACCGGCCACACCACGGCGGCGTGCCCCGTGTCCGCGCCGTCCCCGTCGGCGGCGTGCGCCGGAACCCCGGCCGTCGACGCCCCCAGCACCATGGCGGACACGACCCAGGCCCGCGCCGCCGCCCCGTTCCTGGCCATGTGCGTCTCGTTCCTCCTGCTCGGTGTCCCGGAGGTCCGAGCCAACACCGTGGAAGGGGCGGTTCCGCGGACCGTGGCGCCGGGCGGCGCGTCGGTCCGCCGCCGGGGCGGCGGCCGGAACACCCGCCGGGTCAGCCCTCGGTGGCCTCCAGGACCGCGCCGACGCGCAGCAGATTCCCGTCCGGGTCGACGAGCGCGAACTCCCGCATCCCGTACACCGTGTCGTCGGGCTCGACGAGCCGCGGCGTCGCGTACGGGTCGGCGCTCAGCCCGGTCGCGCGCCACTCCTCGTACAGCGCGTCGGCGATATGCGCGCCGCCGTCGAGCCGCAGGTACGCCCCGTGCGCCGTGGTCAGCGGGTCGGTGCGGGGCGCGTGGAAGAAGTGCAGTTCGGTGTCGTCGCGTACGAGGATCAGATAGCCGTCGTCGGGCAGGTGGGTGGTGGCCTCGAAGCCCAGGACCGCGTAGAAGTCGATGGTCACCGACAGGGTGCGGCTCGGCATGATGGGGGCGACGCGGCCGGTGAGGGCGGTGCGGGTCAAGAGGGGTCTCCCTGGGGCGCTCGGCAGGGGAGCCGATGTCGCCCGATAGAGTGCGGCTCCCACGATGACGTCCTTGACGGTGTTCCCGTCGATTCCGTCGATTCCGTCCATTCCGTTCTTCCGAGCATGACGCACCCGGCACGAGGTACCAGGCAGTGACTCCCGCGCATCCGACACCCGTGACGGTCGTAGGGATCGGCGCCGACGGCTGGCCGGGCCTGCCCGCCGTCTCGCGGGCCGCGCTCGCCGACGCCGAGGTGATCATCGGCGGCCCGCGCCAGCTGGCCCTGCTCCCCGCCGACGCCTGCCCCGCCGAGCGCGTCGCGTGGCCGTCGCCGCTGAGGCCCGCCGTGCCCGGCCTCCTGGAGCGGCACCGGGGCTCCCGGCTCGCGGTCCTGGCCAGCGGCGACCCCATGTTCTACGGCATCGGCCGCACGCTGACCGAGACGGCGGGCGCCGACGCCTTCCGGGTCCTGCCGCACCCGTCGTCCGTGTCCTACGCGTGCGCGCGCGTCGGCTGGGCGCTGGAGGGCACCGAGACGGTGTCGCTGGTGGGGCGCCCGGCGGACCGGCTCGCCGCCGTCCTGCACGACGGGCGCCGGGTCCTGGTCCTGTCGGCGGGCGCGGACACCCCGGCGACGGTCGCGGCGCTGCTGACCGACCGGGGCTTCGGCCCGAGCCGGATGACGGTCCTGGAACAGCTCGGCGCCGAGGCCGAGACGGCGCACGAGGGCGTGGCCGAGGACTGGACGCACCCGCCCGGCGACGCCCTGAACGTCATCGCCGTCACCTGCGTACGCGCCCCGGACGCGCTGCGCCTCGGCGCGGTGCCGGGGCTGCCCGACGCCGCGTACGAGCACGACGGGCAGCTCACGAAGCGCCACGTCCGGGCCGCGACGCTGGCCGCGCTCGCGCCCGCCCCCGGCGAACTCCTCTGGGACGTGGGCGGCGGCTCCGGTTCGATCGCCGTCGAATGGATGCGCACGCACCCGTCGTGTCGCGCGTACACCGTGGAACGCTCGCCGGAACGGGCCGGGCGGATCACCCGCAACGCGGCCCGCCTCGGCGTCCCCGGCCTGCACGTCGTGACGGGCGCGGCACCGGCGGCCCTGGCCGAACTCCCTTCCCCGGACGCGGTGTTCATCGGCGGCGGCCTGACCGCTCCGGGCCTGCTCGACGCCTGTTGGGAGGCGCTCGGCGCGGGTGGCCGGCTGGTCGCGAACACGGTGACGCTGGAGTCGGAGGCGCTGCTCGCCGACCACTACCGGCGCCACGGCGGTGACCTGACGCGGCTCTCGGTCGCGCACGCCGTGCCGGTCGGCGGCTTCACGGGCTGGCGTCAGGCGATGCCGGTCACCCAATGGTCAGCAACGAAGACAGCGAACACAGCAGGGACGGACCCCTCATGACGGTCTACTTCATCGGAGCGGGCCCCGGCGCCGCCGACCTGATCACGCTGCGCGGCGCGCGCAGGCTGGCCGCCTGCGAGGTGTGCCTGTACGCGGGTTCGCTGGTCCCGGCCGAACTCCTCGCCGAGTGCCCGCCGGACGCCCGCCTGATCGACACGGCGAACCTCGATCTGGACGCCATCGAGCGGGAGTTGGTCGCTGCCCACGAGGCCGGCCTCGACGTGGCCCGCCTGCACTCCGGCGACCCGTCGGTGTTCTCGGCGGTGGCGGAACAGATGCGCCGCCTGGACGCGCACGGCATTCCGTACGAGGTCGTCCCCGGCGTCCCCGCGTTCGCGGCGGCGGCAGCGGCCCTCAAGCGCGAACTCACCGTGCCCACGGTCGGCCAGACCGTCATCCTGACCCGCATCGCGCAGCAGGCCACACCCATGCCGCCCGGCGAGGACCTGGCGACGCTGGGCGCGTCCGGCGCCCTCCTGGTCCTGCACCTCGGCGCCCAATACGTGGACCGCATCGTCTCCGAGCTGCTCCCGCACTACGGCGCCGACTGTCCCGCCGCGGTCGTCGCCTACGCGAGCCGCGACAACGAACTCGTCCTGCGCGGCACCCTCGGCGACATTGCGGACCAGCTGAAGGCGTCCGGAGTCCGGCGCACCGCGGTGATCCTGGTGGGCCGCACCCTGGGCGCCTCCCAGTTCCGCGACAGCCACCTGTACTCGGCGGACCGGGACCGGCACGACTGCTGAGCCGGGAAACCCGGTACCGGCCCCGCCCGCCCGGGGCCTACCATCCCGCCATGCCCCGCCCCTACGGCTTCACCTACGACCAGCGCCCCGACGGCACCGTGACGATCACCCATCAGGGCCGCGCCGCCGGAACGCTGCGGGGCGCGCGGGCCGAGAAGTTCCTCGAGGAGGTCGAGTCGGGAGACGCCCAGCTCGTGATGGCGCGCTGGACCGGCGCCTACAAACACGGCAACGAACGCGCGGCGCGCAACCATCCCCGCAATCGCTGAAGCCGATGCACCGGCCGGGTTAGGTTGCCCGCATGGACGAGTTCGACGGGGTGGAGGTCCGCGCGTTCCCGGACGCGGCGGCCTTCGAGGAATGGCTGTCCGGGCAGCACACGCGGCGCGAGGGCGTGTGGGTGAAGGTGGCGAAGAAGGCGTCGGGGATCGCGTCGGTCACGGACGACGAACTGGTCGACATCGGCCTGTGCTGGGGCTGGATCTCCGGACAGCGGCGCGCCCTCGACGACCGCTACTACCTGCAGAAGTACGTGCCGCGGCGGGCGCGCAGCGTCTGGTCGCGGGTGAACGTGGAGAAGGTAGCGGCGCTGGCCGCGGCCGGCCGGATGCGCGAGCCCGGACTCGCCGAGGTGCGCCGCGCCCAGGACGACGGCCGCTGGGACCGCGCCTACGCCTCCCAGTCCACAGCCGCCGTCCCCGACGACCTGACGGCGGCCCTCGACGCGAACCCGACGGCCCGCGAAGCCTTCGACGCCCTCGACCGAACCGCCCGCTACCTGGTCCTGCTCCCCCTCCTCCAGGCAACCCCGGACAACCGCCGGGCCCGCCTGGACCGGGCGGTCAGGGACCTGGGCGACGCGGGGCGGGGCCGGGGCTGACGCGGGCTCCACGCACGTGGACCCCGACTCGGGGCGGTTACTTGAGGGGGCGCTGTTCCGGCTGTGCCGATGCGCGGGGGACACGCGGGGTACCGTCCCGGCCAGGGGCGGCCGTCGACGGGAACGGCCGGGATCGACGGGGGAGTCTCCATGAGTCTGTCGGGGCAGATCATTCCTTTGGCGGGCGTGGCGCTCGGCGCCGTCACGTCGTTTCTCGCGGGCAGCCTGAGCGAGCGGTCGCGGTGGCGGCGTGAGCAGTCCGTGCGGTGGGACGCGCGCCGCCTGGACGCGTACGCCGAGTACCTGCACACCGTCAAGGAACTGGCGGCCCGCTATCAACGCATAGCCGCCGGGCGGGGGTTGGTGACGGGCCCCGCACCGCTGGAACTCACCGCGGACGTCCTGGCCGAGATGAGCGCCCTTGAAGCCAGACGCTCCGCACTGACGGAGACCTGCGCCCTGCTGGGCGACACCGACACGAACACCGCGTCGAAGGCGCTGGACCACTGCCTGTGGCGGCTCGAACTCCTGGCCCGCGACGTGCCCACCGAGGTCGACCAGAGCTGGGAGCAGGCCTCCGCGGAGTTCCGGCAGGCCCAGCGTTTCTACATCGAGCACGCCCGCATCGGCCTGGGCGTACCCGGCCCGGCCAAACGGGACGTCCCCTGGCCCTCGGACTGGCGGCCCGTGCGCAGGGAGCCCTGAGGCGGCCCACCGGGGCGTTCGGGGCGGCGCGCCGTGTGTTTGAGTGGGCGCACCCCCTTCGTCCGAGCAAGCCCATGGAGCCCCCGTTGCCGCACGTACTCATCCTCGGTGGGACCACCGAAGGCCGGGAGCTGGCTGAGGTGCTGGACGGGCGGGTGCGGGTCACCAGTTCGCTCGCGGGGCGGGTCGCCGCGCCTCGGTTGCCGGTGGGGGAGGTGCGGGTCGGGGGGTTCGGTGGGGTTCCTGGGCTCGTTGACTGGGTGCGGGGACACGGGGTGGACGCTGTCGTCGATGCCACTCATCCGTTCGCGGAGCGGATCAGCTTCAACGCAGCCGGGGCCGCCGCCGAGGCCCGGGTTCCGTTGCTCGCGCTGCGGCGGGCCGGGTGGGTGGCACAGGATGGGGACGACTGGCGGGAGGTCGGGTCGTTGGGGGAGGCGGCCGAGGCCGTCGCCGGGTTCGGGCGGGTGTTTCTCACCACCGGGCGGCAGGGGCTCGCCGCGTTCGCGCACGTCGGCGGCGCCCACTTCCTCGTACGGGCCGTGGACGCGCCCGAGCCGCCGTTCCCGCCGCGCATGGACGTGCTGCTCGATCGCGGGCCGTTCACGCTGGAGGGGGAGCGGGAGGTCATCGCCCGGCATCGGATCGATGTGCTCGTGACCAAGGACAGCGGGGGCGCCGCCACCGCGCCCAAGCTGACCGCCGCCCGTGAGGCCGGGATTCCGGTCGTCGTCGTGCGGCGGCCGCCCGTGCCGCAGGGCGTGGAGGTGGCGGCCACCGTGGCGGAGGCCGCCGCCTGGGTTCAGCGGGTCGTGGGCGTCTCCGGGTAGCGGCGGGGCGTCCAGGCGATGGTGGCGCCGGTGCCGCGCGTCGTCGCCCGCGTCTGCGACGAGCCGATGATCAGCAGCGTACGCATGTCGACCTCGGCCGGGTCCAGGTCGGCCAGGCCCAGTACGCGGACCGACTCCTCCGGGCCGCCCACGTCCCGGGCGACCACGACGGGGGTGTCCGGCGCCCGGTGTTCGAGGAACAGCTCGCGGGCCTTCGCGACCTGCCAGGTGCGGCTCTTCGAACCGGGGTTGTACAGCGCCACCACCAGATCCGCGGCGGCCGCCGCGTGCAGCCGCTCCGCGATCACCTCCCACGGCTTGAGCCGGTCCGAGAGGGAGATCGTCGCGTAGTCGTGGCCGAGCGGAGCGCCCGCCTTCGCCGCCGCCGCGTTGGCCGCGGTGACACCCGGCAGGACGCGTACGGGAAGGTCCGCGTACCGCTCCTCGGAGGCGACCTCCAGCACGGCCGTCGCCATCGCGAAGACGCCCGGGTCACCGCCCGACACGACGGCCACCCGGCGCCCGCGCCGGGCCAGGTCCAGGGCGAACTCGGCGCGCTCCGACTCCACCTTGTTGTCCGAACCGTGCCGCCGCTGCCACGGCCGGACCGGAACCCGGTCCAGGTACGTCGTGTAGCCGACAAGGTCGTCGCAGTTCGCGAGGGCGCCGCGCGACTCGGGGGTGAGCCAGGGCGCGCCCGCCGGACCGGTGCCGACGACCACGACCTCGCCGCGCTCCGGCGCCCCGGCCGGTTCGGTCTCGACCCGGGACGGCAGCACCGCCACCGAGAAGTACGGGACCGAGTCCGGGTCGATGTCGGCGAGGCGGCCGGTGCGCTCGCCCGCCATGAACGCCCGCTCCACATACCGCGCGTCGTCGAGCCGGCCCGAACTCTCCAGCGCCGTACGGACCTTGGTGAAGGTACGGCCCAGCTTCATCACGACCGCCGAGTCCGCCGCCGCGAGCCGCGCCGCCAGCTCGTCCTCGTCCAGCGTGCCCGGTATGACGGTCAGCGTCTCCTTGTCCTCGCACAGAGGCTCCCCGAGCCGGGCCGCCGCCGCGCTGATGGAGGTGACACCGGGGATGACCGTCGTGTCGTAGCGGTCCGCGAGCCGCTTGTGCATGTGCTGGTACGAGCCGTAGAAGAACGGGTCGCCCTCCGCGAGCACCGCGACCGTGCGGCCCGCGTCCAGATGCGCGGCGAGCGTGGCCGCGGCCTCCGCGTAGAAGTCGTCGAGGGCGCCCCGGTAGCCGCCCGGGTGGTCCGTCGTCTCCACGGTGAGCGGATACATCAGCCGCTCCTCGATCTGGCCCTCGCGCAAGTACGGCGCGGCGATCGAGCGGGCGATGGACCGGCCGTGCCGGGCGCAGTGGTACGCGACGACGTCGGCCTCGCCGATCGCCTTCACGGCCGCCACGGTGAGCAGTTCGGGATCGCCGGGGCCGAGCCCGACCCCGTACAGCCTGCCCGTGGTCTCGGGGGTGGCGCTCATGCCCGGTCCTCCAGGATCTCCGCCTCGGTGGCGATCGCGTTCAGTGCCGCCGCCGTCATCGCGCTGCCGCCGCGCCGGCCCCGCACGATCAGGTGCTCCAGGCCCAGGCCGGACGCGGCGAGCGCGTCCTTCGACTCGGCCGCGCCGACGAAGCCGACCGGGATGCCGAGGATCGCCGCCGGACGCGGGGCGCCCTTCGCGATCATCTCCAGGAGGTGGAAGAGGGCGGTGGGGGCGTTGCCGATGGCGACGACGGAGCCCTCCAGGCGGTCACGCCACAGCTCCAGCGCGGCGGCGCTCCGCGTGGTCCCCAACTCGGCGGCGAGGGAAGGCACTTCGGGTTCGTTGAGGGTGCAGATCACTTCGTTGTCGGCGGGCAGCCGCTTGCGCGTGACGCCGCTCGCGACCATCCGGGCGTCGCACAGGATCGGTGCCCCCGCGCGCAGTGCCTCGCGGGCCTTCGCGACGACCCCGGCGGAGTACGCGATGTCCGCTACGAGATCCACCTGGCCGCAGGCGTGGATCATGCGGACCGCGACCTGGGCGACGTCGGCGGGCAGCGCGGCGAGGCCTGCCGCGGCCTCGGCGCGGATGGTGGCGAAGGACTCGCGGTAGATCGCCGCGCCGTCCTTCTCGTAGTCGTACAGGGACATGGGGTTCGGCTCTTTCAACTGGGTTGTGGGGTGGTGCGGGTGGTCGTGTCGTAGCCGCCGTCCGGGCGGGCCGTGATGTCGATGTACGTCGTCCCTGCCGGGTGGCCGCAGCGGCGGTCGCAGCCCGACCAGTACGTGGGCAGGGTCGGGTGGGCCTCGGCGAGGTGGGCTGTGGCGTCCGCGCGGACGTCGGTGTGGGACTTGGCGCAGCCCGGGCTGCCGATGCAGGCGCCTACGCGGGTCCAGGGGGTTTCGGGGTGCTGTTCCTCTTCGGTGGCGCCGGGGATGACGATGCGGCGCCAGGGGGTGACGCGGAGTTCTTGTGCGGGGAGTTCTGCGGCGCGGGCTACGAGGTCCGCCCACTGGTCGGGGGTGGCCGTACCGAAGGGGAGGGCGATGCCGGTTGTCGTCGGGTGCGCGTTCGTCGTGGCTGGTCGCGCAGTTCCCCGCGCCCCTACGGGGCGCTCTTCCACGCCGGGTCCGGCACATTCAGCCCCTCCGGCGTTTGAGGAGCGGGGTCCGGGGCGGAGCCCCGTGCCCGTCGTCGGGTGCGCGTTCGTCGTGGCTGGTCGCGCAGTTCCCCGCGCCCCTACGGGGCGCAGTCCCAGGCGACGGGACAGGCGGGCCGTCAACTCGCCTTCGGGCAAGCCGAGTTCAGAGACGCGCCACACCCGGCGATCGGAGACCTCCCTGGCCGCCTCCACAAAGACTTCAGCCGCGCTCACAGCAGCCCGCGCAGCGTCCTCGTACGGCACCCGGAACGCCACACCCCCGACGGAGAGGAGCCCGTCGCCCCCGGGCAGCCCCCGAAGAAGGACATCCGGGCCGAGCCCGGCGACATCCCCGCGACCGTCGTCCAGCGCGAAAAGGAACCGTCCGGACAGTTCGGGCGTGACGGAACTCGCGATCAGCGCCGCGTCGAGCCCGCGCAGCCACCCGCGTACGTCGACGTGCCCGCCCCCGTCGAGCCCCGACATGGGTGAGGCGACCACATTGCGGACCCGCTCGTGCGCGGGCGACGGCAGCAGCCCGGCCGCGCTCAGAGCGTCCGCCAACTCGCCGCCGCAGCCGTCCCGCAGCCCGCGCAGCTGAACGTTTCCCCGCGAGGTGAGATGGAGCACGCCGTCCCCGAGCCGCCCCGCGAGAGCGCCCAGCGCCCGCGCCTGCGTCACCGTCAGCACCCCGCCGGGAATCCGCACCCGCGCCAGGAAACCGTCGTCCGCCGCGTGCAGCCGCAGCGCGCCCGGGCAGGCGTCGCCCCGGGCGGGATCAGCGGATATGTGGGTGGGGGACATGCCGGGGAGCATACCCATGGGGCTGTGACGAGCGCCCCGTACCGGGGTGCGCACCGGCCCCGTACGATGGCCGCACAGACCAACATCGCCAGCGACGGCGACAGGGGAGGAAGCCGGTGCGAATCCGGCGCGGTCCCGCCACTGTGAGTCCCGTGCCCGGCACGGGATGAGCCAGGAACTCCTGCCGTCGAACGACCACCCGGGGCGCGGACACCCCGAGGAAGGCCAGCCGACGCATGCCCCAGCAGCTGCTGCTCCTGTCGACCTCCGACACCGACCTGCTCAGCGCCCGAGCGGCGAACGCCGCGGAGGACACCCCGGTCGAGTACCGCTTCGCGAACCCCTCCCGGATCAGCGTCGAGCACGATCTCGACGCGCTGCTCGACGGCGCGGGCCTGGTCGTCGTCCGGCTCCTGGGCGGGGTCCGCGCCTGGCAGGACGGCATCGACCGGCTGACCGCCGCCGGGGTGCCGCTGGTCGTCCTCACCGGTGAACAGGCGCCGGACGCCCAGCTGATGGCGGCCTCCACGGTGCCCGTCGGCATCGCCGCCGAGGCCCACAAGTACCTGGCGCACGGCGGCCCGGCGAACCTGGAGCAGCTCGCCCGCTTCCTCTCCGACACCGTGCTGCTCACCGGCCACGGCTTCGAGCCGCCGCAGCCCGCGCCCTCCTGGGGCGCCCTGGACCGGCCCGCGTCGCAGGCCGGCGGCCCCACGGTCGCCGTGCTCTACTACCGCGCCCACCACATGAGCGGCAACACCGCCTTCGTGCACACCCTGTGCGACGCGATCGAGGCGTCCGGCGCCCGCCCGCTGCCGCTGTACGTGGCGTCGCTGCGCACCCCCGAGCCCGAGCTGATCGAAGCGCTGACCGGCGCCGACGCCATCGTCACCACCGTCCTCGCGGCGGGCGGCACCCGCCCCGCCGAGGCGAGCGCGGGCGGCGACGACGAGGCCTGGGACGCGGGCGCGCTCACCGGCCTCGACGTGCCGATCCTCCAGGCGCTGTGCCTGACCTCGTCCCGCGCCGACTGGGAGGCGAACGACGAGGGCGTATCGCCGCTCGACGCCGCCACGCAGATCGCGGTGCCGGAGTTCGACGGCCGGCTGATCACCGTCCCGTTCTCCTTCAAGGAGATCGACGAGGACGGGCTGCCCGCCTACATCGGCGACCCCGAGCGCGCCGCCCGCGTCGCCGGGATCGCCGTCCGCCACGCCCGCCTGCGGCACATACCGGCCCGGGACAAGAAGCTGGCGCTCGTCCTGTCCGCGTACCCGACCAAGCACTCCCGGATCGGCAACGCGGTGGGCCTGGACACCCCCGCCTCCGCGATCGTGCTGCTCAAGCGGCTGATCGACGAGGGCTACGACTTCGGGGACACCGACGGGATCCCCGGCCTCGCCTCCGGCGACGGCGACGAACTGATCCGCGCGCTCATCGACGCGGGCGGCCACGACCAGGAGTGGCTGACCGAGGAACAGCTCGCGAAGAACCCGGTCCGCATCCCGGCCGCCGACTACAAGCGCTGGTACGTGACGCTGCCGCAGGAGCTGCGGGACGGTGTCGAGCGGCACTGGGGCCCGCCGCCCGGCGAGATGTTCCTCGACCGCTCCCGCAACCCCGAGGGCGACATCGTGCTCGCGGCGCTGCGGCGCGGGAACCTGCTGATCCTCATCCAGCCGCCGCGCGGCTTCGGCGAGAACCCGATCGCGATCTACCACGACCCCGATCTCCCGCCGTCCCACCACTACTTGGCGGCCTACCGCTGGATCGCGGCCTCCGCCGACGACGGCGGGTTCGGCGCCGACGCGATGATCCACCTCGGCAAGCACGGCAACCTGGAGTGGCTGCCCGGCAAGAACGCCGGCCTGTCCGCCGCGTGCGCTCCCGACGCGGCCCTCGGGGACCTGCCGCTGGTGTACCCGTTCCTGGTCAACGACCCGGGCGAGGGCACCCAGGCCAAGCGCCGGGTGCACGCCACGCTCATCGATCACCTGGTGCCGCCGATGGCGCGCGCCGACTCCTACGGTGACATCGCGCGCCTGGAGCAACTCCTCGACGAGTACGCGCAGATCGCGTCCATGGACCCGGCGAAGCTGCCCGCGATCCGGGCCCAGATCTGGACGCTGATCCAGGCCGCGAAGCTCGACCACGACCTGGGCCTGGAGGCGCGGCCCGACGACGACGGGTTCGACGACTTCCTGCTGCACGTCGACGGGTGGCTGTGCGAGGTCAAGGACGCGCAGATCCGCGACGGGCTGCATGTGCTCGGGCAGGCGCCGGGCGGTGCCGACCGGGTCAATCTGGTTCTCGCCATTTTGCGGGCGCGGCAGATCTGGGGCGGGAGTCAGGCTCTGCCGGGGTTGCGGGAGGCTTTGGGGCTGGACGAGTCGAAGGCGACCCGTACTGATGCTGATGCCGCTGAGTCGGCGGCCCGGGGCCTGGTCGAGGCGATGGAGGCCGCCGACTGGTCGCCCGAAGCGGTTCCGGCGGCGATTGCGCTGGCGTCACGGGGCTCTGCCCCGGACCCCGCTCCTCAATCGCCGGAGGGGCTGGATTTGGTTGCTGACATCCTGACCTTCGCCGCCCGCGAAGTCGTCCCCCGTCTCGACGCCACCACCGCCGAACTCGACAACTCCGTACGGGCGTTGGAGGGACGGTTCGTGCCCGCCGGGCCCTCGGGATCCCCGCTGCGCGGGCTGGTGAACGTCCTCCCGACCGGGCGGAACTTCTACTCGGTCGACCCGAAGGCCGTTCCCTCCCGCCTTGCGTGGGAGACGGGACAGGCGCTGGCCGAGTCGCTGGTGGACCGGTACAAGCAGGACAACGGCGGGGAGTACCCGACCTCCGTCGGGCTGTCCCTCTGGGGTACCAGTGCGATGCGTACGGCGGGTGACGACATCGCCGAGGCGTTCGCGCTGCTCGGCATCCGCCCCGTCTGGGACGACGCCTCGCGCCGCGTCACGGGCCTGGAGGCGATCCCGTACGAGGAGTTGGGCCGCCCCCGCATCGACGTGACGCTGCGCATCTCCGGCTTCTTCCGCGACGCGTTCCCGCACACCATCGGCCTGCTGGACGACGCGGTGCGCCTCGCGGCCTCGCTGGACGAGCCGGACGAGCACAACCACGTCCGCGCCCACGCGCAGGCCGACCTCGCCGAGCACGGTGACGAGCGCCGGGCCACCACCCGCATCTTCGGCTCCCGCCCGGGCACGTACGGCGCGGGCCTGCTCCAGCTGATCGACTCCAAGGACTGGCGCACCGACGCCGACCTCGCCGAGGTGTACACGGTGTGGGGCGGTTACGCGTACGGCCGCGGCCTCGACGGCAAGGCGGCCCGGGGCGAGATGGAGACGGCGTACAAGCGGATCGCGGTCGCCGCCAAGAACACGGACACCCGCGAGCACGACATCGCCGACTCCGACGACTACTTCCAGTACCACGGCGGCATGGTCGCCACCGTGCGCGCGCTGCGCGGCACGGCCCCCGAGGCGTACATCGGCGACTCGACGCGCCCCGAGACGGTCAAGACGCGCACGCTCGTCGAGGAGACGAGCCGGGTGTTCCGGGCCCGCGTCGTGAACCCGAAGTGGATCGAGGCGATGCGCCGCCACGGCTACAAGGGTGCCTTCGAACTCGCCGCCACCGTGGACTACCTGTTCGGCTACGACGCCACGACCGGCGTCATCGCCGACTGGATGTACGACAAGCTCACGGAGACGTACGTCCTCGACGAGACGAACCGCCAGTTCCTCTCCGAGGCCAACCCCTGGGCCCTGCACGGCATCGCCGAACGCCTCCTGGAAGCCGAGTCCCGCGGCATGTGGGAGAAGCCGGACCCCCAGGTCCTGGAGGCCCTGCGCCAGGTGTACCTGGAGACCGAGGGCGACCTGGAGGCGGACGAGTCCTGAACCCGGCAGGTTCTAGCGGAGCGTCACCGTGAAGCTCCGCCCGTAAGCGTGCCGCGTGTTCACGTCGAGCCGGGTCCCGCCGGGGGCCCGGCTCACGTGTATCGCCTCGTCGCCGGAGATCTTGCGCAGGGGGCGGCCGGGCAGCAGCACCGTGATCGTGTCGCGGGTCGTCGTGGGGTCCGCGACCGCGACGGTGACCGTCTTCTCCCGGCGTACCAGGACCGATGCCGGGCCCTGCACCGTCAGGCCCGCCGTGCGGTGGGTGCCGGGCGTGAAGGTGTTGGCGGTGGTCAGGGCGAGGGCGGGGTGGTGGACCGCCTGGAGGTGCGGGGTGTTGGACAGGAGGCGGACCGGGGTGTGCGGCCTTCGTGCGGGGGCGTTCGGGAGCAACGCGTAGGCGAACGAGGTGGGTCGGGCGTCTGCCGGGTGTTCCAGCGTCAGGGAGAAGACCTGTTTGGTCACCGGTGTGTCCGGGTTCGTGGTGCGGACGGTGCGGCGGCTGCGGGTCACCGTGGCGAGGCGGGGCTTCGGTGCCGGGCCCGCGAGGCGCAGGTAGCCGACGGACACGTTCTGCGTGGTGTTGGCCCAGTGGGTCCAGCCGTCGCCGCCGGTGACCGCGACCCGGTCGCCCGCGGCGGCGATCCGCGCGTCGACCGTCGTCGTCACGGCCCGGCCGCCGCCCGGCGCGTCCCCGACGCCCGCCGAGACGACCACGATCTCGTCGTCGAAGAGGAACCAGGAACGGGTCGCTCGTGCGGCGCGGTAGGCGACGAAGTCGTCGGGGAGGATCCCGGCCCGCTTGTCGCGCCACGGCACGTCGTCCGAGGCCACCCAGCCCGCCGCGCCGTACACGCCGTCGAGCACGGCCCCGCCCGAGTACGCCTGCGTCGCCGTCGGGAAGTACACGTACTTGTTCTGCGACTCGGACGACGCCGTGAAGTTCAGGGGGTGCGACGGGTTGTCGTAGAAGAGGTCTCCGTCGTACGACTCCGGTACGGAGCGCCGGAGTTCGACCGGGGCCGTCACGCCCGCCAGGCCGTACGGGGAGACCGTCGTGAAGTAGTCGACGCCGAACGCCTGCGTCTGGTCCTGGCCGGAGAGGTAGAGGTGGTGGGCGCCGTCGCCCTGGAACCAGGGCAGCAGGTTCTCGCCGCTCATGTACTCGTACTTGCTGATCCGCCGTGAGCTGCGGGACAGCGCGAACGCGTAGCCGGGCCGCCGGTGCACCGTGCGGTCCATGGCGTTGAAGGCGACGGAGCGGGCCGGCGGGTTGAGGTCGGCGGCGGGCACCGAGGTGTCGGCGAGGATCGCGGTGTAGCGGACGACGCTCAGCGGCGACACGAACGTCGCGGGGTCGAGCGCGGCGCGGGACGTGGCCCGGACGTGCTTCACGTACCCGGCGAGGGCCGTCGCCCGGTCGCCCGTCGCGAGCGAGGCCAGATCGACCACCGCCTCGACGACCGTGGCCACGTCGGCGTACCCGGTGCCGGTGCGGGAGACCGAGCGCCCCTTCACGGCCTCCATCATCCAGCCCTCGAAGATCAGCGGAGCGAAGCCGTTCCGCACCCATCCGTCGATGACGGGCACCAGCTCGGCGCCGTTCGCGAAGCCCGTCCCGTCGAGGATCTTCAGGGTCTGCACGACCCGGCTGAGCAGGCCCTTCCCGTACGAGCCCGTGTACGCGACCGACGCGTGCTGGATGAAGGACCCGTCGGCGTAATGGCCGTCCGTCACCCCGTGCCGAAGCGCGTACGGGTCGATGGTCGCGAAGACGGTCAGCTGGTCGGTGAGGGCTTTGGTGATGCGGGCCCCGCCGACACCGCCGCCGACGAGTGCGCCCTGGAGGATGCGGTTCGTGGTGATGTCGGCGAGGTTGGCGCCGGTGTGAAACCGCGAGTCGAGGTCGACGTCGCCGTCCTTGCCGTTGCGCAGATACGCGTCCATGGAGTCGACGTAGGCGCCGGTCAGGGCGGCGGAGGCGCTGTCGGTGCCGGCGAGCAGGACGAGCGTGCGGGTGACGTACTGGGATATGCCGATCTCCCAGGTGAACCAGTTGCCGTAGTAGCCCTGGGACTGGTCGCCGTAGAAGTGCGTGTGCAGCCAGGACAGGCCGTCCACGACGCGCCGCTGGACCGCCGAACTCCCGTACAGGTCACCGGAGACGGCCGGGGTGCGGGTCGCCAGGGCTATCTCGTACAGGCGCTGGTAGGTGGTGGAGAGGTTCGGGTCGCTGGTGCCGAGAGGGACACCGGCGAACAGCTCGTCCTCGCCGTTCGCCGCGTCCCACGACGCCAGGTTCGCCCGCGCCGTCCGCTCGACCGCCGCGACCTTGGCGGCCGTCTCCGTACGGGAGTTGGCCTCCTCGGTGCCCGCGAAGACACCGATCGTGTTCGCGAGCAGCCGTGCCACTCCGTCCGCCGTCTCGTCGGCGCTCGCCGGACCGGCGGGGACGGCGGCGAGCACCCCGCTCGCCGCCAGCACTCCGAGCAGTCGTCTGCGGGTGATCTCCATCGGCTTCCTCCACGACGTGAGGGGACGGGACGGGGCAGGTGAGCGGCGGCGGGAGTCAAGCAGACGGGCTGGGAGGAGACAAGGGTGCGGGTTAGGATCCGGTGCCATGGCCGTGACCGTGCGCGACGTGGACCGCTTCGAGGCCGCAAGGCCCCGCCTGGAAGCCATCGGCTACCGCCTGCTCGGCTCGGCGAGCGAGGCAGAGGACGCCGTGCAGGAGACGTATCTGCGCTGGCAGGCCGCCGACATCGGGCGGATCGAGGTGCCCGAGGCCTGGCTGACCAAGGTGCTCACCAATCACTGCCTCACCCAGCTGACCTCGGCCCGCGCCCGCCGCGAGACGTACGTCGGCGCCTGGCTGCCGGAGCCGCTGCTCGCCGGTGACCCGATGCTCGGCCCGGCCGCCACCGCCGAGCAGCGCGACTCGGTCTCGTACGCCGTCCTCGTGCTCCTGGAGCGGCTGAGCCCGAACGAGCGGGCGGTGTACGTCCTCAAAGAGGCGTTCGCGTACTCCCACCGGGAGATCGCCGAGATCCTCGACATCAGCGAGGCCGCCAGCCAGCAGACCTTCCACCGCGCCCGGAAGCACGTCGCCGACGGCCGGGCCCGCACCGAGATCGACGAGGCCGCCGCCCGGCGCGTCGTGGAGGAGTTCCTGGCGGCCGCCACCAGTGGCCGCACCGAGCCCCTGGTCGCGCTCCTCACCCAGGACGTCACCGCGATCGGCGACGGTGGCGGGAAGGTGCCTGCGCGGGCGAGCGCGTTCGTGGGCGCGAAGGCGGTCGCGACGTTCATGCGGGGTCTGTTCAAGCCCGCCAGGTCCAAGCGGGACCTGGTCGGCGGCTCGCCCGACGTGTACGTCACGACGGCCAACGGCACGGTCGCGGTCGTCGCCGTTCTCGACGGCCGGGTCGTGGGCGTCATGTGCCCGGAGTTCGGGGACGGCGGCATCGTCTCGTTCCGCAGCCAGGTCAACCCCGACAAGCTGGAGCGCGCCACGCGCACCTGGGCGGCCACGGACCACGGGGAGCCGGTGCTCGCGGCGTTCCTCTGAGCGCCCCGACATGATGTGACGCGGGTCACGTCGTGGTGGTGTCAGGAAACGCGGGGCTGTCCGGTTCAAGAGGCGAGCCCGCCCGGAACGGGGGCGGCCAGAGCCTGTAGGAGCCCGCCATGCAGCAGCACCGCATCGTCGTCCTCGGCGCCGGCTACACCGGAGCCATCGCCGCCGGCCGCCTCGCCCGGCGGCTGCACCGCGACGACGTCCGCATCACCCTCGTCAACGCGGAAGCGGACTTCGTCGAGCGCGTCCGCATGCACCAGCTCGCCACCGGCCAGGACCTCGCCCGCCGCCCGCTGCGCGACATGTTCGCCGGTACGGGCGTGGAGGTGCGGATCGCGCGGGTCACCGCCGTCGACGCCGAGCGCAAGGAGGTGACGCTCGCCGGCGAACGGGGGGAGAGCGAGGAGGGGCTCCCGTACGACACCCTCGTGTACGCCCTCGGCAGCGGCTGGGACGACCACGGCGTCCCGGGTGTCGCCGCGCACGCCCACCAGATCGCGAGCCGCTCCGGCGCCCTGGTGCTGCGCGAGCGGCTGGCCGAACTCGCCCCGGGACAGCCGGTGGTCGTCGTCGGCGCCGGACTCACCGGCGTGGAGGCCGCGACCGAGATCGCCGAGGCCCGCCCCGACCTGGACGTCGCGCTCGCCGCCCGCGGCGCCCTCGGCGACTGGCTCTCCGCCAAGGGCCGCGCCCACCTGCGCAAGGTCGCGGACCGGCTCGGCATCACCGTGCACGAGCACGCCGCCGTCACGGCCGTCGACGCGGACCGGGTGAGCACCGCCGGCGGGACGTCGCTGCCCGCCGCGGTGACCGTGTGGACCACCGGATTCGCCGTCCACCCGATCGCCAAGGCCACCACCCTGGAGGTCTCGGACACCGGGCAGATCGTCGTCGACCGCACGATGCGCGCCGTCTCCCACCCGGACGTCTACGCCGTCGGCGACGCGGCCCTCGCCGAGGGACCCGGCGGCAAGCCGCTGCGGATGTCGTGCGCCTCGGGCGTCCCCTCGGCCTGGCAGGCGGCCGACGCGATCGCCGCCCGCCTGGCGGGCGGCGAGGTGCCGACGGTTCCGATCCGGTACTTCAACCAGTGCGTCTCGCTGGGCCGCAAGGAGGGCCTGATCCAGTTCGTCACCGCCGACGACACGGCCAAGGACGCGGCCCTGACCGGCCGCGCCGCCGCCCTCTACAAGGAGATCGTCTGCAAGGGCGCGGCCTGGGGCGTCGCCCATCCCGCTGTCGGCCTGCTCGGCGCCCGCCGCCGCGTGGCGCCGCAGCCGGCCCGGGCAGCGGTCTGAGCGCCCGGAGCCGGTCCCGAAGACGGGCTCTCAGGCGGGCAGCCGCTCGATCAGGGCCCCGAAGTCCGTCCCCGGCGGCAGCGTGCCGAACGCCAGCCCCTGGTCGCCGCCGAGCCGCGACGCGCAGAACGCGTCGGCGACGGAGGCCGGGGCGTGCCGCACGAGCAGCGAGCCCTGGAGCACCAGGGCCGCCCGCTCGATGACGCGGCGGGCGCGCACCGGGGCGTCCTCGGTGAGGACCAGCTGCTCCTTCAACTCCCGCCAGGCGGCGTCGAGTCGGCGGTCCGCCCCGGACGCGGCCTCGATCTCCGTGCGGAACGCCTCCAGGGACTCGGGCTCGCGGGCCAGGGCGCGCAGCATGTCGAGCGCGTTGACGTTGCCGGAGCCCTCCCAGATGCCGTTCAGCGGGGCCTCGCGGTACAGCCGGGGCATGCCTGACGCCTCGTCATAGCCGTTGCCGCCGAGGCATTCCAGGGCCTCTGCGACGAATGCGGGCTGCCGCTTGCAGACCCAGTACTTGGCGACGGCGGTGGCCAGGCGCAGGAACGCCCGCTCGCCCGTGTCGCCGCGCTGGGCCCGGTCGGCGGCCCCGGCCAGGCGCAGACCGAGCGTGGTGGCGGCCTCCGACTCCAGGCCGAGGTCGCCCAGCACATTGCGCATCAGCGGCTGGTCGATGAGCTTGGCGCCGAACACCGCGCGGTACCGGGTGTGGTGGGCGGCCTGGGCGAGGGCCTCGCGGATGTGCCCGGCCGAGCCGAGGACGCAGTCGAGCCGGGTCATCGTCACCATGTCGATGATGGTGCGTACGCCCTTGCCCTCGTCGCCGACGAGCCAGGCGACGGTGTCGTCGAACTCGGGCTCGCTGGACGCGTTCGAGCGGTTGCCGAGCTTGTCCTTCAGGCGCTGGATGCGGAAGGTGTTGCGGCTGCCGTCGGGGAGCACGCGCGGCACCAGGAAGCAGGAGAGCCCGCCCGGCGCCTGCGCGAGGACGAGGAACAGGTCGTTCATCGGGGCGCTGGTGAACCACTTGTGGCCGCGCAACCGCCAGCTCCCGTCGGCCTGTTCGGCCGCCGCCGTGGTGTTGGCGCGCACATCGGTGCCGCCCTGCTTCTCCGTCATGCCCATCCCGGCGAGCAGCCCGCGCTTGTCCGTGGGGGTGCGCAGGCCTGGCTCGTAGACGGTGGAGGTGAGCAGCGGCTCGTACGTCTTGGCGAGGTCGGGGGCGCGGCGCAGGGCGGGGATCACCGCGTACGTCATGGAGACCGGGCACATGTGGCCCTGCTCCATCATGGTGGCCACCATGAACGTCGCGGCGCGGGCGACATGGGCGCCGGGCCGCTCGTCCGCCCAGGCCGAACCGGCGGCGCCCGCACCGACGGTGGCCCGCATCAGGGAGTGGTACGCGGGGTGGAAGTCGACCTCGTCGATCCGGTTGCCGTACCGGTCGTGCGTGCGCAGTTCGGGCTCGAAGCGATTGGCCTGCTCCGCCCAGGCGCGGGCCTCCTCGCTGCCGACGAGCTTGCCGAAACGGTGCAGGTCGTCGAGGTGCCAGCCGGCCCCCTCGCGCCGTACGCCGTCCAGCAGGACCGGGTCGTCGGCGGCGTCGTGACCGGTGAGCGGCGGTGCCTGGTTGGTGACCTCGTGGGTCACGGCGGTGGGGCGGCTGGTCACGGTCATGGGGGCTCCTCCGGTTCTACGAGTTCGAGGTCGAGTTCAAGGTCGAGTTCGAGGCCAAGGCCGAGGTCGCGGTCAGGTGGTCGTCGGGTCGGCGCCCGTGCAGCGCAGCACGGTGGCGGTGAGTTCGGCGACGAGGCCATCGGTCGAGGCGGCGGCGTCGGGGGCCGTGTCGTCCGGGGCGCCCAGCGGGTACGCGAGGATCTCGCCGACCGCTCCGGTGAGCGCGGCCGCGGTGATCTCGGCGTGCTGCGGCGGGAGTCGGCCCTCTTTCACGCCTTCCCGTACGACCTCGGCGAAGAGCGCGCGGTAGCGGCGGCGGAAGTCGAGGCGCTCGGCGCCGACCGCCGGTTCGGCGGGGGCGGCGAGCAGCGCGTAGGCCAGGCCGCGGTTCTCCAGGGCGCGGCGGGCGAACACGCCGACGCCGGACGCCAGCCGCGAGACGGGGTCGCCGGGGCCGTGCAGCACCTCGCCGAGCACCTCCACCTCGTGGCCCGCGGCCCGCCGGAAGACTTCGACGGCGAGCGCGGACTTGGACGGGAAGTGCTGGTAGACGGAGCCGGCCGCGATGCCCGCCGAGTCCGCGACGGCCGTCACCGACGCCTGGGCCCAGCCGACTTCGGTGACGACGGCGGTGGCGCAGGCGATCAGATGCTCACGGGCGGCGTCGAGGCGGCGCAGTTCTGCGGGGGTCTTGCGGTAGGCCATGCAAGCAGTGAACCACCATTCAGAACATCACGCCATGGTCCGCGGCGCCCCGCACCCGCTATGCCTTCGGCTCCTCCTTCGGCTCCTCCTTCGGCGGCACGGTCTCGCCGCGGACGACCTGCGGCGGCCGCGCCGGACCGTCGTGCCCGTCGGATCCCTGCTCCTTCATCGCCCGCGTCTCGGCCTTGAGGATGCGCGCCGATTTGCCCGCGCTGCGGACCAGGTCGGGCAGCTTCTTCGCGCCGATCACCACGATGGCGATGATCAGGACGATGGCCACCTCGCTGATACCGAACATGTCAGTCCTCGCCGTCCTCGTCGTCGTCCCCCTCGAAGAAGTCGCCGACCTCGTCGACGACTTCGGCGGCCACGAGCCCGCCGACCACCCCGACCGCGAGCCCGGCCGCGCCCGCCGCGACGGCCGTCCCGACACCGGGGCCCGAGCGGTGCCCGTGGTCCTGATGGTGCCCGTGATCCTGGTGATACCCGGAGCCGTACGGGGCGTGGGCGTCGTACGAGGAGTGGGCGTCGTACGACGAGTGGTGCTCCACCAGCTGCCGGACCCAGCCGTCGACCAGCGCGTTCCAGTCGTGGTGGTGGAGGCCGTCGTGGGCGACGGTGAAGCGGGTGACCGCGTCGTGGCCGCCGCCGAACAGGCCGCCGCGCTTGTCGGCCTCCAGGACCACCTCCATGCCGCCGGGGGTGGCGAGGAAGGTCACCTCGATCTCGTTGACCGCGTGCGCGTACTGCGGGGCCGGGGTCAGCTCGATCTCCTGGTAGAAGGGGAGCTGCTGGCCGGTGCCGCCGATGCGGCCGTACTCCAGGTCGGCCGACCTGAAGCCGAAACCGAGCTGCCCGAACGCCTCCAGGACCGCCTCCTGCACCGGGAGCGGGCCGACGACGAGCGGGTCGAGGTCGCCCTTGTCCTTGGCGCCGGCCACCGACAGCTCGGTGCGTACCCCGAGGACGATGCCGAGCCCCTGCCCGTACAGCTCGGTGACCGGGGTCTCCCAGGGCAGCGTCACGGAGAACGGCACGGAGTGCTCGGCGCCTGCGGTCAGCCGGAAGCCGCCCCCGACCACGAACCGGTCGAAGACCACGGCGCCCACGTCCTCGTGGTCGCCCTGTTCCGCCTCGACCCGGGCGACCAGCTCCAGAGTGATGTGCTCGATGTCGAAGTCGCCGCTGCCGCCGGTGAGCCGGACCTGTCCCGACAGGGTGCCGCCGGGCGCGGCGGCACCGGGCGCGAGGACGGTGTCGACGGTCGGGCCGCCCACGCCGAGTGAGCCGAGCAGTCGTTTGAACACCATCGAGGCGTTCACTCCCTTTTTGTCGTACGAGGGTGCGGAGAGCCGCGCGGGGGACGGGGACGCGGGAACAACGAAGAACCCGGCCACGTTCTACAGACGCGTAGAAGAATAGGCGGGGCGGCGTCCCGGTGGTGACCGTGGGGCGCCGTGGGGCGGGAAAGTCTGAAAGACGCTGTCACCGGCGTCCTTTCAGCCGCTTGACGAGCGGGTTTTGCTGTGCTTTTACCCTGCTGTACCCACCTCGCCGCCCCGTCATCCGGGATCGCCCGATCCCCCGAAAGAGAAGGAGCCAGGGCCCGCGATGGGTGATCCTCCGAGTAGTCGGCTCAGCCGACCGCCGACCGCCGCCGAGACGCCGGGGCAGGGGGCGGGGCGGTCATGACCGAGCTTCTGCTGCTGGGCCTCGCGCTGCTGCTCACGCTCGCCTGCGCGCTGTTCGTGGCGGCCGAGTTCTCCCTGACGACGGTCGAGCGGGGTGAGCTGGAGCGCGCGGCGGCCGCCGGGGAGCGCGGCGCGTCCGGCGCGCTCAAGGCCGTACGGCAGCTGACGTTCCAGCTCTCCGGGGCCCAACTGGGCATCACCGTCACGTCGCTGGTGATCGGCATGCTCGCCGAGCCGTCGATCTCGGCGCTGCTGCGCGGCCCGCTGGAGGCGGCCGGCCTGGGCGGCGCCGCCTCGACGGTCTCCTCGGTGCTGGGCGTCGCCCTGTCCACCGTGGTCCTGATGGTCGTCGGTGAGCTGGTGCCGAAGAACTGGGCGATCGCCCGCCCCGTCCCCGTGGCCAAGGTGGTCGCGGCGCCGCAGCGCGGATTCACCGCCGCCTTCGGCCCGTTCATCCGCCACCTGAACAACACGGCGAACCATATGGTGCGCCGCTTCGGCCTGGAGCCCGCCGAGGAGCTGGCCTCCGCCCGCACCCCGGAGGAGCTGGTCGCGCTCGCCCGGCACTCCGCCGCCGAGGGCGCCCTGGAGGCCGACTCGGCCGAACTGTTCGTGCGCACCCTGCACTTGAGCGAACTGACGGCGGAGAACGTGATGACGCCGCGCGTCGACGTCCGGTCCCTGGAGGCGCACGCCACGGCGGCCGACGCGGCCGCGCTGACCCACGCCACCGGCCTGTCCCGTTTCCCCGTCCACCGCGACAGCCTCGACGACGTCATCGGTACCGTCCACATCCGCGACGTGCTGGCCCTGGAGCCCGCGCGCCGCCCGCTCACCCCCGTCACCGAGCTGGCGACGAAGCCGCTGCTCGTCCCCGACAGCCTGCCCGCCGACCGGCTCCTGGAGCGGCTGCGCGAGACCCGCACGATGGCCGTCGTCATCGACGAGTACGGCGGCACCGCCGGGGTCGCGACCATGGAGGACATCGTCGAGGAGGTCGTCGGCGAGGTGCGTGACGAGCACGACCCGGTCAGCGCCCCCGACCTGCGGCCCGCCGACCCCGGCCCCGACGGCCGCGCGGTCTGGGAGGCCGAGGGCGGCGTCCGCATCGACGAGCTGGCCCGGATCGGACTGACCGCGCCCGAGGGCCCGTACGAGACCGTGGCCGGACTCGTCGCCACCCGCCTGGCCCGCATACCCGAGCCCGGCGACACCGTGGACCTCGGCGGCTGGCGGCTGACCGTGCTCGACGTGGAGCACCACCGCGCGGGCCGCGTCCGCGTCACCGAACCGGCGGCCCCCGTACCGCCCCTGCCCGAGGACGCCCGATGACCGCCCTCCAGCTCGCCATCGGCGCCCTCACCCTGCTGACCAACGCGTTCTTCGTCGGCGCCGAGTTCTCCCTGATCTCCGTACGCCGCGACCAGATCGAGCCGCGCGCCCGCGAGGGCGACAAGCGGGCGAAGACCGCGCTGTGGGCCATCGAGCACATCAGCGCGATGCTCGCCACGGCCCAACTCGGCATCACCGTCTCCTCGCTGGTGCTCGGCGCCGTCGCCGAACCGGCCATCGCCCACCTCCTGGAGCCCGCCTTCGAGGCGGTGCAGGTGCCGCACGCCCTCGTCCACCCGCTGTCCTTCGTCATCGCGCTGACCGCGGCGACCTACGCGCACATGCTCTTCGGCGAGATGGTCCCGAAGAACATCGCGCTCGCCGCGCCGGTGCGCACGGCCCTGCTGCTCGGCCCGCCGCTGGTCGGCCTCACCCGCGCCCTCGGCCCGGTCGTCTTCGGCATCAACGCCTTCGCCAACGCGCTGCTGCGGCTGCTCGGGGTCGAGCCGAAGGACGAGGTCGAGGCGGTCTTCACCGACGACCAGCTGGCCCGCATCGTGCTCGACTCCAGCGAGGCGGGCCTGCTCTCGCCCGCCGACGGGGAGCGGCTGCGGGACGCGCTGGAGCTGGGCACCCGGCCGGTGGGCGAGATCGTCGTGCCCGCACGCTCGATGCGCACGGTGGCGGACACCACCACGCCCGCCGAGCTGGAGCGGGCCGCGGCCGGCGCCGGTTTCTCCCGCTTCCCGGTGACGGGGGCGGACGGCACGGCGCTCCTCGGCTACCTCCACATCAAGGACACCCTCGGCATCGCGGAGCGCGACCTGCCCTTCCCGCGCGCCGCCCTGCACCCGCTGACCCGGGTCCGCATCGACACCCCGCTCGACGACACCCTCACGGCGCTGCGCGCCCAGGGCAGCCATCTCGCCGCCGTCACCGGCGACAAGGGCACCGTGATCGGCTTCGTGACGATGGAGGACGTGCTGTCCGAACTGGTGGGCGGGCGGAACTTTCCGGGGGAGCCGCTAGTTTCTACATAGCTGTAGAAGCGCATAGCTCTAGAAGCACGTAGCTGTTGAAGCAGAGTTCAGGACACTCCAACCGAAGGAACGCTCGTGGCCCTCTGGGACCGCATCAAGGAATCCGCGTCGACGATGCAGACGCAGCTGGTGGCGAAGAAGAACGATCTGAAGTCGGGCGCCTTCCGTGACGCCTCGATGGCGATGTGTGCGCTGGTCGCCGCCGCCGACGGCACGATCGACCCGTCGGAGCGCCGCCGCGTCGCCCAACTGATCATGAGCAACGAGGTGTTGCAGAACTTCCCGGCGGACGACCTCCAGCGCCGCTTCGAGGCCAATCTGGACAAGCTGACCGCCGACTTCGACTTCGGCAAGGTGAGCGTGCTCCAGGAGGTCGCCAAGGCCAAGAAGAAGGAGGCCGAGGCGCGCGCCGTGATCCAGATCGGCATCGTCATCGGCGGCGCCGACGGCGACTTCGACGCCACCGAGCGGGCTGTCGTGCGCGAGGCGTGCCAGATGCTGGGCCTGGCCCCGCACGAGTTCGACCTCTAGTCACCGGCCGCCAGGCCGGGTGCGGCTCTCGTCGTGGCTGGTCGCGCAGTTCCCCGCGCCCCCGGAGGCCGCAGGCCTCTCAGGGGCGCGGGGAACTGCGCGAGAAGCGGCCACCGGCCCGCGCCCGACCGACGACCCGATAAGGGGCGCGGGGAACTGCGCAACCACCCCCCACCGGCCCGGCACCCGACCGGCAACCGTCGTCACCACGGCGTCGCCGCATGCAGCGTGACGGCAAGGGTGAGCGCCGAGTTCGCCGAGGACATCGCGGACACCGCCGCACCGGCCCCGGCCGTCCACACGGCGAGCCCCACCGTGGTGAACACCGTGACACGGCCCGACGCAGGCGGCGCCGGAGCCAGCAGCGCCGCGACCCGGCGGGGCACCGGCCCCGGCGCCGCGAACCCCGCGAAGACCGGCTCGCGCACCGCCCCGCCGGACAGGGCCACCTTCCCGATCGCCCGCGCGACCGCCCTGCGATCACCCACCCGTGCGGCGGCCTCCTCGTCCGCCCACCGCTCCGCCGTGTACGCGACAGCCGAACTCAGCGGCCGCAGAAAGGGATTGAGCCGCGCGGCGAGCCGCACGGTGAGCAGATGCCGGTGGTGCCCGGCCGCCAGATGAGCCCGCTCATGGGCGAACACCGCGCGCCGCTCCGCAGGACGCAGCCCCGCGAGCAGCGCCGTACTGACGACGACCCGGCCGCGCCCGCCCCGCCGCCCGGGCAGCGCGTACGCGTACGCCTCCGCATCGGGCAGCACCGCGACCTCGGTGGCCGCGAGACCGGCCAGCGCCGCATGGGCCCGCCGCCGCAGCACCCCGTGCCGCCACAGCGTCCGCGCACCGGCGGCGACCACCGCGACCAGCGCCGGAATGGCCGCCTTGCCCGCGATCTCGTCCTGCGGCACCGCGGCCCGCACCTCCGGGTCGGACCAGCCGTCGGGGAGCGGATTGCCCGGCAGTTGCGCCGTGCCGACCACCACCAGCAGCGCCAGACACAGCGTGCTGCACACGGCCATCACCCCGGCGACGGCGGTGAGCAGCCGGGTCGCCGTACGCGGATGGAGCCGATGGGCGGCGAGCCGGGCCACCGGCCAGGCCGTCAGCGGCAGCACCAGCGGCAGGAAGACGAAGATGCCCACGGCCCTATGAGCCGGCTTCGTCGTCGGCGCGGCCCAGCAGGGCCCGCAGCACCTGCTCGTCGCCCTCGGGCAGGGAGGTGACGAAGCTGGCCAGGACCGCCTCCCGGTCCGGTTCGCCGTCCAGCACCTTGCGCATCTTCAGCGCGGCGAGCCCGGCCTCGTCGGACGTCGGGGTCCACACGAACGACCGCCCGTCGCGCTCACGGGTGACCACGTCCTTGGCGTGCAGCCGGGCCAGGATCGTGATCACCGTGGTGTAGGCGAGATCGCCGCCGAGCCGGTCGCGCACCCAGCCGGCGTTCGCCGGGCCGTCCGCCGAGCGCAGCGCGGCCAGGACCGCGAGCTCCAGTTCGCCCTGCGCGCGTCTACGGGGCTGTTGACGTGGATCCGGCACGCTGCTCCTCCTGGTGTCGCGGCGACGGCCCCGTCGGCATCGGGACCTCTCCATCATCGCCGCTCGCCCGAGCGGGAGCGGCGTGCGGGCCGTCGCCTCTAGACTTGCGGCCGGAAGTGACGGGCAGGGACGGGCAGAGCGTGGGACGGAGTGGGTCGGTGAGGTCAGGGTCTGGCGGTCCGGGACGGTCCGGCGATCCGTTCGCCGGCGAGCTGTCCGCGGTTGATCCGGCCGCGGGCGATCCGTCCGGCGACGTGCTCGGACAGGCGGCCGAGGCGTTCGGGCTCCTCGCGTCCCCGGTGCGGCTGCACATGGTGTGGGCGCTCGCCCAGGGCGAGAGCGATGTCACCGGCCTCGCCGAGCGGGTGGGCGGCGCCCTGCCCGCCGTCAGCCAGCACCTGACCAAGCTGAAGCTCGCCGGTCTCGTCCGCTCCCGCCGCGAGGGCCGCCGGCAGGTGTACTACGTCGACGACCCCGACATCGTCACCGTGGTGCGGCTGATGGTCGGCCAGCTGACCGAGCGTGCCGAGCAGGCCGGGGCTCCCGTGCGCCGGCACCGCGCCGCCGGAGCCTGAAGGCGCCGCCGTGGCCCTGTCCGACTCCGGTCCGGGGACCCGGCGGGCGACCCCCGTGGGTGTCGTCGCCGGGGACCAGACCGTGCTGCAGACCCTGCGCGCCCTGGACACAGGCCCGCGCGGACTGACCGAGGCCGAGGCCGGGCACCGGCTGGCCCGCTGCGGCCCGAACACCCTGCCCGCCGCCCGGCCCATCTCCCTGCCCGTACGGTTCTGGCACAGCCTGCGCGACCCGTTCACCGCCGTCCTGTTCTGCCTCGGGCTGGTCTCCGCGCTCGTCTCCGCGTGGGGCACCGCCTGCGTCATCCTCGCCCTGGTGATCGTCAGCTGTGCGCTGCGCGCCCACGGCGAGCACCGCGCCGACCGGGCGGGCGCCGGGCTGCGCGAGCTGGTCGCGGGGACCGCGAGCGTCCGGCGCAGAGACAGCGCCGAGGCCGAACCGCAGGCCCGCGAGATCCCGGTCGACGACCTGGTGCCGGGCGACGTGGTCCGGCTCGCGCCGGGCGACCTCGTCCCCGCCGACCTGCGCCTGATCAAGGCCCATGGCCTCACCGTGCAACAGGCCGCGCTCACCGGGGAGTCGGCGCCCGCCGCGAAGCACCCCGTGGACGCGCCGGCCGCGGGCGACGGCGCGCACCTGTGCTTCCAGGGCAGCAGCGTCGCCTCGGGCAGCGGCACCGGCATCGTCGTGGCGACCGGCGCGGACACCCGGTTCGCGGCGGTGCGCGGCACGGGCCGCGGGCGGACCGCCGAGCGCTCCCGCGACGGCACCGGCCGCTCCACGGCCCCGCTCAGCGCCTTCGACCGCAGTGTGCACGGGATCGCCTGGACGCTGATCCGGTTCATGCTGATCACGCCGCCGCTGGTGCTGATGGCGAACGCGGCGCTGCGCGGCCGGGGCCTGGAGACGCTGCCGTTCGCCGTCGCGGTGGCCGTCGGACTCACCCCGGAGATGCTGCCGGTCATCGTCACCACCTGCCTGGCCCGCGGCGCCGCCCTCCTCGCCCGCACCCACGGCGTCATCGTCCGGCGGCTCCCGGCACTGCACGACCTCGGCGCCGTCGACGTGCTGTGCGTCGACAAGACCGGCACCCTCACCCAGGACCGGCCGGTCGTCGACACCGAGCGCACCGACCCCGACGCGCTGCACTGGGCCGCCGTCTCCGCGTGGTGGACGCTCCAGGCGGCCGAGCTGCCCCACCCCGACCCGCTCGACGAGGCCCTCCTCGCGGACGCCGACCTCGACCGCGTAGAGACGTACGACCCCGTCGACGCGCTGCCCTTCGACCCGGTACGCCGCCTGGCCACCGCCGTCGTACGGGAACCCGGCACGCTCGGCACCCACCTGCTCGTCGTGAAGGGCGCGGTCGAGGAGGTCGTCGGGCGGTGCGCGTTCGACGACCCGGCGGAGCGGGACAAGCTCCTCGCCCGCGCCGCCTCCTCGGCCGGCGACGGGGTCCGGCTGCTGGCCGTGGCCACCGCACGGCGCCAGGCCCGCACCCGCGCCTACACCCCGGCCGACGAGCGGGGTCTCGACTTCCGCGGTTTCGTCGCCTTCCACGACGCGCTCGCCGACACCGCCCACGACGCCGTACGGGACCTCGCGGGCCAAGGCGTCACCGTCAAGGTCCTCACCGGCGACCACCCGGCCACCGCCGCCCGCGCCTGCCGCGACCTCGGCATCGACCCCGGAGAGGTGGCCGTCGGCGCGCAGACCGCGGACCTCGACGACCGGGCGCTCGCCGAACTCGCCGCCCGCACCACGGTGTTCGCCCGCTGCACGCCCGCCGACAAGGCCCGCGTCGTCGCCGCCCTGCGCCGGGGCGGCCACACCGTCGGCTTCCTCGGCGACGGCGTCAACGACCTGCCCGCGCTGCGCGCCGCCGACGTCGGCGTCTGCCCCCGCGACGGCGTCGACGTGGCCCGCGAGGACGCCGACGTGGTGCTCGCCGAGAAGGACCTCACCGCCATCGGCCACGCCGTCGACGCGGGACGGCACTCCAGCGCCAACATCGCCTCCTACCTGCGCATCACGCTCTCCTCCAACCTGGGCAACGTCATCGCGATGCTCGCCGCCGGGCTGCTGCTGCCGTTCCTGCCGATGCTCCCGGCGCAGGTCCTGGTGCAGAACCTGTGCTTCGACGGCGCCCAGCTCGCCCTCGCCTACGACCGCCCCGACCCGGCCGCGCTGCGCCGGCCCACGGTGCTGCGGCCGCGCGCCTTCCTGCGCTCGCTCACCGGCTTCGGGGTGCTCGGCGCCCTCGCCGACCTCACGACCTTCGGCGTCCTCGCCTGGTGTCTGCCGGGCACCCTCGACCTGGGCGACCAGGACGGCTTCCACGCCGGATGGTTCACCGAGAACCTGTTGACCCAGGCCCTCGTCATGCTCCTGCTGCGCACCGGCCGCCGCACCGCCGAGGGCCGCATCCCCGTTCCGGTGCGCCGCTCGGCGATCACCCTCGCGGCCGTCGGCATCCTGCTGCCGCTCTCCCCGCTCGGCCCGCTGCTCGGCATGACGGGCCTGCCGCTCGTCTACTACCCGCTGCTCGCGGCCGTCCTCGCGCTGTACGCGGCGGCGCTGATCGCCCTGCGCCGCCGGATGCCGCAGACGCAGAAAGAGCCGTCACCAGTTCAGCCGTAGGACAGGTGGGAGCAGATGTCGTCGTCGGCGGAGCGGGCCTCGGCGGCGACGCCGGACGGCACGGCGGTCGGCACCGGTGACGCCGAGGCCGCCGCTTCGTCGCCGGGGGCGTAGTCGGCGCCGAGCACGACGCTCAGCCCGTCCCCACCGGTCAGTTCGGCGCCGGGGAAGAGCCGGGCGAGGGCTTGCGCGCCGGCTTTCTGACCGCTGCCGCCGCCGTACGTGATGGTGGTCGTGGCGTGGTCCTGGGTGGCGGCGTTGGCGGTGGCGGTGACGGTGAAGCCGTGCCCGGTGAGGAGGTCGGCGGCGTCCCCGGCGAGGCCGGCGGTGCGGGTGCCGTTGTAGACGGCGACGGAGGCCCCGCCCCCGTCCACGTCCCCGGTGGCGTCGGCCGAGGGCGCGGCGCTCGACGCGGCGGCCCGGGCCGACTTCCCCCCGCTGGCGTCCTTGCCGTCGAGCGTGCGGTCGTCCTTGAGCGAGGCCCACAGGGCGTCGGCGTCGGGCTGCACGACGGCGACCCGGTTGCCCTGGTACTTCCAGGGCACGGTGATGAACTTCGTGTTGTGCAGATCCACGTCCTTCATCGACATGGCGAAGGACAGCAGCTTGTCGGCCGTCCCGAGCCCGCTGTCGACGGTCATGGACTTCGTGGCGGCGTCGGCGAGCGGCAGCAGCCGGGTGGGCGTGAACCCGTCGTCCTTGATCTTCTTGATGAGGCTGGAGACGAAGGCCTGCTGGCGCTTGATACGGCCGATGTCCGAGCCGTCGCCGATGCCGTGCCGGATGCGTACGTAGTCCAGCGCCCGCTGCCCGGAGACGGTCTGCGCGCCCTTCTTGAAGATCCGGTCGCCCTGACTGGCGCGATGCGGATTGAGATCGTTCTCGTAGATGTCGTTCGGCAGGCAGACCTTGACGCCGCCGACGACGTCGGTGAGCTTCGAGAACCCCTTGAAGTCGACGACGACGGTGTGGTCGACGCGCAGTCCGGTCAGTTTCTCGACGGTGTTCTGGGTGCAGGCCGGGTTGCCCTTGGCGGTCTCGCCGGTCGAGTACGCGGCGTTGAACATGGTGTCGTTCCGCGTCGCGCTCCACGAACCGTCGGGCAGCTTGCACGGCGGGATCGTGACCAGGGTGTCGCGGGGTATGGAGACGCCGACGGCGTGCCGGTGATCGGCGTAGACGTGCAGCAGGAACGCGGTGTCGGAGCGGCCGATGTCGCTCTTGTCGCCGCCGCCGAGGTCGCTGTTGCCGTCGGTACGCGCATCGGTGCCGATGACCAGCACGTTCTCGCCCTTGGAGGCGTCGGCGTCCGGCCGGTTCTTGGAGACGCCGTCCGCGGAGAAGGTGTCGATGTTGCCGTTCAGCTGCAGATAGAGCCAGCCCGCGCCCGCCGTGAGCAGCACGAGGAACGACAGCCCGACGACGAGCATCGGCCGCAGCCGCCGCTTCTGCCGCCGCCCGCCCCGGCGCCGGGCGCCCCCGGCCCGCGCCTCGGATGTCCGCGTCATCTGTATGCCCTCGTCCTGTGGATGCATAAGGTTGTACGGTTGCGCAATGTAGCAAGTAAGCATGAGCAAGCCGCACACCGCGAACCCCCGACAAGAGGTGGCCCGATGTTCCGCAACGCCCTAGAGCCCTGGCACCTGCTGATCCTGGGCCTGGTGATCATCCTGCTCTTCGGTTCGAAGAAGCTCCCCGACACCGCCCGCTCCTTGGGCAAGTCGCTGCGCATCCTCAAGAGCGAGACGCAGGCGATGAAGGAAGAGGGTGCGGAGCCGGTGGTGAAGCCGGGTGAGCCGGGCCGGCCGTAGCGGGGGACTTCACGGGCTGGCGCCGTCGAACCCGTAGCGCAAGGGTTCGTCGTGGCTGCTCAGGTCACGCCGGTAGACGTACAGGGCCTCGGCCCGCAACTCCGGAGACTCGCCCGGACTCTCCGCGCGGTCCAGTTCGCAGGGACGGGTGATCTGCACCACCGACGGCCGGTCCGTGACGCGCAGGCGCAGCCCGTGGGCGGGCCCGCCGTCGAGGACGGCGAGTTCCCGGACTTGTGGGGTGAGTGGCTTCATGGTCATTACTTTAAGCATTGCGCAACCATAGGAACGATCGCCTCGGCGCACACGTTGACGGGGTGACGGCACACCGGGTCGCCGAGCGCGACGATGCGAACGATGGAGGTAGGAGCAGTGGGAGTTTCCCTGGCCAAGGGTGGCAATGTGTCCCTGAGCAAGGAGGCGCCCGGGCTGACGGCGGTGCTGGTGGGCCTGGGCTGGGACGTCCGCACGACCACGGGCGCCGACTACGACCTCGACGCGTCGGCCCTGCTGTGCGACGCGTCCGGCAAGGTCATCTCGGACGCGCACTTCGTCTTCTACAACAACCTCACCAGCCCGGACGGCTCCGTCGAGCACACCGGTGACAACCTCACGGGTGAGGGCGAGGGCGACGACGAGAGCGTGAAGGTGAACCTGGCGGCCGTCCCCGCCCAGGTCGACAAGATCGTCTTCCCGGTGTCGATCCACGACGCGGAGTCGCGCGGCCAGAGCTTCGGCCAGGTCCGCAACGCGTTCATCAGGGTCGTGAACCAGGCGGGCGGCGCCGAGATCGCCCGCTACGACCTCTCGGAGGACGCCTCGTCCGAGACCGCGATGGTCTTCGGCGAGCTGTACCGCCACGGCGGCGACTGGAAGTTCCGCGCGGTGGGCCAGGGCTACGCGTCGGGCCTGCGCGGCATCGCCCTCGACTTCGGCGTCAACGTCTGACGGACCCTCATCGGTCCGGCCCGCCTGCCGGGTTGCCGGCCGGGCGGCCCGGGCCGCACTCAGGCTGACGCCTTCACGGTGCAGCCCAGGGCGATCGGTCCGATCCCGATCACGAAAAGGGACGCGCTCCTGAAGCCGAGGCCCAGCGGGGGGGCGAGCCTTCGGACGTCCGTACGGAAGGACGCGCGGCAGGACCGCCCGCATCCGCGCCACGTCCTCCGCCGGATCTCACGTCCCGGTGGAGCGGCACAGGTGCCATGATCCCGGTGTGTTGAAGATCCCCGGATATGAAGGCGGTCCGCTGGTCGAGGGCAGCGCCTACCTCGCCGATCCGTTGTTCTGGCCCGTTCACCTCGGCACCTGCCTGCGCGGTGAGGACGCGCAACGGGCGGCGTTCGGACCCGACTGGGACGCGGCCATGCGGCTCTGCGATGCGCTCTCCGCAGAGGAGGCGTGGCCGACGTTCGGCGTGCCTCTCTGCTCCGGGCACACCATCCACGTCGTCTACCGCAACTTCGACGGAGAACGCGGGGTGGACTATCTGATGCATCACCCGACGTGGCCGGCAGCGGAGACATTCGCCGTGGATGACGGCCACTTCATGGGCCCCGGCATCGGCTGGCCGGAGTTGCTGTCCGTCGCTCGACAGCTGTCGACAGGGGATGCTGCCGACACCGGCGCCCGTCTTCTGCTGCTCTTTCCGGCACTCGGCGACGCACAACTTCCCGACGACGCCCCGGCGGTCCTCACCCATGCGCTCCGCGCTCTCACCGTGATCGAGGAGCCCGCTGACGTGGCCGGCATGCTCCTGAAGAACCAGGGCCAATGGGCTCCGGCCCACTGGAGCCTCACCGATGGCGTCCGTATCAGCGACGGCGGTCATTCGTACCGAAACCCCGGCAACGCCTTCGCTCTGCCAGCAAGCCGCCTTCGGGAGATCAGCAATGCGCTGAACGGCTGAGCGTCGACGGCTCACCAAGGACCACCCGGGTGTGGGCCCGGGCGACGGGCTGTGCGGCTTCGCGCCGTGTCTGTCGTCCTTGCGGTCTTCGGCGCCCCAGCAGCTCTGCCGGCCGTGCTGCCGTTGAGCAGATCCAGTCGTACGCGGCATTGGCGAGCGCTGCGCGAGGCGGGTCTGCTCCGGGCCGTTGTGGCTGCCGGACAGCCCCTCCCGGCCGGCGTTCCGACGCTCGCCCCGGCACGGGTCCGGCCCGGATCGGCAGCCACCGCCACGTGCGACGCGTGCGCGTTCATCACGACCTGCGTCACGTCCTGCGTCACCCCTGCGCGTCATCCTTTGGCTCAGGGATACTGCCGTTATGGGCACCGACCCGCTGGACGGACCCTGTGCCGCAAGCGACGGCGCACAGTCCGAGGACATGCGCGAGCAAGGCATCGATGAGCGACAACGGGCCGCCGACGAGCGCGAGCGCACCGCTGACATCCGCGAGACCGCCGCCGATCAGCGGGAGGCCATCGCCGACGAGCGGGAGGCCATCGCCGACCGGCGGGAAGCCGCTGCCGACGAGCGGGAAGCCATCGTGGGCGCGTGGCAGGACCAACTGACCGCTCTGGAATGGCAACTGGACGCACGGCGCCGTTCCGCAGGAGATCCGGCTCCGAGCGTGCGGGAACGCTCGTACGAACAGATCGTCCGGTCCCAGGGGCTGCTGGCGGCCAGCCAGGAGCGCCTGGAACGCAGCCAGGCGGCACTGCGCCGCTCGGACGAGATGGACCTGCGGGAACAGGACGCCGTCAACCGCGAAGTGGGCGCCTCCCTCACGCAGATGGCCACGCAGGGCCCGCTGCCGCTCCAGGTCCTGCACATCCGGGCGGACCGGCTCCGGGAGCAGGCCGCGGCGGCGGCCGAGGCGCTCGCCGAAGCCGAGGACGGCCTCGCCGACGAGCACGAACAACGGCACAGCGCCTGGCAAGCCGTCGAACACAGACAACGCGCCGAGCAGGCCCGCACCGCGGCCGACACACTGCGCGACGGCACCACACCACCCGAGGGCGAGCCACCCGAGGGCGCGCCACCCAAGGAGGAGGGCGGGCCCTCCACGCTCCGATGATGATGACGTCGATGCCACTCGTCGATGCCGCTCGTCGATGTGTCACTCCCCGACGGCCCGCCGTCCAAGATGCGCGCTGTCGGCCGCGATGCGAGCTTGAAGGCACTACTTCATCAGGAAGCGGGGTGCCATGACGCCGTCCCGACCGGCGGGCTGAGCATGCCGAAGCTCAGAGACCGACTCCGACTCCCCTCCCTGCGCGAGTCCCCGGGCAATTCCCCGGGCAATTCCCCGGGCAATTCCCCGGGGAAGTCCGTGCGCGAATCCCTGCGAAGGTCCCTGGGCAAGCCAAAACCGTCCGACGTCGGCTCCGGCTTCGTCACCGGCCTGTTCTCCATCCCCGAAGGCATGGCGTACGCGGCCATCGCCGGGTTCAACCCGGTGGCCGGCCTCTACGCGGGCGTCGTCCCGGCGATCGTCGGCTCACTGACCTCCCGCACCGTCCTGATGGTCACCACGCTCACCAGCGCCATCGCCCTGACCTCGCAGAGCGTCCTGTCCGACGCCGGGCTCGACCCGAAGAACGCGGGCAACATCGCCACCCTCACGATCATGGCGGGCATCGTCATGCTGCTGATGGCGGTGCTGCGGCTCGGCGCGGTCATGTCGTTCGTGTCGAACGCGGTGATGACCGGCTTCTCCACCGGCATCGCCCTGCAGATCATCACCGGCGTCCTCAAAGACGCCACCGGCTACCAGACCCAGGGCCACAACCGCCTCTACCAGCTGGGCGACTGGCTCGCCCACATCGGCCAGTGGAAACTCGCCGCCACCCTGGTCGCCCTGGCCACCATCGCCGTATGGGCGCTGGCACGCCTCGTCCGGCGCCTGGAAGCCGTCGCCCTGCTGATCGCCATGGTCGTCGCGTCCGTCGCCGTGGCGGTGCTCGGCACGGACGTCGAGCTGGTCCGCGACATCGCCCGCATCCCCGCCGCGCTGCCCGGCTTCTCCGCCCCCGACCTGTCGGCGGTGCCGCACCTCCTGGGCGGCGCGGTCGCCGTGGCCCTGGTGGGCCTCGCCCAGGCGGCGGGCATCGGCCCCTCCGTACCGAACCCCGACGGCTCCCGCTCCTCCGTCAACGGCGACTTCGCCGCCCAGGGCCTGGCGAACGTGGCGGGCGGCCTGTTCCAGTCACTGCCCTCCGGCGGCTCCCTGTCCCGCACCGGAGTCGCCGTCTCGGCCGGCGCGCGCACCCGCTGGGCCGGCGTCTTCTCCGGCGTCATGCTCGCCGTCATCGTCCTGGTCTGCGGCTCGCTCGCCGAACGCATCCCGATGCCGGTGATCGGCGGCCTCATCCTGGTCGTCGGCGGCGAACTGATCTGGGGCAAGCGCCACGACATCGTCCTCGTCCTGCGCACCTCCTGGATGTCGGCGGGCGCGATGATCCTCACCTTCCTCGCCACCACCCAGCTCCCGCTGCAACAGGCCATCATCCTCGGCGCCGTGCTCTCCCTGCTCCTGTACTGCGCCCAGGCCGCCCGCCGCGCCCGCCTCGTCGCCCTCACCCGCGACCCGGCCACCGGCGACGACTGGCTCACCGGCGAGCCGCCCGCGAACCTTCCGCCCGGCCAGGTCACCGTCCTCTACTACGACGGCGTCAGCTTCTTCGCCGAGATGAACCGCATCGAGGCGATGCTCCCGCGCCCCGACGACGCGCGCGGCGCGGTCCTGATCCTCGTCATGCGCGGCGTCCCCGACGTGCCGTCCTCGTCCGTGGTCAAGGTGCTCCGCCGGTACGTCCACGGACTCGACGCCCAGGGCGGCCGCCTGATCCTGGCGGGAGCCGAACCCGGACTCGTACGCCTCCTGACCGCCACCGGCCTGGACCGCGACCTCGGCCCCGGCGGCATCCTCCCCGCCGAGGGCGCCCTCTTCGCCCCGCTCGAACGGGCCGTCACCGAAGCCGAGTCGTGGATTGCAGGGCGGCCCGCGTGAGACGCCGACATGCGGCCCGGCCCGCCCGGTGTTGAGATGAAGCATCCCGTTTCACCCTGTTGGACGGAGCGAAAGATGACCGCCCTCCCCTTCGAGGACACCACCGACTTCGAGAACGCCGACCGAGGCTTCATCGACGCCCTGGTCCCGGCCGTCATCATGGGGAAGGACGACCGCGTCGTCTACGACAACGACGCCTACGACTTCCTCAAGGGCGAGTGCCCGCCGACGGCCAGTGCGAGCCTGTGGCGCCAGGCCCAGCTCTGCTCCCGGCAGGGCCTGTACGAGGTGTGCGAGGGCGTCTACCAGATCCGCGGCCTGGACCTGTCCAACATGACGCTCGTCGAGGGCGAACGCGGCGTCGTCGTCATCGACCCGCTGCTCAGCGTCGAGACCGCCGCGGCGGGGCTCGCCCTGTACCGGCGGCACCGCGGCGAGCGCACCGTCACCGGCCTCATCTACACGCACTCCCACGGCGACCACTTCGGCGGCTCGCGCGGCGTCCTGCCCCGCGGCACCGAGGACGGCGTGCCGATCCTCGCCCCCGAGGGCTTCCTGGAGCACGCGGTCAGCGAGAACGTCTACGCGGGCAACGCCATGACCCGCCGCGCGATCCTCATGTACGGCGACCGGCTGCCCAAATCGGCCGACGGCCAGATCAGCGCCGGCCTGGGCATGACCACCTCGAACGGCACGATCAGCCTCATCCCGCCGACCCTCGACATCACCCGCACCGGCCAGGAGGAGACGGTCGACGGCGTCCGCATCGTCTTCCAGCTCACCCCCGGCACCGAGGCCCCGGCCGAGATGAACTTCCTCTTCCCGGACAAGCGCGCCCTGTGCCTGGCCGAGAACGCCACGCACAACCTGCACAACATCCTGACCCTGCGCGGCGCCGTGGTCCGCGACTCCCGCATCTGGGCCCGCTACCTGGACGAGGCCATCGAGTACTTCGGCGACGGCTACGACGTCGCGTTCGCCTCCCACCACTGGCCCACCTGGGGCCGCGAGAACGTCGTCACGTTCCTCTCGACCCAGCGCGACCTGTACGCCTACCTCCACGACCAGACCCTGCGCCTGCTCAACGACGGCCTGACCGGCCCGGAGATCGCCGAGCAGATGCAGCTGCCCCCGGCGCTGGAGAACTCCTGGCACGCCCGCGGCTACTACGGCTCGGTCTCCCACAACGTGAAGGCGATCTACCAGCGCTACCTCGGCTGGTTCGACGGCAACGTGGCCCACCTGTGGGAACACCCCCCGGTCGAACAGGCCAAGCGCTACGTCGACGCGCTGGGCGGCCCGGACCAGGCCCTGGCCAAGGCCCGCGAGTACGTCGACGCGGACGACCTGCGCTTCGCCGCCACGCTCCTCAACCACGTCGTCTTCGCGGCCCCCGACCACACGGACGCGAAGCAGACCCTGGCCGGCGTCTACGACCGCCTCGGCCACGGCGCGGAGAACGGCACCTGGCGCAACTTCTATCTGACCTCCGCGATGGAACTGCGTCACGGCGTCAACGAGATCACCATCGACACCACCAACCCCGAGATGGCGATGGCCCTGACCACCGACATGGTCCTGGACTCGATCGCCATCCGCATCGACGGCCCCCGCGCCTGGGACGACGACCTCACCATCGACCTCGTCCTCACCGACGAGGACCGCCGCCACCGGCTCACCCTCCACAACGGCGCCCTCACCCACCGCACGGTGACCACCCCCAGGACCGAAGCGGCCCTCACCCTCACCCTCACCAAGCCCCAACTCCTCGGCGTCCTCGCCGGAAAGGGCCTGGACGGCATCACGACAACCGGCGACCCGTCCCTCCTCACCCGCCTCTTCTCCTACGTCACCAAGCCCGACACGGGCTTCCCCATCGTCACTCCCTGACGCGGAGAACGAGCACCACAAAAGGACAGCGAATCCCTCCGCGATCGGGCATGGTGATCAGGGACATGACCGGGGGGCTGTCGTGGCGCGACGGATGAATTTGCTGGGAGAACCAGGAGTGGCGCCGGCGCCGACCCGCGTTCAGTTGTGGGGTCTGCTCATCGCGCTGCTCCTCCTCGGGATGAGCAGCTTGTGGGTGCCCAGGCACCAGCCACAGGACATGGTCACTGGAGCCCAGGGTCCCTTCCCCGCCGCGTTCGGCGCCGGTGCCCCGCTCGCGCCTGAACGCGTCGTACGTCGGACTTCGGGATTCGACGGAGCCCTGGTCCACGGACTGTACGTACAGCAGACAGGTTCGTTCTCCGGCATGACCGCGTTGAACGTGCGGACCGGCAAGGAGTACTGGCGCTACGAGCGCCCGGACTCGGAGGCCGGTGCGGATACGTTCGACGTGTCGGAACGCACCGTGGTGGCCGCCTTCGGTGACGGCAGGCTCATCGGCGTCGATCTGCGCACGGGCAAGCCGCTGTGGCACGTGGACATCCAGCATGCCAAGGGCTTTCGGACCACGGCGCTCGTCGGCGGCCAAGCTCTCACCGAGGCCCCCGGTGCCGTGCGTGCCTTCGCCGAGCGCGACGGCCGGAGCCTGTGGACCGCGAAGACGCCCAGATCCTGCCCCGACGTACTCGTGGTCACCGCGTACGCCCTGCCGGGCCACCTGAGCGTCGTCTCCTTGGTCTGCAACGTGACGAACCCCGACAGGGGCATGTACAACCTCATGCTCGGCATCGACAACCGCACGGGCAAGGTTCTGTGGCAGCAACACATCGCGGCCCCCAGGCTGATGGAAAGGGGAGGCGAGCACACGCTGGTCATCCCTGATCCGGACCACCCGCCGGCCATTCAACTGCTCGACGTGAACCGCCAAGGGGCCACTGCGCGCTCTCTCACCGCCGCGGACGCGTGGGACGCGGTCGCCGCGGGAGGCGGCATCCTGCTGTCGGCCATCGACCTCGGTGACGTATCCGAGGAGGACCACGACACTCTCCTGCGCGCCTACGGCACCCGGGACGGACACCTTGCCTGGCAGCTGCGGGCGCCGACCGGCCAGGAGTACGGGTTCCCCGAGATCGCCGACGGCCGGGTGTACGTCGTACGCCAGCCGCTCCTGACAGGGAAGGACACGGGGCGCCGGATCCGCGCCGACCTGATCGTCCTCGACTCGGGCACCGGGCGACTGCTCCACACCCTGCGGCTGCCGGCCATGACCGTTCCGGACGAGAGCAGGGGACTCGACGTACTCGCCGTCGGCGACGGGGCGGTGAGTATCGGCTGGCACGACGACGAGGGAGGCGTGCTGATCGCCGTGGACTGATCCCTCCCTCGCGGCGAGAGCCGCCGTGGGTTCTGATCCGTGGCTTTATGCGGAGCGACCATTGACGGTCGTGTCGGCCGTGCACCGGTCACGTGTGGCTGCCGACGCACGTGACTGGTCTCTGCAGTTGCTGTACTTCGCTGCTGTACGGCCGGAGCCTGACCTGTGGGCTAGCGCGTCCAGGAGTGTGGGAAACACCTCGAAAAATTGAAATGTTCCCGTCACCTCCAGTCGTCTACGCGTCACTGAACTGAGCGGCCCCGCCAGGCAGACCGGATTCTCGTGTCTACGTACGGGCTGAAGCAGCACACCGAGGGCTTCCGCACTGAAGAATTGGGCCTCGGACAGGTCGACCACGATCTGTTTCCCCGACTGTCGGCCGAGCTCGAAACTCGCTGTCAACCCTTGAAGACTCCACTCGTCCTTTATGTTGTCGCCCAGGAAAATGATGCACTGGCGATTCAACTCCGCGACGAGAACCGATCGTTCGGGAAGCGGGGAACTGGACTGCATGCTCTACTACCTCGGCAGCGACAGATATGCGACTGACCCCGATGTGTCCGCGGAGACACATGGGCAGGGCTCCACGCCTACCTCCGTGGAGCTCGGCAGCGGATGCCGGGGTCCGGGGCTCCCGCTGCTGAGCCGGGCGGGCGGAGTTCCCCCACCCGTCCCGTTCACGCCGTGTCCTCCACGCTTTCGGTAACGCTGAGGGGAGGCTACGGCGCTGGGGCAGTGGGCAACGCTCCGGATTGCGCGGCACTGTCCGAAAAGCGCGAGACATATGCACGTCGGCCAGGACAGCGGCAGTCTCGACACTGCGCGGTCGAAGGCGGAACGCCGTTGGTCAGGGGGTGCGCAGGGTCTGGGAGGGGGTTTCCCCGAACCGGGTCCGGTAGCGCAGTGCGAACCGGCCCAGATGCGCGAACCCCCACTGGTAGGCGACATCGGTGACGGTCGCCGAGCCCGGGGGCGAGGTCCGCAGCTGCATCCGTACGCGCTGCAGGCGCACCTCGGTGACGTAGGCCATCGGGGACATGCCCACGTGTTTGCGGAACGCCTCTTGCAGGGTTCGCAGGCTGACCTGGGCGACGGCTGCGAGCCGGCCCGCGTCGTACGGCTCCGCCGGGTGTTCCCGCACGATGTCCATCACCCGCTTGACCGCGGCCGGGCGCATCGGTGGCGGCGCGGCCTCCAGCTGGGCACGGTAGGAATGATCGGTCGCCAGCAGCAGCCCCTGGAGCAGGGTCTGCTCCAACCGGCCCGCTATGAGGGGCTGATGCAGCAGGCCCTGCGGGATGTCCCAGTCCAGCAGACTCCACTGAGTCAGGTTCGCCCAGCTGCGGCCGGGGCCCCGGGTGATGTCCACATACGGTTTGAAGCGTGGCTGCCGCCCCAACGGCCTGCCGAGCAGGGTTTCCAACTGGCGGTGCATGGCCAGCTTGTCGACCTTCACGGCGAGGACACGGCAGTCGGGCGACCAGTCGTAGACGCTGATGTCCCGGGCCGGGTCGTAGATGATGGCCTTGCGTGTGGTGGTGTACACGGGCGGGGTGGAGCCCTCCTGGACCCCGAAGCCGCCTACGAGCGGAACGCAGACGTGGTAGAAACCCGGCTCGCAGTAGCCCGTCCTGATCTCGGTGCCGAAGCTGACGTCGCCGACGGTCAGCGCGCCGAGGTCGGCCATGTTGATCCGGGTGACGAAGTCCTCCGCGTCCGCCCTCCTGACTTCGAGCCGCAGGTCGTAGTAGACCTCTGAGAGCACGTGGCTCGCTTCCTCCACGGAACGCGTGACAAAGATGCTCGACTCGGCCGCCTGCCCTTGCGTGGACCCCATGGCCCGCCCCCTCATGCAACTGGCACCAGCATGGCCCGCTCTGGGGCGCACACGGGGGGCGGTGGCAATTCTTGGCGTCAGCTTGACCACACTTCTGGGCCCTGTTGCCGATCTCCGCTCGGTGGATGAACTGGTGTGGTTGCGCGCCCGCTCAAGCATCTGCCACGAGTCCGGCACGCGGGGCCTGACCGAACGCGCACAGCAAAAAGCCCCGGGCCGCTGGCCTGGGGCTTCTTCGTGGAGCGGGTGACGAGAATCGAACTCGCGCTCTAAGCTTGGGAAGCTTGGGTGATCTAGGGGGAATTGAGTGTCCGACCTGCGGGGAAGTGGCTTACCGGGCCCCCGCCACTTCTGCCCCGACGCCCGCCGTTCCCCGTGGCTCCCCGCTCAACCTGGCACGGAACTGGCACGGGCTTGAGTGATGAGGCGGCCGACCCTTGTCGTGCGGACGACCTCACGACATCAACGGGTACCACAGGCAGGGTACTTCGCTGCTGAACCGAGGCGACGGCTAGTTGATCACCTCGGTGCGGTCGACCTCGGAAGAGGGCGGATTGCGCGAGGGGGGCAGGTGTGATTAGATATGCGCCGCGCTGTATCCCAAAATCCCGGCTTTAGCCGCAACTCCCCCTAACGCAGCGCTGGAAGAGGCACAGCTATGCCTAAGGCTCGGTATACGTTTGAGCTGCCTGAGCATGACGTCGACTACGGTGTTCCGGTTTCCATCAAGGACCTCAACATCGATCCGCAGGCTCAGAGGACCCTCAACGAGAAGCGCGCGCAGAACATCGCCAACGGCATGGTGCGCGAGGCAATCGGATCCATCATCGTTTCGAAGCGTCCCGATGGTGACCTCTACATCGTCGATGGGCAGCACCGCTGGCGCGCCTGCGCTCTCGCGGGCATTCCGACGATCATGGCGGAGATCCACCACGGTCTGACGCAGGCTCAGGAAGCCATTCTCTTCCTGATCAAGAATCGGGAATCCCACAAGCCGCGCCCCATCGATGAATACCACGTAGGGCTCACGGGCGGCGTCCCTCTCTTTGTCGACACCGACCGGATTCTCGAAAAGCACGGACTCGCGCTGGGGTCGACGTCTACGAACGGGGTGGGCGCGGTCTCCGGCGCCCTTCAGATCGTCGACCGCTACGGTGCCTCCGTCTTCGACCGCACACTCGATGTGGCCGAGGAATCCTGGGGGCGTTCCGCGGAGACCTGGGACGGCATGCTCCTGGGCGGCATCGGCATGTTCCTCGGGCGGTGGGGCGACCTTGTCGATGACAAGGAACTCGCTCGGAAGATCCAGGCCATGGGAACCGCCGCCAAGTGGCGCTCCGAGATCCTCAGTCAATCGTCGCGGGGTGGCTTCAACAACAGCGGTACGGGGTCTCGTGTCTCGACGGCATACCGACTCGTCGCGCACGCGTGGAACCGGGGCCGCAAGGCCGAGAATCGCATCGAGGCGTAACTCGACGCTCAGCCGGCGCCTTCGATGATCGGCGAAGGCGATAATTCACCGGCTTGACCTGAGCGTTCGCTGCTCATTTCGCGTGCCCGGTAGATTCTTTGGCTCCGCGATCGGGTCAGCGCTCCGTCCGAATAGGCATGTCTGGACCACATCAAAGCCATGCCCATTTTCGGTAGGTTTCGAGGCTTATGTGAAGCGAGCCTTCGGTGTGCTCATGTCTAGCCGACCTCATTGAAAAGGGTCCGCAGTCGTGTTCTTCCAGCTCCTTGACGGTTCCTCGTCCGTTGGGACCGTCCTCATTGCCGGTGTCGCAGTCGCGATGCTGGCCGTAGCTCGGGTGGTTAAGAACCTCCCCAAGGATTCGTTCAGCAAGTTCTTCGAGCACCGGACGACCAAGTACCGGATCATCGCCGACGACGAAAAGGGACGCGTGGCGGAGGTGCAGAAGCAGCGGCTGGTGTTTCTCGCCTTCTTCTGCGTGTGCGTGGCCGTCGTTGTTCTGGTCTTCGTCAACTCGGGGGACAAGAAGGCTGACGTTCCTGCGGCGCCGCTTGAGCCGACGGCCACGCAGTCAACTCCGACGGTTCGGTAGACGTGTGCTACTCCGGGGCATCCCACTGCGCGGGATGCCCCGGAGTGCCTATACCCCCGGACTGCGTGGAGGCTGCCTCGTCCACACATGGTTTCGCGGCGATCCGCGCGGTTGTTCTTGGCAAAGGGACCTCTTGGTCCCGAAGCAACTTGGGATGGCCGCTGTCCTTTGGTTGCTATGCCTGTCACCTGCGTTGATGGTCCGCTGACGTCCACGCTTTTTCGTGGTTGTGCGTCGCGGTTGTCACGCAGTTAGACACTTACCCGCGACGGTTCTAGCTGGTTGCGCCGAACGACCACGCGCTTACATCGGCGATGTTCACCCGGAAGGCGAACGGGACTCCCTGCCCCTTTGGCGTACCAAACAGGACTGTGTCGACCAGGTGGAGGTAGTTCGGGTTCGAGACGCTCTCGATCGCATCCATGTACTCCGTAGCAACCTTAAGTTCGCCCGCCTCCCGCGCGTTCTTATTGAGCTCGGCGAACCTCTCGTGCCACTTCTCGTACAGAGTGTGCAGGCCAACCCCGTCTCCGTCGGCTACACCCTTGAGAAGCTCTGCTCGGCTTTGGAACCAGACCTCGTTGGACACGAGGCGACCAGACAGCGCACCACCGTTGACCAGCACCGTCAGGCTCACGCTGGTGTTGGTCTTGTTCACCAGGTCGATAAGTTCGACGAGGACGAGGTCAGTTTGTTCATCCGTCACACAGTCAGTTTATGCACAGGTCGCGTTCATTGTGGTTTTTTTGTGAACACAGTGACGGCACTCGCCTGCTCAACCCACCACTCACCCCTGCTCCCATCCCGTCCGCCGTCGACCCACACACCGTGGAGCGGGCGTGGTTCATGGCGTCCAGGTGGAGCGCGCCACTGTACGAACGACCTGGACGCCATGGGCCGCGTCTGCTCGGCTCTGCCTGGGTCGACGGTGGACGGGATGGGAGCCCCCAACGCTCGCCACGATCTGCCCGCGGCCGGGAACGGCGCCCCCTCCATCCCGGTGCCGGCCGATCCCCCGCCGGAGGCACGTCCTTGACCGGTGGCCGGGTTCGTCAGGGGCTCGACTCATGACCTCCGGGCCTATCCACAGTGGGCGGGCGTCGGCGCAGCCGGGGCGGAGCGGGCCGAAGGCGGGAGCGGCGCCCCGAGCGGAGCCGGGAAGCCCGCCCGGCGGAGCGGAGCGCAGCCGGGTGCTTGATGAGGTAGAGAAACTTGTAACAGCTCAGGCGGTCATGGGTCGCGGGCAGCCTGTCCGGTCGGTGAGTCCGTGCTCGGCTACCCGTGTGGGGCGTTGGGCTAGCCATCCCGAGACGCGTGGGCCTCCATTGACGGCGCCGCCGTGCAGGACGGTTCGCACATGCTGGAACCCCTGGCCCAAGTAGTAGCGCTGCAAGGGCTCGTTGGTCGTCCACGCGTCGAGACGAATCCACTTGGCGCCCGCTCTGTACCCCCGGTCATCGGCCCAATCCAGCAGTCGCCCGCCCCAGTTCTGCCCAGCGTAGTCACGGGAGATCGTCAGCTTGTTGACGAACAACGACGGCTCCGCCAACTCCTCTTCCGTCCACAACCCCTCCTCCGCTTCGGGGGTGAGGGTGATGGTCCCGGCGGTCTTCTCTCCGTCCCGCAGCATGAAGACGGTGCCTTGCTCGATGGTCTTCAACAGCCGGTCTGCCGGATACGGTCGGCTCCACTGGTCACTGCCGAGTCGGCTGATCCAATCCGCGGCTTCTTGGCGGAAGGCAAGCAGGTGGGCAAGGTCTTCAGGAGTGGCGTTGGCGATGATCACTGGGGTTCGCTCTCGTCCAGACCCGACAGGTCACCGATCTCGTAGTTCATGCGGTTGAGGTCGCCGCGCATGGTGGTGATCGTGCAGCGGATCGGCCGGTCTGCTGAGTAGCCGGTGCGCGTCCAGAGCAGCACGGGAACGCCAGCGCCGATCTCCAAGAGGCGAGCCTCTTCCGGGGTTGGCATGCGGGTCGCGATCTCGTCGCGGTACCCGATCTGCTCGGTACCGAGGTTCGCGAGATAGCGCGTCGTGCCCTCGGCGATGTCCCCGGGGTCAGTCAGCTTCGGCGCCTGTGTGACGAGCCAGTCCGGGTAGTGGGTGGCCTGAGTCGACCAAGGGATGTCGTCGACGAATCGATGGCAGAACCGCAAGACAGATCGGGATCCCGTCTCGACCTTCAGCCGCTCGGCGACGTACTCGGGGGTGGTGGTGACTTCTACCCGAAAGGTCTGGTGAGGGCACCTGCCCGCGTTGGACACGTCAGTGGAGTACGCGTCGCCGTTCTGCGGGAAGGTCAAGTTCTCGAAGCGTGAGGCGTTGAGCTCGAACACCTCGTACTTGCGCACTTCGTAGCCGAGACCTTGGCTCGATGAGATGAGGCCTTGGCCTACGAGCAGGTTCAGGCCGGACCTGACGGTGTTGCGCGACGCGTCAAACCTGGCAGCGAGTTCAGCCTCGGAGGGCAGTCGAGCACCGGGGCCGTACGTGCCGTTGTCGATCTCGCGCCGTAGCGCGTCGGCCACCTGTTGGTACTTCGGCTGCTTACCCATGCCCCCATCATGACGCACTCGCTCAACTTGTTGGTACATGTTCGCGCGAAGTGCTTGACGTCTCACTCTCGGTACCCCACTCTCATAGGTGTCAGCTTGTACCAACAAGTTGAGCAAGGGGTCCAAGAGGACCGAGTCTGAGCGCAAGGGGACAGGAATGCCTTCCTTCAAGATCGACCTTCAGACCGCCGTGGTGTTCGTGGCGACCGCGCCGACGCCCAAGCTGGTGAACCAGAAGACGGGCGAGCGGGCCATGGACCGGGACAACCCGGGTGTGGCGCTGTCGACCGTGGGCCTGCTGGTCTCGGACGACGGAGAGGGGAACCTCTACCAGGTGACGATCCCGGAGACGGGTCTCCCGGAGAACCTCACCCCGGGTATCCCGGTCCGGGTGACCGGTCTCAAGGCCCGTGACTGGGAGAACGAGTTCAACGGCCAGAAGCGCCACGGGATCTCGTTCCGCGCGATCGCCATTACGACGGTGGCCTGATCATGGCTGACCCGATCGTGTGGCTGGAGGCGTCGGGCGCCTTAGCGGCGGCTGGTGGCGTCGGCTACGCCAAGGTCCGTGCACCGCGCGCGTACTGGGCGGCGGTCGGCCTGCCGCTGACCTACGGCCGGTTCGCCCTCTCGTACCGGAACACCATGGATGTGTGCGGGCTGACGGTGCAGCCGTCGGGACTGCGGGCGTTCATGTCGCGCCGGGTCGCTCGTCATGAGGTCCGGCCGGTGGCTCCGAAGATCCGCCGGGTGTGGGGAACGTCGTCCGGTCTGCGGGTCACGCTGCGGCTTCCCGCCGGTCTGGAGCCCGCCGACCTGGCCGCGGCCTCCGAGCGGCTGCGGCACGCCTGGGGTGTCCACTCGGTCCACGTCCGCCCGACCAAGCCGGGCTTCGTGGAGCTGCGGATGACCGGCTTCGACCTGCTGCGCCGGGTGCAGATGCCGAAGAAGGCCACCCCGCGCGATCTGGTGGTCCCGGTCGCCCTCCGCGACGACGGAACCGCCTACGTACGGAACTACCGCGAGATCCCGCACGCGCTGACCCTGGGCGCGAACCAGTCCGGCAAGTCCATGTACCAGCGCAACCTGATCAAGGGCCTGGCTCAACTGCCGGTCGCCCTGGTCGGGATGGACTGCAAGCGCGGGGTCGAACAGTCCCGCTACGCCCCGCGCTTGTCGGCGCTGGCGACGACCCCGGACGATGCCGCCTCGCTGGTTGATGTGTTGGTTGCGGAGATGGAAGATCGCTTCGATCTGCTGGCCAAGCACGCTGTCTCAGACCTGTGGGAACTCCCTGAGTATCTGCGTCCGGCGCCCATCGTGGTCCTGGTCGATGAGATCGCGGAACTCTTCCTGATCTCCTCCAAGAAGGACGAGGAGCGCCGCGAGCGGATCGTGACGGGGATGATCCGGCTGGCCCAGCTCTCCCGGGCGGTTGGCATCTACCTGGAGATCTGTGGGCAGCGCTTCGGCTCGGAGCTGGGCAGGGGCGCGACCATGCTCCGCGCCCAGTTGACCGGTCGGGTGGTGCACCGGGTCAATGACAAGCAGACCGCGGAGATGGGGCTCAACGACGTGGCCCCGGAGTCCGTCCCGGCCGCGTGCACGATCCCCGCCGACCGCCCCGGACAGGCCGTTGCCGCGGACGCCTCCGGCGGCTGGGGACGTATCCGTACCCCGCTGACCTCGGTCGAGGAGACCGTGGCTGCCTGCCGTGAGTCCGTTCACCTGATCCCGGATCTCCCGGCCTTGGAGCCGTTCCGGCCGGTCGTGCCGCTCGATCCGACGCTGATCATCCCGCCCATGCCGAAGCAGGCCCCGGCCACCTTCTGACCTTCTGCTCACCCCGGTTGGCGTGACCGCCTCGCGCCAGGTCCCTACCCCGCCCATGCCCGAATCCGGAAGGAGCACCACCCATGGCCCGCACGGAGAAGCCCGCCCCCGCACCGCCCAGCACCGCCTGTCCGACCTGTAAGGGCTCCGGGGAGGTTGCCCGGACCGTCCGCGTCGGTCGCAAGCACCGCGTCGTCGGCCAGCAGTCCGGACTCTGCCTGACCTGCCTGGGTTCGGGCGAAGCCCCCGTCGAATGACCGCCCGGGGCTGGGCGGCCGGACACGACTCCCCGCCCCGCCCCCGGCCCAACCGCTCGAAGGAGGTGAAGCGACATGAACCGATCGATCCGCGTGGACGCCGTACTCGTTCAGGCCGTGATTGCCGGTGCCCTGTCCTTCTCCCACCTGCACGACCTCGCCTCCGCTGCCGGACAGTCCGGCTGGAAGGCCTGGGCCTACCCGATCAGCGTTGATCTGCTGCTCGTTGCGGCCTGGCGGCGCCTGCGGACCGCCCGCCGGGACCGTGCCGCCTGGGCCTGGTTCGTGATTGCCCTGTTCGCCTCGCTCGGCGCCAACATCGCGACCGCCGGACTCCTCGACCTGGCCAATGTTCCGGCCTGGCTGCGGATCGTCGTCGCCGGTTGGCCCGCGCTCGCTTTCCTCGGCGGCACTCTCCTCGTCCACACCCCGACCGCGGAGCCTGCTGCCCCGGAGCGGACCGAGGACGCGCCCGCGGTCGACCTGCACCGCACGGACCCCGCGCCCGGACTCGATGAGCGCCCCGAGTCGCCCGCGCCCGCTGAACTCCCCGCTCCCGAAGCGGCTCCGGAGCCCGCGCCGGTCCCGTCCAGCGTCCCGCCGGCCCTTTTGGACCACGCCCGAAAGCTCGCCGACAACCACCGCGCGACTACCGGAAGTCCACTTCCGGTCGCCAACCTGCGCGCCCAGCTCGGTCTCCCCGGGCCGGTCGTCGACTCGATCGCCGCCCACCTCCAACTCACCTGAAAGGACCGCCTGTCATGACCGCTTACCGCCGCTTCCGCGACGTCCGCAAGTTCGGCCCCGTCCAGGTCGCCACCTTCTTCGACGGCCGCGGACGTGAGCGTCACGCCGCCGCCTGCACCGCGCCCCGCTGCGACTTCTCCACGGAGTACGACAACCGCTCCGGTGCCGAACTCGCCGCCCGTACCCACCGCTGCACCGCCTAGGAGACCTGTCGTGGATGTCCCGCTCTGGCTCGCCGCGCTCGTCGTCGGATGGCTCGGCATCAAGCTCGCCCGCCCGCCGATCTGGCTCGTGATCCTGCTGCTGCTCGGCGGCTACCTCATCGCCGGAAGCTTCCTCGGCCCCGCCGTCGGCTCCCTCATCAACTGACCTGCCCCGGAAAGGAGGACCGCTCGTGTTCACCCCGAAGATCCCGGTCAACGACCAGCCCACCGGCCAGATCATCCCGCTCGACACCACGGCCGTGGACGGTCACCAGCACGCCCCGGCCGCCTGCTCCTGCCAGCACCCGGCTCCCGCCCCGGCCGCGACCACCCGGCCCACGGTCCAGCTCACCCCCGGCTCGATCGCGCTGCTGGTCGGTGGCGGCACCGCAGCCGTACTCGTGGTCGGCGCCGTGCTGGTCTCCATGCTCCTCGCCGTCGCGATCACCGCGGGCTCGCTCGCGATCGTCGCGCTCGTCGTCCGCTCGCTCATCAACAGCGAGATCAAGAACCGCTGACCGGCCCCGGAGCGGCCTCTACCGCCAAGTTTCGTCCGCTCCGGAGCCGTGACTCCTGCCCGAACCAAACGATCCGGAAGGAAGTTCCATCATGGCCCAGCCCACCCCTGCCCGCGCACGCATCTGCGCCGACTGCGACGGCTTCCCCGTCGTCGCGATCACGACCGGCCTGCGCAACCGCGACGGCTCCCGCCAGACCCTCGCCGCCACTTGCCGCACCTGCAACGGCCACGGCCACACCACCCCGGCCGCCACCCTCGCCCGCGTTGGGCGGTGATCGGGATGGGTCTTCTGAACTGGAACTCCAGCCAGCACTACGACCACTCCGGGAACTGCTCTTGCACTCAGTGCGGCAAGCCGACCCCGCTGCGCGCCCACTCCGGTGAGCCTGTCCACAAGGTGTGCGCGGAGGACTGGAACGACCGCAACCCGAACGCCCCGCGCCATGAGGAGGGCGGACGCGACCTGGGCACCAGCCGCTATCACTCCGACCGGCCCCGCAAGAAGCGCCAGGGCGGTGCCTGATGAACGACACCGCCACCATGGCGGGCCTGGACCCGGCCACCCTCGCCGACGTGCTGAGGGTGGCCGGGTCTCCGGGCTTCGACCGCATCCAAGACCAGATCAAGCGCACGGGCGGCTGCTCCGACCCCATCCATCTCCAGGGCTCGACTGTCACTCGCGACCGCGCGACCGGACAGGCCCTGTTCTCCTACTCGACCGACACCGAGCCGGGCGGACGGCTCCGCATCGCGTGCGGCAACCGCCGTGCCTCGCGCTGCCCGTCCTGCGCGTGGACCTACGCGGGGGACACCTACCACCTGATCCGCGCCGGTCTCGTCGGCGACCCGGACAAGGGCACCCCGCGCACACTGCGCGATCATCCCCGCGTCTTCGCCACGCTGACCGCCCCCAGCTTCGGCCCGGTCCACAACCGGCCCGACAACCGGCCCTGCCGCTGCGGCACCCGACACCCGGAGGGCGCGCCCGAGCTGGGCACCCCGCTCGACCCGGACAGCTACGACTACGCGGGGGCGGTGCTGTGGAACAACCACGCCTCCGAGCTGTGGCGCTTCTTCACGATCTACCTGCGCCGCGAGATCGCCGCCCGTGCGGGCCTGACCCAGAAGGCGGCCCGGGAGCAGTCGAAGGTGTCCTTCGGCAAGGTCGCCGAGTACCAGAAGCGCGGCGCCATCCACTTCCATGCCGTGGTCCGCTTCGACGGGCCGGACGGTCCCGACAGTCCGCCCCCGCACTGGGCAACCGTCGCCCTGCTGACCGACGCCATCCACGCCGCGGCTGCTCGCGTCCGCGTCGACCTGGACGCCTCCGGCGAGCATCCCGCCCGCGTCTTCTGCTGGGGTGACCGCCTCGACGTGCGCGAGATCAAGGCGTTCGGGGACGGCTCCGAGATCACCGAACAGGCCGTGGCCTCCTACGTCGCCAAGTACGCCACCAAGGCCGCCGAGACCACCGGCACCGTCGACCGCCCGATCGGCAACAAGGAAGCCCTGGTCCTGCTCGACGTCCCCGACCACCCCCGGCGCCTGATCGAAGCCTGCCTCGACCTGCACGCCGCCTACCCGGACCGCAAGCTCCGCGCGTGGGCTCACATGCTCGGCTTCCGCGGCCACTTCTCCACCAAATCCCGCGCCTACTCCACCACCCTCGGCGCGCTGCGACAGGTCCGCGCCGACTACCGCGCCGCCCAACACCGCGCCGCCCTCGGGCTGCCCGACCCCGACGACATCCCGGAGGAGACCACGCTCACGCTCGCGCACTGGACCTACGCCGGACACGGACACACCCCGGGCGAGTCCTGGCTCGCTGCCAACATCCGCCGCGACATCGAGCAGAACCGCCAGCTCGCGCGCGAAGAGCGCGTCAACTCAGCACAGGAAGAGGGGGAGTAGTCCATGAACGACCGCTATCTCAGCGTCGAGCAGGTCGCCGAGATCCTCGGCACGTCCGTCCGCTTCCCCCGGCGCTTGATCGAGGAACGTCGCATCACGTACGTCAAGGTTGGCCGGCACGTCCGCATCCCGGAGCGCGCGCTTCGTGAGTTCGTCGACTCCCGCACGGTCGAGCCGCGCACGCGTTCGCGTGTCCGCTACGGGAGGGCTGCCTGATGGCCAATGACAAGGGCAGACGGCGCCGTTTCGGAGCCATCCGGAAACTCCCTTCCGGGCGCTTCCAGGCGCGCTATCCGGGCCCCGACGGCGTCATGCGCCCGGCCCCGGTCACCTTCGAGACGACGAACGACGCTGATGACTGGCTCGCCGAGAAGCAGACCGAGATCCGGCGGGGCGACTGGATCGACCCTTATGCCGGTGGGGTCAACTTCGCGGCGTACGCGGCCACGTGGGTGAAGGATCGCGGACTCGGCGTGCTCACCGTGGATCTGTACGAGCGGCTGCTGGCCAAGCACATCCTGCCCACCTTCGGTGACGGCGACCTCGACGAGATCACCGCCCCGCGGGTGCGGGCCTGGCGCACGGATCAGCTCGCCAACGGCTCCAAGTCTGTGACGGCCAAGGCGTACCGGCTGCTGAAGGCCATCATGGAAACGGCGGTCGACGACGAACTGATCCGACGCAACCCTTGCCGGATCAAGGGCGCCGGCGCAGAGAAGGCGGACGAGCGGCCCACCGCCACCGTGGCGCAGGTCGATGCCCTCGCCGAAGCGATCGGTATGCGCTGGCGCCTGATGGTCTACCTCGGTGCGTACGGGCCGACCCGTCCCGAGGAGCTGGCCGGCCTGCGTCGCAGGGACGTCGACCTGAACGAACTGAGGATCACAGTGCGGGTCGCCGAACCGGAGCGCGTGAACGGGCGCCGTGCTCCCGGTGCCACCAAGTCGGACGCTGGCACCCGCACGATCTACCTGCCCGCGTTCCTCGGACGTGAGCTGCGCTGGCACCTGGAGTCCTACGCCGAAGAGGGCCCCGATGGGCTGCTCTTCGTCGGCGAGCGCGGCAAGCCCTTCCGCCGCAGCACCTTCGGCCGGTACTGGCGCAAGGCCCGTGCTGTCGTGGGTCTGCCCGACCATTTCCGGTTCTACGACCTGCGCCACACCGGGCACACCCTGTCGACCCGGTCCGGCGCCACGCTGAAGGACACGATGGTGCGCGCCGGCCAGTCCTCGGAGAAGGCGGCGATGATCTACCAGCACTCCGAGAAGGAGCGGCAACAGGAGGTCGCCGGGATGCTCGACCGCAGCGTTCGGAAGGCTCGTCGGGCTGTGGCACGGAAGCCGGATGATCAAGCATCTGGCACGGATCTGGCACGCGACGACTGAGCGGAATCGCACAGCAAAAAGCCCCGGGCCGCTGGCCTGGGGCTTCTTCGTGGAGCGGGTGACGAGAATCGAACTCGCGCTCTAAGCTTGGGAAGCTTATGTTCTACCATTAAACTACACCCGCGTAGTACCGCCGTTGAAGCGGCTCGTACTGCCGGACACTGTACCCCATGCCGGGCCCCGGACGCTGAAGCCGTCGGGGCCCGGCTGCGTTGTGCGGCGTGGAAGTGACTGCGGGTGAAGGGAGTTGGGGCGTACGGTGGGCGGACCGCGCGAGGGTTTTCCAGGGGTGTCCCGAGGTCGGAGTGCCGCGTGGATCTGCGTCCCTTTCATCCCGTAATGTGACCCCGTCGTCGGTCAGGAAACTGGCCCAATGGCTCGTGGGGAAGGGATAGCAGGGACTTGATGGACTCGTTGGAGCGCACCGTCGTCCGTTGTGCCGAAGGGCACGTGTTCAGCACCGCCTCGTTCCCGATGCAGCAGGCCGACCGTCTCGGTCCCGGCCGGCTCATCCGGTGTCCGAAGTGTGCTCGGCTGCGACATGCCGTTCCTGTGGGATCGCGGCAGCGGTAAGCGGTAGGCAGTAAGCGGTACAGACAGGTCAGAGCGCGGGGGGGCGGCAGATGTGGGGGGGGAGTGGGCGTCGTGGTTTCCCCCTATGTGGTTTCTCTCCACTAAAAAACCCCTGGGATACGAGGA
>NZ_JBHVIX010000028.1:0-30098 GCF_042799415.1 Streptomyces sp. NPDC057694
GTTCCCCGCGCCCCTGAAGGCAGCGGCTTCGCCGCTCGCCTTCATCGATGGAGGTAGCGCACGAAGTGCGCACCTCCGGGGGCGCGGGGAACTGCGCGACCAGCCCCCACCGGCCGTCAGCCGACACCCGACCCCTGCCCCCGGAAATGCGGGATCACCGTCTCGCCCCATTGCCGCAGTGTCTCCAGACAAGCCTCCTGCGGCACCGTGCCCATCTGGATCAGGCACATGATCTCGTCGGCGCCGGCCTCACGGAGGCGTTCGACGTAGGCGATGGCGTCCGCCGCCGTGCCGTAGGCGTGGTCGGCGTTGAAGGTGGCGGTGGCGCTCGGCCGGACCGGGATGTGCTGCTCGTGGAGGCGGGCCACGACCTGCTCCGCGGCGCTGCGCATCTCGGCGGCCTCGTCGGTGCCTTCGACGACGGCCTCGTCGGGGATCCCCGCACCGCCGTACCAGTGCCCGATGGACTGGGCGAAGAAGCGCTGGCCGCGGATGCCGATGCTGCGGGCCGCCTCCCGGTCGTCGAGGACGATCGTGGGGCACAGGACCGAGAAGTGGTCGTTGACGACGGAGGAGACGAAGCGCTCAGGGGTGCGGTGCGCCGTCGCCTCGTCGTAGACCCGGCGCATCTCGGCGATCGACTCCGGTCCGGCGAAGCCCATCACCAGGGCGCCCACGCCGAGTTCGGCGGCCTGGCGCAGGGTCTCCGTGCGGCTGCACGCCAGGAAGAGCGGCGGGTGCGGGGTCTGGGCGGGGCGTGGCAGGACCGGGTGCGGGTCGATGTCGAGGAGCGGGCCGTGGTGCTCCAGTTCGTCCTTCTCCCACGCCTTGCCGATGATGCGCAGCGCCTCCTCGACCTCCTGGGTCGTGCGGTCCTTGTCGACGCCGCACAGCGAGGTCTCCTGGAGCGTGCCGCCCCGCCCGGCGCCGAGGTCGAGCCGTCCGCCCGACAGCAGGTCGAGCGTGGCGGCGCGTTCGGCGACGCGGGCGGGGTGGTTGAAGTGGAACGGCATGCAGACGACGCCGTGTCCGACCCGGATGCGGGAGGTGCGGGCCGCGACCCAGGTCAGGAAGATCTCCGGCGCCGACATGTGGGCGTACCACTTGAGGGAGTGGTGCTCCACCGCCCAGATCCGGTCGAAGCCCATCTCCTCGGCGAGGACGGCCTGTTCGACACAGTCGCGGAAGAGCTGATGCTCACGGTCGACGGTGGGGTCGGCCAGCTGCGCCTCGAAGATGACGGAGAACTTCACTGTTCCTCCAAGGAGTTGGTGCTTGAGGGTGGGGCATCGCCTCCATATGACTAATAGGTATATGACGGAGCGTCAGAGATGGGAAGGGGCGGGAGGGGCGGAGTCGTCTCAGCCGGCGGCGAGCAGGCCCAGCGTGTCGACGACCCGGTTCGAGAAGCCCCACTCGTTGTCGTACCAGGCGACCACCTTGATGTGGCGGCCGTCGACGCGCGTCAGGGCGGAGTCGAAGATCGAGGACGCCGGGTTGCCCACGATGTCGGACGAGACCAGCTCCTCCTCGGAGTACTCCAGGACACCGGCGAGGGGGCCGTCGGCCGCGGCGCGGTAGGCGGCGAGGACGTCGTCGCGGGTCACGTCGCGGGCGACCGTCGTGTTGAGCTCGACGACGGAGCCGACCGGGACGGGGACGCGGATCGAGTCGCCGGACAGCTTGCCGTCGAGGTTCGGCAGGACGAGGCCGATCGCCTTGGCGGCGCCGGTCGTGGTCGGCACGATGTTGACGGCGGCGGCGCGCGCCCGGCGGGCGTCGCGGTGCGGGCCGTCCTGGAGGTTCTGCTCCTGGGTGTAGGCGTGCACGGTCGTCATGAACCCGTGCTCGATGCCCGCCAGGTCGTCGAGGACGGCGGCGAGCGGCGCCAGCGCGTTCGTGGTGCAGGAGGCGTTCGAGACGATCGTGTGCAGCGCCGGGTCGTACCCGTCGCTGTTCACCCCGTAGGCCAGGGTGATGTCGGCGCCGTCCGACGGGGCGCTGACGAGGACCTTCTTCGCGCCGGCGTCGAGGTGGGCGCGGGCGGCCTTGGCGGAGGTGAAGCGGCCGGTGGACTCCAGGACGATGTCGATGTCCAGCTCGGCCCAGGGCAGGTTGGCGGGCTCCCGCTCGGCGAGGACCTTGATGCGGTGGCCGTCGACGACGAGCGCGTCGCCGTCGGCGGTCACCGGGCGGCCGAGACGGCCCGCGGTCGAGTCGTAGGCGAGCAGCCGGGCGAGGGCGGTGGGCTCGGTGAGGTCGTTGACGGCGACGACCTCCAGCGCGGAGTCGCGCTCCAGGAGCGCGCGCAGGACGTTGCGTCCGATGCGGCCGAATCCGTTGATGGCGATGCGGGTCATGTGCGGGTCTCCCGTCGGTCCGACGGAGCCGGTGCGTGCGGGACGACCGGCCCGTCCGGGGTGGAGGTGCTGGGTCGGGACCGCCCGGCGCACGCGAGGTGCGGGGAGGCGTTCCGTGCGTCCAGCGGGAACGACTCCAGACTCGCTCGCCGCGGGCGCCGCCGACAGCGGCGGGAACGCCATGGTTCGCAAGGATCCCGCCAGCCCGGGTGGCGAGGGCCGATGGGGGGCTATTCGCCGCGGGCGAAGGTGCGCCGGTACTCGGTCGGCGTGGTGCCGAGGATCCGCTGGAAGTGCAGGCGCAGGTTCGCGCCGGTACCGAGGCCGACGTCGGCGGCGATCTGCTCGACGGCCAGCTGCGAGCGTTCGAGGAGTTCGCGGGCCAGGTCGATGCGGGCCCGCATCACCCACTGCATCGGCGTGTACCCGGTGTCCTCGACGAAGCGCCGGGAGAACGTGCGCTCGGACACCGCCGCGTGCCGTGCGAGGAGTTGCAGGGTGAGCGGGTCGCCGAGTCTGCTCAGCGCCCATTCCCGGGTGGCGGCGAACCGTTCGCCGAGCGGCTCGGGCACGCTGCGCGGCACGTACTGCGCCTGGCCGCCGCTGCGGTAGGGGGCGGCGACCAGGCGCCGGGCCGCGTGGTTGGCCGCGGCCACGCCGAGGTCGGCGCGCAGGATGTGCAGGCACAGGTCGATGCCGGAGGCGGCGCCCGCCGAGGTCAGCACGGCGCCCTCGTCGACGAAGAGGACGTTCTCGTCGATCCGGACGTGCGGGTACTGCTCGGCCAGCGCCTGCGTGTAGTGCCAGTGGGTCGTGGCCCGCCGGCCGTCGAGCAGGCCCGTCGCGGCGAGCGCGAAGGCGCCCGTGGAGATCGCGGCGAGCCGGGCGCCCCGCGCGTGGGCGGCGAGCAGCGCGTCGACGACCGCCGCGGGCGGCGCCTCCCGGTCCGGGAACCGGTATCCGGGCACGAACACGATGTCCGCCCACTCCAGCGTCTCGAGGCCGTGGGCGACGGCGTACGACAGGCCGTCACCACCGGTGACGAGGCCGGGCGCGGGACCGCACACCCGGACCTCGTACGGCATGCTGGCGCGGGTCGTGAAGACCTGTGCGGGGATTCCTACGTCGAGGGGTTTCGCCCCTTCGAGGACGAGGACGGCGACGCGGTGCAGGCGGGCGGTGGCGGACACGCGCCCGAGGTTACGGGGCGTACCCGGCCCGACGGGCGGGAGCGCGCCGCGCCGCCCCTTAGGCTGGCCCCGCCCTTCACCCCCGATGATCCCGATGCCCCTGATGTGGAGTTCACCGTGTTCGACGCCGCGCCCGCCTACCCGTACAGCGACCAGCCGCATGAGGCGCATCCGCTGCTCGCGCCCGTGCTCGGGCTGCTCGGTACCTGGCGCGGCCGGGGCCGGGGTGAATACCCCACGCTGGACAGCGACTTCACGTACGCGCAGGAGGTCACGTTCCGTCATGACGGGCGGCCCTTCCTGCACTACGAGGCCCGTGCCTGGCTGATCGACGCCGATGACGCGCCGGTGCGGCCCGCCGCCCGCGAGAGCGGCTGGTGGCGGTTGCAGCCCGACGGCCGGGTGGAGGTCCTCATCACGCAGCCGACCGGGATCGCGGAGATCATGGTCGGCGCGGTGGACGGCACGACGGTCACGCTCGCCACCGAGGACGTGGCGCTGACGCCGACCGCGAAGCGGGTCGAGGCGACCGCGCGCCGGTACACGCTCACCGATCCCGGCACCCTTGACTTCACTCACGAACTCGCCGCGGTGGGGCAGCCGTTGCAGCATCACCTGACGGCCCGGCTGCACCGCACGACGGCGTAGCCTCCGACCTCTTGCGCCCGCGTCCGCCGCGAACTTCAATGCGGACGCATGCCGACACCTCGACTCCCGCAGACCGCCTGGGCCGTGCTCGGCCTGCTCTCCTTCCCGGGCGAGCGGACCGGGTACGAGCTGAAGAAGTGGGCGGACGCCTCCCTGCGCTTCTTCTACGGAGCGCCCGCGTTCAGCCAGATCTACGCGGAGCTGCGCCGGCTCGAGGAACTCGGCTACGTCACCTCGCGGCGCTCGGGACCCGAGGAGCCGCGGGCGAAGCGGACCTACGCGATCACCGGAGAGGGCCGGGCCGCGCTCGACTCCTGGGCCGCGGACACCGACGACCCCGGTGCGGTGTCGCTCAAGCACCCGGTGCTGCTGCGGGTCTGGCTGGGGCACCTCGCCGAGCCGGAGCGGCTGTGCGCGCTCGTCGCGGAGCACATAGAGCACACCGAGGGCGAGCTGAGCGACGTACGGGAGGCGCTCGCGAAGACGGACGGGGTGGAGGCGTGGGCGCATCCGCAGATCGCGCTGCGCTGGAGCGAGCGCCGACTGGTCGCCGAAGTGGAGCTGGCGCGGGGCATGTTGGCGGATCTGCTGGCGCTCCGGCCGCGTCAACCCGTGACGGACGCGCCCACGCACGGGTGACATGGCCGGGTGCCGGTGCGGTGGGGCGGTAGGACGGTCGGCGTCCCCGTCCCGCACCGTCAGGCACCACCAGGAGCGCACCCGTCGTGAGCACCCGAGCCGTACTCGTCGCCGCCCTCGTCACCGGACTGCTCCTGGGGATCCTGGGAACCCGACCGCACGATTCCGGTCACCCGCGGCACACCGGTTCGGTCGCGGAGTCCGGCCGTTAGGCTGCGATTGCGGCTGCGGGACCTGTCACCTGGGTACGCAATCGCGTGACAGCAGAGCCGCCGTCGACGGAAGCGAGACCGCCTTGAACTTCCTCACCATCGGGCATCGCGGAGCCATGGGTGTCGAACCCGAGAACACCCTGCGATCCTTCGTCGCCGCCGAACGGGCGGGACTCGACCTCATCGAGCTGGATCTGCACCTGAGCAAGGACGGCGCGCTCGTCGTCATGCACGACGCCGACGTGGACCGCACGACGGACGGCACCGGCCCCATCGCCGAGAAGACGCTCGCCGAGCTGCGCACGCTCGACGCAGGGCGCGGTGAGCGGATCCCGGTCTTCGAAGAGGCCCTGGACGCGGTGAGCGCGCCGCTCCAGGCCGAGATCAAGACGGTCGCGGCGGCCCAGGCGCTCGCCGAGGTGATGCTGCGCCGCGATCTGGTGCACCGCGTCGAGGTGATCTCCTTCCACGACGAGGCGGTCGCGGAGATCGCGCGGCTCGTGCCGGGGGTGCGTACGGCGCTGGTCGCGAGCCGCTACGGCACCGACGTCGTCGAGCGGGCCGTGGCCGTCGGCGCCACGACCCTCGTCCTGAACATCCGCCGCCTCACCCAGGAGATCGTCGAGCACGCCCGCAAGGCGGACCTGAGGATCATCGGCTGGGTCGTGAACACCCAGGACGACCTGCGGCTGGTGCGCGCGCTCGGCCTGGACGGGGCGACCACCGACTATCCCGAGATCAAGCGGACGGGCCGATTCACCGCGTAGCCGGGACCGGGTTCAGGCCAGCGGCTTGACCAGCAGCTCGAACTGGAGGTCGGGGCGCTGGGGAACGCCGAAGCGCTCGTCGCCGTACGGGAAGGGAGTCATCTCTCCCGTGCGGCGGTAGCCGCGGCGCTCGTACCAGGCGATGAGTTCGTCGCGTACGGAGATCACCGTCATGTGCATCTCGCGCACGCCCCAGGTCTCGCGCGCCCGGCGCTCCGCCTCCGCGATGATCTGCTTGCCGAGGCCCGCGCCCTGGAGGGCCGGGCTGACGGCGAACATGCCGAAGTAGGCGGCGCTCCCCCGGTGCTCCAGCTGGCAGCAGGCGACGATCGCGCCGTCCCGCTCGACGGTGAGCAGCCGGCTGTCGGGGTCCTTGACGACCGCGAGCACGCCCTCCGGGTCGGTGCGCTGCCCCAGGAGGATGTCCGCCTCGGTGGTCCAGCCGGCCCGGCTGGTGTCCCCGCGGTAGGCCGACTCGATGAGCGACACGAGCGCGTCGGCGTCCTCGGGAACGGCGTCACGGTAGGTCAGGGCGGCGGCGGTCATGGCGGACTCTCCGGATCTCGTACGGGTGCGGGCCTGTCGGCGCCGTCGAGATTAACCCGGCCGCACTACTGTGCGTCGGCATGGTTCATGTACTGAGCAGCAGGGTTCTCGTCCAGCCCGTGGATCCCGAGCGGTCGCGGCGGTTCTACGGCGATGCGCTGGGCCTCGCCGTGTACCGCGAGTTCGGCACCGGACCCGAGCGGGGCACGGTGTACTTCCTCGGCGGCGGCTTCCTGGAGGTGTCGGGCCGCGCCGAGGAGCCGCCCGTGCCGCATCTGCGGCTGTGGCTCCAGGTGGCGGACGTACGCGGCGCGTACGAGGAGTTGGTGGCGGCCGGGGTGGAGGTGCTGCGGGAGCCGGTGCGCGAGCCGTGGGGGCTGGTCGAGATGTGGATCGCGGATCCGGACGGGCACCGCATCGTGCTCGTGGAGGTGCCCGAGGAGCATCCGATCAGGTACCGGCCGGGCATCTAAGGAACCTGACAGCGGCCCGGCGGATCTTGTCCGGTCCACCGAACGGCGTAGTCGCCGGCCCGTCGCGTTCCGGAATGTGGACATCCGTCGGGGGCGCTGACGTGCGGCGACGCGTCACAGACCGGAGGATGGCGCTGATCCGGGGATTCGGCGGCGCCGATCCGGATAGACGCAAGACCGGCACGGCCCTCGCAGTCCAGCCCAGGAGAAATCCGAGATGACCGCTCCCCGGAACACGAACGCCTCCCGTACCTCGAATGTGCCGCGGATCCTGATCGTCGGCGGCGGATTCGCCGGTATGGAGTGCGCGCACAAGCTGGAGAAGGAGCTGAAGCCCGGCGAGGCCGTGCTGAAACTCATCAGTCCGATGGACCATCAGCTGTATCTGCCACTGCTGCCGCATGTCGCGTCCGGTGTGCTGACCCCGCAGTCGGTGGCCGTCCCGCTGCGCCGGATGCTGCGGCGCACCGCGATCCTGCCGGGCGGCGCGGTCGGCGTCGACCCGCAGGCGAAGGCCGTCGTCGTACGGAAGATCAACGGCGAGGAGATCGTCGAGCGCTACGACCATCTCGTGCTGACCCCGGGCAGCGTCACCCGGCAGTTCGACATCCCCGGCGTCGACGAGCACGCGGTGGGGGTGAAGACCCTCGCCGAGGCGGCCTGGATCCGCGACCACGTGATCTCGCAGCTGGACCTCGCCGCGGCCAGCTCGGACCCGGCCGAGCGCGAGGCGCGGCTGCAGTTCGTCGTCGTGGGCGGCGGCTACGCGGGCACGGAGACGGCCGCCTACCTCCAGCGGCTGACGACGTCCGCCGTGAAGCGGTATCCGGGGCTCGACCCCAAGGACATCAAGTGGCATCTCGTGGACGTGGCACCGAAGCTGATGCCGGAGCTGGGCGACCGGCTCGGTGACAAGGCCATGGCGATCCTGGAGCGGCGCGGGCTGCACGTCTCCCTCGGGGTGTCCGTCGCCAAGGCCACCGAGTCCACCGTGACGCTGACGGACGGCCGGGAGCTGCCCTGCCACACGCTGATCTGGACGGCCGGTGTCGCCCCGAGCCCGCTGATCGCCACCCTGGGCGCGGAGACGAACCGGGGCCGGCTCGTCGTCACGCCCCAGCTGACCGTGCCGGGCCTCGACGGGGTCTACGCGCTCGGGGACGCCGCGGCCGTGCCCGACCTCGCCAAGGGCGGCGACGCGATCTGCCCGCCCACCGCGCAGCACGCGATGCGGCAGGGCTGGGCGGCGGCCCGCAATGTGCTCGCCGCCGTGCGCGGCAACCCGCTGGAGGCGTACCGGCACAAGGACCTCGGGCTCGTGGTGGACCTCGGCGGCATCCAGGCCGTCTCGAAGCCGATGGGCGTGCAGCTGACCGGGCTGCCCGCCCAAGTGGTCGCGCGCGGCTACCACTTGGGGGCGTTGCGGACGCTGACGGCCCGGTTCCGCACGGCGGCGAACTGGGGGCTGAACGCGGTCGCGGGCGACGACTTCGTGCGCACCGGGTTCCAGCGGCACCGGCCCGCCACGCTCAAGGACTTCGAGATGACGGACGCGTATCTGTCGCCGGAGGAGATCCACGCGGCGGTCAGCGCGCAGGTCGCGGGGCGGGCGATGACGCCGCAGCGGCCGGACCTGCCGATCGCGCAGCTCCCGGAGTAGCCCTTCAGGCGGATCCGTCCGGCCGCATTCCCGACAGCCTTGCGCGGCAGGCGAGTTGGAGGGCCAGGCGGGTCTCCGGATCGGTGAGGTCGGCGCCCGTGAGGTCGGTGACACGGCGGATGCGGGCGCCGACGGCGTTGCGGTGCAGGTGGAGGAGTTCGGCGGCGCGGGCCGGCGAGTTGTTGTGGTCGAGGTAGGCCTGGAGGGTGCGCAGCAGCGGCTCCGCCTTGTCCTCGCCCAACCTGAGTACGGGGGCGAGGAGTTCGCCGGTCGCCGCGTGCGCGGTGTCGGAGGCGTACCACTCCATCAGCATGCGGTCCAGGCCCGCCGCGTCGTGCGCGGTGACCGAGGTGCCGTCGGGCGGGGCCTGGAGGGCGGCGCGGGCCTCGCGGGCCGAGGTGCGCACGCCGAGGGGGCCGCGGTGCGCCGCGCCGAGCCCGCCGCGCAGTCCGGCGTCGGGGTACTGCGCGCGCAGCGCGTCGAGGGTGCGGCGGGCGAGCGCGAGAGCTGTGCGGCCGGTCTCGGGGTTCGGGGGCGCCGGGTGGGTGGCGAGCAGGACGAGGGCGTCGTCGACGAGGGCCGCGTGCCACTGGGCGGTGTCGTCGGCGGCCCGCAGCCGGGTCAGGGTGCGGGCGGCGAGGCTGTCGAGGAGGCCGTAGCGGTCGGCGGCCGCGAGGCCCGGCGCCTCGACGCGGAGCGCCGTGTGGTGGCCGTCGACGGGCAGGCCGAGGGCGCGGCCGCGCGCGGCGAGGCCGGGGGTGCGCTCCTGCGGCGCGGCGAGGAGCTCGGCGAGCAGATGGCCGCGGGAGCGCACGGGAAGGTCGCCGTGGCCGCCGCCGGCCGCCGCGAGCGCCGCCAGGGCCAGCACGCTCCGTACCGCGGTGCCCGCGTGCCCGGGGCGGTCCGGTGCCGCGAGGGTGATCTCGCCGTCGGGGCCGTGGGCGCTCGCGCCCGTCTCGCCGGGGCCCGCCGCGCGACGCTCGACCGGGACGCCGAGGATCTGCGCGGCGACGGTGGCGGCGCGCTCGGGGTCGCCCGCGGTGCGCGGCAGCCGCTGCGCGGCGTCGGCGACGCGGGCCAGCGCGTCGGCGGCCGACCCGGCCACGGCGCGGTCGACGGCGACGGCCAGCGCGGCCAGGTCGCCGGTGGCGCGCAGCACGGCGACGCGGCCGCGGTCGGCGAGGGAGCTCAGGGTGGTCAGGGCCGCGTCGTCCAGGGCGTCGGGCGCGGCGGTGTCCCGCGCCGCGAGCACCAGCGCGGCGGCCCCGGCCGCCGCCGCGTCCCGTACGGCGACGTCGAGGAGGTGGGCGGGGACCGTCGCCAGGAGGACCGCGACGGTGCCGGGCGGCACGGCGGGGAAGCGGTCGGCGCGGGTCTCAAGCCGGACGCCGGTCACGTCGACCGCGTCGAGCGGTCCTGCCAGGTGGTGCAGTCCGGTCAGGCCCGGGGCGGTGAGCAGCTCGGCGAGGTACGGCATGCCGGAAGTGTGCTCATGGCACATCACATGGCGCAACCCTGGGCCGACAGCCCATGGGACGGACGGTGCCGCTCCGTAGGCTGAGGGCATGCATCTGGACGCGGAAGCCCTCATCGACTTCGCGCGGGGCTGCGCCGTCCTCGGCTCCGGGGGCGGCGGCCCCGTCGCCGACACGCTGCCGGTCGCCGCGCAGGCGATCGAGGAGTGCGGTCCCGTGCCGGTCGTCGCGCCGGATTCGCTGGCCGACGACGCGCTGGTGCTGCCGGTCAGTCTCGTCGGGTCGCCGGCCGTCGCCGCGGAGCGGATCGGCGGGCGCGCGGAGGCGGAGCGGCTCGCGGCGCGCGTCGCCGGGCTGCACGGTCGCCCGGTGGCCGCCGTGATGTCCGGTGAGATCGGCGGGCAGAACGGCCCGTTCACCGTGGCCTGCGCGGCCCGGCTCGGGGTGCCGCTGCTCGACGCGGACTCCATCGGGCGGGCGTTCCCGCGCCTGGACCAGAACGTCCTCGAACTGGCCGGGCTCTCGCCCTCGCCCGCCGTCCTGGCCGACGAGTACGGGCGCACGGTCGTCCTCGACCACATCAACGGCGCCTACCTGGAGGAACTGGCGCGGCAGGTCGTCGCGGTGTTCGGCGGGCGCGCCGTCTCCGCGGACTATCCGCTGACCGCCGGGCAGGCCGCCCGGCACGCGGTGCGGGGTTCGGTGACGCGGGCCGTGCGGCTCGGCCGCGGCGAGGAGCCCGCCGCGCTGCTCACCGGCAAGGTCGCCGCGGTGCGCCGGCCGGGCGACGGCGCGGCCGGCGTGCTCCTGGAGGGCACCGGTGCCGACGCGGGCCGCCTGGTGCAGGTGCGGGCGCAGAGCGAGTTCGTCGCGGCGACGGAGGACGGCCGGGCGCTGGCCCTGGTGCCGGACGTCATCGCCCTGATCGACGCGCGCACCGGCTGGGCGGTGCCGGTCGAGGAGGTCAGGTACGGGCTGCGGGTACGGCTCGTGACGCTCGCGGCGGACCCGGTCTGGTACTCGCAGGCGGGGCTGCGGCTCGCGGGACCCGCGGCGTTCGGCCTGGACGGGCTGACGCACGGCCCCGGCCGGGAGGAGGCGCGGTGACCGTCACCGTCGGCGTGGACGTCGGCCCCAGCAGCACCGACGCCGTCCTGCTCGACGCCGGGCGGCCGGTGCTCGCCGTGAAGGTGCCCTCGCGGCCGGGCGACGCGGTCGGGTCGCTGGTCGGCGCCGTCACCCGGCTGCCCGCGGACCAGCGGGCCCGGGCCGGGGCGCTGGCCGTCGGGCTGCGGGTCGCCGCGCGGGCGGTGACCGGGCGGTCGGGGCTCGCGCGGGTCGGCGTCCTGCGGATCGGGGGCGCGGCCGCCGACACCGTACGTCCGCTGTTCGGCTGGCCCGAGGAACTGCGGGCCGCCGTGTGCGCGGGAGTGGCGAACGTCGCGGGCGGGACCGGGCTCGCGCCGCTGGACGGGGCGCCGCTGGACCGGGCGGCGATCGCCGCGTTCGGGGCCGAACTGGCGGGCCGCGCCGAGGCGTTCGCGGTCAGCTCCGTGTTCGCACCGGTCGACGGCGCCCAGGAGCGGGACGCGGCGCGGATCCTGCGGGCGCACGTCGGCCCGGAGGTCCCGATACTGCTGTCGGGCGCGGTCGGCGCGCTGGGCCTGGTCCAGCGGGAGAACGCCACGGTGCTCGACGCGGCGCTGAGCGTGCTCGTGGCGCGGGTCGCCGACGAGCTGACCGCCGCGACTCCCGGTCTCGGTCTCGCGCCGGACGCCGACGTCCTGGTCACCCGGCACGACGGCACCCTGATGAGCCTCGACTATCTGCGCCGGCAGCCAGGGCTCAGCCTCGGCTCGGGTCCCGCCTGCACCCTGCGCGGCGCCGGGCTGCTGGCCGGCCTGCGGGCCGCGGTCGTCGTCGACGTGGGTGAACGCCGGGCCCGGGTGGGCGTGTTGAGCGGCGGCTATCCCCGGGAGGCCGCGCCCGGTGAGCGCATCGGCGGCGTCCCGGTGAGCCTGCGCTTCCCCGACCTGCTCACGGTGGACGCGGACGACCACCGCGGCATCGCCGAGGCCGCCGACCGGATGCAGCCCGCCGCGGACCGGCTCCCGGTGGTCCTGGTCGGCGGCGGAGCGCCCCGGGTGCCGGACGCCGCACTGGCCGGCTTCGACGTCGTACGTCCCGGACACGGCGATGTGGCGGGCGCGTTCGGCGCCGCGGCCTCGCCGGTCGGCGGCGGCGCGGAGCGGATCGTGCACCGCTCCGACGCGCTGGACGCCGTACGCGACGAGGTGCGGGAACTGGCGCGGGCCAGCGCGGTGCGTGCCGGGGCCGATCCGCGGCGGGTGCGCACGGTGCTCGACCCCGAGGAGTTCGTGCCGTACCTGCCGGGGGCCGTGCTGCTGCGGGCCCGCGCGTTCGGCCCGCCCTCACCGCTCTGACCTGCTCCTGCATCAACTCTCCCGACCCACACGGCGGTTCGTGTCGCGCCGCCGTGCTCCCCTCCCCTGCCCTCCTCCCTCAAGGACTGTCCCCATGACGAACGCAGTGACGGCGCCCGCGGCGGCGCCACATACCGGTGCCGAGGCGGGCACCGACGAGGACTACCCGCTCGAACGGGTGCCGCGGTCCGCCCGGTACTCGTGGTTCAACGTGGCCGTGCAGCGCTTCGGCCAGCTGTCCGACCTCACCCAGTTCCTGCTCGGCGCGACGCTCGGCGCGGGCCTGTCGTTCTGGGGCGCGTTCTGGGCGTTCACGCTCGGCTCGGTGATCCTGGAGGTCGTCTGCGTCTTCGTCGGCATCGCCGGGATGCGCGAGGGTCTGTCGACGTCGGTGCTGGTGCGCTGGACGGGCTTCGGACGGTACGGGTCGACGCTGATCGGACTCGTCATCGCGGTGAGCCTGTTCGGCTGGTTCGGGGTGCAGACGGCCGTGTTCGCGGCGGGCCTGCAGGCGATCGTGCCGTCGGTCCCGCTGTGGGCCTGGTGCCTGATCTGCGGGCTCGGGGTGACCGCGCTGACGCTGCAGGGGTTCAAGGCGATGGGCTGGACGGCGTTCGTCACCGTGCCGGCGTTCCTCGGGCTCGCGGGCTGGGCGATGACGGTGGAGATATCCCGGCACAGCTTCACCGACCTGGTCGGCTCCGCGCCGTTCGGGGCACACATCTCCATCGCCACGGGCGCCACGATCGTCGCGGGCTCGTACATCGTGGGCGCGGTGACGACGCCCGACATGACGCGCTTCAACCGCTCGACCGGCGACGTCGTCAAGCAGACCCTCGTCGGGATCTCCCTGGGCGAGTACGTGCTCGGTCTCGCCGGTGTGCTGCTCGCGTACGCGGTGAAGACGTCCGACCTGATCGCGATCATCACGTCCAGCTCGGGCGTGGTCGGGGTGATCGTGCTGGTCTCCGCCACCCTGAAGATCAACAACTGGAATCTCTACTCGTCGGCGCTGGGCCTGATCAACGCCGTGGAGTCGCTGTTCAAGGTGCGGCTCGGGCGGGTCACGACGACGGTGACGATCGGCGTGCTCGGTTCGCTCGCGGCGGCCGCCGGAATCCTGGACCACTTCACGGACTTCCTGACGGTCCTCGGGGTCCTCACCCCGCCCGTCGCCGGAATCATGGTGGCCGAGTACTTCGTGGTGAAGAAGTGGCGGCCGCAGCTGGACGCCTCGCGACGCGTCGGACGGCTGCCGGAAACCGAACCGTCATGGGTTCCCGCCACCATCGCTCTGTGGGTGCTCGCCTCTCTTGTCGGCTGGCTCGCGGACCGGTACCAGTGGTGGGGCATCCCCGCCCTCGACTCACTGGTCCTGGCGGGCCTGGGATACGTCGTGCTCGGCCGGCTCGGTCTGGTCCGCGGCGCCCGTGAACTGCCCGTCACTCAGCCCCTGCGCCCGGCTGCACAGATAGAGGCCGAGGCCGCGCTCTGACCCCGCGGCCCGCCTCGCCTCCCCCACCCCTCGAAGAAAGCAGCAGCATGCGCATCGGTATCGACGTCGGCGGAACCAACACCGACGCAGCCCTCCTCGGCGACGACGACCGGGTGATCTCGGCCGCCAAGTCGCCGACGACACCGGACATCACCTCCGGCGTGACGGCGGCGATCCGGGACCTCGACCCACCCGTGGACCAGGTCACCGCGGTCATGATCGGCACCACTCACTTCCTCAACGCCCTGATCGAGGGCGCCCGGCTCGCGCCCGTCGCGGCGGTCCGGCTCGGTCTGCCCGCGACGGCGGCCCTGCCGCCGATGACGGACTGGCCCGAGCGGCAGCGCGCCGCGGTCGGCGGGCACGGCTACCTGTGCCACGGCGGCCGGGAGTACGACGGCCGCCCGCTGTCCCCGCTCGACCCCGACGAGCTGAAGCGGACCGCGGCGGACATCGCGGCCAAGGAGCTCGGCTCGGTGGCGATCTCCTCGGTGTTCTCACCGGTCGCCGAGGACGACGAGCGGCGGGCCGCCGACATCCTGCGCGGTGAGCTCGGCCCCGGCGTGCACATCTCGCTCTCGCACGAGCTGGGCCGCATCGGGCTCCTCGCCCGGGAGAACGCCACGATCATCAACGCGGCACTGCGGGACCTCGCGGCGCAGATCGTGGAGTCGTTCGGCAAGGCACTGGCGGAGGTGTCGATCACGGCGCCGTTCTTCCTGTCGCAGAACGACGGCACGCTGATGGACGTGGACTTCGCGCGGACGTATCCGGTGGCGACGTTCGCCTCGGGGCCGACGAACTCGATGCGCGGGGCGGCGTTCCTGTCCGGGCTCGGGGACTGCGCGGTCGTCGACGTCGGCGGCACCACGGCGGACGTCGGCATCCTCCAGGGCGGCTTCCCACGCGAGGCGGCCGGCGAGAGCGAGGCGGCGGGCATCCGGACCAACTTCCGTATCCCCGACGTCCTTTCACTGGGCATCGGCGGCGGCTCGCTGGTCGCGGCGGACGGCGGGACGGGCCCGCGCTCGGTCGGCTACCGGCTCACCGAGGAGGCCCTGGTGTTCGGCGGGTCCACGCTCACGGCGACGGACCTGGCCGTGGCGGCGGGCCGCGCCGACATCGGCGACCGGGCCCGTGTCGCCCACCTGGACCGGGAGTTCGTCGACCGGTCGCTCGCCCGCATCGCGGAGCGGCTCGCGGAGAGCGTCGACCGGATGCGGACCTCGGCGGCGCCGCTGCCGGTGGTCGCGGTCGGCGGCGGCTCGGTGCTCGTCCCGGAGGTCCTGCCCGGCTTCGACGACGTACGGCTGCCGGGGAACTTCGGCGTCGCGAACGCGGTCGGCGCGGCCATCGCCCAGGTCGGCGGCGAGGTCGACCGGGTCTTCCAGGTGCCCGACGGCAAGCGTGCGTCGGTCCTCGCCCAGGCCCGGGAAGAAGCTGTCGGGCGGGCCGAGGAGGCGGGCGCGCGGCGCGGCAGCGTGCGCGTCGTCGACATCGAGGAGGTGCCGCTCGCCTATCTGCCGGGCGGCGCGACGCGGATCCGCGTGAAGGCGGTCGGCGACCTCGACCTGAACCACATCAAGACCGGAGCGACGGCCCATGCGTGAGATCACCCTCGACAACCTGGACGACATCGCGCGCGGTGCCGGGATCCTCGGCACCGGTGGCGGCGGTGACCCGTACATCGGCAAGCTGCTGGCCCGCGAGGCGATCCGGCGGCACGGTCCGGTGCGGGTCGTGGACATCGACGAGGTCCCGGCGGACGCGACGGTGGTGCCGATCTCCGGCATGGGCGCCCCGACGGTGCTCCTGGAGCGGGTGCCGAACGGCGGCGAGGAGCTGGCCGCGCTGCGCGCCCTGGAGAAGCACATCGGGCGTCCCGCGACGCATCTCGCGCCCATCGAGATCGGCGGCGTCAACTCGATGCTGCCGATCGCGTGCGCGGCCCAGGCGGGCCTGCCGATCGTGGACGGCGACGCGATGGGCCGGGCGTTCCCGGAGGCGCAGATGGTGCTGCCGGGCCTCATCGGGGTGACGAACTCGCCGATGGCGCTCGCCGACGACAAGGGCAACACGATCATCGTGGACGCCGTCGACAACCATGCCGCGGAGACCATCGCCCGGGCCGTGTGCGTGGAGCGGGGCTGCCAGATCTCCTGCGCGGACACCGTCCTGCGCGGCGATCAGCTCGCCGACGGCCTGGTCCCGGCCACCCTCACGCTGGCCGAACGGCTCGGCGCCGCCGTCCGTACGGCGCGCGCCGAGCACAGCGATCCGGTGGGCGCGGCCCGCACGATGCTCGACGGCATCCCGCTCCTCACCGGCAAGGTGGTCGACGTGTCGCGGCGCACCGAGGGCGGTTTCGCGCGCGGCCGCGCGGTGATCGAGGGCATCACGGACGACGCGGGCCGCACGCTCGAACTGGACTTCCAGAACGAGCACCTGCTGGCCACCCGGGACGGCGCGACCGTCGCGACGACCCCGGACCTGATCTGCGTCCTGGACAGCGAGACGGGCGAGCCGGTCACCACCGAGGGGCTGCGCTACGGCCTGCGGGTGAGTGTCCTCGCGGCGCGCTGCGACCCGCGCTGGACGTCCCCGGGCGGTCTGGCGCTGGCCGGTCCGCGCTACTTCGGGTACGAGGTGGACTACCTGCCGTTCGGCGGCTGAGCCGCGACCGGCGCCGCGGGCCCACCCGCCCGCGGCGCCGCTCAGACCCGTCCGCCGCCCAGCCGTCCTTCGAGCTGGAGCAGCAACTCGCCGAGCAGTGCGGCGAGTTCCCCTTCGCGGCCGCCCGCGAGTCCGGCCAGCACCGACGCCTCGTACGCGAGCTGCTGCGGCAGCACGTCGTCGACCAGGGTCCGGCCCTCCTCCGTGAGGCTGAGCTGCGACACCCGCCGGTCGCGGGTGTCGCTGCGCCGCGCCACGAACCCGCGCTCCTGGAGCAGCTTCAGCCGCTTGGTGACCGCGGCCCCGGACGCGAACGTCTCCCGGGCCAGATCGCCGGGGGTCAGCTCGCGTCCGGTGCGTCGCAGCGTGCCGAGCAGATCGAACTCCGGGCGGGTCAGTCCGGCGCGGCGCAGCGGCGCGTCCTCGGCCTGCTGGAGCAGCGCGGCGCACCGGTTGATCCGCCCGATGATCTCCATCGGGCCCGTGTCGACATCGGGGCGCACGGCCTGCCACTGCCGTACGACCGACGACACGGTGTCGGCCACCGTGTGCGGCTCCGTGTCCGCGCCCTGCTCCGTGCTCATACCTGCCCGACCGGCCCTCTCGACTGTCCCGACGGTCCGGGGCGCCGTCGATGACCCCAGTGTCGCCGATCCGTGGCGCGCCGGTGTTTCACCCGCAAAACACCGCGTGTGCTCCCCTGCGCCGCCTTACGCACCCACTCACCGGGGCATCTCCTCGACAGCGGCACGAATCCGCGGAAAAGCGCGGGCCGTGGGCTGAAGAGGGCAAGAAGAGGGCAAGGGGGACCCGGGGTGCACGGATCGCTGTCGGCCGCCTGGCTGCTCGTCGCGCTGTGCGCGGCGACCGGCGCGTACTGCCTGCTGCGCATGCGCAGCGGCGTGGAGGAGCAGCGCCGCACGGCGGGCGGCGAGGCACTCATGGGCTTCGGCATGGCGCTGATGGCGGTGCCGGCCGCGGTTCTCACGCCGCCGCGCTGGGCCTGGCTGCTGTACGCCGTCGTGTTCGGCGGCGCCGCACTACGGGCCCTGTGGGCGTCCCGTGCGGCGCGCGGGCATCACCTGCATCACCTCGTGGGTACGTTCGCGATGGCGTACATGGCGCTGGCGATGGCGGTCCGGCCCGCGGCCCACGCCCATCACGGCGGCGCGGGCGCTCCTGTGCTGACCGGCCTGCTCCTCGGCTACTTCGCGGTCTACGTGCTGTGGACGGGGGCCCGGACGGCCCCGTCGGCCACGGTGTCCGGGGGTGCCGTGGCGGGAGGTGTCGGAGGCACGGCGCCGGGCGGCTGGGGCGACCGGCCGGAGCTGGCGCGGGCCTGCCGTCTGGCCATGGGGATCGGGATGCTGGCGATGCTGCTGGCGATGTGACGGGCCCGCCGCACCTCGTGCGGGTCCCGTCCGCGACCGAACGAAACCGTGGCGTACATCACTTGACGCCCCAGGCCGTATCGGGGGTCGCACGCGCCTCATAGGGTGACGGGTATGACGGTCCCCGTAGCGCTGTTGCTGCTCGGCACCCTCGCCGCTGTCGTCGCCCCGCGCCTCCTCGCCCGCGCCGACTGGCCCGAGCGGGAGCCGATCGTCGCGTTGTGGGTGTGGCAGTGCGTGGTGGCGGGTGTCCTGCTGTGCTGCGTGCTGTCCATGACGCTGAGCGCGGCCGCCGCCTGGAAGGCCGTGCGCGGTCATGTGTTCGCCAATGCGCCGCACTCGGTCGTGGACGCGTACGCCCCCGCCGGCGCGGGTCCCTGGGCGGCCACGGTCGCGGTGACGCTGGCGCTCGGTGGCGTGTGGACGGCGGCGATGCTGGTGCGCGAGGTGCACCGGGCGCGGGTCCGCCGGTCCCGGCGCCGGGCCGAACTGCTCGTCCGCGCACCGCTGTTGCCCGGCGAGGAGCCCGGCGCGGATCGCCTCGTCGTACTTGAGGGTGAGCGGCCGGACGCCTGGTGGCTGCCCGGGCAGACGCCCCAACTGGTCATCACCACGGCCGCGTTGCGCCGCCTGAAGGGGCGTCAGCTCGATGCGGTGCTCGCGCACGAGATGGGGCACGCGCAGTGGCGGCACGACTGGCTGCTGCACTGTTCCGGCGCGCTGGCCTCCGGCTTTCCGCAGGTACCGGTGTTCGCGGCGTTCCGTGACGAGATGCACCGGCTGGTCGAGCTGGCCGCGGACGATGTCGCCTCACGCCGCTTCGGCCGGCTGACGATCGCGCTGGCCCTGGTCGAACTCAACGAGGACCGCGGGGTGTTCTCCGGGCCCTGCCCGACCCCGCAGGCGCATGTCCCGCAGCGCGTGCACCGGCTGCTCGCTCCGCCGTCCCGGCTCACCCCGGCCCGCCGGCTGCGGCTGACGGCGGCCGCGGCGCTCGTTCCGCTGGTCCCTCTGCTGGTGACGTTCGTGCCGGGGCTGCGGGCGCTGGGCTAGGGCGTGTGTCGAAAGTCCTGCCTGCCCCGCGGCGTCTGGCACGCACGCTCGCGGCGTTGCCGAAACGCCCTAGGACACGCCTCCGGGCCGGGGCGCAGGGCTGGATCGCGCCCTGACCCATGAGCGAGGATCGGCGCATGCACCCGGCACCGCCCGACTCGCCGTCCGACGCCCCGACCCGCGGCCCGCTCACGGCGCCCCGGCTCCTCCTGTTCTCTCTGCTGTTCTCCCTCATGTCCTTCGTGCTGCTCCTGGTGCTGGTGGCGGCCCGCTGGAACCCGCTCATGGATATCGACGCGGACCTCTCCCGCTCGCTGCACCGTGCGGCCGTCGCCGAACCGGACATCACGCACGGCACCCGCGTCCTGTCGGACTGGGTGTGGGATCCCTGGACGATGCGCGCCCTGTGCGCCGTGGTCGTCGTCGCCCTGGCGTGGCGGCTGCGGGGCGCTGTGCCGGTCGGCTGGGTGGCGGCGACCTGTCTGCTCGGCACGCTGCTGCAACAGGCCCTCAAGGCGCTGGTGGACCGGCCGCGTCCGGTGTGGCCCGACCCGGTGGACTCCGCGCACTACGCGGCGTTCCCCTCGGGGCACGCGATGACGGCCACCGTCGTGTGCGGCCTGCTCCTGTGGCTGCTGCGTCGCCACGGCGCCGGACGCGCCCTGTGGCGCACGGCCGTCGTCGTGTCCGTCGTCTCGGTGCTCGGCGTCGGGCTGACCCGGATGTGGCTCGGCGTGCACTGGCCGTCCGACGTGGCCGGCGGCTGGCTGCTCGGTACGTTCACGGTCCTGGTGTCCACGGCCGCGTACGAGCGGTGGAGGGGCGCGGGCAGCCGCTCTTGACCCGTGCGCTCCGTCGCGCGGAGGATCGGGCGCATGACGATCAAAGCGGTGCTCTTCGACTTCTCAGGAACGCTCTTCCGGATCGAGTCCACCGAGTCGTGGCTGCGTGCCGCGTCCGACGCGACCGGACTGGCCCTGCCCGACGGCGAGTTCGAGCGTGCCGTCGCCCGACTGGACGAGATCGGGGCGCTGCCGGGCGGCAGCACCCACCACGTCGCGGCCCCCGCGCACCTGGACGGCCTGATGGCGGTCCGTGACGTGGACGCGGAGAGCCATCGCGCCGCGTACACGGGGCTCTTCCGCGAAGTGCCGCTGCCCGACGATCGGCTCTACGGCGCCCTGTACGACCGGCACATGACTCCGGAGGCCTGGCGCCCGTACGCCGACGCGCTCGACGTCGTCGCCGCTCTGCACGAGCGCGGTGTCCCGGTGGGCGTGGTCAGCAACATCGGCTGGGACCTGCGGCCCGTCTTCGTCGAACACGGCCTGGACCCGTACATCGGCACGTACGTCATGTCGTACCGGCACGGCGTCCAGAAGCCGGACGCCCGGCTGTTCACGGCAGCGTGCGAGGAGCTCGGGGTGGCGCCGGCGGACACCCTGATGGTGGGCGACGACCGGCGGGCGGACGCGGGCGCGGCGGACATCGGCTGCGCGGTGCGCTTCGTGGACCATCTGCCGCTGGACCAACGCCCGGACGCACTGCGCCCGTTGCTCGATCTGCTGTAGCGGGTAGATCTCGCGCCCGGCCTCCCCACGCCCTTGTAAAGAACTCTTTAGAAAGATACCTTTACATGCATGGGAGAACCCGGCACGCCCCAACGCACCGTCCATCTCGAAGACCCCCGGGCCCTGCGCGCCTACGCCCATCCCACCCGGATGGAGCTGGTCGCACTGCTGCGCACCGAGGGACCGTTCACCGCCACCCGGGCCGCGGAGCTCACCGGCGAGTCCGTCGCCAGTTGCTCGTACCACTTGCGCATGCTCGCCAAGTACGGCCTGGTGGAGGAGGCGGAGAGCGGCGCCGGACGGGACAAGCCGTGGCGGGCCACGGCTCACTACACGGACTGGCAGGGCACCGACAGCGAGGCAGCCGACGCGCTCAGCGCCACCATGGCGCAGCGCTACTTCGAGACGATGACGCAGGCACTGCGGACCCGCAGGCAACTGCCCGCCGACTGGCGGGAGGCGGAGCAGTTCGGCGACGACGTCGTGTATCTGACGGCGGCCGAACTCGCCGACCTGACAGGCCGATTCAGGGAACTTCTGGAGTCCTACGACGACCGGCTCGGCGATCCCGCCAAGCGCCCGGAGGGGGCGGAGCCGGTGACCGTACTGCGCGTCGCGTTCCGCAATCGCCGCGAGGAGGCGCCCTCATGAACCACCCCGACATCCACGTCTACGTCCATGCCGCCCGCACGGCCGAGCTGCGCGCCGCCGCCGATGCCCACCGGCTGCGGTCCGCGGCGGCCGGCGACCGCAGGCACCGGGGCGGTGCGGTGATGCGCCATCGCGTCGGCTGGCTGCTGATCGAGACGGGCCTGCGGTTCCTGCGCCCGCCGGCTCTGCCCCGTACGGCGGAGAGGTGAGGACCCGCCCGCCACCGGAGTGGATCCGCCGTCGGCGACGGGCGGGGGTCTAGTCGGCCTGCTTCTCGCCGGAGCGGTGCGGCCAGGACGTGTGCGTGTAGGCGTGCAGGTGGTCACTGTCGTGACCGGCAGCGAGGGTGCAGCGCAGGGAGTCCCCCGGTTTGCGGATGAAGCAGAGGACTGGGATGAGGGTCCAGCCCTCCTTGTTCTGGGATCGCATCGACGTGCTCATGTCTGTCTTACGCCTTCTCGGGGCGTGCCGGATGCACCGTTCATTCGCCTGATCGCCTTTCGGGAGGTGGCTGCGCCGGGGCGCACAGGAGTGCGGGCCCCGGGGCGGGGCAGGAGGGAATCATGAAGGTTCCGGTCGTCCTGGATGTCGCCGGCAGCGCGGCAGCCGGGTGCGTGAAGTCGCGGAAGGACCACTGACCATCCACCCTGGACTTATGCCCACGGCCCCGATAATCGTCCACCCGCCGCTCGGTACGGGAGGGCGCCGGGTCACCGCGCGCGGGCAGATACTCGGCCTCGCCCACAGTGACAGCGACGTCTTGGAGTTCCTGCGCCGTGCAGGACTCGACAACGCCGAGGCGCTTCTCGACGATCCCGCCTGGGTGAAGTGGCGCGGCGGGCGCGCGCACCACTACGAAGCGGCCTGAACGTCCGGGGCCCCGCCGCGTCGGCGGCGGGGCCCCGGAAACAGTCCACGGGAGAGGTCACGACTGCGGCGGCTGCCCGTCCTGGCCCCGGTCGCCGCCCAGCTGCTCCTTGAGCTTGTCCTGGGCCGTGTCGACCTGACTGCTGTACTTGCCCTGAGTCTTGTCGTCGACGAAGTCACCGGCCTTGTCGACACCCTTGCCGGCTTGGTCCTCGTGCCCCTTGAGCATTTGCTTGAGCTTGTCCATCACGGACATGGTCGGCCTCCTAGGTTCGAGCCCTACGTCCAGGATGCGGGCGGGCCGGACATGCCGCATCCTCACAATGTCGTAAGGGTGAACGCGCCGCCGTTCGCATCCGGCGTCCCGGACGACGCGGCTGCCGCCGGGCCGCAGCGCCGACGGCAGGTGCCAACCCACGCCGGGACCGGCCGTCAGGGCCGGATCCACTCACACCAGTGCTTCCGACCGGCCCCCCGCGGGGGATGCGCTCCGCCCCGACAACGGCACGACATTCGGCGCTCTCGTGTCCAGCCGGGTCCCGGACAGCCGGAGCGGCGCCCACGCGGCGACAGCACCGCACGTCACTTGCGCTACGTTGACGCCATGGATTCGCCACCACGAGCGTGCCGAACGGCAGGAGCCGGCTGATGCATGACCTCGTGCGGTGGCTCGGCGCCCAACTCGACGCGGACACCCGCCGGGCGAGCAGCCTGCACGCCCTCGACTGCGACATCCACGCCTACTTGCAGGGTCACCTGGAATCCGTGAAGGCGGCCATGTCGATGTTCCACGAGGCACCGGGCGCGGTCTGCGACTGCGGGGTCCCGGCCCGGGTGCTGCGTGAGGTCGACGCCGAACGACGCATCCTCGCCCGCTTCCGCGACGCCCTCACGGAGGCCGAGTCCCCCGACCACCTCGTGAGCGGCCCGGCTCGCACGGCGCTGCTGGTGGTGGAGCCGATCGCCAAGGACCTGGCGGCCGTCTACGCGGACCGGCCCGGGTACCGCGAGGAGTGGCGCCCATGACCGAAGCGCTCTTCCTCCGCCGCCGGAAGTGACAGGGGCCTCGGTGTGCGGCGCGCTCCCCCGGACAGGGCCCTGTCCGTCGGCCCACGGAACTGCCCGTATTCGGACGATCCCCCGCGTCGCCCGAATACGGCCGGTCCATCCCGCCCACCGCAGCCGCGAGGCCGAGGGCCGGGATGCGCTGAGTATAGTTGGCTGAGAGCCAGTCAACGCAGGAGATAAGAATGTCCCCCCGCAGCGCATCGGTCAATGAGGAGTTGCGCCGACGTTCCCGCGAGCGGCTTCTCCAGGCGACGTTGGAACTTGTCGGGGAGCGGGGGTACGACGCGACGACTCTCGGCGACATCGCGGACCGGGCCGGTTCCGCCCGCGGGCTGGTGTCGTACTACTTTCCCGGCAAGCGGCAGTTGCTGCAGTCCGCCGTGCACCGGCTGATGAACCGGACGTTGCAGGAGGCCCTGGAGCGGGAGCCGCGGCCCGCGGACGACGACGGTGACGAGCGGCTGGCCCGGGCCATCGACGCGATTCTGGGGCTCGCGCGCGACCAGCCGGTGCTGATGCGGACCCACATGGCCGGAATCCTCCAGGCCGAGGGGTTCGTGCAGTGCCCCGAGCAGCAGCGGCTCGCGGCGCTGCTGCGGGACACCGTCGTACGGCACGGGACGCTCGATGTGGAGCGGGACTATCCGCTGCTGCGGGCGCTGCTGATGGGCGCGGTCTTCGCCGCGCTCGTGCCGGGTGCGCCGATGCCGGTGGTGTCGTTGCGGGCCGAGATGTTCCAGCGCTACGGGCTGCCGTGGGAGTCGGGCTTCCCGCCGGACGGCGGTCCTGGCGACCTGCCGTCCGGCGAGAGTTCCGACGAGAGTCCCGTACACGGCCGTACGGCCGATTTCTCCCGCTACTTCGAGCCGCTGAGGCCTGCCGCAGCGGACCGGGATCGGTCCGATCAGTCCGATCAGTTCGATCAGTCGAAGTAGTCCGGCTGCGTCTGGGTGTTCAGCTCGTCCAGGTGGATCCGCTTGGCCGGATCCGTGCGCCGGTCGCTGAGCTTCAGGACGTCGAAGCCCTTCGCGATGTCGTTGGAGTAGATGTAGCCGTTGTAGTAGTACGCGGACCAGGAGCCGCCGACCGTGAGGTTGTCGGTGGTCAGCGGGCCCCGCTCGAAGTAGGCGATCTCCTTCGGCTTCGTGGAGTCGGTGAAGTCCCAGACCGAGATGCCGCCCTGGTACCAGGCCTGCACCATGAGGTCCTTGCCCTTGACCGGGATCAGCGAGCCGTTGTGCGCGACGCAGTTCTCGGTGTCGGCCTGGTGGCGCGGGATCTTGTAGTAGCCGCGGAAGACGAGCTTGCTCTTGTCGCCCTTGCCGACGATGTCGTAGATGCCGTCGGCGCCGCGGTTCGGGCCGATCGCCGCGTTGCAGGTGGCCGCTCCGCCGCCGCCCAGCTCGTCGGTGAACACGACCTTCTTCGCCGTCTGGTTGAAGGTCGCCGAGTGCCAGAACGCGAAGTTGACGTTGTCCTCGACCTGGTCGATGACCTTCGGGTGTTCCGGGTCCTTGATGGAGAACAGGATTCCGTCACCCATGCAGGCACCGGCCGCCAGGTCCTTGGAGGGCAGGACCGTGATGTCGTGGCAGCCCGTGGTCTTGGAGACGCCGGGGTTGGTGGGCGCGCCCGGGTTGCCGCCGCCGTCCGGGCCCTCACCGGGGAAGAGGACGGGGAAGCCGACCAGGGCGGCCTTCTGCGGGGCCTTGCGCGGCACCTTGATGACCGAGATGCCGTCGTGCGGCGGCTGGCAGTCGGGGAACGTGGCGCTCGGCGAGTACGAGGACACGTAGACGTATACGTTCTTCTTCTCCGGCACCAGCGTGTGCGTGTGCGAGCCGCACGCGGTCTCGACGGCGGCGACGTACTTCGGGTTCCTCTTGTCGCTGATGTCGAAGACCTTCATGCCCTCCCACGACGACTTCTCGGTCGCGGGCTGGGTGGTGGAGGCACAGGAGTTGTCGCTGCGGGAGCTGTCCGTGGACAGGAAGAGCAGGTTCCCGGAGACGGAGATGTCGTTCTGCGAGCCGGGACACAGCACCTGGGCGACGGTCTTCGGCGCCTTCGGGTTGCTGATGTCGAAGATGCGGAAGCCGTCGTAGTTGCCGGCGAAGGCGTACCTGCCCTGGAAGGCGAGGTCCGAATTGGTGCCGGGCAGCGCGTCCTTGGGGATGTTGGTGAGGTGCTCGATGTTGGCGGAGTGGACGATCTCGTCCTGGCCGGGTATCTCACCGGCGGCTATCGCCGCTTCGGCCTGCGCCTGCGCGCTCTTGGACACGCCGCGCGGCGCGGCGGAGGCGTCCCCCGGGTCGGGGGTCGCCGAGACGGGTCCCGCGGCGAGCAGGGCCGCCAGGAGGCCGGCCGCTGCCGTGGCAACTCCGAGACGTCTGCGGCGCGTTCGGGCGAAACTGTGCAACAGGGTCACTGTTGTCTCCCTCGTCTCCCTGGTTGACGGTGACGTCGTTCGTTCGTGAACGGTTCACGCATCCCCCGAGTATCGTCTTCCTCATGCACAGATCAACAGATGGCAACGCACTCGTCATGAAAGTTGCTGTGCCCGCGCTGATCGCGGCGCTCGCGCTGGGGGTGACCGGATGCGACTCGGGGGCCGACGCGAAGGCCGACTCCGCTTCCTCCAGCGGGAGTTCGGTGATCGCGCCGGGCAAGCCGGGCGAGGCCGCGGAGACGCTGTCCGCGCAGGACGCGCAGCGGCGCAAGCCCGACGACCGGCCCAACTCCGCGGACGTCGGCTATGCGCAGATGATGATCCAGCATCACGAGCAGGCCCTGAAGATGACCGAACTCGCGCCGAAGCAGGCCGAGTCGAAGCAGGTGAAGCGGCTCGCCGAGCGGATCGCCGCCGCGCAGGGCCCGGAGATCGACACGATGCGCGCGTGGCTGAAGAAGTACGGGAAGCCGCAGTCCCCTTCCGGGCACGCCGCGCACGAGGCGATGCCGGGGATGGCGACCGAGGCGCAGTTGAAGAAGTTGCGGGCGGCACGCGGGGCGTCGTTCGACGCGCTGTTCCTGAAGCTGATGATCACCCATCACCAGGGGGCCGTGACCATGGCGACGGAGGTCAAGAGCGGCGGGAACGACGTGGTCGTCGAGGAGATGGCCGACGACGTGATCGCGCAGCAGACCACGGAGATCTCCCGCATGCGCGACATGTCCTGAACCCGGGTCCGCGCTGTCCGCCGGCGCCCCGGCTCAGCGTCGGTTGTGGCGGGGCGCCAGAAGACCCGCGTCCCGGGCGCCCGCGATCATCCGCAGGGACTTGCGGCGGCTGCGGCCCGTCGCGCACATGACCGCGAGGACCGGATCGCTGCCCTCGCTCTGGGCCGCACGGTAGGTCTCGGCGACGGCGCGGCGGCCCTCGACGCCGCGCGGCGGGGAGGAGCGGGCGCGGCGGGCGGTCGGCCCCGTCGTCCCGGGACGGGAGGCGGGCACGCCGGCGTCGTCCTGTTCGGCGGAAGTCCGGCAGGCGTCCCGGAGCGCGCCCTCGATCCACGCCCCGAGCGAGGAGAACTCCTCCAGGGGAAGCGGCGGTTGGGCCCGTACGTCCTCGATGGAGACACGGCCGTCGGCCACGACCGCGAGCACGTCGGCATGGGTGCCGTGGTCGAAGGTGAGCCGGACGTGGAACCAGGGCGAGGAGCAGGCGAGCGCGGCGTCGTCCCGGAGGTCGCCCGCGGCGGAGCCGTATCCCTGGATCTCCCAGCGCGGCTCTGCGGAAACAGCATCGTTCAGTCGATAATGATCAGCGACGTCAAAGAATGAACTTTCCAGCACCTACGTACCGTAACCCTTCGATCACACTTGATCATCAAAGGCGCGCAGAGAGCTCCGCGCCGCCCCTCTCCCCCACCGCGGTCCGCGGTGCCATGCTGAGGAACATCAGCGCAGCACCGGCGTGAGGAGCCGCACGTGCCGCACATCGCCGTCGTGGGGTCGGGGCCGAGCGGGGTCTACACCGCCCAGTGCCTCGTACAGCAGCTTCGCGTCCCGGACGTCCGGGTCGACGTGCTCGACCGGCTGCCCTGTCCGTTCGGACTGGTGCGCTACGGCGTGGCGCCCGACCACGAGAAGATCAAGTCGCTCCAGGGAAATCTGCGCAAGGTGCTGGAGGACGACCGGGTGCGGTTCCTCGGCGGTGTCGAGGTCGGCCCGGCGCTGCCGCCCGCGAAGCTGCTGGAGCTGTACCACGCGGTCGTGTACTGCGTCGGCGCCGCGGCCGACCGCAGGCTCGGGGTGCCGGGCGAGGACCTGCCCGGCAGCTGGTCGGCGACCGACTTCGTGGCCTGGTACAGCGCGCATCCCGACGCCCGGGACGACGGTTTCGTGCGGGGAGTGCGCGCCGCCGTCGCGATCGGCGTGGGCAATGTCGCCGTGGACGTCACCCGGATGCTGGCCCGTGGCGCCACCGAGCTGGCGCCCACCGACATGCCGCAGGCGGCGCTGTCCACGCTCGGCGCCAGTGAGGTGCGGGACGTGTACATGGTGGGGCGGCGCGGACCGTCGCAGGCCCGCTTCACCACCAAGGAACTGCGCGAGCTGGCGTCGCTGCCGGACACCGAAATCGTCGTGCACGAGGCCGAGTTGGCGCTCGATCCGGCCTACACGGAGCCCTCGGAGCTGCCCGCCGCGAGCCGCCGGAACGTGGAGGTGCTGCGCGGCTGGGCCGCCCTGCCGCACGAGGCGCGGCGGCGCCGGATCCATCTGCGGTTCTTCCTGCGGCCCGTGGAGATCGTCGGGCGGGACGGACAGGTGGCCGGGGTGCGGTTCGAGCGGACCCGGCCGGACGGCGACGGCGGGGTCGTCGGCACGGGCACGTACGAGGAGATCGGCGCGCAGCTGGTGCTGCGGTCGGTGGGGTATCGCGGGGTGCCCATGGACGGGCTGCCGTTCGACGCGGAGCGCGGGACCGTGCCGCAGCTGGCCGGGCGTGTGCTGCGCGAAGGGCGGGTGTCGCCCGGCGAGTACGTCGCGGGCTGGATCAAGCGCGGGCCGACGGGTGTCATCGGCACCAACCGGCCCTGCGCGAAGGAGACGGTGACCGCGCTGCTCGACGACGCCCCCGTGCTCGTCACGAGGACGCTCGGCCAGGATCCGCTGGCCGGGCTCGTCGGCGCCGGGCTGCGGCCGGTCGACTGGGCGGGCTGGCTGGGGATCGAGCGCGCCGAGGCGGAACTGGGGCGCGCGCTCGGGCGCGGTCCGGTGAAGATCCCCGACTGGGCCGGGCTGTTGGGCGCCGCGGGCGCCGGTTCGTAGGCGATCGGCGGCGAGTCCCGGGGCCGGCTCCGGGGTGCGACACAACCCGGCAACATCCGCGAAATCAACAAAACGTTCAAGCCGAATACCGTCTCGTGCTGCCGCCCCTCCCGCTGTCCCCCGGGACTCCCCTGGCCTTGGAGCACGTATGCCACAGACCCATCCTGTCGATCAGGTCCCGCCCGTACGCCAGTTGGCGGCGTTCGGGCTGCAGCACGTACTCGCCATGTACGCGGGCGCGGTCGCCGTTCCGCTGATCGTGGGCGGCGCGATGAAGCTGCCGCCCGCCGATCTCGCGTATCTGATCACCGCCGACCTGCTGGTGTGCGGGATCGCGACACTGATCCAGTGCATCGGCGTGTGGCGCTTCGGCATCCGGCTGCCCATCGTGCAGGGGTGCACGTTCGCGGCGGTCTCGCCGATGGTGCTGATCGGGACGACGGGCGGCGGGCTGCCCGCCATCTACGGCGCGGTGATCGTCGCGGGGCTGGCGATGATGCTGCTCGCGCCGGTCTTCGGGCGGCTGCTGCGCTTCTTCCCGCCCCTGGTCACCGGCACCGTGATTCTGATCATCGGGCTCTCGCTGCTGCCGACCGCGGGGACGTGGGCGGCCGGCGGTTCCGGCGCGAAGGACTTCGGGGAGCCGAAGAACCTCGCGCTCGCCGCGTTCGTGCTGGCGCTCGTGCTCGGGGTGCAGCGGTTCGCGCCGCCCGCGCTGAGCCGGGTCGCGGTGCTCGTCGGCATCCTGGTCGGCACGGCGGTGGCGATACCGACCGGGTTCACGGACTTCGGGGCGGTCGGGGACGCCGACTGGGTGGGGATCAGCACGCCGTTCCACTTCGGGGCGCCGGAGTTCCACGGCGCGGCGATCGTGTCGATGCTGATCGTGGCTCTGGTGACGATGACCGAGACGACCGGCGACTTCATCGCGGTCGGCGAGATGACGGAGCGCCCGGTCGACCGGCGCGCGCTCGCGGACGGTCTGCGCGCCGACGGTTTCTCGACCGTCCTCGGCGGTGTCTTCAACACCTTCCCGTACACGGCGTTCGCGCAGAACGTCGGCCTGGTCGGCATGACGAAGGTGCGCAGCCGCTGGGTGGTGGCCGTCGCCGGCGGCATCCTCGTGGTGCTCGGGCTGCTGCCGAAGCTGGGCGCGGTGATCGCGGCGATTCCGTCGCCGGTCCTGGGCGGCGCGGGTCTGGTGATGTTCGGGACGGTCGCGGCGAGCGGCCTGAAGACCCTGTCCAAGGTGGAGTTCGAGGGCACGAGCAATCTGACGGTGGTCGCCGTGTCCGTCGCGCTCGGTGTGCTGCCGGTGGGCGTGCCGACGATCTACGAGAAGTTCCCCGACTGGTTCCAGACGGTGATGGACAGCGGGATCAGCGCGGGCTGCATCACGGCGATCGTGCTGAACCTGCTCTTCAACCACCTTCCGGCGAAGGGCGGTTCGGAAAAGATCCCGGCCGGAACGACCGAGGTACCGGCCGTGCCCGCCCAGGCGGCGCCGAGCGCGGACGCGCCGGTGAAGTAGACGGACCGGAGGGGTGGCCGCGGACCGCGGCCACCCCCCCCGCACCTCCCGCTCCAGCGCCGAGCCACCCCCCCCGTCAGTCGGGGGGGGGCAGGAAGATGTCCCAGAGG
>NZ_JBHVIX010000028.1:30108-49690 GCF_042799415.1 Streptomyces sp. NPDC057694
GGGGGGGGGGGGGGCGGTGGGGGGAGAGGAAGGGAACGGGGGGGGGCCCTCGAGCCCCCCCCCCCCCCTCCGGCATGTCCGGCTCAGGCGCCGAGCCGCTCCTCCTGCCGGTCGGCGGCGGCCAGGACGCTGTCCAGGAGGCCCGGGAACAGGGCGTCGAGATCGGCTCTGCGCAGCCCGTTCAGCTTCGTGGTGCCCCGGTAGACCTGCTCGATCACACCGCTCTCGCGCAGCACCCGGAAGTGGTGCGTGGTCGTCGACTTGGTGACGGGCAGGTCGAAGTGCGAGCAGGACAGCTCGGCGCTGCGCGCGCTCGCCATCTCACGGACGACCGCGAGGCGCATCGGGTCGGACAGCGCGTGCAGCACCCCTTCGAGACGGATCTCCTCGCGGGCCGGGTGCACGAGTGTGCGGCTCGCGGTGGCCTGCGGTGCTGCGGTCGCCATGACGACCTCCTCTTCACGTCTCTGTAGAGCGGCTCGTCGCTCATTGTACGAGAACCTTCGTAGTTTGACATTCGCCGTACTACGATGGCTATCGTACGAGAGAAGCAGTCGAGACCGTACGAATGGAGTCCGCAGTGAGCGCGCTGTTCGAGCCCTACACCCTCCGGTCGCTGACCGTCCCGAACCGCGTCTGGATGCCGCCGATGTGCCAGTACAGCGCCGTCGCCGAGGGCCCGCTGACCGGTGCCCCCAACGACTGGCACTTCCAGCACTACGGCGCCCGCGCGGCCGGCGGCACGGGCCTGATCATCGTCGAGGCCACGGGCATCAGCCCCGAGGGCCGTATCTCCCCCTACGACCTCGGCATCTGGAACGACGCGCAGGTCGAGGCCTTCCGCCGGATCACCGCGTTCCTGAAGTCGCAGAACACCGTGCCGGGAATCCAGCTGGGGCACGCGGGCCGCAAGGCCTCCACCGACCGCCCCTGGGTGGGCGGCGCGCCGGTCGGCGCCGACGCCCACGGCTGGCAGGCCGTCGCCCCGAGCGCCGTCGCCTTCGACGAGCGGCACCCGGTGCCCGCCGAGCTGACCGTCGACGGCATCAAGGAGATCGTGGGTCAGTTCGCGGACGCGGCGCGGCGCTCGCTCGACGCCGGGTTCGAGGTCATCGAGCTCCACGGCGCGCACGGCTATCTGATCGGCCAGTTCCTCTCCCCGCACTCCAACAAGCGCACCGACGAATACGGCGGTTCGTACGAGAACCGGACCCGGTTCGCCCTGGAGGTCACCGACGCCGTGCGCGCCGTGTGGCCCGAGGAGCTGCCGCTGTTCTTCCGTATCTCCGCGACCGACTGGCTGGACGGGGAAGAGGGCTGGACCGCCGACGACACCGTCCGGTTCACCGCCGAGCTCAAGGAGCACGGGGTGGACCTGATCGACGTGTCCACCGGCGGCAACGCCTCCGGGGTACGCATCCCGGTCGGCCCCGGCTACCAGGTGCCCTTCGCCGCGCGTGTGCGCAACGAGGCCGGGGTCCCGGCCGCGGCCGTCGGCCTGATCACCGAGATCCAGCAGGCCGAGAAGATCCTCGTGGACGGCGAGGCGGACGCCGTGCTGCTCGGCCGTGAGCTGCTGCGCGACCCGTCGTTCGCCCGGCACGCGGCCCGCGAACTGGGCGCCGACGTGCACGTGCCGGACCAGTACCACCGCTCGGTCTGAGCCGGGCGGGTCCTGGCCCGGAGGGTGAGGGGTCCTGGCCCGGAGGGTGAGGACAGAGAACGACCATCAGGGCGGAGGCGCCGGAGCCTCCGCCCTGACGCATGTCCGGGTCTGGGCCGGTGCCCATCGCCCGCACGGGCACGGTGGGCGCGTGCACATGGTCGCGCCGAGGGGCCGTACTCGAAGCTGAACACCCACCGGCCACGCGCCCGACCACCGGAGAACGGTGCCGCGCGAGGCCGCTGTCAGCTTTCACGACACACCCCACGGCAATCTCCGGCAACCCCTGCTGCGCCGACGCGCGCACGCGGGAAGGACTGTGATGCTCTCTCTACCCGACGCGGTGCACGCGGCCGCGACCCGCACCGCCATGCGGCGGCTGCTGCCGGTGCTCGGCCTCGCCTACTTCATGTCGTACGTGGACCGGACGAACATCGCGCTGGCCAAGACCCGCCTCGAGGCCGACATCGGGGTGAGCGCGGCCGCGTACGGGCTGGGCGCCGGCATCTTCTTCGTCAGCTACGCGCTGCTCGAAGTGCCCAGCAACATGGTGCTCTACCGGGTGGGTGCCCGGGTGTGGATCGCGCGGATCGCGGTGAGCTGGGGACTGGTCTCGGCCGCGATGATGTTCGTGCAGGGCGAAGTCTCCTTCTACGTCCTGCGGTTCGTGCTCGGCGCCGCCGAGGCCGGGCTCTATCCGGCGCTGATGTACACGGTGACGCTCTGGTTCGCCCAGCGGCACCGGGTGCCGGTGGTCGGACTCGTCTACACCGCGCCCGCGCTCGCCACCCTGCTCGGCGCACCGGCCGGGGGCGGGCTGATGAGCCTGGACGGGGTGGCCGGGCTCAAGGGCTGGCAGTGGATGTTCCTCGTCGAGGGACTGCTGACCGTGGCGATCGGCGTGTTCGTGTGGTGCGTGCTGCCGAGCCGCCCCGAGGACGCGAAGTGGCTGTCGGCCGAGCAGGCCGCCTCGCTGACCCGGCACGCGGCCGCCGGTGCCGAACCCTCACCCCACCGGCTCCGCGGGAACCTCGGCCTCGCCTTCGCGCGCCCCGTCGTGCTGCTGCTGTCCGGGACCTACTTCGTGAACCAGCTCGTCGGGTCCGCCGTCGGGTTCAACCTGCCGTCGATCGTGCAGGGGCTCGGCGTCTCGGGCCCGATGCACATCGGGCTCGTCACCGGGACGATGGGCGTGGCGATCCTCGGGGGCGTGCTCTTCTTCCCCTGGCTGCAGAGCCGGGTGGGGCGGGACACCGAGCTGATCGTCCTGTGCGCGCTGGCCGGGACGGGGATCATGGCCGCCTATCTGGCGGCCGACGCCGCAGGGGCCCGGTTCGCGCTGCTCTTCGCCGCGAACTTCTTCCTCACCGGGACGCTGCCCCTGTTCTGGTCCGTGGCGATGTCCCGGATGTCGGGGCTGATGGCCGCCGTGGGTCTGGCCTTCATCAACACGGTCGGGCTGCTCGGCGGTTTCGTCGGGCCGCTGGTGTTCGGCCTCATCGAGGACCGCAGCGGTGACGCCGACGCCCCGTTCGTCTTCGTCGTCGTCGCCGGTCTGGTGGGCAGTGTGCTGGCCGCGGCGCTGAAGTGGATGGTGGGCCGCGAGGAGCGGACCGGTGTCCCCGCCATGGCGACGGCCGCCGACTGAGGAGCCCTCCCCGCCATTGGGCGGTTGCCCAGGTGATTCCCCCGTCACCTGGGCAACCGCCCGTTCCTCTTCCCAGGCGGCAGGGCGGATGCCTATTCTCCGGCCATGGACGACGAGTCGGCGCTGCGCCGCGAACTGGCCCTGACGCTGCTCACCGATCTCGACCCGCTGATCGCCGACCTGGCGGCCGACATCTGCGCCCACAGCACGCGCTACGCCAGCGGGCGGCCCGTCTCGCGCGAGGACCTCGAACTCACGCTGCGCGGCAACATCGAGCTGGCGCTCGGCGAGTTCGGCGGGCTCCCCCGTGACCGGCGCCGCTTCGAGACGGTCGCCGCGGACAACGGGCGGCTGCGCGCCGAGCAGGGCATGCCGCTGGCCACGGTCCTGAAGGCCTACCGGCGCGGCGGGCGCGTGCTGTGGCAGGCCATGGCGGACTGGATGCGGGACCGGCCGCCGTCCCAGCAGCGGCTGATGGGGGACATGGCGGGCGCGGTGTGGGAGACCATCGACCGGTTCTCGTCCGAGATGGCCGACGCCTACCGGCTGCGCACCCTGGAACTGGAGCACCGCGACGCGTCCCGGCGCGGCGCCCTGTTCGAGGCGCTGCTCGACGGCCGGGCGGGCGACCCGGCGGTGGCCGCCGCGGCCGCCTCCGCGCTCGGTGTGCCGCGGCACGACCGGTTCGTGGTGGTCCTCATCGCGCAGGACGCGCGGGATCCGGCCTCGCCACCCGACCCCGGGCCCGTCCTGGAGGCGGTCGGCATGTGGTCGTTCTGGCGCTCGCGCGCCGAGACCGTGGCGGGCCTCGTCCGGCTCGGGGCGCACGAGCCCGCGGTCCTCGTCGACACGCTGCGCGCCCACCTCGGCTACCGGGCCGGGGTCTCCCCCGCCTTCACCGAACTCGCCCTCGCCGACCAGGGGTTGCGCCTCGCCCGGCGCGCGCTCGACACCCTGGCGCCGGACCACGGGGAGGTCGCCGAGCTCGACGAACGGCTGGTGCACGCGGCGCTCGGCACCGAGCCGGAGATCGCGGAGCGGCTGGTGGCGCGCTATCTGGACGGGGTGCTGAGCAGCGGCGCCGAGGGTCCCGCGCTGCTCACGACGTTGCGGGTGTGGCTCGACTCGGGCTGCTCGGCGTCGCGCACCGCCACCCAGTTGTTCTGTCACCGCAACACGGTCCTCAACCGCATCAGCCGGGTCGCCGAACTCACGGGCCGCCCGGCCGAGTCCGGCGAGGCCCGGCTCGGCTGGGCGCTGGCGCTGCGCGCGCTCGAACTGACTCCCTGACCGGGGGGCGCTGGAGGCGGGGTGGCCGCTGCCCAGCGCGCCGCCGGTGATGGTGGGCAGTTGCACATGGTGCCCGGTGGGGCGATGCCGGAAGCTGAGGCGGCCCGACCCGACCGCGTGTCCGTCCGGCCCGGTCGCCGGCCACGCGCACATGCACACATGCAAGGGAGCCGCTGTGCAACTGAGCGTCGCCACCGTCCTGCAGGAATCCGCCGCCCGCCACCCCGACCGCATCGCGGTCGTCGAGGGCGATGTCCGCGTCAGCTACCGCACGCTGTGGCAGGAAGCGCTGCGCTTCGCCGCCCGGCTGCGGGCCCACGGCATCGGGCCGGGCGACCGCGTCGCGCTGCTGCTGCCCAACACCGCCGACTTCCCGCGCGCCTACTACGCGGTGCTCGCCGCGGGCGGGACCGTCGTGCCGGTGCACGCGCTGCTCGTCGCGGACGAGGTCGCCCATGTGCTCAGGCACAGCGGCTGCCGGGCCGTCGTCACCGCCGATCCGTACGGGACGGTGGCGCGGGCCGCCGCCGACGAGGTCGGGGTCGAGGTGCTGCACGTGGAGGTCGACGGCGACGCCGAGCAGCCGGCCGTGGCCGAGCCGCGCGACGCCGACGACACCGCGGTGATCCTCTACACGAGCGGCACCACGGGCCTGCCCAAGGGCGCCCTGCTCACCCACGCCAACCTGGTGATGAACGCGTCGGTCTGCGCGCAGGACCTGTTCGCCCTGACCCCGGACGACGTGGTCCTCGGCTGTCTGCCGCTGTTCCACAGCTTCGGCCAGTCCTGCGCCATGAACGCCGCCCTGCGCGCCGGATCCACTCTCGTCCTGTGCCCCCGCTTCACCGGTCCGGGCGCGCTGGAGCTGATGGTGCGCGAAGGCGTGACGGTGTTCATGGGCGTACCGACGATGTATCACGCGCTGGTCGAGGCGGCCGCGCACGACGAGCGGCGGCCCGCGCTGCGGATGGCCGTCTCGGGCGGCGCCGCCCTGCCCGTCGCGCTCTTCGAACGCTTCGAGACCACCTTCGACACGATGCTCCTGGAGGGGTACGGGCTGACCGAGACCTCCCCGGCGGCCACCTTCAACCAGCCGGCGTTCGGCCGCAGGCCCGGCACCGTCGGCCATCCGATCTGGGGTGTCGAGGCGGGCATCGCCGACGCGGAGACCGACGACCGCACGGTGCTCCTCGCGGACGGTGAGGTCGGCGAGGTCGTGCTGCGCGGTCACAACATCTTCGCGGGCTACCTCGACGATCCCGCGGCGAGCGCGGCCGCCGTCGTCGACGGCTGGTTCCGCACCGGCGACCTGGGGGTGCGGGACGCCGAGGGCCGTCTCAGCATCGTCGACCGCAAGAAGGACCTCATCATCCGCGGCGGTTTCAACGTGTATCCGCGCGAGGTCGAGGAGGTGCTCGCCCGGCATCCCGCCATCGCCCAGGTCAGCGTCATCGGCCTGCCCGACGAGGAGCGCGGCGAGGAGGTGTGCGCCGCCGTCGTGCTGCGGCCGGGCGCCACCGACAGCGGGGAGGAGATCGTCGCCTGGGCCCGCGAACGGCTCGGCCGGCACAAGTATCCGCGTGTCGTGCGCCTGTTGAGCGAGCTGCCGCTCGGCCCGAGCGGCAAGATCCTCAAGCGGGAACTGCAGAAGGAGTGCGGATGAACGTCGTCGAGACCGCGTACGGAGCGGTGCGTGGCCGGGTCGAGGACGGGGTGAGCGTCTTCCGGGGCATCCCGTACGCGGCGCCACCGGTGGGCTCGCTGCGGCTGCGGCCGCCGGAGCCGCCCGAGCCCTGGGACGGGGTCCTGGAGGCCACGGCCTTCGGGCCCACCGCGCCCAAGAACCCGTACGGCGCGCCCCTGGACGCGCTGCTGCCGGACCCGGACGTGCCCGGCGACGGCTGGCTCAACCTCAACGTGTGGACGCCCGCGCCGGACGGCGGCCCGCGGCCGGTGATGGTCTGGATCCACGGCGGCTCCCTGCGCAACGGCTCCTCGGCCGTCCCGGTCTACGACGGCCGTGCCTTCGCCCGCGACGGCGTGGTCCTCGTCTCCCTCAACTACCGCCTCGGCATCGAGGGGTTCGGCGTCTTCCCCGACGCTCCGGCCAATCTCGGGCTGCGCGATCAGCTGGCCGCGCTCGCCTGGGTGCGGGACAACATCCGCGGCTTCGGCGGCGACCCGGACAACGTGACGGTGTTCGGCGAGTCCGCGGGCGCCATCAGCATCGCCGCCCTGCTCGCGAGCCCGCACGCGAAGGGGCTCTTCCACCGGGCCGTGCTGCAGAGCGGCGCCCCCTCGGCGGTGTCCACGAAGGACGCGGCGCGCACCACCACCGCCATGGCCGGGCAGCTCGGCATCGAACCGACCGCCGAGGCCTTCGCCGCGGCCGATCCGGGCCGCCTGCTCGCCGCGCAGAAAGAGGTCACCGGGCGCGGCAATCCGCTGACCGGCGGTCTCGGCTTCCAGGTCGTCGTCGACGGGGACCTGGTCCCGGAGGATCCGGCCACGGCGCTGGCGCGGGGTGCCTCCGACGGCGTCGACGTGCTCCTCGGGAGCAACACGGACGAATACCGGCTGTGGTTCGTGCCCAGCGGACTCGTCGACAGGATCGGCCGGGTCACGCTGCGGGCCGCCCTGCTCAAGCAGCGGGCTCCGTGGCGCGCCCCGCGCGTCTACCGCGCCGCCCGGCCCGGCGCGTCCCCCGGGGAGATCCTCGGCGCGATCGCGACCGACACCCTGCTGCGCGTCCCCTTCAACCGGCTCGCGGACGCCCGCACGGGCAGGCCGGGGAGCACCTTCCTCTACGAGTTCGCCTGGCCGTCGCCCGTCCAGCGGCTCGGCGCCTGCCACGCCCTGGAGATCGGCTTCGTCTTCGACACGCTCGGCACCGCGGACAGCCGGCTGCTCACCGGGGACGGTGCTCCGCAGGAACTGGCCGACGCGATGCACGGCGCCTGGGTCTCGTTCGCCACGACGGGCGACCCGGGCTGGGCGCGGTGGGACGGCGGGCGGCCGGTCATGACCTTCGCCGCCGACGGCGCGCACGTGGTCCACGCTCCCCGTGAGCAGGAGCGCCGGCTGTGGCGCTGACCGCGTCCCGCACAGGCACCACTTCACCCGCACGGACACGACAGGGAGACCGCTCCATGAAGATCCGTCCTCGCGCTCTGGCCGCCGTCGCCGCGCTCTGCGCGGCCGTCGCCGCCGCTCCACCCGCCGCCGCGGCCGACAGCGGCAGACTCCGGTACGTGGCGTTGGGCGACTCCTACGCCGCAGCGCCGCTCGTCCTGCCGACCGACACCACGGACCGGGCGTGTCTGCGCTCGCTGGCCGACTATCCGCACGTCGCGGCCGAGGAGCTGGGCGCCTCCCTGACCGACGTCAGCTGTTCCGGCGCCACGTCCGGCGACCTGTCGACGTCCCAGTTCCCGGGGACGGCACCGCAGTACGACGCGCTGACCGAGGACACCGACGTCGTCAGCATCACCATCGGCGGCAATGACACGGCCCTGTTCAACCTGGCGGTGAGCTGCGTGAACGTCCTGCCGGAGCCGCTCGGCACCAGTTGCGCCCGGCGCAACACCGAAGGCGGCACGGACAAGGTGGCGGCGGCCATCGACGCCTGGGCCCCCACCTTCGACGGCGTCCTGGACACGATCCACCGGCGCGCGCCCCACGCCCGGGTCCTCGTCGTCGGCTACGGCACCTACCTCAGGCCCGGCGGCTGCCATCCGGTCCAGCCGTTCTGGGCCCGGGACGCCGACTACCTCCAGGGAAAGGTCGACCACCTGGGCGAGATCCTGCGGGCGGCCGCCGACCGGCACGGGGACACGTTCGTGGACACCGCCGCCCTCGGCGTCGGACACGACGCGTGCGCGGCACCCGCCGACCGCTATGTCGAGGGCGCCGTCTCCACCCGGGACGCGTTCCCCCTGCACCCGAACGCGACGGGATCGCGGGCGTTCGGACGGGCGGTGGCCGCCGCCGCCCGAGGCTGAGGGCGCACGTCGCGCCACGGCGACTGCATCCGACACGGCCCGGCAAGCTGAACGCTCGTTGACACGACTTCTCCGATCCACGGACCCGCCGTGCTTCGTCAGCTTCCGCCGTCAGAGGTGACCGATGTCAGCCGGTTCTCAGATCCATCACCCGTCGCCCGGGGATCTCGCGCTGTTCGCCCTCGAAGGTGACCTGTCGGCCGCGGCGGAGGACCACATGCGGGACTGCGAGACGTGTCGCTCGACGCTCGCGCAGTTCCTGCGCGTGACGGAGGCCGCCCGGGCCGGTGAGGCGGACCCGGTGCGGCCTCCGTACGAGGTGTGGGAGACGATTCGCGACCAGCTGTAGGGCTCAGGTGCGGGAGCCGGTCGGGGGGCGGCCGGCGGGCAGGCCGCGGCGCGCGACCGACTCCCGTGCCGCCTCCCGGGGGTGACGGCGGCGCCAGTAGGGATTGTCGTGGGTCAGCCCGCCGGACACCCGGCCGTACATCCCGAACGTGAGGATGACCAGGCCCATGATGAAGCTGAAGACGACGTTGGTCATGCCGAAGCCGAGCACGTTCGCGCCCTTGTCCAGGATGAACACGTGGACGAAGCCGCTGATCAGGAACAGCGTGCCCACGACCATGTTGAGCGAGGAGGCGAAGTTGCCCCCGATGACGGCTCCGGCGATCAGGGCGACCCCGACGACGACCGAGATGAGGCTGAGGACGCCGTTCGTGGACATGCCCGCGATGTGGCTGCCGTCCGTGTTGAACGGGCTCAGTTGGTCGGCGAAGCCGAGGCACCCGAAGACGAGCAGCACGACGCCGCAGAACGCGGCGCCCCACCGGTACACCTGGGCCAGTTTGTGATCGAGGGGAAGTTCGTCGTTGAGTTCCATGATGCGGGCACCTTTCCGGTCAACCACGTCCTGCGGCCCCCCTCTCGAAGATCACTTCGCCCCGATGTCTCCCGCCGGTTGCACCTGAGCCGGAACATCACTCCTTGCTCAGTCGCCCCGGCCACCAGGACTTCGGTCCGATGTCCCTGACCAGCGCGGGAACCAGCAGCGAGCGGACGATCAGGGTGTCGAGGAGTACGCCGAACGCGACGATGAACGCGATCTGGACGAGGAAGGCGAGCGGGATGACGCCGAGGGCGGCGAAGGTCGCGGCCAGCACGACACCGGCCGAGGTGATCACCCCGCCCGTGGCGACGAGCGCCCTCAGGATGCCCTCGCGCGCCCCGTGCTCCAGGGACTCCTCCCGGGCCCGGGACATCAGGAAGATGTTGTAGTCCACGCCCAGCGCCACGAGGAACACGAACCCGTACAGCGGTACGGAGGCGTCGGTGCCGGAGAACCCGAAGACGTGCTTGAACACCAGCGAGGAGATGCCGAGCGTCGCGGCGAAGTTCAGCGCCACCGTCGCGACCAGGATCAGCGGCATGAGGACGGACCTCAGCAGTCCGATCAGGATGACCAGGATGATGGCCAGGACGACGGGGACGATCAGCGCGCGGTCGTGTTCGGCGGTGTGCTGGGTGTCGTACTGCTGGGCGGTGTAGCCGCCGACCAGGGCGTCGGCGCCGTCGATCCCGTGCAGGGCGGTGCGCAGCCGGGCGACCGTGGCCTTGGCGGCGTCGCTGTCCGCGGCGTCCTTGAGGGTGACGTCCACGCGGATCCTGCCGTCCACGACCCGGGTCTGGCCGGAGCCGGGGCGGCCCTGTCCGGTCACGGGCGTCACGTCGGCGACCCCGGGGACCGCCTCGGCCCGCTCGACGATCCCCTTCTCGTGACCGGCGTCGGCGATCACGACGGCCGGGTTGCCGGAACCGCCGGGGAAGTGCTCGGCGAGGGTGGCCTGCGCGGTGACCGACGGCGCGTCGTTGACGAAGATCTCGTCGAGGGGCACGCCCTTGGAGTTCAGGGTGGGCGCGAAGGCTGCACAGGCCAGCAGGCCGATCAGCGCGACGGCCCAGATCTTCCGGGGGGACTTTCCGACGAGGCGGGCGATGCGGCGCCACACGCCGTGGCCGCCGCCCGCGGCCTCCGCGGGCCGGGGCCGTGCGGGCCAGTACGCGGCGTTGCCCAGCAGGACCAGGGCCGCCGGCAGGAAGGTGAGCGTGGTCAGGACGGCGCACACGATGCCGATGGCGCCCACCGGACCCAGGGCCCGGTTGTTGGTGAGGTCGCTGAGCAGCAGCGCGAGCAGGCCGAGCGCGACCGTGGCGGCGCTGGCGACGACGGCCCCGCTGGACCGGCGCAGGGCGGCCCGCATCGCGGTGAACCGGTCGTGCCCGGCGGCGAGTTCCTCTCGGTAGCGGGCGGTGAGCAGCAGGGCGTAGTCGGTGGCCGCGCCGATCACCAGGATCGACAGGATGCCCTGTACCTGGCCGTCGACCCGGACGACGTCGTGGTCGGCGAGGACGTAGACGACGGCGCAGGCGACTCCCAGGGCGAACACCGCGCTGAGGATGATGACGAAGGGCAGCAGGACGCTGCGGTAGACGAGCAGAAGGATCACGAGGACCGTGATCAGGGCGACGCCGAGGAGCAGTCCGTCGATCCCGGCGAAGGCGTCGGAGAGGTCGGCCTGGCTGGCGGCCGGTCCCGCGAGGACGGCCGTGGCGCCGCTGACGGCTCCTGCCCGCTCGGAGATCCGGTCGAGGGTCGGGGCGAGGTCGTCGCCGAGGTCGGGCCGGAGCTGGACCACCCCTTCCAGTGCCTTGCGGTCGCTCGACGGGATCGCGGGCGAGACCTCGCCCACCACCCCGGACGTGCCCTTCAGCGCGGCCAGCGCGCGGGTGGCGGCGCCGCGCTGCGCGCTGTCGAGGGAGCCCTTGTCGTCGGCGGTCCAGACGACGATGACCGGCAGCGTCTCGTCCTCCTGGAAGGCGCGCTGCGCCTCGATCACGCGTGTCGACTCGGCGCTCCGCGGCAGGAACGCGGCCTGGTCGTTGGTGGAGACCTCACCCAGCCGCCCGGCGTAGGGGCCCAGGGTGCCGCCCACGGCGAGCCAGACGAAGAGCAGGACAAGAGGCACGATCCACCGAGTACCTCGGGGGGTGCGGGACATGGTTCTCCCAGAGCAGCGACAGCGGGGGTCACGGATGTATCAGCGATCTCAGGTATCTCAACAACAAAGTATCTTAATGATTGAGTCAAAGATGCCCGACGGGGGTTCCGTGCTCATCATTCGCGCCGTGCGCGCCGATCGGATGCGGCGGACGCGGATCAGTCGCGGGGACCGCTCCGGGTCTCGGTGAGTTCCTCGTTGAGGACGTTCAGGAAGCGCAGGACGACGGCCAGTTCGGGTTCGTCGAAGCGGCGCCGGGCCCGCTCCGTCGCCTCGGCGAGCGGCGCGAAGTGCTTGCGGGCCTGCGCCTGCGCACTGGCCACGTAGTGCAGGTGCACGACCCGCCGGTCCGCGCTCTCGCGGACCCGCTTCACGTGTCCCGCGCGCTCCAGCCGGTCCACGCAGGCGCTGACCGCGCCGGAGGTGAGGCCGAGACGCTGCCGCAGCAGGCTCGGGGTGAGGGGCGTGTCGGCGTCCAGGATGGCGGCGAGCGCCTGGACGTCCGTGGGATGCAGTTCCTGTCCGGCCGCGAAGGCGTGGACGATCCCGTTCAGCTCGCCGTTGAGCCGGCGCAGCTGGACGGCGAGGGCGCGCAGGTCCGGGTGCGAGGGCACGGACGGGGTGTCCGCGCCGCCTGCGACGGGCGCCCTTCGGGGTTCACGGTTGTCCACCTGCCCACTCTATCGACGCCGCCCGTGATCCCCCGGCCCGGGCGACCGCGCGCGCCCCCCTTCACCACCCCTGTCACAAAGTCGCGCGCCGTCGACCAATCCACCGCCCGACCTGCTCCGGATCACAGGTGAGACCGCGCCCGCGGTCGCCGGGGAGGAGAGGCATGACGTCGATATCGGGGCAGGACTCCGAAGGGACCGGACGGCGGCGCACCGCCGTGATCGGAAGCGGCGTGGCCGGGCTCACCGCCGCGCATGTCCTGGGCCGCACGCACCACGTCACTTTGTACGAGGCCGACGACCGGCTGGGCGGTCACGCCCACACCCACGATCTGACCGCCTCCGACGGCGCGCGGCACCGTGTCGACTCAGGGTTCATCGTGCACAACCGCGCCACCTATCCGAACCTGCTGCGGCTGTTCGCCGAACTCGGCGTCGCCACGCAGGAGTCGGAGATGAGCATGTCGGTGCGGTGCGAGGGGTGCGGCCTGGAGTACGCGGGCGCCCGCGGCCCCGGCGGACTGTTCGCGCGTCCCCGCAACGCCGTGAGCGGGCCCTATCTGCGGCTCCTCTCCGAGGTGCCCGCCTTCCACCGGGCGGCCCGGCGGCTGCTCGACGAAGACCCGGACTCCGCGCTGACGCTGGGCGGTTTCCTGGACCGCGAGGGCTTCTCCCCGTACTTCCGTACGCACTTCATGACGCCGGTCGTCTCGGCGGTCTGGTCCTGCGACGCCGCCACCGCCCAGGCCTATCCGGCCGGGTACCTGTTCCGGTTCCTGCGCCACCACGGGATGCTCTCGGTGAGCGGATCGCCGACGTGGCGGACCGTCACGGGCGGCTCCCGCAGTTACGTCGACCGGGTGGCCGAGGGCGTGCACACGGTGCGCCTGTCGACGCCGGTCCGGGCCGTGCGGCGGCACGCGGACGGGGCCGAGGTCACCACCGGGGACGGCGCCACCGCCTCGTACGACTCCGTGGTCGTCGCCACGCATCCGGACCAGGCCCTGAACCTGCTGGCCGACGCCACGCCGCAGGAGAAGACGCTCCTCGGCGCCTTCCGGTACTCCCGCAATTCCACGCTGCTGCACACCGACACCGGTCTGCTGCCCCGGGCCCGCCGGGCCCGCGCCGCGTGGAACTACCTGATGCCGTCCTGCGCGGCGGGCGCCGACCGGGTCCGGGTCAGCTACGACATGAACCGCCTCCAGCGCCTGGACGCCGCCGAGACCTATGTCGTCACCCTCGGCGGCGAGGACCGGGTCGATCCGGACCGGGTGCTGGCCCAAATGGTGTACGAGCACCCGGTCTACACGCCGGAGTCGGTGGCCGCGCAGGCCCGGCTGTCCGAACTGGACACCGGCGTCTCGGCGTTCGCGGGTGCCTATCACGGCTGGGGGTTCCACGAGGACGGCTGCCGCTCGGGCGCGGCGGCCGCCGCGGCGCTGGGGGTGCGCTGGTGACGGCCGCGCCCGCCCTGTACGACGTCGCGATCGCCCACGTACGCACCGCGCCGCAGCGCTACACCCTGCGGCATCGCACCTACATGTGGCTCATCGATCCCGACCGGCCACCTGAACTTCCGCTCCTGCTGCGGCCGTTGGCACGCTTCGATCCACGCGACCACTTCACCGGCCGGGCGCCGTCCGTCCGCGCCGGCCTCGACGCCTTCCTCGCCGAGCACGGGGTGGATCTGGAGGGCGGCGAGGTCCAGATGCTCACCCACGCGCGCGTGTTCGGGTACGTGTTCAACCCGATCACCCTCTACTGGTGCCACGGCCCCGACGGCGCGCCGCGCTGTGTCGTCGCCGAGGTCCACAACACGTACCGCGGACGGCACTCCTATCTGCTGCATCCGGACGGCGCGGGGCGGGCGGTGACCGACAAGGAGTTCTACGTCTCGCCGTTCTTCCCCGTCGACGGCCGTTACCGCATGCGCCTGCCCGCACCCGGCGGCCGGGTCGACCTCACCGTGCAGCTGGAGCGCGACGGCGGCCGGCCGTTCACCGCAACCGTTCGCGGCGCACGGCGGGAAGTACGGGCGCGGACCCTGCTGCGCCTCGCCGTGCGCCGGCCGTGGTCCACGCTCGCCGTGTCCGCCGCGATCCGGCTGCACGGCGTACGTCTGTATCTGCGCGGGCTACCGGTCCAGCCCCGGCCCGCCTCACGACAATGCCCGGAGAACCACCGATGAGAACTGACGATTCCCCCTCGATCGATCCCTCCTCGATCGTCCCCGCCCCGGCCACGGCGTTCCGCGGCACGGCGCGGAACCCTTCCGTGGATCCGGCGCGCTGGCCGGACGTCGCGGCGTCGCCCCGGGCCTCGCGGGCCAGGACCGCGGTCGCCGCGGCCGTCGTGCGCCGGGCCCTGGAGCGGCTGCCGCTGCGCGTCCGGTTCGCGGACGGGACCGAACTCGGCCGCGGCGGGCCCCTGATGGAGGTCCGCGAGCCGCGGGCGTTCCATGCCCGGATCGGGCGGCACGGCCTGATCGGGTTCGGCGAGTCCTACATGGCACGGGAATGGGACGCCCCGGACCTGGTGTCGGTGCTGACCGTCCTCGCGGCGCACGCGGCCGATCTGGTGCCCGCGCCGTTGCAGCGGCTGCGCGGCCTGTGGGCACTGCGCAGGCCGGCCGCCCAGCGCAACAGCCCGGACGGCTCGCGGGAGAACATCAGCCACCACTACGACCTGTCCAACGACCTGTTCGCGCTGTTCCTCGACGAGACCCTCAGCTATTCGTCGGGCGTCTTCCGCGCGCTGCCCGCCGAGTGGAACCTGCTCGCCGACGCCCAGCGCCGCAAGATCGACCGGCTGCTCGACCTCGCCGACGTGCGCGAGGGCACGCGCGTGCTGGAGATCGGCACCGGGTGGGGCGAACTCGCGCTGCGCGCCGCCGCCCGCGGCGCGCACGTCACCTCGCTCACCCTCTCCCAGGAGCAGCGGGACCTGGCGCGCGACCGGATCGCGGCGGCGGGTCTCGCCGACCGGGTCTCGGTCGAGCTGTGCGACTACCGCGAGGCGCGCGGCACGTACGACGCCGTCGTGAGCGTCGAGATGATCGAGGCCGTCGGCGCCGAGTTCTGGCCCGTGTACTTCCGCACGCTCGACGCCCGCCTCGCCCCCGGCGGCCGGATCGCGCTCCAGGCCATCACGATGCCGCACGACCGGATGCTGGCCAGCGGCTCCACGTACACCTGGATCCAGAAGTACATCTTCCCCGGGGGTCTGCTGCCGTCCGTCGAGGCGGTGGCGGAGGTCGTGCACGAGCACACCGGGCTCACGGTCGCCCGCCGCGACGGCTACGGCGCCCACTACGCGGAGACGCTGCGCCTGTGGCGCGAGCGGTTCACCGAGCGCGCGGACGAGGTCGACGCGCTGGGCTTCGACGAGACGTTCCGCCGCATGTGGACGTTCTATCTCGCCTACTCCGAGGCCGGGTTCCGCTCCGGATACCTCGACGTACAGCAGTACCTGTTCACCAAGGAGGCGTCCGACCGATGAGCACCGCACGACCCGTCAGGACCGGTGCCGCCCACCGGCTCGCCGCACTCGCCTCGACCGCGCTCGGCGGGCCGCTCCCGGTCCGGCTGCGCACCTGGGACGGCGCCGAGGCGGGCCCCGCCGACGGCCCCGTCGTCGTCGTGCGGTCCCGCCGGGCGCTGCGCCGGCTGCTGTGGCAGCCGGGCGAACTGGGCCTCGCGCAGGCCTATGTGACCGGTGAGATCGACGTCGAGGGCGACCTGGCCACCGGCCTGCGCACCATGTGGGCGGCGGCCAGGGAACGCCGGCTGCACCCGCCGCGGCTCACCCTCGCCGACCGGGCCCGCGCGGTCCGCGAGGCGGCCCTGCTGGGGGCGGCGGGGCCGCCGCCGGCGCCGCCCGCGTCCCAGGCGCGGCTGCGCGGGGTCCTGCACAGCAGGACCCGCGACCGGGCCGCCATCAGCCACCACTACGACCTGTCCAACGCCTTCTACCGGCTGCTGCTGGACGAGACGATGGCCTACTCGTGCGGCTACTGGGCGTCCGACGACCCGAAGTTCGGCGCCGCCGACGCGCAGCGCGCCAAGCTGGAACTGATCTGCCGCAAGCTCGGCCTGGTGGAGGGCGCGCGGCTGCTCGACATCGGCTGCGGCTGGGGTTCGCTCACGCTGTACGCGGCCGAGCGGCACGGGGCGCGGGTCACGGCCGTGACGCTCGCCGCCGAGCAGGCCGCGTACGTACGGGAGCAGGTGCGCGAGCGGGGTCTCGACGACCGGGTCGACGTGGTGTGCCAGGACTACCGGGACATCACGGGCGGCGGCTACGACGCGGTCGCCACCGTCGAGATGGGCGAGCACGTCGGCGACGACGAGTACCCCGCGTTCGCCGCGTCCCTGCACCGGCTGGTGCGGCCCGCGGGGCGGGTGATGGTGCAGCAGATGTCGCGCGGGAGCGTGGCCCCGGGCGGCGGTGCGTTCATCGAGGCGTACATCGCGCCCGACATGCACATGCGGCCGCTGGGCGACACGGTGGCGCTGCTGGAGTCGGCCGGTCTCGAGGTGCGGTCGGCGGAGTCGCTGCGCGAGGACTACGTGCGCACGGTCGACGCCTGGCACCGCACGCTGGAGGAACGCTGGGGCGACGTCGTACGGCTCGTCGGCGAGGAGACGGCCCGGGTGTGGCGGCTGTACCTGGTCGGCGGCGCTCTGGCGTTCGACGAGCGGCGCATGGGGGTCGACCAGATCCTCTCCGTCCGGCCGACCGCCGACGGAGGCAGCGGAATGCCCGCGACGCAGCGGGACTGGTACGCGGGGCTGGACGCGCTGTGAACGGCTTTCCCTGGGCGGACTTCGCGGCGGGCCTCGGCTGGTCGGCCGCCGCCGCGCTGGCCGTCCTGCTGGGTACGTTCGCCGTGGCCCTGCGCAAGGGGCTGCACCGGATCGTCGACGTCGCGTGGGGGCTCGGGTTCACGGCGGTGGCCGTGGTGAGCTTCGCGGCGTCGGCGGGCAGCGGCGACACCGGCCGCCGGGTCCTGGTGACCGTGCTGACGGCGGTGTGGGGCGTCCGGCTCGCCGTCCACATCGCGCGGCGGGGACGGGGGCACGGTGAGGACCCGCGCTACGAACGGATGCTGGCGAAGGCGCCCGGCAGCCGGAACCTGTACGCCCTGCGCATGGTCTATCTGCTCCAGGGCGCGCTCGTCTGGCTGGTGTCGCTGCCGGTCCAGGCGGCCGGTTACGTGCCGGGGCCGATGAGCGGGTTCGCCTGGGCGGGTGGCGCACTGTGGGCCGTCGGGATGGTCTTCGAGGCGGTCGGTGACGCCCAGCTCGCCCGGTTCAAGGCGGACCCGGCGGCCAAGGGCCGGATCATGGACCGGGGGCTGTGGCGCTACACCCGGCACCCGAACTACTTCGGGGACTTCTGTGTGTGGTGGGGCCTGTTCCTGCTGACCTGCGACGCGCTCGGAGCGGCGGCCGTCAGTGTCGTGTCGCCCCTGGTGATGACCCTGTTGCTGACGAAGGGCAGCGGTAAGCGCCTGTTGGAACAGCACATGGCCGGGCGGCCGGGCTATACCGAGTACGTGGCGCGGACCAGTGGGTTCTTCCCCTGGCCGCCGCGCCGCTGACCCGCGGTACGACCCACTCGGAAGGAACGGCGCACGGTGCCTGAGAACGACAAGGACGTGGCGGCCCACTGGCTCTTCGGGGACCAGTTGGGGCCGCACTTCCTCGCGGCGGGACCCGACGGGCCGCACCGGGACACCCCGGTGCTGATGGTGGAGTCCCAGGGCGTGTTCCGGCGCCGCAGATTCCATCGGGCCAAGGCGCACCTGGTGCTCTCGGCGATGCGGCACCGGGCCGCGGAACTCGGCGACAGAGTCGTCTACGTCAAGGCCGACAGCTATGTGCAGGGGGTGCGCGAGGCCGTCGGCGACGCCCCGCTGACGGTCCATCACCCGACGTCGCGGGCGGCGCTGAAGCTGGTCACCGCCCGCCCCGCGACCCGGGTGCTGCCCGCACGCGGGTTCCTCGTCGCCCACGACGACTTCCGTGACTGGGCGGCCCGGAGCGGCTCAGGACAGCTGCGCCAGGAGACCTTCTACCGGTGGGTGCGCGGCAACCACGATCTCCTGATGGACGGCGGCGAACCGGCCGGCGGGCGCTGGAACCTCGACCACGACAACCGCGAACCGGCGCCGCGCGGTGCGGCCGACCTCGGGGTGCCCGCCCCCTACCGGCCCCGGGAGGACGAGATCGACGCGGAGGTCCGCGCGGATCTCGACCGCTGGCAGCGCGAGGGCACCGTGGAGTTCCTGGGCGACGACGGGCCTCGCCTCTTCCCCGCGAGCCGCCGCGAGGCGCTGGCCGCGCTGCGGCGGTTCCTGGAGTTCCGGCTGCCGACGTTCGGCACGTACGAGGACGCCGTGCTCGCCTCCGACCCCGTCATGAGCCACAGCCTGCTGTCCTCCTCGCTCAATCTCGGCCTGCTGGACCCGGCGGAGTGCGTCGAGGGCGCCGAGGCCGAGTACCGCGCCGGACGGGCGCCGCTCAACAGCGTCGAGGGCTTCGTCCGGCAGATCGCCGGCTGGCGGGAGTACGTGTGGCAGCTCTACTGGCATTTCGGCCCGGAGCACCGGACGGCGAACGTCCTGCGGGCGCACGGCGAGGTGCCGTCCTGGTGGGAGGAGCTGGACTCCACGGCGGTGAGCGCCAACTGTCTGTCGCACGTCCTGGACGACGTACGCGCGACGGGCTGGACGCACCACATTCCCCGGCTGATGATCCTGGGGAGCTACGCGCTTCAGCGCGGCTGGGATCCGGCCGAGGTGACGGACTGGTTCCACCGGGCGTTCGTCGACGGCTACGACTGGGTGATGGTGCCGAACGTCATGGGGATGTCGCAGTTCGCGGACGGCGGCCGGATGACGACGAAGCCGTACACCTCGGGCGGCGCCTACCTCAACCGGATGACCGACTTCTGCGGCGACTGCCGCTTCAAACCGACGGTGCGGGTGGGCGACGACGCGTGTCCGTTCACGGCCGGGTACTGGGCGTTCCTGCACCGGCACCGGGCCCGGTTCGAGCACAATCCGCGCATGGCGCAGGCGGTCCGTGGGCTCGGCCGCTTGAGCGATCTGGACGCCCTGCTCGAACAGGAGCGGGACCGCGCCGACTGACACGTCCCGGGGGGGGGGGGGGAGGCGTGATCCCTCTCCCCCGGAGACGTCACAGGCACATAAGCGGTAAGTGTACGAGCACGAAGCCCGAGTG
>NZ_JBHVIX010000028.1:49700-118739 GCF_042799415.1 Streptomyces sp. NPDC057694
AAGGATGAGACCAACAAGAGGGACACTGCGGAGCAGGGTGCGCACTGCCCCCCCCCCCCCCCCGCCGGGAGCGCCGCGCTCAGGCGGGCAGCGGCATCAGCGCCACGGGGTCGGAGGTCGGATGCTGGGATCCGCCCGCCGGTTCGACGGTGATCCCCATGCCGGACGCGCCGTCCACGGCACCGCTCAGCAGCACCGTCTGGTCCTGGCGCGCGGCGTCCATGAGGCCGGCGGCCCGCATGGTGCCGCCGTCGTCGAACCACAGTTGGTAGACCTTGCCCCGGGGCGGCTCGGCCATCCCGGAGACGACGAGAACCGCCTTGTCCTGCTGCGCGGAGACGACGACGGTGCCGGCCGCGCCGCCCGCCAGTTTCGCCGAGCCGGTCTTGGCGTCGGGCGCCGCGAGGACGGCGGCGATCCGGTCGCTGCTCTGCTCGGCCTGACGGGCCTGCTGGACCGCGTCCTCGGCGCGCTGGTGCTGCCACACCGCGACACCGCCGAGGGAGGCCGCCGCGGCCAGGCACGCCGCCAGCGCCCACCGCGACAGCAGACGCCGCCGTCCGGCTCCCGTGCGGACCGTCTGGGCCGCGACGTGCTGTCCCGGCGTGTCCTGCCGGACGGTGGTGATCCGCCGCAGCACCTGCTCGCGCAGCTCCGGGCGCGGCGCGTCGGACGCGGCCAGGCCCAGGCGGGCGGCGGTCGCGGTCAGTTCGGCGGTCTCCTGGGAACACGCCTCGCAGTCCGCGAGATGGCGTTCGAACGCCTCCCGCTCCTCGTCGGACAGTGCGTGCACCGCGTAGGCGCCCGTCAGCGTGTGCAGGTCGGCGGCGGTCATGCGGTCACCCCCAGGCAGTCGCGCAGCCGGATCAGGCCGTCACGCAGCCGGGTCTTGACCGTGCCCAGGGGCACGGCCAGCGCCTCGGCGACCTGACGGTAGGTCAGTCCACGGTAGTACGCGAGAGTGACCGCCTGCCGCTGGATCTCGGTCAGAGTGCGCAGACAGCGCCGCACCTGCTCCCGCTCCAGGCGGGCTTCGACCTGTTCACTGACCTGGTCGTACTCGGGTGTGTGGTCCAGGAGCGCGGCCCTGCGGTCCCGCGCGGCGGCCGCGTCCACGGACCGGACCCGGTCGATGGCGCGCCGATGGGCCAGGGTGAGGATCCAGTTGATCGCGGTCCCGCGGTCGGAGCGGTAGCGGGGCGCGGTGCGCCAGACCTCCACGAGGATCTCCTGGGCGACCTCCTCGGACTGGGCCCGGTCGCGGAGCACGGCGCGCACGGTGCCGAAGACCGGCCCTACCACGGCGTCGTACACCGAGGTGAAGGCTTTCTCGTCGCCGAGGGCGACGCGCCCCACCAGTTCCTCGAGGTCCGGCTCGTCGGCCGGACGACCGCCGATGTGCACGGCTTCTTTCACAGGGCCCTCCGTGGTCGCTGCATGTCCATGGTTAATTCGGAGCCCGACCGTCCACGGATTGGTGCCTGGACCGATCCACGTGCGGATCGGCTACGAATTGATGATGAGGGGTCGAGGGGGAAAGGGCACGGTACGGTGCCCGGCGCGGAGGGAGCGAGCACGGATGACGGTGGACGAGCGCGGGACACAGGTGGTTCGGGCGGGTGCGCTGGTACCTGGGAGGGTTCCCGCGCGGGCGCGTGCGGCCGTGCTGTTCCTGCACGGTGGCCGGGCCGACAGTCGTGCCCCGTCGCGGCCCTGGCACCCGGCGGCGCTGCGGATGCGGCCGTTCGTCGGGGCCGTCGCCGCCGCGCTGTCGGACGACGACGTGGCTCTCGCGCGGGTGCGCTATCGGGTGCGCGGCTGGAACGGCGCGGCGGCCGATCCGCTGCACGACGCCGAGCGCGCCCTCGCGGAACTCGCGCGGCTGGTGGGTGAGGTGCCGGTGATCCTGGTGGGGCATTCGATGGGCGGTCGCGCGGCGCTGCGGGTCGCGGGCGCGCCCTCGGTGCGGGGCGTCCTGGCGCTGGCTCCGTGGTGTCCGGACGGTGAGCCGGTGGCCCAGTTGCGGGACAGGGACCTCGTGGTCCTGCACGGGGACCGTGACCGGGTGACGGATCCCGCGGCCTCGCGGGCCTTCGTGGAGCGGGCCGGCGCGGCCGGGGCGCGGGCCGGGTTCCGGTCCGTGCCGGGCGGCGATCACGCCATGCTGCGCCGCTCGGGTCTCTGGCACCGCACGGCGGCCTCCGTCGTCGCGGGGCTGCTGCCGCGCTGACGGGAATCCGCCGCGGCGTGTGTTTTTTCAGGGGGACGGGGTCGTCAGCGGGGGTCGGTCGCCAGCAGAGCGACCGCCTCGCGCAGCCCGGCGGGCTGCACCGCCCGGTCGACGGCGGCGCCCCGCCAGCCGGGCCCGGCCAGATGCAGCCGGGGCTGCTGCCGGGCGCCCTGCGGCCCCCAGGCCGACTGGAGCAGGTGCTGGGCGAGCGGGGTGTTCGCCAGCGAGCGGGCCTGCGACCAGAGCACGACGGCGGCGGGCCCGGTCCTGCGCACCGTCGAGACGAGCGCGTCGGCGGGGACGGCCGCGCCCAGCATGCGGGAGGAGCGGCCCGCCTGGAGCAGCGCCGCGTGCACGGCCTCCAGCGGCAGGGTGTGCTGCTCGCCCGGTACGCAGGCCAGCAGTACCGAGTTGTCGTCGCGGCTCGCTTCGGGGAGGCCCAGCAGGAACGGTGCGTTGCGCAGCGCCGTCGACACGTGCCAGGAGAGGAGATGCTCGACCTCGACGTACCGGTCGCCCGACGCCTCCCATTTCCGGCCGACCGCGTGCAGGGTCGGCATCATGAGCTCTTCCCAGGCGGCGATCACTCCGTACGTCCGGACGAAGGCGTTCAACCGCTCCTGGACGGCCGCGGAGTCGAGGCGCAGCGCGGCCCGGATGAGCCCACGGCACTCGGCTCGCACGGTGCCGGGCGGTACGGACGCGGAGTCGGTGCTCCGGTTCTCCGGACCGGTGCCGGAAGGTTCCGCCTCTTCGGCGGCTCCGTCCGCCTCACCACGTGGCGCGTCCGCGGCGTGTTCCTTGACGACGCGCGCGGCTTCGGCGGGCGGCACGCCGGAAGCCGTCAGTCGGCACATCTCCTCGATCATGGCCACGTCCTGGGGTGACCAGCGGCGATGCCGGCCCTGGTCGCGGCGGGCCGGGCCGAGGTCGTAGCGCCGGTCCCACGAGCGAAGTGTCGTGGGCGAGATGCCCAGCCGCCGCGCCAGCGCCCCTGACGTGATGCCGGCGCCGTCCACGGTCGACGGGCGCCGGGACGATCGCGCCGGAGCGCCTCGGGTGTCCATGACACGCATTGTATCGATGCGAAACCGCTGCATGCCTGGTGGAGCCCTCACGAGAGGATCCTCCTCGCCCTTCACGCCCTTCCCCTGCCCGATAACCGCCCCATTTTGGGACCTCCCTGGGCTGCACACGACAACTTGAGGGCAAACCGATGCGTATTCGTTGCGAGTCGAAACGGATGCGGGCCGCTGGCCAAGGTGGGCATCACTCAGTCGGCCACAGAAGGGCACGGGTCCATGCGCGCTCAAACGATTTCCCGGACGTCGACTTCGCGCGGAGACTTGTGGGCCCCCGTCGAGGAGTCCCTCGCCGACGAAGAGCTCGCGGCCGGACTGCGCGGCGGCCAGGAAGCCTGCCTGGAAGCCGCCTACCACCGCTGGGGAACGCTGATCCACACCCTCGCCTACCGCTCCCTGGGCGACGCGCGGGAGGCCGAGGACGTCACCCAGCAGGTCTTCCTCGCCGTCTGGCGCGGCCGGGACGGCTACGACCCTGCGCGCGGCGCCCTGGCCGGCTGGATCGTCGGCATCACCCGGCGCAAGGTCGCCGATGCGCTGCGCGCGCGGACCCGGCGCTCCGATCTGGCCTCCGCGGCGGAGGCGGTGCTCAGCCTGGCGGCCCCGGCCGCCGACGACGCCCCGCAGCGCACGCTGGACCGGGTGGTGGTGAGCCACGAGCTGGCGCAGTTGCCCGCCACCCAGCGCCGCGTGCTGGAACTGGCCTTCTTCGCCGACCTCACCCACACCCAGATCGCCCATGTGACGGGCTGGCCGCTGGGCACGGTGAAGAGCCACTCGAAGCGCGGCCTGCACCGGCTGCGCCTGCGGCTCGTCGGCAGCGAGCTCGGCTGAGCCGCCCGGTCCCGTCCCGGCACGGCCCGTGCCCGATCCCCCTGCTTCTCAGGCCGCTTCCGCTCCCTGCGCTTCGGCCGTGAGGCGTTCCGCCGCCTTGGTGATGTTGTAGGTCATGCCCCCGAAGACGATGGCGTGGAAGGGGGCCACGCTCCACCAGTAGGCGTGTCCCGCCAGTCCGTGCGGGTGGAACAGGGCGCGCTGGCGCAGCACCGTCCGCCCCTGACGGTCGTGGCCGACGCGGAGTTCCAGCCAGGCCAGGCCCGGCAACAGCATCTCGGCGCGCAGCCGCAGGCTCCTGCCGTGCTGGATCTCCTCCACCCGCCAGAAGTCGACGACGTCGCCCAGGCGCAGCCGGGTGGCGTCCCGGCGGCCGCGGCGCAGTCCGACGCCGCCCACCAGCCGGTCGATCCAGCCGCGCACGGACCAGCCGAGGCCGAAGGAGTACCAGCCGTGCTCGCCCCCGATGCCCTCGATCACCGTCCACAGCGCCTCGGGGGTCGCTTCGGTACGGCGGGCCCGGCGGTCGGTGTAGAGGCTGCCGCCGGCCCAGTCTGGGTCGGTGGGCAGCGGGTCGCTCGGCACCCCGGGCACGGCCGCGGCGGACCAGTGGGTGCTCACCTGGGCCTGTTTCACCTGGCGCAGCGCGAGGCGCAGCGCGTCGTCGAAGGGGATCGGGGTGCCGGGGGGATCGGGCACGTACCGGGCGATGTCGTGCTCGGCGCAGACGACCTCGTGCCGCAGGGACTCGGCGAGCGGCCGGGCGATGCCCCTCGGGACCGGGGTGATCAGCCCGATCCAGTGGCTGGACAGGCCGGGGGTGAGCATCGGCACGGAGAGGATCATGCGGTGGGGCAGCTCGGCCACGCGTGCGTAACGCTGCATCATGTCGCGGTAGTTCATGATCTCGGGTCCGCCGATGTCGAACACGCGGGACACCTCGGCGGGCAGGTCGGCGCAGCCGACGAGATAGCGCAGCGCGTCCGCGACGGCGATCGGCTGGATGCGGGTGCGCACCCAGCGGGGCGTGACCATGACGGGCAGGCGTTCGGTGAGATAGCGCAGCATCTCGAACGACGCGGAGCCCGAGCCGATGATGACGGCGGCGCGCAGCACGGCCGTGGGCACCCCGGACCGCAGCAGGATGCGGCCGACCTCGCTGCGCGAGCGCAGGTGGGGGGAGAGTTCCGGTTCGGCGACGTCTTTGGGCGTCAGGCCGCCCAGGTAGACGAGCCGGCCCACTCCGGTCTGCGCGGCGGCGTCGGCGAAGGTCCGTGCTGCCCGCCGGTCGGTCTCCTCGAAGTCGTCGCCGCTCCCCATGCCGTGCACGAGGTAGTAGGCGACGTCGATGCCCCCCAGAGCGGCGGTCACGGACGGTGGGTCCAGGACGTCGCCGCGCACGATCTCGACCTGGCCGGCCCACTCGAAGTCGCGCAGCTTCTCCGGCGTCCGCGCAAGGCACCGGACACGGAAGCCCTTCGCCAGCAGTTCCGGCACGAGTCGGCCGCCTACGTAGCCGCTCGCGCCGGTCACCAGGCAGTGCCGTCCGCCGTCCGCCGGAGAATCTTCGTGCGCTGACCGTTCATCGGGGGAAGAACTCATGCTCGGACACGTACCCCGCACAGCGGTGGGCGTGCGCCGCTATCCGGGTACGGGACGGGGTTTCGTCCTGTCGCCGCACACTGCATGCCGCGAGGTCAGTACGCGACGGGCCACCCGCTGCTCCAGTTCAGGAGGTTGATGCCCAGCTTCGGGGTGCCGTTGTCGTTGCCGTCGTAGTAGTGGTAGACGATCAGGTCGCCGTCGGTGTCGTTCATGATGGACTGCCCGCCGGGGCCGATGACGCTGCCGTGCGACTCCAGGACCGGGGTGCCGCCGTTGTCGGTGAGGGCGACGCCGCTCTTGTCGTAGTACGGCCCCGTGACTCTGGTGGCCCGCCCGACCTTGACCTTGTACGTGGAGCTGGTGCCCGCGCAGCAGGTGTCGTAGGACGCGAAGAGGTAGTAGTAGCCGTTCCGTTTCACGATGTACGGGGCCTCGACGGCCTTGGTGCCGGTCGGCCGGGCGGCCAGGCCGTAGCGGGTGGTGCTGGAGGACAGCTGCTTGCCCGTGGACGGGTCGATCCTGATCATCTTGATGCCGGTCCACCAGCTGCCGAACGACAGCCACCAGGTGCCGTCGTCGTCCACGAAGAGGTTCGGGTCGATGGCGTTGTAGTCGCTGGAGGTGGTGGAGGTGTAGACGACGCCGTAGTCCGTCCAGGAGCCGGGCAGTCCCGTCGTCGAACCGGCGAGCCCGATCGCGGACTTGTTGGAGCCGAAGGTCGAGACGGCGTAGTACATCAGGTACTTGCCGCCGTGGTACGAGATGTCGGGGGCCCACGCCTCGGTCGCGTACGACGACCACCACGACGGCTTGGTGGTGAAGGCGTCGCCGCCGGCGGTGAACGCGATCCGGTCGGTGGACGTGCGGTGTCCGAGGCCGCCGCCGGTCGCGTAGAGCAGATAGCGGCCGCCGGAGGTGCGGATCATGGTGGGGTCGTGGACGACGGTGGCGCCGGTGACCGTGCCGGGGTTCGGGTAGGCGGACGCGGTCGACGGGAGCAGGGCGAGCACTGCTGCGGCGGGTACGGCGAGGAGGGTCCTGCTCAGGCGTCGGGGTGTGCGGCTCACGCGGCTCTCCTTCACTGCGGGGGACACGAGATCACTTCGGGGGACACGAGGGTTCTGCGGCTTCGGGACACGGTCGCCGCCCGGGGCCGGAAGGTTGCCCCTCCCCCACCCTCTTCACCTCCCTCACCGGCATAAATTGCGTTCCAGATGCAAGGTTTATAGCCTGCGCGCATGCGGCTGACGCGATTCACGGATCTGGCCCTGCGCGTACTGATGCGCCTCGCGGTCGAGGAGGGCGAACTGCCCACCACGCGCGAGGTCGCCGCTGCCATGAACGTCCCCTACACGCACGCCGCGAAGGCCGTGGCCAAGCTGCAGCACCTGGGCCTGATCGAGGCGCGGCGCGGCCGGGGCGGGGTTCTCGCCCCCACCCCCACCGCCCGCAGGGCCTCGATCGGCACGCTGGCGAGGGAGCTGGAGGGCCCGGGCGACGTGGTGGACTGCGACGGTACGACGCCGTGCCCGCTGCGCACGGCCTGTCGGCTGCGGGGCGCGCTGCGTCAGGCCCAGGAGGCCTTCTTCACCTCCCTCGACCCGCTGACCGTGAGCGATCTCGTCGAGTCGCCGACCGGGCCGCTGCTCCTCGCCCTCTCCCCCACGCGCGTCGTCGGCTGATCTTCCGGCCCGCCCTCCCGCTCTTCTTCACGTAGTTAAATTCGAATCTAAAATACCTATTAAGGAGCCCCTGATGCTGACCGACCAGTCGAGCGCCGTCGTCCGTGCCACGCTTCCCGCCGTCGGCGCCGCCATCGAGGAGATCACCGGGCGTTTCTACGAGCGGCTGTTCGCCGCCCACCCTGAGCTGCTGCGCGATCTGTTCAACCGCGGCAACCAGGCCGCGGGCACCCAGCGCCGGGCGCTCGCCGGTTCCGTCGCGGCCTTCGCCACGTATCTGGTGGACCACCCCGACGACCGGCCCGACGTGATGCTGCACCGCATCGCGCACAAGCACGCGTCGCTCGGCGTACGGGCGGACCAGTACCCGGTCGTGCACGAGCACCTCTTCGCCGCGATCGCCGAGGTGCTCGGCGACGCGGTCACCCCGGAGGTGGCGCGCGCCTGGGACGAGGTGTACTGGCTGATGGCGAACGCGCTCATCGCGATCGAGGAGCGCCTGTACGCGCAGCAGGGCGTCGTCGACGCGAACGTGTGGCGGGAGTGGGAGGTCGTCGCCCGCACCGAGGAGACCGACGACGTCGCCGCCTTCGTCCTGCGGCCCGCGGACGGCCGACCCGCGCCCGGTCTGCGGCCCGGGCAGTACGTCTCCGTCCAGGTCGAACTCCCGGACGGCGCCCGGCAGATACGCCAGTACAGCCTCACCGGCGCGCCGTCGCCCACGACCCGGTCGATCGCGGTGAAACGGGTGCGGGGCGCCGCCGGGAGTCCCGACGGCGAGGTCTCGCGCCATCTGCACGCGCGCGTCGGTGTGGGCGACCGGCTGCGCGTCTCGGCTCCGTACGGGGATCTGGTGCTCGCCGCCGACGCGGCCCCGCTGCTGCTCGCCTCGGCGGGTATCGGCTGCACGCCCATGCTCGCCATGCTGGAGGAGCTGGCGGGCACCGGTCACGCAGGCCCCGTCACGGTCGTGCACGCCGATCGCTCCCCCGGCACCCACGCGCTGCGCTTCGCACACGAGGCCCTGACCGGCAAGATTCCGTCCGCCGACGCGCACTTCTGGTACGAGGAGCCCGCCGGAGGGGACACGGGCGCCGGAGCCGAGCGCCACGTCGGCCGGGTCGATCTCACCGACGTGCCGATCGCTCCCGGCACCCGCGCCTATCTGTGCGGGCCGCTGCCCTTCATGCGGGCGGTGCGCGAGCAGCTGCTCGACCGGGGCGTCGCGGCGGCCGACATCCACTACGAGGTCTTCGGCCCGGATCTGTGGCTGGCCGTCTGACCTGCACCGATGCCCTCTGCGACGGCGAATGTCAGTGGTGGGGTGCAGACTGACGGACACCTGGAGACAACGGCGTTTCGGAGGTGTTCGGCATGACTGACGTACTGCTCGCGGTGGGTACGCGCAAAGGGCTTTTCCTGGGGCGGACGGGCGGGGCGGCGGGGGCGTCCCGCCAGGCCTGGACGTTCGACGAGAGTCCCTGTTTCAACGCGCAGGCGGTGTACTCCGTCGCCATCGACACCAGGGGTCCGACACCAAGGCTGCTCGTGGGCGGCGACAGCGCGCACTGGGGACCGTCCGTCTTCCACTCCGACGACCTCGGCAGGACCTGGACCGAGCCGTCCGCACCGGCCGTCAAGTTCCCCCGGGACACGGGGACTTCGCTGGAGCGGGTGTGGCAGCTGCACCCGGCGGCCGCCGAGCCGGACGTCGTGTACGCGGGCACCGAGCCGGCGGCCCTGTACCGCTCGGAGGACCGCGGCGAGACGTTCGAGCTGTGCCGGCCGCTGTGGGAGCACCCGACGCGCGCCCGGTGGGTGCCGGGCGGGGGCGGCGAGGGACTGCACACCGTCCTGACCGACGCCCGTGATCCGCGGGCGCTGACGGTGGCGGTGTCCACGGCCGGGGTGTTCCGCTCGGCGGACGGCGGCGCGAGCTGGGACCCGGCGAACTCGGGGGTGTCCGCCGTGTTTCTGCCCGACCCGAATCCGGAGTTCGGGCAGTGCGTGCACAAGGTGGCCCGGGACGCCGCCGACCCGGACCGGCTGTACCTGCAGAACCACTGGGGTGTGTACCGCAGCGACGACGCGGGCGGCCACTGGACGGACATCGGGGACGGCCTGCCGTCGACGTTCGGTTTCGCCATGGCCGCGCACCCGCACCGCGCGGACACCGCGTACACCTTCCCGATCACCGCGGACGCGGACCGGGTCCCCGCCGACCGCCGCTGCCGCGTCTTCCGCACCCAGGACGCGGGCAAGAGCTGGGAGCCGCTGAGCCGGGGCCTGCCCGCGGGCGACCACTACGGCGTGGTGCTGCGGGACGCACTGTGCACGGACGACGCCGACCCGGCGGGCGTGTACTTCGGAAACCGGAACGGGGAGGTGTACGCCTCGGCCGACGACGGCGACAGCTGGCAACAGTTGGCGTCCCATCTGCCGGACGTGCTGTGCGTGCGGGCGGCGGTGGTGGGCTGAGGAGCAGGGGTGGACTGAGGAGCAGTGGCGGGCTGAGGCCGGGGCGGTGCTCCCCCGGCCCCTGGAAAGCCTTGTTCCGTCCGCCGTAGGGTCTACGGCAGACGCCAGTCCACCGGCTCCATGCCCTGCTGCCGCAGCAGGTCGTTGGCCCGGCTGAAGGGGCGGGAGCCGAAGAAGCCGCGGTCCGCGGACATCGGGGAGGGGTGTGCGGACTCGATCGCCGGGAGGTTTCCGAGGAGCGGGCGGAGGTTGCGGGCGTCACGGCCCCACAGGATCGACACCATCGGCTTGTCGCGTGCCACCAGGGCCCGGATCGCCTGCTCGGTGACGTCCTCCCAGCCCTTGCCGCGGTGGGCGGCGGGTTTGCCGGGGGCCGTGGTGAGCGCCCTGTTCAGCAGCAGCACGCCCTGTCGCGTCCACGGCGTCAGGTCGCCGTTGGAGGGCCGGGGCAGGCCCAGGTCGGAATGCATCTCGCGGAAGATGTTCTCCAGGCTGCCCGGGAGATTGCGCACGTCGGGCGCCACCGCGAAACTCAGCCCGATGGCCATCCCCGGTGTGGGGTAGGGGTCCTGACCGACGATCAGGACTCTTACATCGTCCAGGGGTTGCTGGAAGGCGCGCAGGACATTGGCGCCCGAGGGGAGATACGTCCGGCCGGCCGCGATCTCGGCCCGGAGGAAGTCCCCCATCTCCGCGATGCGTCCGGCCACCGGCTCAAGGGCCTGCGCCCAGCCTGCTTCAACAAGTTCGTGCAACGGTCGTGGTGCCACAGTGCGTCACCCTACTGGTCCACACCGACAGCGACGGTCCACGGGTGGGCAACCCCCGCACCGGGGCGAACGGGCTCAGCGCTACCCTTCGTCATGTCCGAGGCCATCGAGCCGGTCCAGCACCCCACGCGGCCGGCCACCAGGAAGGCGGGGAGCCCCTTTGCATCCGGCGTTCGAGCCACTCCCCCACACCGACCGGCGGCTGCCGTGAGCGCCGCCCGGGTCCTCGGGATCGACTCGGGGGGTTCGGGACTGCGGGTCGCGCTCGCCCGCGCCGACGACCTGGCCGGGACCGCCACCGCCGCGTCCCGTACGCCGGTGCGCACCTCGGCGGCCGGGATCGACGCCGCCGACATGATGGAGCAACTCCTGCCCATGGTGCGGTCATTGCTGTCCGACGCCGGCGCACCGGTGGACGCGGTGGCCGTGGGCGCCGCCGGGATGGCGACGCTCGGCGACGACCTGCGGGCCGAGCTGCCGGGCGCGATGAAGCGTGAACTGGGCATCGGCCGGATCGCGTTGGCCGGTGACGCCGTGACCGCGTACGCGGGGGCGCTCGGTCAGCGGCCCGGGGCGGTCGTCGCCGCGGGCACCGGCATGATCGCCCTCGGCAGCGACCTCACCGCCTGGCGGCGGGCCGACGGCTGGGGACATCTGCTCGGCGACAGCGGGGGCGGCGCCTGGATCGGGCGGGCCGGGCTCGACGCGGCGCTGCGGGCGTTCGACGGCCGGCGCGGGGGCAGCGCGCCGCTGCTCGCGCTCGCCGAGGACCGGTTCGGGCCCGCCGGTGACCTGCCCGGCCGGATCTACCCGCGCACGGACCGGCCGGCCGCGCTCGCCTCCTTCGCGCCCGACGTGGCCCGGTGTGCGGCGGAGGGCGACCCGGTCGCCGCGGAGGTGCTGCGACAGGCCGCACGGCACATCGCCGAGGCCGCCGCCGCGGTGTGCCCGGCGGACGGCGGGGACGTCGCGCTCACCGGAGGCCTGTTCAAGACGGGTGAGCCGCTGCTGGCCCCGCTGCGCGCCGAACTCGCGGAACAACTGCCCGGGGCGACCGTGGTCTCCGCCGCCGGCGATCCGCTGCACGGCTCCCTGGTGATCGCCGCGGCCCTCGCCACGGACGACCTGCGGCTGCCCTGTGACGGCCGACTTCTGGCGGTGGCCTAGGGCGCCGCCGGAGTGCCGGGGGCGCCCGGGGTTGACGGTCACCCCTGCGGACCAGGGCACTTGAACCGTCCGTAACCGCCCATCCGTAACTGAACGGACAATCAAGGACGGATACCGCTCAGCTGGGCCCTGACCGAACACCGGGGCCTGCTGAGCCAGTAGCATGCGGCGCCATGAGCTCCCCCCAAGGGCCTGCTTCTGGCCTGCCTGTACGAATGCCGCGACCCCGACAGCCCGGACGGCACCGCCGCCCGGAACCCGTGGCCGCCCCCGAGGGCGCACCGTCCCTCGTTCTCGCGGTGCCGGGCACGCCCAGCGCCGCGACGCGCATGCTCGCCGACGAGGTCGTGAGCATCGCCCGTTCCGAGCTGCCCGGCCTGGACGCGCGCGTCGCCTTCGTGGAGGGGGAAGTCACCGACTTCCCGGTCTCCGCCGAATTCCCCTCGCTCGCGTCCGTGCTCGCGCACGCCGCGAAGGAGCGCACCGGCCGTTACGAGCAGGCGCTCGCCGCCGGTGTCGAGGGCGCCAAGGAGCCCGAGGGCCCCGTCGCCGTCGTCGTGCCGCTGCTCGCCGGCCCGGACAACGCGCAGGTCCGGCAGATCCACCAGAGCATCGCCGACAGCCGGGTCGCCGCCGAGCTGACCGATGTGCTCGGCCCGCACCCGCTGCTCGCCGAGGGGCTGCACGTACGTCTGTCGGAGGCCGGTCTGGCCCGTGCCGACCGTGCGCGGCTGTTCACCGTGGCCACGGCCGCCGACGGGATCATTCTCGCGACGGTCGGCGGCGAGGAGGCCGTGCAGGCCGCCGGGATCACCGGCATGCTGCTCGCCGCGCGTCTTGCCGTGCCGGTGATGGCCGCCGCGCTGGACGCCGAGGGGTCGGTCACGGCGATCGCCGAGCAGTTGCGGGGGTCCGGGTCGCAGCAGTTGGCGCTGGCGCCGTATCTGATCGGGCCCGAGCTGGATCCGTCGGTGCTTGAGGCTGCCGCCAAGGATGCCGGGTGTGCTGCCGCGGAGCCGCTGGGGGCGTATCCGGCGATGGGGAAGTTGGCTCTGGCCAAGTACACGGGGGCGCTGGGGATCACGCCTCAGCCTGTTGCCTCCGGCGGCTGACCGGGGATTTTGTGCGGGGCTCGGGCTGTGCTCGGGCCCCGTTTCTTTTTTCGGCTCGCCCTGCGGGCTCGATCGTCGCCCTGCGGGCTCGTCCTCAATCGCCGGACGGGCTTGATTGGGCTTGCCTTTCGTCGCAAGTGCACGCCCGTCCTCAATCGCCGGACGGGCTTGATTGGGCTTATCTCTCGTCGCAAGAGCGGGCAGTCTGTAGCGTCGTTGTCATGAGCAGCGACGACGCGGCACTCATGGCGGAGCAACTGGCCTACTACCGGGCCCGTGCGCCCGAGTACGACAGTGTCTACGCGCACCGGGCGGACCTGCGGGAACTGTTGGGCGGGATCGATGAGTTGCCCGTGCGGGGGGATGTGCTGGAGCTTGCGTGCGGGACCGGGCAGTGGACCGCGTTGCTTGCCGAGCGGGCCGTGTCCGTCACCGCTGTCGACGCGTCGGCCGAGACGCTGGCCATCGCGCGGGAGCGGGCCGGCGGGCCCACCGTGCGTTTCGTGCAGGCCGATCTCTTCGACTGGCAGCCGCCTCGGCGCTACGACACCGTGTTCTTCGGGTTCTGGCTGTCGCACGTGCTTCCGGCCCGGTTTCCGGGGTTCTGGCGGTCCCTGGGGGCGTCGCTGGCGCCCGGCGGGCGGGTCGTCTTCGTCGACGACGCGCCGTCCGAGGCGGTGCACGAGGAGTTCGTGGCCGACGAGTCGACGCACACGGCACTGCGCCGGGTGGGGGACGGCAGCGCGTTCCGCATCGTGAAGGTGTTCCGCGGGCCCGGGGAGCTCACGGACCAACTGGCCGCGCTCGGGTGGTCCGTCGAGGTCAAGGGGGCCGCCGGGAGCTTCCTCACCGGCGTCGCCAAGCCCTCCGAAGCGCAGGGCTAGCCGAACACCACGCACGAGGCCGCCGGTACCCGTACCGAGCCGCCCCGCACCGGCACGCCCGTCTCCGGGGCCACGGTGAACCAGGTGACGTCGCCGGAGCGTTCGTTGGCCGCGTAAAGGAAGCGGCCCGAGGGGTCGATGGCGAGGTCGCGGGGCCAGTGGCCGCCGCAGGGCACCGTGGCGAGCAGGGTGGCCGTCTCGCCCGTCGGGTCCAGGGAGAAGACCGAGATGACGTCCTCGCCGCGGGTCGCCGTCCACAGGAAGCGGCCGTCGGGGGCGACGACGACCTCGGAGGGAAAGGCGTCGCCGTTCGTGTTGTCGCCGGGCAGGACGAGGAGTTCGGTGAGCGGCTTGAGGGTGCCGCCGACGGCGTCCCAGCGGCAGACGGTGAGGGTGGGAGTGAGTTCGTTGAGCACGTAGACGTACGCGCCGGAGGGGTGGAAGGCGAGGTGGCGGGGGCCCGAGCCGGGGCGCAGCGCCGTCTCGTGGTGGAGGGTGAGCCGGCCGTCGGTGAGCGCGCAGACGCGGACCGAGTCCGTGCCGAGGTCGACGCTGACGGCCCAGCGGCCGCTCGGGTCCGGCAGCACCTGGTGGGCGTGCGGGGCCTGTTGGCGCTGCGGGTGCGGGCCGGAGCCGGTGTGGCGCAGCACGTCGCGCCCGGCCGGATCCGGGGTGCCGTCGGCGCGCAGCGGGAGCGAGGTCACGCTGCCCGAGTTGTAGTTGGCGGTCAGCACCCGGTCGCCCCAGACGGCGAGGTGGGTGGGGCCCGCGCCGCCCACCGGGGCGGAGGGCGCGGCGAGCCGCACCGGGGTGGTGTCCGTGCGGAAGGCGGCGACGGCCCCTTCGCGGGTCTCGCTCACCGCGTACAGGACCTGGCCGGCGAGGGCGAGGTAGGAGGGGTCGGGCAGGGCGTCCGTGGCGTCGAGGACGGTGAGGGAGCCGTCCCTGATGTTCAGTTCCGCCGTCACGATGCCGGGGCCGCCGGCCGCCGTGAACGACCCGATGTACGCCCGTGCTGCCTGACTGCCGCTCACTGCTTCCCCTTTCGGCCGCGGGCCCGGTGCCCGTGCGGCCGACGGTAGCAGTCGGTCTAGACCAGGTCGTGCCACGGTGGGCGGTGCCGCGCCGGGACCGCGTCCTCGCCGCGGGCCCGCGCATGGGCCTCGGGATGGTGGACGTACGTCGGAGTGTGCTGGACGTCGTCGTAGGTCCGGTGGAAGACCGGGGTCGTCGAGCCGGAGAGGGGCGGGACGATCCAGGACCAGTCGGCGCCGACGGTGCGGCCGCGGGACTCCTCGCGTTCGAGGTGGGTGAGGAAACGGACGGACTCGGTGTGGTGGTCGGTGATGGTGACGCCCGCGCGGTCGAAGGAGTGCAGGACCGAGCGGTTGAGTTCGACGAGCGCGCGGTCCTTCCACAGCGAGCGGTCGGTGGCGGTGTCGAGGCCGAGCCGGTGGGCCAGGTGGGGCAGCAGGTTGTAGCGGTCGGTGTCGGCGAGGTTGCGGGCGCCGATCTCGGTGCCCATGTACCAGCCGTTGAAGGGGGCGGCGCCGTAGCAGATGCCGCCGATCTCCAGGCACATGTTGGCGAGCGCGGGCACCGCGTACCAGCGCAGGCCCAGCTCGGCCCACCAGGTTAACTCCGGGTGTTCCAGGGGGACTTCGAGGATCGCGTCCGGTGGGAGGCCGAAGAGGCGGGGCCTGCGGTGCGGGGCCTCCTGGACGATGAGGGGCAGGACGTCGAAGGCGGAGGCGGTGCCCGCGGCGCGCCAGCCGAGGTGCTGGGCGTACGCGGTGAGGCCCGCGGCGCGCGGGTCGCCGATGACGTGTCCGTCGCGCTGGACGTATCCGGCGTAGCGGATGAGTTGGTCGTTCCAGATGCGCGGGCCGGGGCGGCCCGGCCGGTCGGGGGCGAAGACGGTGATGAGGGGGCGGATCCGGCCGCCGGGCGCCGCCTGCCGCAGATGGTCGGCGCAGGCCTCGGCGATCTCCTCGGCGGAGTCGAGGTGGCGCAGGTCGCGGACGTGCAGGGAGCGCCAGTACAGGCGGCCTATGCAGCGGTTGGCGTTGCGCCAGGCGAGCCGGGCGCCGTGTTCGAGTTCGCGCGGGGTGTGCGTGTACGTGCCGGTGGCCGCGAGTTCCGCGTCGACCTCGGCGATGCGGCGGGCCGGGTCGCCGAGCTCTTCCTCGGCGTGGTGCTGCCGGATGAAGGCGGCCGCGGCCTGTGCGGTGTCGGTCGCCGGAGCGCGGTGCGCGCCGGGGTCGGGGGCCGGGCAGGCCGCGTGCCGTGCACGGCCGTGGGGGCCACGGGCCACGGCGAGCCAGCCCTCCACGTCCTGCGACGGTCCGGTCCTGCGCAGATGGCTCGGCATGGCGCACCCCCAGCGGTTCGGTGGCGACGGCACCCGGCTCGCTCCCGCGCGGCCGGGCGGCGGGGCCGGTCCGCCGCGTCGGCGGTCCGGACCCCGGGCGTCCAATGGCGCGGGATGTACCCCTCGGGCGGACTGATCCACCCGATGAGGGACCGGGAACGGGCCTCATTCGGGGCCGGGGTGTCCACGCCGATGCGAGACAACCACACCTCGGCCCCGGTGGGCGGGCCGTCACGGACGCACGGGGAGCGCGCGGAACTGTTCGACGGCGCGCGGCCGGGGCTACGCGCCCAGGGTCGCGCGTCCGGCTCCGCGCAGGGGGACGGCGAGTTCGACGAGGGTCCGCTCCAGGGCGTGCAGGTGGGCGAGTACGGGCAGTTCGGCGTCGGCGGGGTGCGGCGCGGCCACGACGGAGTGCGGGTGGCGGGCGGGGACGGTGAGTGCCTCGACCGCGCTCTCCACGCGTCGGCAGGCGGCGGCGAGCCGGGCGTCGTGCGAGGCCTCCGGGTCGGCGGCGACGGAGGCGAGACCGCGTACCTCGTGGGCGCACGCGTCGAGCAGGGCGAGCACCTGCCGGGCCCGGCCCTTGCGGTGGCGCAGGGGGCTGAGCGGGTGCACGAGCGGGGCGAGGGAGAGGCGGACGCGGCCGAGGACGGCTTCCAGTTCGGCGACCCGCGGCGCCGGGTCGGCGTCGCGTCCCGCGAGCCGGTCGGCCGCTTCGGCGGTGCAGGCGTGGACGCAGCGCAGCGCCCGCTCGACCCAGGCCTCGGTGACGGAGTGCGTGGTCACGGGGAGCACCAGCAGCACGGCGAGAGCGGCGCCCAGGGCGCCGACCGCCGTCTCGCTCACGCGCAGCGCGAGCAGGGCGGGGTCGAGCACGCCGAGCAGCCCGTAGAGCATGCTCGCCATCACGGTCACCGCGAGCATCATCCACGTGTAGGAGACGTGGGCGGTGTAGAAGATCCCGAAGACGCTGACGGCGATCACCGCGGCCGCGACGACCGGGTCGTGGTGAAGCGGCACGGCGAAGCCGAGGACGATGCCGAGGACCGTCCCGAGGAACCGGCGGAAGCCGCGCACCACCGTCTCGCCGCGTGAGGTCGTGGCGACGAACACCCACCAGGTGGCGCCGACGGCCCAGTACCAGCGCTGGTCCGACAGCAGTTGTCCGGCGGCGAGCGCGAAGCCCGCACCCACGGTCGCCTGGACGGCCTGCCGGGTGGTGATCCGGCGCAGCCCGGTCCCGCCGGTCGGCGCGGCGACGGCCGCCGGGGCCGGGAGCCGTCGCTCGTAGCACCAGACCCCGAACCGGACGGCGGCCGCCGCGCCGAGCGACAGGAGCACGGCCGCGTACAGCTCGGGGAGCTGGCCGGGCACGGTGTGCAGGAACTGGGCCGCGAAGAAGGTCATGAAGCCGAACACGCCGAGCGAGTGGCCGCGGGGCCCCCACCGCCGCGCGTACACGCCCGCGCCGACGACGCCGAGGAACGCCAGGTCCCGGGCGAGGGGTATGTCGTGCAGCAGGGCCGCGAGGGCGAGCACCGGCAGTCCGACGGCCGGCAGCAGCGCCGTCGTGACCGCCTGCCCGCGCACGGTCGGGTCGGTCACCGTGAACAGGGCGAGCAGCGCGGCGAGACCACCGGTGACGGCCGCCACCAGCGAATGCCCCAGGGCCCCGCACAGCGCGACGGCGAGCCCGATGCCCAGTACGGCCCGGCTCGCGAACCGCAGCCGCATGCGGCCCGGATCCGGCGCCACGAACGCCCTCTTCAGCACAGTGCCCCGCCCCTCCTCGTTGCTGGTCCACGTGCGCACAGGAGATCCGTACGCACATGAGAAAGGCGCCGCGGAGACCTCTCACAGGTCCGCAGCGCCATCGATACGTACATCTCAGCAGTTCAGTGGCTCATGGTTCAACAGAGGGCGAAAGCCCTGGGCCAATGGCACACCATCGCCCGGTTCCGCTCGGCCACCACCGGGCCAACGGTCCACCGCGCCGCGTCGGCCGATCGGTCAGTCGGTGAGCCGGCCGGGGCTCACCAGGCGGTACTCGTAGGCCATGACGACGACCTGGGAGCGGTCCCGGGCGCCCAGTTTGGCCATGACGCGGCTGACGTGGGTCTTCGCGGTGAGCGGGGAGACCACCAGCCGCTCGGCGATCTCGGCGTTCGTGCAGCCGGCGGCGATCAGCCGGGTGACTTCGCGTTCACGGCCGGTCAGGGTGTCGAGGCGCCGGTCCGGCTCCCGGGTGTGGTCCGGGCGGGAGGCGAATTCGGCGATGAGCCGGCGGGTCACGGAGGGGCTGATGAGCGCGTCGCCCCGCGCGGCGACCCGGACCGCGTGCAGGAGTTCCGCCGGTTCGGTGTCCTTGACGAGGAACCCCGTGGCGCCGGCGCGCAGCGCCCCGTACACGTGGTCGTCGAGGTCGAAGGTCGTCAGCATGACCACCTTGACCGCGGCCAGGTGATCGTCGGCGGCGATGCGGCGGGCGGCTTCGAGTCCGTCCATGACGGGCATGCGGATGTCCATCAGGACGACGTCGGGCAGCAGTTCGCGGCAGGCGGCGAGGGCGGCCTGTCCGTCGGCGGCCTCGGCGACCACCCGCAGATCGTCCTCGTCGTCGAGGATGCCGCGGATGCCCGCGCGCACGAGGCGCTGGTCATCCGCCAGCAGGATCCTGATCATCAGTTGCTCCGCCGGTCGGCTCGTGGTGGTCTGCGAACGGTAGCCGGGCCAGGACGGCGAATCCGCCCGTGTCGCCGGGCCCGGCGCTCAGTGTTCCGCCCAGGGCGCGCGCCCGTTCCGTCATGCCCGTGATCCCGCTGCCCGCCGCGTGCGCCGCGCCGCGGCCGTCGTCCCGGACGCCGAGCGTCAGGTCCCGGGCGCCGTGGTGGACGGTGACGACGACGTGCCGGGCGCCGCTGTGCCGGACGGCGTTGGTCAGGGATTCCTGCACGATGCGGTAGGCGGCGAGGTCCACGGCGGCCGGCAGGGCGCGCGGGGCTCCGCCGCGCTCGACGGTGACGTCCAGACCGGTACGGGCCGCCGACGCGACCAGGTCACCGATCCCGGAGAGCCCCGGTGCGGGAGCGGTGGGCGCCTCTTCGTCGACCTGGCGCAGGACGCCGAGCGTGGCGCGCAGTTCCCGCAGGCCCTCCTTGCTGCCCTGCTTGATGGCCGTCAGTGCTTCCTCGGCCAGGGCGGGGTCCTTGCGCATCCGGTGCAGGGCGGACGACGCCTGGACGTGGATCATCGACATGTTGTGGCCGATCACGTCGTGCAGTTCACGGGCGATGCGCAGCCGCTCACGCGTGGCGCGCAGCCGCGCCTCCTCCTCCGCGTAGGCGATCCGGCCGTGGCGCATCGCGCCCAGCGCGACCACGGCGACCAGCCAGCCGGTCAGCATGAAGACCGCTGTGCCGTTCACGTCGCCGGTGCCGGCCAGGACTCCCGCGCCCACCCCGAGGACCATCACCGCGGCCATGGCGACCGATGCCCGGATCCTTCCGCGGGCCGACAGCGCGTACAGCGCGGCGACCGGGATCACGACGAGCGGACCGTCGACCGTGCTCAGCAGGTGGTACACGCCCGTGCCGAGGACGGTGCACCAGCCCACGGCCACCGGGTGGCGCCGGCGCAGCGGCAGCGCACCGCACACGGCCGCCGCGACCAGCCAGGAGACGATCACCGACGCGGTCGCGTCGCTGTCCGAGCCGAGCCGCTGTCCTTCGGCGATCCCCGTCAGCGCCAGCACGATTCCGGCGAGCGCCAGGTCGGCGCGCGGGCCCGAGGGCAGGCGGAAGCGGGCGGCGTCGAGAGGGGGCATGGCCTCATTCTGCCTGGGGCGCGCTGGAGAACCGTGCCGGATGTCCCCTTTTGTGCGCCGAGTGCCTGCCGGGGATGTACGCGCCGCCCGGTCCCGTACATCCGCTGGTGTACGCCGCTGTGGCCGTGTCCCCCTGTCGGTGCAGACGGGCTGTCCGCCGGGGGCCGATGCCCGCGCCCGGGGTTGCCGAGCACGATCGAGGCGACTCCAGGAAACACTCTCGCTCGACTTCGAGGCAGGCATCATGTCTTCCCCCCGCGGCTCGGCCGCGCCCCTCGCCCCGGCCCCGACACCGGGCGGCGAACCGCCCGCGCCCGTCGGACGGTTCGGCGCCCTGGCCCGCTGGGCGCAGCGTCGTCACTGGGCCGCCCTCGTGCTGTGGGTGGCCGTCGTGGCCGCCATCACGCTGGGCTCCACCGTCGCGGGCTCCGCGTACAAGAACGACTTCTCGCTGCCGGGCACCGATTCCCAGACGGCCACCGACCTGTTCACGCGGCACGGCAGTGACCGGGCGGGCGACAGCGTCGAGATCGTCTTCGCGGACGCCACCGGCATCCGGGGCGCGAAGGACCGCGTCGAGCCGATGCTGGCCGAGGTGCGGCGGCTCGCGGGGGTCGCCGAGGTGCGCAGCCCCTTCGCCGACGCGTCGGCGGTGTCCGGGGACGGCACGATCGCCTACGCGTCCGTCACGCTGGACGGCAAGACCGAGGAGGTACCCAAGGAGGACGTCGCCCGGATCATCGACACGGCGCAGGGCATCGCCGACGGGCACCTCCGGGTCGAGGTGGGCGGCGAGGCCGCGCGCAACGCGGAGGACAAGGCGGGGCCGACGGCCGAACTCGCCGGGATCGTGGCCGCCCTGGTCATCCTGGTGCTGCTGTTCGGCTCGCTGCTGGCGGCCTCGCTGCCGCTGATCACCGCGCTGTTCGCGGTCGGCGGTGCCATCGGCCTGATCGCCCTGGCCTCACACGTGTTCACGGTCGCCGACTTCACGCCGCCCATCCTGATGCTCGTCGGCCTCGGTGTCGGCGTCGACTACGCCCTGCTGATCTTCTACCGCTACCGGCACGAGCTCCTGGCCGGTGCCGAGCCGGACGAGGCGGGCCGCAAGGCTCTGGACTCCGCGGGACGCACGGTCTTCTTCGCCGGCTGCACCGTGATCGTCGCCCTGCTCGGGCTGGTCGCCCTCGGGCTCGGCTCCCTCCAGGGCATCGCCCTCGCGGTGGCCGTCACGGTCCTCATCACGATGGCGGCCTCGCTGGTACTGCTGCCCGCGCTGCTCGCCCTGTTCGGCCGGCGCATCCAGCGGCACGTTCTCGAGCAGCGGGCCAAGGCCACCCTCAAGAGCCGGACGGAAGGCGATCGCTGGCGCGCCATGGCACGCGCGGTGCAGCGCCGCCCGCTGCCGACCCTCCTCGTCGGCGTGCTCGCCCTCCTGGCCCTGTCGGCACCGGCCCTGGGCATGCGGCTGGGCTTCGCCGACTCCGGGAACGACCCCGCGGAGACCACGTCCCGGCACGCGTACGACCTGCTCGCCGAGGGGTTCGGCCCCGGCTTCAACGGGCCGCTCGTCGTCCTGGTGAAGGGCGACGCGGAAGCGGGCAGGACCGTGCGGGCGAAGCTCGCCGCCACCCCTGGCGTCGCCCAGGCCGGGCCCGCGGCGCCGTCCGAGGACGGCGCCCTGTCCACGGTCTTCGTCTACCCGACGACCTCGCCCCAGGACGAGGGGACCGTGGACCTCGTCCACCGCCTGCGGGACACAGTGGCCCCGCCCCTCGAAGACGCCACCGGTGCCGAGATCCTCGTCGGCGGTGCCACCGCCGCCTCCCAGGACGTCTCCGAAACCCTCGCCGACCGGCTGCCCCTGTTCATCGCCGTCGTCGTCGGCCTCTCCACGCTGCTGCTCCTACTCGTCTTCCGGTCCTTGTGGATCCCCGTCAAGGCGGCGATCCTGAACCTGCTGTCCATCACCGCCGCGCTCGGCGTCATCACCCTGGTCTTCCAGCACGGCTGGTTCGGCGCGCAGCCGGGTCCCGTGGAGGCCTTCGTCCCCGCCCTGATCTTCGCGATCGTCTTCGGGCTCTCCATGGACTACGAGGTCTTCCTCGTCTCCCGCGTCCACGAGGAGTGGGTCCGGACCGGGGACCACTCCCTGGCCGTGCGCGAGGGGCTCGCCTCGACCGGCAAGGTGATCACCGCCGCGGCGGCCATCATGATGTTCGTCTTCGGGGCCTTCGTCCTCGGCGACGACCGGATGCTCCAGCAGTTCGGGCTCGGCCTGGCCGTCGCCATCCTGCTCGACGCCGTGGTCATCCGCTGCCTCATCGTCCCCGCCATCCTGCACCTGCTCGGCACGCGGGCCTGGTGGCTGCCCGCGTGGCTGGCCCGCAGACTGCCCGAGGTGTCCCTGGAGCGGCCCGGGCGCGGCTGACGCGACGCGATGTTCTCCGCCGCGTCGGACGTGCGGCTCCATGTGCGACTTATGTGCGGTCGCTTGTCCGCCCTTGTCCCGCACATCGTGCCGGACCGAGTCTTCGGTGCGACAACGCACTCACTCGCCTTCATCAAGGGAGCAGACGTATGTCCTCTTCGGGACGGTTCAGTCGGCGGAGCGCACTGGGGCTGGGGCTGGCGGTGGGGGCCTCCGCCCTCACCGTGCCCGTGACGAGCGCGACCGCGCGGGCCGCTGCGGGGCGTGGCCACCATGGGGCGGCGGTCGTCGCGAAGTCGTTCACCGCCGACACCTCGACGGTGCTGCGCAATCCGCTGAACGGCTTCGTGCTCTACGGCGACACGACGTTCCCGGACGACTTCTGGTCGGTGCGGGACGCCATCGGCGTGCCCGGTGTGGGCGACGTCCGCGCCTCGGACTACGCGTCGACCTTCTACCTGCGGATCGCCTGGTCACTCCTGGAGCCCGAGGAGGGGGTCTACGGCTGGAACACGAACGACAGACTCAAGGCGGCGCTCGCCACGGCCCGCGAGCGGGGTCTGAAGCTGGCGTTCCGGGTGGTCGTCGACAGCCGCGACAAGGCGTACAACTTCACGCCCGACTTCGTACGGGAGGCAGGCGCCGCCGGGTACGAGTCGCAGTCCGGCAGCAAGACGCTGTGGTCGCCGTATCCGGACGACCCGGTCTTCCAGGAGAAGTTCGGCGCGTTCGTACGGGCCTTCGGCGCCGAATTCGACGATCCGGAGCGGGTCGATTTCGTCGACGGCTACGGGCTCGGCAAGTGGGGCGAGGGGCACTCCCTGAAGTATCTCGACGCCGCGAGCCGGGAGCCGGTGCTGCGCTGGGTGGTGGACCTGTACGCGGACGCGTTCCGGCGGGTTCCGCTCGCCATCAACTACCACCGGCTGATCGGCACCCCGTCGGACTGGGGCGCTCCGGACCCGGACAGCGAGCGGCTGCTCGACATCGCCGTGGACAAGGGGTTCTCGCTGCGCCACGACGCGTTCGGCATGACGACGTACTACGGGGACTGGGAGCGCGCGTACGCCGCGAAGTGGCGCTACCGGCGGCCGATCCTAATGGAGGGCGGCTGGGTCACCACGCAGCACAGCTACCAGGACGATCCGCGCGGATACCAGAGCGTGGGCGACGTGCGCCAGGGCGAGTTCGACGACTCGGCCGAGGGGCACGTCAGCGCATTGGACTTCCGGGTCGGCGAGACGGTGTCGTGGTTCACCGAGTCGTTCGGCCTGGTGAAGCGGACCGTCGCCGAGGCCGGGTACCGGCTGCTGCCGACGGCCGTGGCGGCGCCGGCCACGGCCACGGCGGGCGGCTCCGCCCGGATCGACCACACGTGGGCCAACCTGGGCTGGGCGAACCTGCCCAACGACGTCCCGCAGTGGAAGCACAAGTACCGGCCCGCCGTCGCCCTGCTGACCGCGGACGGCCGGGCCGCGCACGTCTTCGTCGACACGGCCGCCGACCCGGGCGGCTGGCTGAAGGACGCCCCGGCCGAGCACACCTTCCAGGCCTCCCTCGCCTCCGTGGCCAAGGGCGCCTACCGGTGGGGCATCGCCCTCGTCGACACCTCGCGGGGCAACACCCCGGGCATCCGGCTCGCCGCGCGGGAGGAGACGGTGGGCGGCTGGCTGGCCGTCGGTGGGGTCACCGTCGGGTGACGGAGGGCCGGGCCGGTCAGACGTTGGCGTAGCCCGCGATGCTCGCCTTGATGCGGTCCATCTCGCGCTCGTCGGACACACCCTGGAAGTCGTGCCGGGGTGTGTACGGGGCCTCCAGGCGACGGGCCTCGTCATCGGTGAGGGTCAGGTCGAGGGAGGCCACCGCGTCGTCGATCTGCTGGATCGTGCGGGCGCCGACCAGGGGCGCCGCGACGACCGGGTTGCGGCGCAGCCAGGCCAGGGCGATCTGGGCGCGGCTCACTCCGTGCGTGTCGGCGATCGCCCCGACCTCGTCGATGATGAGGCGGTCGCTGTCGGCGGTGGCCCGGTAGAGCAGGTCGGCGAAGGCGCCGTCGGTGGCGGCGCGCTCCCCCGCGTTGGCCTGGTCGAAGGGACGGGCGAGACGGCCGCGGGCCAGCGGGCTCCACACCATCGTGGCGACGCCCTCGTCGGCACAGAGCGGGAGCATCTCGCGCTCCTCCTCGCGGGCGAGCAGGTTGTAGTGGTCCTGCATGGTGACGAAGCGCGCCCAGCCGTGCCGCTCCTGGAGGTGGAGGGCCTTGGCGAACTGCCAGGCGTGCATGGAGGACGCGCCGAGGTAGCGGGCCTTGCCCGCCTTCACCACGTCGTGCAGGGCCTCCAGGGTCTCCTCCAGCGGCGTCGCGCCGTCGAAGCGGTGGATCATGTAGACGTCGACGTGGTCGGTGCCCAGGCGGCGCAGACTGGCGTCGATCTCGGCCATGATCGCCTTGCGGGAGAGCCCGCCGCCGTTGGGGCTGCCCGGGCGCATGGTGTGGCGGACCTTGGTGGTGATGACGACGTCGTCGCGGTTCGCGTAGTCCTTCAGGGCACGGCCCAGGATCTCTTCGCTGGAGCCGTACGAGTACATGTTGGCGGTGTCGAAGAAGTTGATGCCCGATTCCAGGGCGTGCTTGACGAGGGGCCGGCTGCTCTCCTCGTCGAGGGACCAGACGGGGTGGCCGCGGTCAGGCTGCCCGTAGGTCATGGCGCCGATGGCGACCGGGGAGACGTCCAGGCCGGTACGGCCCAGCTTGATGTACCGCACGGGGGCTCCTAGTGTGGGACGAACAGTAAACGGAGATGTCTCCGATTGACTCTTCGAACGTAACGGAGAGTTCTCCGTTTGGCAATCGGGGGCCGGTTCACCAGGAGGATCCATGCCCGAGACCGCGCGGCGCTCTGACGCGCTCAAGAACCGGGAAGTGATCCTCCAGGTCGCCCACGACGTGCTCGCCGAGACGCCGGACGCCTCGCTGAACTCGATCGCCAAGCGCGCGGGCGTCGGCCCCGGGACCCTCTACCGGCACTTCCCCACGCGGGAGGCGCTGATCCTGGAGGTGCACCGGCAGGGCATCGACCGGCTCGTCGCGGCGGTGGACGAGACGCTGGCCGCGCAGCCGCCGCTGGAGGCGCTGCGCAGCTGGTTCACCACGCTCACGGGTTATGTGCGGATCAAGCACGGTCTGGGCGAGGCGCTGAACTCGGCGGCCGCGCAGGAGGTCATCAGCGCCTCCTGGCCGCCGGTCAGCGCCGCCGTCGGGCGGCTGCTGGACGCCTGCGTGGAGGCCGGCGAGGTGCGTCCCGGGCTCGACCCGGTCGACGTCATCATGCTGCTGAGCTGCTTGTGGCGGACCCCCGACACCCCGGAGGGGACCGCCCAGGCCCAGCGCCTGATGGACCTGGCCATCGACGGGTTCCGCCCCTGATCAGGCCTGGATCTCGAACTCCTGGTGGCTGATGGGCTCCAGGAACGTACCGGTCGTCGTGAACGCGACCGTCTCGCGGACGGCGTTGTGGGCCAGGCGGCCCAGTTCGTTGCCGACGGAACCCGCGATGTGCGGGGTGATGAACGTGTTCGGCGTCCGGCGCAACCGGGCGTCGGCGGGCAGGTGTTCGGGTTCGGTGACGTCCAGGACGGCCGCGATGTCGCCCTGGTCGAGCCGGTCGGCCAGGGCCTCCTGATCGACCAGGGCGCCGCGCGCGGTGTTGATGAACGTGGCCCCGGGCCGCAGGCGTTCGATGAGGCCGCGGTCGAACATGCCCAGGGTGCCGGTCAGCAGCGGGGCGTGCAGGGAGACGACGCTGCTCGACTCGACCAGTTCGGTCAGGTCCACGTGGCGCACGCCGAGCCGGGCCGCCTCCAGATCGTTCAAGTGCGGGTCGGCGACGACGAGTTGGACGTCGTAGGCGCGCAGCCGCTCGATGACGGCGCGGCCGACCCGGGAGGCGCCGACGAGACCGACGGTGATGCCGTGCGCGCCCACGTCGGGCCAGTCCGCCTCCAGGTCCACCGAAGCGGCGCCGCGGCGCAGTTCGTCGGCGGCGCTGAAGGCACGCTTGGCGGCGAGCACGATCATCGCCACGGTGTACTCGGCCACGGGGACGGCGTTCGCCGCGGCGCTCGAGGTGACGGCGATGCCCCGGGCCCACACCTCGTCGTCGACGACGGGGCGGACGGTGCCCGCGGAGTGCACGAGGCCGCGCAGGCTCGGCAGCAGGTCGAGCCGGGCCGCGTCGAGCGGCGCCGTGCCCCAGCCGGTGATCAGCACTTCCGCCTGGGCGAGCAGACCCTGGTCCACCGGGTCGGCGGGGTCGAGGGGACGGTCGGCGAGGAGTTTGACCGTGCCGGAGCCGTGCAGCGCGGCGAGGTCGTCGGGCCGGAAGACCCGGTGGAACGTGGAGTCGGGCATGGCGAACGCCACGGGGACGGTCGGCCGGGGGCCGGCGGCGGGCGGCGCGGGCCTCGGGGGCGGCGTCATGGGGTCCTGCCTTTCGGGGAGTTGACGGCGCCGGCGGCCGCGGCGCGCGTCGACGTGCACGCGGCACCCGGCGGGGCCGGGTGCCGGTGGTGTGCGGTCCGTCCATGCCAGCCCCGGGCCATGTTCGATGTCAAGATTCGAAGAGCGGTCGATCATCAAACGAACATGTGCCGGCCGCGGCGGCGGACCGGTCAGCCCGGCGGCGCCGACGACTCGCGGACGGTGAGCGTCGGGGTGAGGGTGATGTGCCGCTGGGCGAACGGCGTCTGGCCCGCAGCCGAGATGCGTTCGAAGCAGGCGGTGGCGGCGAACCGGCCGACGTCGTGCTTGGGCGGCGCCACCGCGGTCAGCGGCACGGCGGCGAGCTGCGCCACCTCGTCGTCGTAGGCGACGACGGAGAGGTCCCCCGGGATGGAGACGCCGAGTTCGACCGCGGTGGCGACGAAGTCGATCGCGTAGTGGTCGGAGTGCACGAGCACCGCGGTGGTGCCGGTCTTCTTGCACAGTTCCAGGTAGGCGGCGGTCTGTCCGGCCACGTCCCCGGTCTCGTCGATGTGCTCGACCGCCGCGTCGCCGGCGAGGCCCAACTGCCGCACGGTGCGCGCGTGTCCGCCGAGGATGTGTCCCGAGGTGGGGGTGTCGAAGGTCGCGACGCCGATGCGCCGGTGTCCGAGACCGGCCAGGTGGCGCACCGCGATCGCGGCCCCGGCGGCGTGGTCGCTGCGCACCGACTCCAGGGCGTATCCCACGGGCGCCTCGGCCACGGCGCGCTCCACCATCACCACCGGCATGGGGGCGCTCTCCAGGAGCTCGAAGGTCGGGTACGCGTCCGCGACGGTCGTGGTGACGAGCAGCCCGTCGACGCCGCCGGCGATGAGCCGTTCGATGTGCCGTCGTTCGTGATCGGCGTCGTAGCGGGACACCCGCAGCACCACCCGCCCGCCGAGCGCGGTGGTGCGCTCGACGGCTCCGGCCACGATGTTCGGGTAGTAGTAGCCGGGGTCCGGCACGACGAGCCCGAAGGTGAACAGGGCCTTGCCGTCCTGCGCCGCCGGACGCGGCACGTGACGCCCGGCGATGCCGCCGGTGGGATCGGTCTCGACGGTGACCGCGCCGCCGTGCACCCGCCGCAGCAGGCCGAGTTCGGACAGCTCCGCGAGGTCGCGGCGGACCGTCATCGCGGAGATCTCCTCGCGCCGCGCGAAGTCCGTGACCGACAGCGAGCCGTGGATGCGCAGCTCCGCCAGGATGCGTTCGTGCCGTGGATGCGGGTGCATCACTACCCCCGATGTTTGATTAATGTTCGGATGGTTGCTCACACTTGACCGTCATCGTAGGCCCAACTCAGGATGACCACCGGTGCTCGGGGACGAGCCCAGGTCGGCCGCGGTTTTCCGGACACGTTCGGGGCAGGTCCAGGCGGTCCGGTCCGATCCCCTCCTTCTCCGCCCGCCGAAGTCCGTGTGCGGAGTCATGTCTGTCGGATGCGAAGGAGCCGCATGGGCACGACGCTTGAGAAACCGATGTCCGTCACCGAGGCAGTGGCCCGCGGCGGCGGACCGCCGGGCAGCCGCCGACCGCCCGTGCTCAAGGCCTCGTTCTGGTTGCGGCTGCGCCGGGACCGGCCGCTGCTGCTCATGGTGGCGCCCGCGGTCGTCCTGCTGCTGTTGTTCGTGTACCTGCCGCTGGTGGGCAATGTCGTCGCGTTCCTGGACTACCAGCCCTACATCCCGATCGGGCAGAGCCGCTGGGTGGGCCTGGACAACTTCCGGGTGCTGTTCGCCGATCCGGCGTTCTGGCAGGCGACGCTCAACACGCTCGAGATCACCTTCATGCAGCTGGTGCTGTACTTCCCGGTCCCCATCGCGCTGGCCCTGCTGATCCACTCCCTGACCTGGCCCTGGCTGCGCACCGCCGTCCAGTCGGTGCTCTACCTGCCGCACTTCCTGTCCTGGGTCATCGTCGTCGGCTTCTTCCAGCAGTCCCTCGGCTCCGGCGGCATCCTCAACCAGACGCTGCGCCAGCTCGACGTCGGCACCGTCAATGTGATGGCGGACCCGGGCACGTTCAAACTGCTGCTGACCGCGCAGGTCGTGTGGAAGGACGCGGGGTGGGGAGCGATCATCTTCCTCGCCGCGCTCGCCGCGATCGACGACTCGCTCTACGAGGCGTCGGCCATCGACGGGGCGGGCCCCTGGCAGCGCTTCTGGCACGTCACCCTGCCGGGCATCAGGCCCATCATCATCATGCTGCTGATCCTGCGCCTCGGCGAGGCCCTCAACGTCGGGTTCGAGCAGATCCTGCTGCAACGCAGCGCGGTCGGCGCGCACGCGGCCGAAGTCCTCGACACCTACGTCTACTTCCACGGTGTCATCGACGGCAACTGGAGCATCGGCATCGCCGTCGGCCTGATCAAGGGCGCCGTCGGATTCCTCCTCATCCTCGCGGCGAACAAGACCGCCCACCGCCTCGGCGAGCAAGGAGTCTATTCCCGCTCATGAGCACCGTTCTCCGCCCCGCCTGGCAGGGCAAACCGAAGCCCGTCGCCATCGCCCTCAAGGCGCTCGCGATCGTGCTCGCCCTCTCCCTGGTCCTCTTCCCGTTCCTGATCGTCTTCTCCACGAGCGTCTCCGACGGCGACTCCATCACCGAGGCCGGTGGCTATCTCGTCTGGCCGACCTCGTTCAGCCTCGACGCCTACACGCAGATCTTCGAGGGCGGCGTCGTCACCCGCGCGATCGTCGTCTCGACGCTGGTCACGGTCGTCGGCACCGCCATCAGCCTGTCCGCGACGGTGCTCGCCGCCCATGCGCTGAGCCGGCGCGGCGCCCTCTTCCAGCGCTCGCTGCTGACCTTCGTGCTCGTCACGTTCCTGTTCGCCCCCGGCCTGATCCCGCTGTACCTGGTCGTGAAGGAACTCGGGCTGCTCGACAACTACTGGGCGCTGATCCTGCCCACCGCGTTCAGCGTCTTCAACATGATCGTCGTCCGTGGGTTCATGATGGGGATCCCCCAGGAACTCATCGACAGCGCGAAGATCGACGGCGCCGGCGAGTGGCGCGTCCTGTGGACGATCAGCATTCCGCTGTCCCGCGCGGTGATCGCCGTCGTCGGACTCTTCTACGCGGTCAGCTACTGGAACGCCTTCTTCAACGCCCTGATCTACCTCAGCGACAGCACCAAGTGGCCGCTCCAACTCGTGCTGCGCACCTACGTGTTGCAGGGCTCGACGCTCGTCGACACCGGCGGGGACAGTGCCGCGCCGCCCGCCCAGTCGATCCAGATGGCCGTCGTGATGATCGCCGTCGTCCCGATCCTGCTCGCCTATCCGTTCGTCCAGCGCCATCTCACCAAGGGCGTTCTGACGGGAGCCGTCAAGGGCTGAGCCCCACTCCCCGTCCGACCTCTCGCCCCTCCCCCACCTCGCACTGCCCCGGCATGCCTCCATCCGCCCTCACCAAGGGAGCTGCACGATGAACCGTCCGACCTCCCCGGCCCTGAGCCGGCGCAACCTCTTCAAGGGCACCGCTCTCGGGATCGCCGCGCTCGGCACCGGGCCGCTGCTCGCCGCGTGCTCCGGCTCGGGCGCCGGCGCCACCGCGTCCGGCGACATCGCGGCGCTGCCCTCGTACCTCCCCATCACCAAGGGGCCGAAGCCAGACCTGAAGGGCAACGCCTCCGTACAGCCGGTGTACTACCGGGCTCCCGCCGAGAGCGAGTTGTTCCGGTCGGTGGCCTCGAAGCCCGGCACGGGCGGCAGACTCTCCGCGTTCGTCGTCACCTACTACTCCCCGCCGCCCGCGGACAACTCCTACCTCAAGTACATCTCCGGGCAGATCGGCACCGAGTTCGACATGCAGCTCGTGCCCGGCGACTCGTACGCCTCGAAGTTCGCGACCATGACGGCGGGCGGTGACCTGCCCGACCTGGTGCAGTTCCTCACGTTCGCCCCGCCGCAGGGCGGGCCGCAGCTGCTCCAGGCGAAGTTCCAGGACCTCTCCGAGCATCTGTCCGGCGACAAGATCAAGAAGTACCCGAACCTCGCGAACCTCTCCGAGGCGTCCTGGGCGAGCGCCCGCGTCAACGGCCGTATCTACGGAGTGCCCGAGCCGCGCCCGCCGTTCGGCAGCATCCTCGTCTGCCGCCCCGACCTCATCGAGAAGCTGACCGGGCAGGAGCCGGCGCCGAAGAACGAGGCCGACTTCACCGAACTCTGCAAGCAGGTCACCAGCGAGAGAGCCAATCGCTACGCGATCTGCGGGCAGGGCGGAGGCGGCAGCGTCGAGTGGGGCTTCGACTTCTTCGCCGCCATGTTCGGCGTCCCCAACAACTGGCGGCTCCAGGGCGGCAAGCTCGTCAACAAGTACGAGACCGACGAATGGCTGCGCGCCATCAGCTACATCAAGAAGCTCCGCGGCGCCGGTTACTACCACCCCGACACCCCCAGCCTGGAGAACTCGCGGGCCAAGACGTACGTGGCCAACGGCAGCGTCCTCATGCACATGGACGGCATCTCCTCCCTCCTCGACATCACCCTGCCCAAGGGTGCCGTGACGGGAGCGGTGGTGCCCTTCGGCGCCGACGGCGGGAAGGGCGGCAACTATCAGGGGCCGTCCAGCTTCGGGTTCACCGCCATGAAGAAGGCGGACAAGAAGAAGATCGAGGAGCAGCTCGCCGTCCTCGACTATCTGGCCGCCCCCTACGGCTCCCAGGAGTACTTCAAGCTCCGCAACGGCAAGGAGGGCGTCCACTACAACCGTGCCGGCGGCAACGTCGAACTCACCAAGGCGGGCCGCACCATGGTCGAGCCCAGCACCCTGTTCCGCATCGCGGAGGGCCCCCAGGTGCTCACCAGCACGATCCGCATCGACGAGCAGCTGCGCCGCTCCCACGCCTGGCAGGTCGCCACTCAGGACATGCTCGTGGAGAACCCCGTCCAGGGCCTGTACTCGGAGACGGCGTCCCGGTCCAACTCCGCGACGACCGGCCTCACCGACACCATCACCAGTTACATTCTCGGCCGGTCCGACCTGGGCGCCGTCAAGTCCGCGATCTCCTCGTGGAAGTCGTCCACGGGCAACGCGATGCGCGACGAGTACACCCGTCAGCTCGACAAGCAGAACGGGAAGTCATGAGCGGTCCGCGCGTCGAGACCCCGGCGCTGTCGTTCGCCGAGGCGTTCACCCCGAAGGCGCGGGCCGCGCTGCGCGTCCGGTCCTGGAGGCCCGCGCCGCCCGTCGCCGACCGGGACGGCTGGGCGCACCTCGCCGGGCGCGACCGGGCGGCGCTCGCCTCGGCCGCGGCCGACTGGCGGGAGCGTGCCGCCCACCACCCGCCCCGGCTCAGGGACTGGGCCGCGTACAGCCGGGACGGCGACCGGATGCCCCACCAGGACAGCGAGCACGCCCTCCTCGGGCACACCGCCACCACCGCGCTGCTGCTCGCCGCCGACAACAGGGCGGAGGACGCTGTCGCGTTGGGCGATGCCGTGTGGCGGCTGTGCGAGCTGTCCGCCTGGTGTCTGCCCTCCCACTACGCCCTGCCCGAGTCGGGGGAGCGTCCTTTCCTGCCCGAGCCGGGCCGCGACATCCTCGATCTCGCCGACGCCGCCACGGGCGCCCTGCTCGCCGCCGTCGACGCCTTCGCCGGTGACCGTCTGGAGGAGCTGTTCCCCGGGCTCAGGCGGCGCGTCCACCACGAGATCCGGCGGCGCGTCCTCGACCCGTGGGAGCGGGAGACGTACTTCTGGCACGGCCTCGACGGGCCGCCGAACAACTGGGCGCCCTGGATCGTCTCCAACGTGCTGGTCTGCGCCGCGGTCGTCGAACCGGACCGGGCGCGGCTCGAGGCGACCGTGGACCGCGCCCTGGCGATCCTGGACCGGTTCCGCGCGGGCTACGACGCCGACGGCAGCTGCGACGAGGGTGCCACCTACTGGTGGTGGGCCGGTGCCACGCTCTTCGAGGCCCTGGACCTGCTCGGCGAGATCACGGACGGCGCGTTCGACGCGTTCGCCGTGCCGCCGGTCGCCGCCATGGTCCGCTTCCCCGTCGACATGCAGATCGGCCCGGACAGTCAGGTCAACTACTCCGACGGCACGCCCGTGCTGCCGGAGAACGCCAACTGGCATCTGCTGGCGCGCTTCGCCGAGCGGGTGGGCGACACCACCGCCGCCGCTCACGCCCGCTGGATGGGATCGCTCCATCCGCTGCGGTTCGACGGCCAGTTGGGCCCCCTGTTCCGGCGCACGCTCGCCGAACTGCGTGATCCCGACTGGACGGTGCGGGGCGACGCGACACCCGGCATGCCCGCGTCCCGCTTTCTGCCCGGCACCGAGATCGCCGTCGCGCGTGAGCAAGCGGGCGTCACGCGCGGTCTGTTCGTCGCCGCGAAGGGCGGCCACAACGACGTCAGCCACAACCACAACGACGCCGGTGGCGTCATCGTCTCGCTGGACGGCGATCCCGTCCTCATCGACGCCGGCGTCGGCGTGTACCGGCGCGACACCTTCCAGCCCCACACGCGCTACACGATCTGGACGATGCGCAGCGCCTGGCACAACGTGCCGCTGCCCGACGGTGTGGAGCAGCCGCACGGCAAGGAGTTCCGCGCCACGGACGTCGCCTTCGAGGACACCGGCAGCACCGCCCGGCTGCGCATGGACCTGGCCGCCGCCTACCCCTCCACGGCGGGCCTGGCCCGCTGCGAGCGGGCCGTCGAACTGGACCGCGCCCAGCGCACGGTCCTCGTCCACGACGACTGGGCCTTCGACGCGCCCCGCACGATGACCCTCGTCCTGATGACCGCCCACCGGCCGGTCGCGGATCCGGACGGGCTGCGTGTCGGTGGCGCGCTGCTGCACTGCGACACGGACGCGTTCGAGATCCGTACGGAGACGATCGCGCTCGACGACGACCGGTTGCGCGGCGCGTGGGGCGACACCGTCCACCGCACCCTCCTCGTCCAGCGCGAGCCCGCCGCCCACGGTCGGCACACGCTGCGCATCCGGCGCGCGGACGGTGACGCATGACGGTGATCGAGCCCGGGCGGCTCTTCCGCGACCAGGACGGCCGCCCCGTCCAACTGCACGGCGCGGGCGTCCTGTTCATCGACGGCAGGTTCTGGGCGTGGGGCGAGGACAAGCGCTCGGGCGGCACCTTCTCCGCGATCGCCTGCTACTCCTCGCCCGACCTCGCCGGCTGGCGTTACGAGGGTGACGCGCTGTCCGCGGGGACGGGTGACCTCGCCCCGGGCCGGGTCGTCGAGCGCCCCAAGGTGCTGCGGCATCCGGCGAGCGGCCGGTACGTCATGTATCTGCACATCGACTCGGCGGACTACGCGGACGCCCGCGTCGGCTTCGCCAGCAGTGATCATCCGGCGGGCCCGTACACGTACCACGGCAGCGTCCGGCCGCTGGGCCGGCTCAGCCGTGACATCGGCGTCCACGCCGAGGGCGACGCCGGATATCTGCTGTCGGAGGACCGCGACCACGGACTGCACCTCTACCGGCTCACCGACGACTGGCTCGGCGTCGACTCCCTCGTCTCCACCACGCTGGCCGACCACGGCCGGCACGGCTACGAATCGCCCGCCCTGGTCCACGCGGACGGCCTGTACTACCTCTTCGGCTCCGACCTCACCGGCTGGGCGACCAACGACAACCGGTACGCGACCGCGCCCTCTCTGGCGGGCCCCTGGTCGCCGTGGCGGCTGTTCGCCCCGGAGGGATCGGCGACGTACGACTCGCAGATCAGCGCGATCGTGACCGTCCACGGCACCGAGCGCACCAGTCACGTCTATCTCGGCGACCGCTGGCTGCCCGACCGGCTGGCCGACTCGCCGCCCGTCTGGCTGCCGCTGCACATCGGCGGCGGCCGGGCCCGCCTGGAGTGGCACGACCGCTGGAGCGTCGACCCGCGCACCGGATCCATCACCTCGCACCACGCCCCGCACCGCGCGCACCAGGAAGAGAGCACATGAGCGACGCACTGCCCCGGTTCGAGCTGCCGCCCGACGACCCGGAGCGTTCACCGATCACCGGCTGGACCCGCGCCCACTGGCAGACCACCGGGCTGCGCTGGCTCGACCACGTCCGCCGCCACGACAGCCCGGGCGGCGGCCTGCCCCGGCTGCCCGGGCGGGTCACCGCCGACGGTCCGCGCCGCGAGAGCATGGAGACCGTGGGGCGGTCCTTCCTGCTGGCCGCACCTTTGATCGCGGGCGCCGCACCCGAGACCGCCGAGCCGCTCGCCGAGCGCTACGCGCGCGCCCTGCTGGCGGGCACCGACCCCGACGGGCCCGAGAGCTGGCCGCGCGGCGTCACCTGCCGCGCGCCCGTCACCGGGGTCACCAACTCCATCGTCGAGGCCGCAAACATCGCGTTCGGCCTGCACATCAGCCGCGAGCGACTGTGGGACCGGCTCACCGCGCCCGAACGGCGCCGGATCGCCGGCTGGCTGCGTCATCACGCACGGCTTGAGGTGTGGCACAACAACTGGCAGCTGTTCCCCGCCATGGCCGAGGCGTTCCTGACCTCGGTCGGTGAGGACACCAGCGGCTGCACCGGGACCCGCAACGTGGCCCGCGTCGAGTCCTGGTACCTGGAACAGGGCTGGTACACCGACGGCCCCGAGCACGCCATCGACTACTACAACGCCTGGGCCATCCACCCGTACCTGTGGGCCTGGTACCGGATGACGGACCGCACGGCCACCGCCGAGGGCGCCCGGCATCTCGACCGCCTCGGGCAGTTCGTCACGTCGTACGCGCGCACCGTCGCCCCCGACGGATCGATGCTGCACGTGGGGCGCTCGCTCAGCTACCGCACCGCCGCGCTCGCCGCCGTGTGGTGCGCGGAGATCTCCGGGGTGAACCCGCTCTCCCCCGGCGCGACGCGACGGCTGGCCTCCGGTGTCCTCGCCCGGTTCGTGTCCCACGGCGTCGGCATCGACCGGCCGCTCGACCTCGGCTGGTACCGGCCCTACGAGCCCGTGGCGCAGACCTACAGCGGGTTCGGCTCCGCTTACCTCGCCGGGATCGGCTTCCTGGGCCTGGCCCTCGGACCGGACGCGCCCGTGTGGACGGACACCGAGCAACCCCAGCCCACGGACGCCGAGTTCGGGACTCACGCGTGGCCGGCACTCGGCTGGCTGGTCACCACCCAGCGCGACGGCATCGTCCGCCTCGCCAACCACGGCAGCGACCACTGCGAGATCCCCGTCGAGCCCACGCGGCCCGACCCCGACGACCCGCACTACGCCAAGCTCGCCTACTCCACCCACACCGCCCCGGGCACGGCCGCCGCGTGGGAGGACGGTGTCGACTCGCATCCGGCGCTCCTGGACGCCGACGGCCGGGCGAGCCGGCGCGGTCCGCTCCGGGCCGTGCGCGTCGACGGCACCGTCGCCGCCTCGGTCCAGCTGCCCCAGCGCGACGGCCGGGCCTTGCCGGGCTGCGCGATCACGTCCGTGACGCTGCCGCACGACGCGCACGAGGTCCGCGCCCACCTCGTCCGCTCGCCCGGCGGACACACCGTGCGGGAAGGCGGCTGGGCGGTCGCCGACGATCTCCCCCTGACGGCCGAAAAGCGTTCCGGAGCCGCCTCGGTGACGAACCGTCAGGGTCTCACCGCGCGCGTCGTCGCCCTGCACGGGTACGACGCCGCAGGGGTGTTCACGTACCAGGACGCGAACGCGATGGGCCCGCACTCGGCCGTCCCCGCGCTCACCGCGACGGCCGATCCGGGGGACACCGTCCTGGTGAGCCTGCACACGCTGGCCCGGTCGACTCCGCTGCCCGAGCCTCCCGTCGTGGCCGTCGCCGGGACCGTCGTCACCGTCTCCTGGCCCGACGGGAGCGAGCAGCGCGTCGATCTCGCGACGTGCTGTCCCTGGGACGGACGGATCCCGGGCACCACTACCGTGTGACGGCCCCGCCCCGGAGAAACGGAACGCAGCATGACCCCATCCCCGATGTCCCTGAACTCCCCGATCCCCGCCGGGCCGCGCCACGGAGTGCTGCTCGGCGGCGTCGGGCGTTACACCGACCCCTGGCATCCCTTCGCCGACACCAACAGGGGTCTGGCGGACGTGGCCCGGGAGGTGGGCGTCGTCCTGGAGCCCGTCGCGGACATCGACGCCGCGCTGGCCTCCTTCGCCGCCGGAGCGCTGCCGGACCTCGTCGTCGTCAACATCGGCCTGCCGCGGGACGGCGACCCCGTACCCGCGAACGCCCGGGCCGCGGCCGGACTCGCCCGGCTGCTGGAGAGCGCCACGCCGGTCCTCGCCGTGCACTCCTCGGCGACCTGCTTCCCGGACGACGAGGTCTGGGAGTCGGGCCTGGGCGGCACCTGGGTGCGCGGCACCTCGATGCACCCGCCGTACGGCCGCGCCCGCGTCCTGGTCACCGACGCCGGCCACCCGATCAGCGCGGGCGTCGACGACTTCGAGGTGGACGACGAGCGCGACACCCACCTGCGCCGCAGCCCGGACGTCCGGGTGCTGCTCGCCCACGAACACGAGGGCGGGCGGCACCCGTTGATGTGGGTGCACACCCGCCCGGGCGGTGGCATCACGGTGTTCGACGCCCTGGGCCACGACGGCCGTTCGTACGCGTCCGCGACGCACCGCGCCCTGCTCCGGCGCGCCCTGGGCACGCTGCTCGGCTGACCGGGCGTCGTGCGCCGTACGGTGTCAGAGCGTGGCCGCGAACGGGTCCCGGTCCAGCGGTACCGCCCGGACCTCACCGGCCCGGCTCTCGATGTGCTGGGTCCGGCCGGTGGCGGCGGCCCGGTCGATGGCGACCAGCACCTCCAGCACGTGGTGGCCGAGGTCGCCGGTCGCGATGTGCGGCGTACCGGACCGGATGGACCGGGCCATGTCGAGGACGCCGAGGCCGCGGCCCTCGCCGAGGCCGATGGACTCGACCGGCTCCCAGTGCGGCGCGCCGTCGTCGCCGGTGCCGCGGGTGATGCGCACGTCCCCGGTGAACCCGTTGGGGTCGGGCACGACGAGGGTGCCCTCGGTGCCGTTGATCTCCACGACGCCGTCGCGGACAAGGGCCGAGTCGAAGCTGAAGACGCTCTGCGCGACCGCTCCGCCCTCGAAGGTGATGAGGGCGGCCACATGGGTGGGGACCTCGACCGGGAACTCGGTGCCTGTGCGCGGTCCGGTGCGGATCGTGCGGACCTTGCGGCCGGTGGAGGCCACGGCGGACACCTGCGTCACGGACCCGAACAGGGTGATCAGCGTCGTGAAGTAGTAGGGGCCCATGTCGAACAGCGGCCCGGCTCCGGCGGCGAAGAGGAACTCCGGGCTCGGGTGCCAGGCGTCGGGACCGGCGGTCTGGAACATGGTGTGCGCGGACAGCGCCGCGCCGATGTCGCCGCGTTCGATGGCCCGCCGTGCCGTCTGGACGCCCGGGCCGAGCGCGGTGTCGGGGGCGACGCCGACGCGCAGCCCGGCGGCGGCGGCCTGGTCGAGGAGGGCGCGCGCGGAGGCCAGGTCCACGGCGATCGGCTTCTCCGACCACACGTGCTTGCCCGCGGCGACGATCGCCGAGCTGACCTCGGCGTGCACGGCGGGGATGGTCAGGTTGACGACGATCTCGACGTCGTCGTGCGCGAGGACGTCGTCCGTCGTGCCCCAGGCGGCGATGCCGTGCTTGCGGGCCTGCTCCTCGGCGCGGTCGGCCATCAGGTCGCCGATGATGACGACGTCGACGTCGGGGATCTTGGTGAGGGTGGTGAGGTACTGCTCGCTGATGTTGCCGGCGCCGATGACGCCGACGCCGACCGGGCCCGACCGGGTCGTGGGCGGCGCCATCAGACGATCCCCTTCTCGCGGAGGTGGGCGACCGATCCGGCGATGCCCTCGAAGATGTCACCGGCGTACGTGTCGAACTCGACGATCGCGTAGGCGGCGTTCGGGGCGGCGGCCAGGGCGGCGTCGACCGGGATCTCGCCCTGCCCCGCGGACACCTGGCGGGTCTGCGCGATGTCGAAGGGGGCGCCCGTGGTGAACGGGTCGTCGATGACGGCGCCGTCCTTGATGTGCAGCGCCGTGACCCGGTCCCCGAGCCGGCCGAGGAGGGCGACCGCGTCGTTGCCGCCGGCCGAGGCCCAGTACACGTCCAGTTCCAGGTCCACCGTGTCGTCGAGGCGGGCCACGAACCACTCGTAGGCGCTGAGCCCGTCGACGGTGGGGGTGAACTCCTGCGAATGGTTGTGGTATCCGACGCGCAGCCCGTGGTCGGCCGCGATCGTCGCGGCGTCGTTGAGCAGCTTCGCGGTATGCGTGATGTGCTCGGCGTCCGCCCACCGGTCGGCGTGCACCATCGGCTCGTAGACGGTCTCCAGGCCGAGGGTCTTCGCCGCGGCGAAGGTCCGCTCCAGCGCGTCCCGGCCCTGATCGGGAGCGGCGATGCCGGCGTGCCCGGTGCGGGCGGTCAGTCCGTGCCTGCCGAGTGCCTCGGCAAGCTCCTCGGGCCGGTTCACGAAGTCGAACACCTCGACGTTGCGCAGTCCGGTCGCCGCGAGACGGGCGAGCGTGCCGTCCTCGTCGGCCCTGAGGGCGTCGCGCACCGAGTACAGCTGGAGCGACAACTGGGGTGTGGACATGGCTGGTCTTTCCGATCGTGAGACAAGGGGGGAGGTGACCGGGCGCTCAGGGCCCCGGCGGCGGGAAAACGCTCATCGTGTTCGAAATCCCGGCACCAAGGCCCCTTTTGCGGCGGGGACTTTCGTTCAGATTAAGCTAAAGCCTGTCCGGTGCCAAGGCCATCCATCCCCCTCGGGTCGATCTCAGGTCGATCAGGAGGTCGGGCGGGGCTCGATCCTGAACAGCTGTCCGTCGACCTGTCCGATGAGGCTGTCGCCGTACTTGACGAGCTTGGGTACGACCCCGCCCCGCACCGGCGCCTCGGGCAGCTGGACGCGGCCGCGCCAGCGCACCGCGCCGCTGTCGAGGTCGAAGCCGATGAGATTCCCGGACGGGTCGAGGTAGTACGCCACCCTGGCCTTGAGATCCACCACGGCGTCGGAGGCCAGTTCGCGCAGCTCGCCCGAGCGGGGGTCCTTGCGGAGCGTCAGGCCGAGGTCGTGGGACCACAGGCGGCGGCCGTCGTCGGCCGACCAGGCGATCGCCTGGTCGTAGGAGCTTCCCAGGACGATGCCGTCGGAGATCACGCCCCCCGGTGCGCGGTCGACGCGGTGCTGCGTGACCGAGCCGGAGCTCGTGTCCACGCGCGTCAGGGTGACCTCCCCGGGATCGCTGAAGAGGTGGCCTCCCTTGGGCACCCCGGCGAGCAGGACGGTCCGGCCGTCCGTGCCTAGGTAGCCGGTCATTCCCTTCACGGTCGCGACCGTCCGCGCCTCGCCCGTCGCCGGGTCGAGCCGGACGACGGTGCTGGTCTGCGGCGCCTTCTCACTGTCCGGCGAGCACGTCAGGTAGGGGGACCCGTCGATGACGGTCTTGTCGCAGTCGGCCTGCTTCCACGCGTACGTCCACAGCGTCCGGCCCGTTCTGTCGTCCAGGGCGGCGACCTTTTTGAAGGTGGGGGTGTTCGCGAGGACGCCGCCGTCGAACAGCAGGGCGGAGTCCTCGTCACGGCTGTCGTCGGCCAGCTTGTGCCGCCACAGCACCTTGTGGCTCGTGACGTCACGGGCGACGACATCGGTCCCCGGGTTCTGCGTGCCGGGGGCGTGGTCGGCGTAGCTGAAGAGGACGCCGTCGCGGACGCCGGGCAGGGCATAACCCGCGGACCCGTCGTTGGATTCCGCCCGCTCCTTCCAGGTGATCTTTCCTGTCGTGGCGTTCACCGCGATGGCGTCGTACCGCTTGCCCTGGCAGTAGACGGTGCCCGAGCCGGTGCCGCAGCCGCCCCACTCCGTACCGCCGGGCAGCGTGGTCCGCCACAGCAGCTTGCTCGTGGTGCTCGTGCCGGACGCGGGCTGCTGTGTCCCCTGGTGGGTGTCGCCCCCGGTGATGAGCACGGCGGAGACCGTGATGCCGGCGATGCCGAGTGCGGCGCCGGTCACCCGCGTGATGTTCCTGCGCCGTCTGCGGCGCACGATGCGGTCGGCGATGCCCGCGGGAGCGGCCGGGTTGTCGGGGGTCATGCCGTGCAGAGCGTCCCGGATCGCGCGGTCCAGCTGGTCGGCGCTCATGTGTGGGCTCCCTTCGGGGTGCTGCCGCTCACCACGGCGATCGTCTGCTGTGCGGGGGCGGCCAGCTCCGGCGCGAGGCTGCGCAGCCGGGCCAGGGACCGGTGGGTGGTGCTGCGGACGGTGCCGACCGAGCAGCCCAGGGTGCTCGCGACCTCCGTCTCGGAGAGGTCCTCGAAGTAGCGCAGGACGAGCACGGTGCGCTGGCGCGGCGTGAGCCGGGCGAGGGCCTGGCCCACGGCGATCCGCAGATCGGCGGCGGAGGTGCCGTCGGTGACGCCGAGGCTCTCCGGCGGCGTGGCGAACGTCGGCTCGCGGTGCGGCCTGCGCAGCCGCCACCGGCTGACCTGGTGGCGGTACATCACCTTGCGCACATAGCGCTCGGGGTCCTCGACGTGCCGCCAGCGGTCCAGCGCCTTCATCAGGGCGGTCTGGACGAGGTCCTCGGCCTCGTGCCGGTCGCCGCCGGTGAGCAGGTTCGCCACCCGGAGCAGTGCGCCCCAGCGGGAGTCGACGAACTCCCGGAATCTCTCGTGGTCTTGCGGGTCCATGGGCCCTCCCGTTTCTTGACTCCCCTATGGACGCGCGGACCCGTGGCCATCTATGTCTGCGGCGGCTCACGTCTTTTCCGCTACGGCACGTGCGGTCCGCCCAGGTAGTGGCCGTCGGCGTCGTAGGGCCAGGCGTTCGCGACGCACCCCTTCAGGCCCTTGATCTGCTGCATCATCGCGGGGGCGGGCGCACCGGGCCGGGGGCAGGTCTCGTGGCCGTGGCCGATGCGGTGGCCGACCTCGTGGTTGACGATGAGCGCCCGGTACTGCTCGATGGGGCCGTCGAACTCGGGCGAACCGAGCAGCCAGCGGCGCAGGTTGACCACGACGGTCCGGCCGACGCTGCAGTTGACCTCGCCGTGGGTGTGCAGTCCCGCCGAGCCGCACAGGCAGTCGACGGTCCGCGGTGTGGCGATCTTTATGACGAAGTCCCGGGGGCCCGCGCTCACCAGCTGGAACGCGTCGACGCCGTCGCTGCCCCATCCCCGGGGGTCGCCCAGGACGCCGGAGATCTCCCGCGCGGCCGCGTCGGCCGAGATCCCGGAGCCGTCCTCGACCTGGACCTGATAGCGCCGCAGCCGGGCCCCGGTGCCCACCGGCGGGCCGTCGGCGTGCGCCGTGCCGAAGGTGCCGGGGCCGGCCGCCCGGACCGTGCCGGCCGGCCCCGCCGCCCGCAGCTCTCCCCGCCCTGTCTGGGCGCAACGGGCGGCGGTACGGGCCTCGCTGTGCCGCCAATACGTGTAGCCGGCGGCGCCCCCGACGGACAGGGCCACCGCCATCCCGAGCAGCACGCTCAGGAACGCCGCCCGTCTTCGTATCCACCGCGCCGACACGGCCCTGTGCCCTCGCACCGTCCGGACCCCCCATGGTTTAGACCAGTCCACCGAGCCTAAGTGACGCGCGAGGAGGGCGGATGGTTGCGCGATGCAGGCAGATCAGAGCGCCTGCGCCCGCACGAGGAGGAGCTGTTCGGGATAGAGGGCGGGGGCGCGCACGCCCACCCGGGCCAGGGCGGCGCCGCCGAGCACGAGGGGTTCGGTGGTCCACGGGGTCGGCTGCCCCTGCCGCAGGGCGGGGGTGTCGCCGGGCGGCTGCACGCTCACCCGGTACGTCAGGTCCTCGTCGAGGCCCGGGAGCCGGACAGTGCCGGGTACGGAGGCCAGCGGGGCGTCCAGTTGCACCAGGGCGAACAGGGCGTCGCGCCGGTCGGGGGCGACGACGCCGTGGACGGCGAGCGCGGGGTCGTGGGCGTCGTCGCGGACGGTGGTGCCGCCGTGCAGGAGGGGCCGCAGTTCCTTGTACAGGGCGACCCAGCGGGCGAGTTCGGCGCGCTCGGCGGGGGTGGCGGTGGTGAGGTCCCACTCGATGCCGAAGGAGGCGAACAGGGCGGTTCCGGCGCGGAAGGAGAGGTCGTGGGTGCGGCCCGTGGTGTGCGAGCGGGGTGCGCCGACGTGCGCGCCGACGAGCTCCGGCGGCACCAACTGGGCGGTCCAGCGCTGGATCTGCTGCCGCTCCAGGGGATCGATGCAGTCGCTGGCCCACACCCGGTCCGTGCGTTCGAGGATGCCGAGGTCGACGCGGAGGCCGCCGGAGGAGCAGGACTCGATCTCGACGCGCGGGTGCCGGGCGCGGAGTTCGTCGAGGAGGCGGTAGACGGCGTGCGTCTGGGCGTGGACCGAGGGGGTGCCGTGCGGGCCGTGCCCGGCGTCGAGGAGGTCGCGGTTGTGGTCCCACTTCAGGTACGCGATGTCGTACTCGGTGAGGAGCGCGTCGAGGCGGTCGAGGATGTAGGTGTACGCGCCGGGGACCGCGAGGTCGAGCACCTGCTGGTGGCGTGAGGTGAGCGGCTGCCGGCCTCCGGTGGCGAGCAGCCAGTCGGGGTGGGCGCGGGCCAGGTCGGAGTCGGGGTTGACCATCTCCGGCTCCACCCACAGGCCGAACTCCATGCCGAGGCCGTGGAGGGTGGAGATCAGCGGGCCGAGGCCCTTGGGCCAGACGTCTTCGTCGACGTACCAGTCGCCGAGGCCCGCGCGGTCGTGCCTGCGGTGCCGGAACCAGCCGTCGTCGAGCACGAACCGCTCGACGCCCGCCTCGGCGCCGGCCCGGGCCAGCTCGGTCAGGCGCTCCAGGTCCTGGTCGAAGTAGACGGCCTCCCAGGTGTTCAGCACGACCGGCCGGGGCGGCAGTTCGGGCCTGCCCGCGCGCAGGTGGGCGTGGAAGCGCTCGGCGACGGCGTCGAGGCCGGTGGCGCCGTACGCCGCGTACACCCACGGCGTGGTGTAGGTCTCGCCGGGCGCGAGCCGGACCTCGCCGGGCAGCAGGAGTTCGCCGCCGCCGAGGACCGCGTCACCGGTGGAGAGGCGTTCGGCGTAGCTGCGGTGGTTGCCGCTCCACGCGACGTGCAGGGCCCACACCTCGCCGTGCCGGAAGCCGAAGCCGGGGGTGCCCGCGGCCAGGATCAGCGGGGCGTCGGGGCCGGTGCGGCCGCGGCGGTTCTCCCGGCTGTGCGCGCCGACGGTGAACGGCAGCCGTTGCGGGGCCCGTTCGCGTCCCCAGCGTCCGGCCAGGTCGAACAGTTCGGTCGCCACGGGCGGCACGGGCACGGTCGCGGTGAGCGCGTCGAGCACGAAGAAGCCGTCGGACGCGGTCGAGGTGATCGCCGCACGCTGGCGCACCAACCCCTCGGCGGTCAGCTCCAGTTCGAGCCGCAGGGCGAGACCGGCCTCGGGATCCTCACCGGTGGCCACGACCCGGCCGCCCCGGCCGGGCGCTCCCCGGTCGTCGACGTCGAGTCCCGTGCGCCGGAACCAGGGTGACCAGGCGGTGCCGTCGCGGTGCCCGGTCAGGCCGGGCCGTCCGTGCCAGCCCGCGGCGTGCTCGCGCGCGAGGGACGGGGCGACCACCCGGTCGAAGTCGTTGGGCACGGGGGCGGGTTCGGCCGCCCGGCACAGGTGGGTGAGCGCGGCCGTGTCGAGGGCGCCGAGGTCCGCGCCCCAGTGGACGACGGACGGCAGGGCGTCGGGCGCGCCCTGCGGTGCGGCGAGGACGAGGCCGACGCCCGCGGCGCGCAGGTGGACCGGGTCGGGCAGTGACACGGAGGACTCCTGGGGGTTGTGGGGCACAGCGGCGGGCGGGGACTTCTTGAGTTTTGCCTCGATACTCTCGGGCGGTCAATACCCGGCCCTCCATGGAGTTCTTCCCGGCAGACCACTCATCTCTCCCTATGGTGAGTTTCGTCGCGGAAGGCTAAGGTCGCCTCGATGCAGGCCACTTGACGTTGCTCCGGACGGAGGGATCTGCCCATGACGTGGTCCCCCCTCAGCGGTTCCGCGCGGGAGGTGGCACTCGCGGTGCTGCTCGACGGCCCGTTGCCGCGCAGCGAACTCGCGCGCAGGCTGCGGCTGTCCGCGGGCAGCCTGACCCGGCTGACGAAACCCCTGCTCTCGTCGGGCCTGTTGGTGGAGATGCCGGTCGAGCACGATCCGGAGACGGGGCGGCCGTCGCGGCCGCTCGACATCCGTCCGGCCGCGCACCACTTCCTCGGCGTGAAACTCACCGCGGACACGGCCTACGGGGTGGTGACCTCGATGCGCGCGGAGATCCTGGCGCAGGACCGCCGCCCGCTGCCCGACCCCACGCCGGAGGCCGTCGTCGCCGCGGTGACGGAGCTGGCGCGGGCGCTGGGCGCGGGGCACGGCGGCCGGTGGACCGCGGCGGGCGTCAGCCTCGGCGGGCAGGTGGTGGATCACTCGACGGTGACGAGCGCCCGCTATCTCGGCTGGCGGGACGTCGCGTTGGGCCCGGCGTGCGCGGCGGCCCTGGACTGCCCGGTCGTCGTCGACAACGACCTGCTCTCGCTCACCCGCGCCGAGCAGTGGTTCGGCGCGGGCAAGGGGTACAACGACTTCGCCCTGCTGACGGTCGGCGAGGGCGTCGGGTACGGCCTGGTCGCGCACGGCCGGATGCGGACCGGCCCGGACGCCTCCGTCGGCGTGCTCGGCCATCACCCGCTGGACCCGCTGGGCCCGCTCTGCCCACAGGGCCACCAGGGCTGCGCGGAGGCCATGGTGACGATCCCCGCGATCCGCCACCGGGTCTCGCTCGGTCTGGGACGCGACGTCACTTACGACACCTGCCTCGATCTCGCCGCGGCGGGCGACCCGGTGGCGGCCCGCGCGGTCGGGGAGTCGGCGGCGGCGCTCGGCCGGCTGACCGCGGCCGTCGGCAACATGACGCTGACCGAGCGCGTCGTCCTGAGCGGCGACGGCGTCCGCCTGGCCGACGTCGGCCGTCCGTCCTTCGACGCGGCGCTGCGCCGGGACCGCAGCCCGTACGCGAGCCCGCTCGACGTCGTCGTCCGGCGCACCGGCTTCACCGACTGGGCGCGCGGCGCCGCCGCCACCGCGATCCAGACGTACGCCCTCGCGGTCCCGGCCGCCGGCGCCCCGTAGAGCACGGCCGTCCCGCGCGTATCCGCGGGGCCGCCGGGGCAGGTCCCCCAGGGGCCGGGCGGTCCGGCGGCGGGGCGGGGAGGACGCATGGCGATGGCGGGGGAACTCGACGGGGTGCACCTCTCGGCGAGCGGGATCGGGCTGCGGCTGTCCGGCACCGCCGTGCTGTCCGAGGTCACCGTGCCGGCCGTCGGTCCTGGGCAGGTCCTGGGCATCGCGGGCGGCAGCGGCGCGGGAAAGACACTGCTCCTGGAGATCCTCGCCGGACTGCGGACCGCGGACGCCGGACGGGTCTCGGTGCAGGCGCCGCCGGACGCGCTGCGCCACGGGTTCGTGCCGCAGGACGACATCGTGCACCGCGCGCTGCCGTTGCGCACGGCCCTGGAGTACGCGGCCCGACTGCGCGGCACCGACCCGTCGGACGTGCCGCTGGTACTGGACGAGTTGGGGCTCGGGCCGGTGGCGGAGCAGCCAGTGCGGACGCTGAGCGGCGGGCAGCGCAAGCGGGCCAGCATCGCCATCGAGCTGCTGTCGCGGCCCCGGCTGCTGTTCCTCGACGAGCCGACCTCGGGGCTCGACCCGCTGGCCGGGGCGCAGTTGACGACGTATCTGCGCCGCCTGGCCGACACCGGGGTCACCGTCGTCCTCACCACGCACACGCCCGCGGATCTGCTCCGCTGCGACCAGGTGCTGTTCATCGCGCCGAACGGCCGGCCAGGACCGACGGGCACCCCGGCCGAGCTGGTGGACGCCTCACCGGACGGCACGCTGGAGGCGCTGTACTCGGTGGAGACCGCACCGGAACCCCAACAGGACCTTCCAGTAGTTGAGTTGGTGCACCCGTCCGTCGCCCCGGCCACCGGCGCCGTGCGCCAATGGACCGTGCTGACCGGCCGCGAGCTGAGACTCCTGCGGCACGACCGGCTCACCGCCGCCATCACCATCGGCTCACCGCTGATCATCATCGCCATGTTCGCCCTGCTGTTCCGGCCGGGAGTCTTCGACCCGGACCGTCCGGATCCGGCGGCCTCGGCGATGGTGCTGTTCTGGATCGCGTTCGGCGCGTTCTTCTTCGGGCTCGCGTACGGACTGCCGCAGATCTGCGGCGAGTTGGCGGTTCTGCGCCGCGAGCGCCGCACCGTGCTGCGCCTCGGCCCCTATCTTTTGGCGAAGCTCACCGTCCTCGGACCCGTGCTGCTGCTCGCCGACGCGCTGCTGCTGGTGGTGCTGCGGGCCCTGGACCGGCTGCCCGAGGCCGCGCTGTCCGTGCACGCGTCGCTCTTCGTGACGACGGCCCTGGCCTCGTTCGCGGCGCTCGCCCTCGGCCTGTGCTGCTCGGCGCTCGTCTCCGAACCGAGCCAGGCCGCGCTGGTGCTGCCGCTGCTCTGTTTCCCGCAGGTGCTGTTCTCCGGCGCGTTCGTGCCCGTGCCGCGGATGGCGGCGGGCGGCCGCTGGATCAGTGTGGCGATGACCAACCGGTGGGCGTTCGAGTCGCTGGGCTCCGGCGCGGGCCTGGAGCGGCTGTGGCGGGGCGGCGGCGCGGAGGGCCGGGCGCTGCTCGCCTCGTACGCGGACAGTTTCGGGCGGCCCGCCTGGTTCGGGTGGGTGGTCCTCGCGGGCGTCGCCGCCGTGCTGCTCGTGGTCGCCTGGCTGGTGCTGCGCCACCGCTGCCCGGCCGCTCGGCACCGGCTCAGCAGGACAGCCGTGGGGCCAACGCGCCCCTGACCGGTGTCGCGGCGGCGAACGTGACGCGCAGGAAGTCGACGAACCGGTCGATGTCGGCGGCCACGTTCGCGATGCCGGGTGAGACCCGCACGGCGCCGCCCGACGGCAGTCCGAGCCGCTCGATGTAGCCGTCGATGGTCTCGGCGCGGCTGCGGCCGCTGCCCGTGCGGCGCAGCAGCCGCGGGGCGATCGCGAACGCCTCCTCGCCCGCCCCCGGGTTGCAGAAGCAGCCGGTGCGCACGGAGATACCGGCCGCCGAGCACTCGCGCGCCACGATCCGCTCGTCGACGATGCGGCCGTGCCGGTCGAGAACGTTCAGCGCGACCGTGCCACCGCGCCCCTCGGTGCCGCGCGGCCCGTAGACGCGCACGAGCGGCCGTCCGTCGCGGTGGGTGAGACCGGCGAGGCCGCCCAGCAGGCGTTCGGTGAGGGCGGCGACATGTCCGGCGATCCGGTCGGCGCCGATCGCGTCGTACCAGTCGAGGCCCGCCACGATCTGCGGCACCGCGTGGAAGTCGGGCGTGCCGTCCTCGAACGCGGCGGGGGCCTGCGCCATCCGGTGCCAGCGGGCCTGCGCGCTGACCACCTGGATGGTGCCGCCCGCGAACCAGGGTCTGCGCAGCGCGGCGAGCGCCTCGCGCCGCGCCACCAGGCTGCCGACGCCGGACGGATAGCCGAACACCTTGTACCAGCTCACGACGGTGAAGTCGGCGGGCGTCCGGCGCAGCGACAGCGTCCCCGTCGGCAGATACGCGGCCGCGTCGAGCAGGGTGTGCCAGCCCGCGTCCCTGGCCCGCTCCACCCACTCCAGCGGATGCCGTACGCCGCTGAAGTTGCTCTGCGCCGGAAAGCAGAAGAGCCCGCGCCGCCGGGCCGCCAGCGCCTCGCGCACGGCCGCGCCGTCGGCCCGCAGTGCGTCGCCGGAGAACGGCACGAGGCGCACCCGCGCGCCCGCCGCCCGCGCGAACTCCCTTACGCCGTTGACGGAGTTGTGGTTGTCCTGGGTGAGGAGCAGCGCAGGGCCCGTCCGGCCGCGGAACGGATACGCCTCGCCGACCAGCTTCACGGCCTGAGACGCGTTGGCCGTGAACACCACCGTGTACTCGGCCGGGTCCGCGTCCAGGAACCGCAGGACTCTGTCTCTGGCCGCCTCGATCAGCTCGGTCGAGGCGGCGGACGCCGGGCTCTCGGTGTGCGGGTTGCCGAACGCGGCGCCGCGCAGCCGGGCCGCGTGCGCGTCGACGAGACGGCGCGGCACCGGTGCGGCGCCGGTGTGGTCCAGATAGATCTGCCGTGTCTCGTCCAAGTACCCGAAGTCGTCGGCGCGCAGCGCCCCGAACGACTCCCCGCCCCACCCGTCCTGCTCCATGCCGACGCCCCCCCCTGCCTGGGCCCGCGTTCCTTGTGGCCCCTCCTGGCCGCAATATCGGCCGACCGGCGCCGGTTGTCCAGACCGCGTCGGCGGGCGCACCGATGAGTTCCGGGGTGTCCTGGAGTCATCACTCCCAGACAGTCCCGCGAGCGCCCGGAGGCACCATGTCAAGCACCGAGAACGCCCTGCCGCCCGTCGTCGACACCGCCACCTGGGAGAAGGAGCTGGCGACGCTGCGGGTGCGGGAGAAGGCGGCCACCCGTGAACTCGACGCGATCGCCGCGCAGCGCCGCCGGCTGCCGATGGTCGAGATGCCGGAGTACGTCCTGGAGGGCGCGGACGGCCCGGTCCGGCTCGCCGAGATCTTCGACGGGCATCCGCAGCTGATCGTGTACAGCCACATGTGGCACGAGGGCGCCGAGTGGCAGTGCGGCGGCTGCACCGGCTTCACGTCCCAGTTCACCCGGCTGCTCGGCCTGGAGAAGTTCGACGCCCGCTTCGTGATCGTCACGCAGGGCCCGATCGAGGAGGCGCTCGCGTACCGGCGCAGGGTCGGGAACAGGATGGACTGGTACTCCACGGCGCACAGCTCCTTCGGCGCCGATGTCGGCGCCCCGCCGGACGGCGGCTTCGCGGTGAACGTGTTCCTGCGTGACGGCGACACGGTGTACCGGACGTGGCACACGGACGGCCGCGGCACCGAGCAGCTCAGCCATCTGTCCCCGCTGGTGGACGTCCTGCCGTACGGCCGGCAGGAGGTCTGGCAGGACTCCCCCGACGGGTGGCCGCAGGGGCCGACGTACAGCCGCTGGGCCACCCCGCAGGAGATCGCGGCGGCCTACGGCGACCAGGACTGACGGGGATCAGCTCACGCGCCGGACCCGGTGAGGGAGTCGAACAGGTCCGGCGCGACCGAGCATCCGTGCGGTGCGTTCAGATGTCACGGGCTTGAACTGTGTCCGGCGGGGCGGCATGCGGGCTCACCGGTGCTTCTATGGGACGTGCCAAAAAGAACATGCCGGGGGCAGTTCCCTCACTGCTCCCTCGGACACCAGGGGGCGCCGAAGTGAACGCGACCACTCCGCCGTCACTCGTCATCGATGTCGTCGACACGGGCGACACGGTTCTGTTCCGCGTCCGAGGCGAACTCGATCTGCGCACCGGTCCCCGCCTCGACCGGGCCCTGACCCCGTTCCACGCGCGACGCTGCGAACTCGACCTGACCGAGGTGCCGTTCACCGACTCGACCGGGGTGAACCTCCTCGTCCGGCATCAGCGCTACGCGACGCGGGCCGGTGGCAGTCTGCGGCTCGTGTCCGTCACGCGCCCGGTGCTGCGCGTCCTGAAACTGACCGGGACGGACGCCCTCCTGCTGCCCGGGGACGGCCCGCCCGGGGAGCCGGGCGCCTCCTGACTCGTCTCAGCCCCACGCCGCTCCGCGCACCACCCGGTAGGGCGAGTGCCCGGCCCTGGCCGCTTCCACCGCGGCCTCGGGCCGCTCGGCGGACGGAGGCCAGTTGCTCGCCGACGAGGTCTCCCCGGTGTCGATGATCCTCCGGCCCGGTCCCGCGTCGATGTGCACGAAGGCGCCGGTGACGACGGCGATCACCGCGTCGTCCAGCAACTCCAGCAGGCCGGCCGAGCCGTCGTCGCACGCGTCGCAGCCGCAGTCCGGCACCCGCTCCGCCAGGACGGCGGGCTCGCCCGCCCCGACCGCGAGCACGGTGCGCGGTACGTCGTCGATGGCTCCGAAGCCGAAGACCAGGGGGACGGCGTCCGCGCGGGCCGGCCGCAGCAGGACGGGGTCGTCGAGCGGCACATCCGGGGTGTGCCGCCACAGGACCCCCGGGTCGCCGACCGGCTCCGCCGTCGCCAGGCCGCGCCCGCACAGCACCCGCGTCCAGGCGTCGGCGCGGGCGGCGAGGATGCGGTACTTGCCCGGGTCGAGGCAGCGTGAGTACTCCTCGTCGAGCGCGGCCCTGTCGGGGTGCGGGTCGTCCCAGGCGGGGGTGTCGGCCCCGGTGTCGGCGAACTCGGCCTCGACGGCTTCTCGCAGCTCCTCCTGATCCATGCCCGCACTGTAACGCCGTGTTCCGGCCCGGCTCAGGACCCGGCGGTGAGCCGGTCGAGGACGCGCCGCATCGTCTCCCGCACCGCGTCCCGCGCGCTGTCGGTGTGGTCGAGCCCCTCGAAGGCGTGCGGCGCGTCCGGGACGTCGACGACCTCGACCGGCGCGCCGCCCGCCTCGGCCGCCGCGAGGAACTCGGCGACCGTCGCGGCGACCGCCGACGCCTCCCGGCCGACCCGGAGGAGGACGAACGGCGGGGTGCCGCCCCGTGCCACCACCTCCGCAGGCCGGAACCGGGCGTCGTTCACTCCCCAGGCGGGCAGCGGCGCCATGATCGGGTAGTTGGCGGCCAGGCAGCGCAGCCACGGCGGCCTCGCGCTGAGCCACGGCGCGGTCAGCGGCCCGCTGCCGGAGAGGAACCACAGGGCGATCCGGTCCGCGTCCACCCGGGGGTCGGCCCGCACCTCGGCCACCGCGGCCGCGAGGTCCTCGGCGGCCGTCGGATAGGCGGTCACCGCGTGCAGGCGGTGGTCGAGCGTCACGCCGACCACTCCCCGGTCGGCGGCGAGGCGGGCGTATCCGATCAGCGTCGGCCAGTCGCGCGGCGTCGGCTCCTCGCCCTCGGGCACCGGCCCGCCGTGCACGAACACGATCGCGGGCCGCGGGGTCTCCTCGGCGCCTTCGGGGACGTAGAGGTCGATGGTGCCGCGTCGCTCCCGGGGTCGCTCCGTGACGTCGAGGAGGAAGGGCTTGAGGTACCCCACCGTCGGCGCGCCCTGCGCCGCGAGGCTCTCGCCCTCACCGGCGGCCGCGGCGAGCAGCACCTCGGCGAGCCGGTCGGGACAGGACAGCATCGGCCAGTGTCCCGTGGACAGTTCGAAGAAGGTGACCTCGGGCCTGGCCAGGGCCTTGATCATGGGATCGCCGAAGCTCAGCAGCATGCGGACGGCCGCGAGGGTCGCGCCGCTCTCCGCGCACAGCACTCCGGTGGTCGGCGGCAGGTCAGCGCCGGAAAGGCGCAGCGGTCGCAGCAGGGTGCCGAGCGGCTGCGGCGAGGCGAGGTCGGCGAGCCGGTCCAGGGCCGCCTCGGGCACTCCCGCGGTGCTCCCCCAGCGCGGCCACTCCTCCCGCGCGGGCGGTGCGAGCACCCCGTCGGTGTCCCCGGCGGCGGCGAGCCGTTCGCGCAACTCCTGGTCGGGCACGCCCGCGAGCGCCGGTACGCCGTCGCTCACCGGGGCCGAGTCCACGTACACGATCCGGGCGACGCGCCCCGGCCGCAGGTCCGCCGCGCCCACCGCGGGAAACATCCCGTAGTCGTGCCCGACGAGCACGATCTCCGGCTCCCCGCCGTCCGCAGCCGCGTCGATGACCTCGACGACCCGGGCGACGTCCCCCGCCAGGTCGGCGCCGGAGCCGTCGCCGGGCCGCCGGCCCGGCAGGTCCACCGGGTGCGCCCGCGCGCCCTCGGCCTCCAGCCGGGCGGCCGTCTCCCGCCACACGTGCGACCCGGTGAACAGACCTGGTACCAGCACGAATTCCGTCATTCCGCACGCTCCTCGGGGCGCTCGCCGTCACGGTCCGGTCCGTCGCCGGGCCGCGCTCACGGGTACGTTAGGAACTCCCCCAGAGGGAGGTTCAAGTGGCGCTGGGTCCCGGGTCCGACGGTCTGTGGAGCATCGGTGAGCTCGCCGAGCACGCGGGCACCACGGTGAAGACGGTCCGCTTCTACTCCGACAGCGGTCTGCTGCCGGAGCGTGCGCGCAGCGCGGGCGGACATCGCCGCTACGCGCCGGACGCGCTGGACCGGCTGCGGCTGATCCGTTCCCTGCGGGGTCTCGGCCTGCCCGTGCCCGAGGTGCGCCGCGTCGTCGACGAACGGGCCGGTGCGCAGGGCGTGTTGGAGGACGCCGTCGCGGGACAGTTGCGCACGCTCGGTACGCGACTCAGCGCGCTGCGCTGGCAGGAGGCCGCACTGCACCTGGTGCACGCCTGCCCGCCCGAGGAGCGCGCGGACCGGCTGCGGCTCGTCGGATCGCTGGGTACGCCGCCCAGCACGGCCCCGCTGGCCGGGTTCTGGCGCGCGTGGCTGCCGCCGCGGATGCCGGCCGCGTCTCGGAGGGCCTTCCTGGAGGCGGCCGTTCCGCAGCCGCCCGACATGCCGGACCCGGCGCAGGTGCTGGCGTTCGCCCGGCTGTGCGCCCTGGTGTCCCGCCCCTGCGACGGCACCGCCGCTCCCACCCAGCCGGCCGCCCATCGCGCGGCGGGCGCGCGCGAATCGGCCCTGCTGTACGCCGGGTTGGCCGAGGCCTACGAGCTGGCGGCCCGGCAGATGCGGACCGGAGCCGGTCCCGCCGACGGTGAGGCGCTGGACTGCTTCGTGGCGACGTACGCGCGCGTGGCCGGCTGCCGCGACACCGACGGCTTCCGCCGTCTGCTCGCCGTCCAGCTCACGGCCGATCCCCGGCTCGACGGCTACTGGGCCCTCGTGGCGGAGCTGATCACCGCGCCCGGCGGCGCCCCGGAACCGACGCCGGGCACGGCCCACGACTGGCTTCTCGCCGCGCTGGACGGCCAGTTGGCGTCCTGAGCATCGCCCTACTCCACTGCCGCGCTGCCGCGTCAGTGCCCCCGGAACGCCTCCTCCAGCCACCACGAGCCGTGCTCCCGTACGACCTTGGCGTCGATGAGGAGCGGCGCGGTCCGCGGTCCCGCGACCCAGTCCTGTACGGCCTTCAGGTCGGCCGGGGCGCGCACGGTCACCGCCTCGAAGCCGTAGCCGCGCGCCACGGCCGCGATGTCGGTGGGCGGGAACTCGACGGTGGAGAGCGGGAATCCGTGCGGGCCGAAGTGGTGCACCTCCGCTCCGTAGGCGTCGTCGTTGTAGACGACGACCACCATGGGCAGGCCGAGGCGGCGCACCGTGTCGAGTTCGACGGCGCTCATCAGCGCGCCGCCGTCGCCGAGCGCGGCCACCGGGAGCCGGTCGGGGCGGGCCAGGGCCGCGCCGACCGTGGTGGCGAGGCCGAGCCCGATGGACTGGAACGCCTGGGTGAAGCACAGGCCCTGCGCGTCGGGGACGGACAGGTACATCGTCGGGTGGCCCATGAAGTTGCCGGAGTCGATGCCGATGACCCGCTCGGCGGGGAGGATGTCGTCGAGCGCGATGCTGAGGGTGCGCGGGTCGATGCGGTCGCGGGTGGACTCGTCCTCGTACGGGATGTCGCGCCAGCGCAGCCGGGTGGCGAGCGCGTCGCCGGTGGCCGGGGTGCGGTAGCCCGTGCGCGTGCCGTCGCCGAGCACGGTCCGCACGCGCTCGGCCGTCAGGCGGACGTCGCCGGTGACACCGAGGTCGACGGGACGCTGCCCGCCGAGCGCGTCCGCGTCGTCGTCGATCTGGACGAGGGTGGCGTCGGGGCCGATGAGCCGGCCGTGCCGGGTGGTCCACATGGTCAGGGAGCAGCCCCAGGCGATCACGGCGTCGGCGCCCTCGATCAGTTCGGCGGCCAGCGGTGAGGCGAAGCCGCCGGAGACGTCGAGCGACCATGGGTTGCCGTGGAAGAGGCCCCGGGCCACCGCCGAGGTCGCGAGCAGCGCGCCGCAGCGTTCGGCGAGCGGTTCCAGGGCCGCGCGGGCGCCGGGGCCGCGTGCGCCGCGTCCGGCGATGAACACCGGTCGCTCGGCCCGCGTGAGGATGTCGGCGAGGGCCGCGATGTCGTCGGCAGCGGGTTCGACGGCGGCGCGCGGGACCGGTGGGGCGACGGCGGCCAGGGCCGTGTCCGCGCCCGTGACCTCCTGGGTCTGGACGTCGAGCGGCAGATTGAGCACGACGGTGCGCCGCTCGTGCACGGCGAGGGCCACGGCGGCGCGGGTCTGCGCGACGGCGTCGGCGGCGGAGGTGACGCGGGCGCTGTGCGCGCCGAGCGCTTCGGCGAGCGCCGGCTGATCGACGTAGAAGTTGGAGCGCGGCTGGGACGCCTCCGCCGCGACGACGACCAGGGGTGTGCGGCTCTTGGCCGCCTCGCCGATGCCGGTGAGGGCGTTGGTGAGCCCGCACCCCTGGTGCACGCTGAGCGCCGCCACGGTGCCGCTGACCCGGGCGTACGCGTCGGCCATGGTGGCGGCGCCGCCCTCGTGGCGGGTGGCGACGAACCGGGCGCCGGCCGCCGCCATGGCGTTGGTGACGTGGAAGTTGCCGGAGCCGACGACGCCGAAGACCTGCTCCACACCGGCGGCGACCAGGGTCCGTCCGACCACCTCGGCGACGTTCACGACGGCTGCCCCGTCCGCTCGACGAGGGCGAGGACCCGGGCGGGCGCCCCGGACCCGGACACGATCGGCAGCGGTCCCGCGATCACCACGGCGCCGGTGGGCGGCAGTTCGGCCAGGTTCTGCAGTTGCGTCAGGCCGTACTTGCCGCTGCCCATGAGGTACGAGTGGCAGGGGAACGCCGGGTCGAAGCCGTGCGCCCGGCCCGCGTCGGTGCCCACCGTCTCGACGCCGAGCCCGAGGACCGGGGTCTCTTCCGCGACCCAGCGGGCGCAGTCGGCGGAGAGGCCCGGAGTGTGCGGTCCGTTCTCGTCGGCGTTCAGAAAGGTGTCCTGCGCGGCGGACCGGCTGCTCCAGCCGGTCCGCACGAGCAGCCAGCCGCCGTCGGGCAGCGCGCCGTGCCGGTCCTGCCAGGCTTCGATGTGCGCCCGTTCCACCAGGAAGTCGGGGTCCTTGGCGACCTCGTCGGTGACGTCGAGCACGGCGGCGGGCGCGACGAGTTGCCGTGCCGGCACCGAGGCGATGTCGGCGAGATCGCGGCCGGTGACCCAGTGGTTGGGGGCGTCGAAGTGGGTTCCGGTGTGCTCGCCGGACCGGAAGTTGTTCCAGTACCAGGCGGGCCCCCGGTCGTCGTACCGGCTGATCTCCTCCAGCTCGAACACGGCGGTCTGCCCGAACTGGGGAGGCAGTTCCAGCACCGGCGTGCTGGACGTCAACGGCGCTGTGAGGTCGACGACTTGGATCGAACCGCCCCGCAGCGCGGCCACCAGAGCGGCGAGTACGGACGGCGACGTGGACTGCGACGCTGCTGCGGCTGCTGCCGTGGGCTCGGACATGCCTGCATCCTGAAGGCATCGACGGCGCCGCACAACCGTCAGTGCGAGTCGCGCGGGACGGCGTGGCCTCGGCGGCCGCGCAGGAAGCCGAAGTCCGCGCCCCGGTCGGCTCCTTCGACGTGTTCGGTGTACAGCCAGGCGTAGCCGCTGTCGTGCCGCGGTGCGGGAGCCCGCCAGGCGGTCCGGCGCTGCGCCAACTCCTCGTCCGTCACGTCCAGATGGAGGGATCGACGGGGCACGTCCAGGGTGATGGTGTCGCCGTCCCGTACGAGCGCCAGGGGGCCGCCGACCGCCGCCTCGGGTGCGACGTGCAGGACGACCGTGCCGTATCCGGTGCCGCTCATCCGGCCGTCGCAGACCCGCACCATGTCGGTGACGCCCGCCTTCAGGAGCTTGGCCGGCAGCGGCACGTTCGACACCTCGGGCATGCCCGGGTAGCCCTTGGGGCCGGCGCCCCGGATGACGAGGACCGTGTTCTCGTCGACGTCCAGGTCCGGGTCGTCGCAGACCGCGTGGTAGGCCTCCGGGGAGTCGAAGACGCGGGCGGTACCGGTGTGGGTGAGCAGGTGCGCGGACGCCGCGGACTGCTTGACGACGGCGCCGTCCGGGCAGAGGTTGCCGCGCAGGACGGCGGTGCCGCTGCCGGCCGGCTGGAAGGGGGCGTCGACCGGGGTGATGACCTCGTCGCCGATGCGCTCGGCGTCCGCGACGTTCTCGGCGAGGGGGCGCCCGGTCACGGTGACTCCGCCGCTGTGCAGGAGTCCGGCCCGCACCAGTTCGCGGTGGACCGCGGGGAGCCCGCCCGCGTAGCAGAAGTCCTCCATGAGGTACTTCCCGGACGGCATCAGGTTCAGCAGCGTCGGTACGTCCCGCGCGAGCCGGTCGAAGTCCTCGGCGTCGAGGCGGACGCCGACGCGGCCGGCGAGGGCGGTGAGGTGGATGATCGCGTTGGTGGAGCCGCCGATCGCGGCGTTGGTGCGGATCGCGTTCTCGAACGCCTCCCGGGTGAGGATCTCCGAGGGGCGCAGCTCCTCCTCGACCATCTCCACGATGCGACGGCCGGCCCGCTGGGCGGTCTCGTAGCGGCGCATGTCGACGGCCGGCCAGGTGGCGGAGCCGGGCAGTTGCATGCCGAGGGTCTCCGCCATGCAGGCCATGGTGGAGGCGGTGCCCATCGTCATGCAGTGGCCGTCGGAGCGCGCCATGCAGCCCTCGGCGAAGAAGCACTCCTCCTCGGTCATCCGGCCGGCCTTGACCTCGGCCTCCATCTGCCACACGGCGGTGCCCGAACCGACGTCCCGGCCCTGGAACTTGCCGTTGAGCATGGGGCCGCCGGTGACCATCAGCGCGGGCAGGTCGACGCTGGCGGCGCCCATGAGCATGGCCGGGGTCGTCTTGTCGCAGCCGGAGAGCAGCACCACGCCGTCGAGCGGGTTGGCGCGGATCAGCTCCTCGACCTCCATGGCCATCAGGTTGCGGTACAGCATGGCGGTGGGCCGCATCAGGGTCTCGCCCGTCGCCATGGTGGGGAACGCCAGCGGGAACCCCCCGGCCTGCCACACACCGCGCTTCACGGATTCGGCGACGCGGGTCAAGTGGGCGTTGCAGGGCGCGAGTTCGGACGCGGAGACGGCGACGCCGATCACCGGGCGGCCGTCGAACACCTCGGGGCCGTGCCCCTGGTTGCGCAGCCATGAGCGGTAGACCATGCCGCCCCGTCCGGCGGCGCCGAACCAGGCCTGACTGCGGCGGGCGGACGAGTGGGGGTGCCCTTCGGCCATGCGGATCACTCCGTTACGTCGATGCGCGGACGCTGCCGGGCAATCATCGGATGATTGCCCGGCAGCGTCCAGGGTGCCCCCCGCCTCGGGTCAGCCGGCGTCGACCAGTTCGAGGCCTTCGGCGACGACCCGTCCGTCGTGCAGGACCGTGCGGTCGGTGCCGCGGTCCATGACGGCGCTGCTGGGCGTCTCGCCGTCCACGAGCAGCAGGTCGGCGCGGTCGCCGACGGCGAGTCCTGGCCGGTCGGTGATCCCGGCGAGGCGGGGCACGTCGTGGCTCATGATCGAGGCGCCGCCCATGCTCGCGACCGCCAGGCACATCTCGATGTGCTCGTCACGGCGGAAGTTGTTGGTGAAGGCGAGCTGCCAGGTGCGGTCGAGCAGGTCGCAGTTGCCGTACGGGCTCCAGTAGTCGCGCTGCCCGTCCTCGCCGAGGCCGACGCGGACGCCCGCCTCGGTGAGCGCGGCGAGGGAGAGCTGGTTGCGGGCGGCGGGGGCGACGGTCGCCATGGCGATGTCCAGCTCCGCGAACTCCTCGATGAGGCGGCGGCTGGTGGACTCGTTGACGGAGCCCAGCTCGTAGGCGTGCGACATGGTGACCTTGCCCTGCATGCCGAGCGCGCGGACGCGCTCCAGGATCAGGTCGGTGGAGAAGACGCCGAGTTCGCCCGGCTCGTGGAGGTGGATGTCGACCTCGACGCCGTACTTCTCGGCGAGTCCGAAGACGACGTCGAGGTGGCCCTTGGGGTCGCGGTCCAGGGTGCAGGGGTCGATGCCGCCCATGACGTCGGCGCCCGCCTTGAGCGAGGCCTCCAGGTAGTCGGCGGTGCCGGGCTCCAGCAGGATGCCGGCCTGCGGGAACGTCATGATCTGGACGTCGGCGAGGTGCCCGTACTTCTCCTTGGCGGCGACGACCGCCTCGAACTTCTCCAGCTTGCAGTCGACGTCGACCTGCGCGTAGGTGCGCACACGCGTCGTACCGCGGGCGATCATGCGCTCCAGGGTGCCGGCGACCCGCGTGGGCAGGTCGATCTCGGCGTCACGCCAGTTCTCGCGGTCGTTCATCGTCATCGTCCACACGCCGGGGCCGCCGGTGTGCGGGCGGAACGGCAGGCCGATGCGGGTGGAGTCCAGGTGGACGTGAACGTCGCTGAAGGACGGCAGCAGCAGTCGGCCGCGGCCCTCGACGACCTCTCCGGCGGGTGCGGCCGCCGGGTCGTGCGGGCGGATCGCGGTGATGCGGGTGCCGTCGACGGTCACGTCGCTGCGCTCGCCGCCCCAGGGGCGGACGTCACGGATGAGCATGTGGTGCAACTTCCTTACTTCGGTGATGTGTTGACGGGGTGTGTGGGCGGGGTGCTTGGGCTGGGTGTGCTGTCGGGTCAGTGGGTCGGGACGGCGTGGTCGGCGAAGTGGCAGGCGGGCGCCTCGCCGTCCGGCACCGGTGGGGTCTCCCCCGCGCAGCGCGCCTGTTCGGCCTCGCCGAGGGTGGGGCGCAGCGGGCACCGCGTACGGAACACGCAGCCGGACGGGGGGTTCGCCGGGGTGGGCAGATCGCCGGAGAGGCGGATCCTGCGGCCCCGGTCGGCGTCCGGGTCGGGCTGGGGGACGGCGGAGAGCAGGGCGCGGGTGTAGGGGTGGCGGGGGTGGTCGAAGACCTCCCGGGTGGCCCCGCTCTCCATGATCTTTCCGAGGTACATGACGGCGACGCGATCGGCGAAGTGCCGTACGACGGACAGGTCGTGGGCGATGAAGAGGTACGAGACGCCGGTGTCGGCCTGGATGTCCTGGAGCAGGTTGACCACCTGGGCCTGCACGGAGACGTCGAGGGCGGAGACCGGCTCGTCGCAGATGATCAGGCGGGGTTCGAGGGCGAGCGCGCGGGCGATGCCGACGCGCTGCTTCTGGCCGCCGGAGAACTCGTGCGGGAACCGGTTGTAGTGGTCGGGGCGCAGGCCGACCCGGTCCATGAGTTCCCGTACGCGCGTCTTGACGCCGCCGGGCGGGTCGATGCCCTGGGCCTGGAGCGGCGCGGCGATCGCGGCGCCCACGGTCTGCCGGGGGTTGAGGGACGAGGCCGGGTTCTGGAAGACCATCTGCACCTGGCGGCGGTACTCCTGCGCCTCGGCCCGGTTCAGCGAGCCGACGTCGCGGCCGTCGAGCCGGACGGTGCCGGAGGTCGGCTCGAGGAGGCGCATCAGGAGCCGGCCGGTGGTGGACTTGCCGCAGCCGGACTCGCCGACGATGCCGAGGGTCTGTCCGGCGCCCACGGAGAAGCTCACGCCGTCGACGGCCTTGACCGGGGCGCCGCCACGGCCCAGCAGGCCGCCGCGCCCCGGGAAGTGCTTGGTCAGGCCCTGCGCCTCCAGGAGCGGCGGCTGTTCGGTGGTGGTCATCGCACGGCCTCCTCGGCGTCGGTGAGGGTCTCCAGGTGGCACCGGGAGGGGTGGGCGGCGGTTCCGGCGGGGCTCGCGGTGAGGAACGCGGGGCGCTCGCCGTGGCACCGCCCGTCGGGCACGCGGTGGGTCTGCGGGCAGCGCTCGGCGAAGAGGCAGCCCTGGGGCAGGGCGAGCAGCGACGGCGGGAAGCCCGCGATGGGGCGCAGCCGTTCGCTGTCGTCGCCGAGCGTGGGCATGGAGGCGAGCAGGCCCTGGGTGTAGGGGTGGCGCGGATCCCGGAACAGTTCGCGGACGCTGCCCCGCTCCACGCACTGTCCGCCGTACATGACGGCGACGTGGTGGCAGACCTCGGCGACGACGCCGAGGTCGTGGGTGACGAGGACGACGGCGGTGCCGGTCTCCTGCTGGAGTTCGCCGAGCAGGTCGAGGATCTGCGCCTGGACGGTGACGTCGAGGGCGGTGGTCGGCTCGTCGGCGATGAGCAGTTCCGGTTCGCAGACCAGCGCCATGGCGATCATGGCGCGCTGGCGCATGCCGCCGGAGAACTCGTGCGGGTAGGCGCGGGCGCGCCGCTTGGGGTCGGGGATGCCGACCCGGCCCAGCATGTCGACGGCGACGTCGAGGGCGGCCTTCCGCGACACCTGGTTGTGCACCCGGTAGGCCTCGGCGATCTGGGCGCCGACGGTGTGCAGGGGGTGCATCGCGGAGAGCGGGTCCTGGAAGATCATGGCGATCTTCTTGCCGCGCCAGGACCGCATCCGGTCCTCGGACAGGGAGTTGAGGTCGGTGCCGTCGAGCAGGATCTCGCCGGTGACCTCGGCGCGGGTCTCCTTGAGCAGGCCCATCAGCGCCTGGCTGGTGACGGTCTTGCCGGAGCCGGACTCGCCGACGACGCCGATGGTCTCGCCCCGGTTCAGGGTGAGGTCCATGCCGTTGACGGCGTGCACGAGCCCGTCGTCGGTCGGGAAGGTGACGTGCAGGTCGCGTATGCGCAACAGGGGTTGATCGGTGACGGTGGTCATCAGGCGGCCCTCACTCGCGGGTCGATGACGGCGTAGACGGCGTCGACGACGACATTGGCGACGATGATGAAGAAGGCGGCGAGCAGGGTGATCGCCATGGTCACGGGCAGGTCGCCGGCCTGTGCGGCGCGGACGGCGGTGAAGCCGACGCCGGGTACGGAGAAGATCTGCTCGGTGAGGACGGCGCCGCCGAGCAGCAGCCCGATGTCGAGGCCGAGCATGGTGACAACGGGGGTGAGCCCGGCGCGGGCGCCGTGCCGGACGACCATGACCGTGCGGGACAGGCCCTTGGCGCGGGCGGTGCGCATGAAGTCCTCGCCGAACGTCTCCAGCATGGAGCTGCGGGTGACGCGGATGTACTGGGCGCTGAACAGCACGGCGAGCGCGACCCAGGGCAGCAGGTAGTTCTGGAACCAGCCGCCGAATCCGGCGGGTCCGAACGGGGACGTGATGGCGTTGGTGGTGAACGGCAGCAGGTCGAACGTCGAGACGAAGACCAGCAGCAGAAGCAGACCGGTGACGGGGATCGGCAGCGAGACGCCGACCGAGGCGCCGCCCACGATCAGCTTGTCGACGAGCTTGTTCTTGCGCAGCGCGGCGAGCGTGCCGAGGGTGACGCCGACGACCGTCCAGAGCACGATCGCGCCCACGGCGACGGACACGGTGTACGGCAGGGCGCGTTCGAGGACGGCGGTGACGTTCTCGTTCGTCTGGAACGACTTGCCGAAACAGGGCCATTCGCAGAGCGTCTGCGCACCGGCCGCGCCGAGCGTCCGCCCGTGGAACAGGCCGGACATGTAGGTCAGGTACTGGGTGAGGAACGGCTTGTCCATGCCGAGCGCGACGCGCGCCTCGGCCACGCGCTGCGGCGTGCACTCCTGCCCGCAGGCCGCGGCGGCCGGATCGGCGGGCCCGAACTGGAAGAGGGTGAAGGTGACGAAGCTGATGACGATCAGCAGGACGACGGTGGCGCCGAAGCGCCGTAGCAGGAACGCGGCCATGGTCACCCCTTCTTGGACACGACCGAGACGGTCGAGAGGTCGATGGAGCCGAAGAAGTAACCGACTTGCGCGTTGCGGATGTCGGATCCGACGACGGAGCGCGTGACGTTGCGGATGAGGGGCACGAGCGGGTAGTCCTGCATGGCCTGGTCGAAGAGCGCGGACCACTTGCGGCCCAACTCCTCGCTGCCGCCGTTTTCCCCGCGCAGCTCGTACATGGCGCGGGCGATCTCGGGGTCGTGGTAGCGGGGGATGTTGGAGAAGCCGAAGCTCTTGCCGTCGACGCTCGGGCCCAGGTTGGGGTCGATGGTGGTGCGCACCGAGCCGCTGTCGGCGCCGCCGCACCAGCCGCTGCGGGCGATGTCGGGCATGTTGGAGCCGGCGAGCGTCGTGTAGTAGTTCGCGGCGGGGATCGCGCGCAGTTCGAGATCGATGCCGAGCTGCTTGAGGTTCTGCTGGAGCGACGTGCCCATGTTCTTGTAGCGGGGCGTGGCGTCGGCGTATCCGTAGACGAGCTTCTTCGGGACGTCCCGGCCCTTCAGGAGCTTCTTCGCCGCCGCGAGCCGGGGCTGGCCCGCCGGGTCGAGTCCGGTGTGCTGGGTGACGTAACCGCGCTGGTCGGGGTTGATGTACGACTGCGTGAGCTTGCCGAAGCGGGCGCCGCCGTACTGGAGCTGGATGGCCTTGCGGTCGATGGCGAGCGCGATGGCCTCGCGGACCACCGGGTCCTTGATCGACTCGGTGTTGAAGTCGAGGACGTCGGTGCAGCCGATCAGGCCGGAGGCGGTGCGCCGCGCGACGGCCGGCTCGTCGAGCTTCGCCGCGTCGGACGCCTGGAGTCCGCCCGCACTGTCGAGGGTGAGCGCGGTGGGGTCGGAGTCGGCGAGCAGTTGCTGGCTGATGGTCGACTGCGCGGTGGAGAGGCTGAAGGTGAAGGTGTCCGGGAGGGCGCTGCGGTTGGGGTCGGTGGCCGGGTCCCAGTTCTTGTTGCGGACGAGCTTCATGGAGCGGCCGCGGTCGTAGTACTTGATCTTGTACGGGCCCGTGGACACCGGGTGGTTGGTGTAGTCGAGCTTGGTGTCCTTCGCCCGGGGCACGGGCGCGGTATTGGAGCGGGAGACCAGCGCCGGGAACTCGGCGAAGGGCTGCTTCAGCTTGAAGACGACCGTACGGTCGTCGGGGGTCTCGACGCCCTTGAAGTCACCGGCGGAGCCCTTGGCGTAGGGGCCCTTGTAGCCGTCGTCGGAGAGGGCGGAGTTCAGCTCCTGCGGGGCCTGGGTGTACACGTCGCGGGCGTAGGTCCGCTCGACGCCGTACTTGACGTCCTTGGCGGTGATCGGCGAGCCGTCCTCGAACTTCAGCCCTGTCTTCAGGGTGTAGGTCCAGGTGAGGCCGTCCTTGGAGACCTTGCCGAGGTCGGTGGCGAGGTCGGGGACGATCTTCGGGGGCTTGCCCGCCTCCTCCTTGGCCATGGTGAGGGTGCGGTAGTACAGCTGGCCGACGTTGGCCGTCTGGACGTAGTTGCTGTTGCCCGGGTCGAGGGTCTGGAAGTCGGTGGACATCACGACGTTGACGTTGCCGCCCCTGGTCGTGTCGCCGTCGCCGACCTTGACGGCCTCGAAGGCGTCGGCGGGGGCGTTGGAGCCCGAGCCGGGCTTGGGCTTCGGGCCGCCGCAGGCGGTGAGGGTCAGCCCGGCGCTCACCGTCAGGGCGAGAGCCGCCGCGGTGCGTCGATTCACTGCTGCTCCTGGGGTTCGTGGCGTGCGTGGACTTCGGTCAGCCACGGGAGGACTTGGGGTCGAGGGCGTCGCGGACGGCGTCGCCGAGCAGGTTGAAGGCCAGCACCGTGAGGACGAGGGCGCCGGCGGGCACGGCCAGGAACCAGGGGTCGGTCAGGTACCAGTTGCCGGCCTGGGCGGCGTTGAGCATCTGCCCCCAGGAGGGGGTGGGGTCCTTGACGCCGACGCCGAGGAACGAGAGCGCCGCCTCGGCGGTGATGTTGGTGGGGATCATCATCGTGGCGTAGACGAGGACGACGCCCATCACGTTGGGCACGATCTGCTTGAGGATGATCGTGCGGTGCGAGGCGCCGTAGGACCGGGCCGCCTCGACGAACTCCTGCTCGCGGATGGACAGCACCTGACCGCGCACGACGCGGGCGAGGTAGGCCCAGCCGAAGAAGCCGAGGATGATCACGAGCGAGGCGATCGGCAGCAGACTGCCCTCTCCCAGCGCCGTGTCGCCGAGCCGGGACTGGAGGATCGGCGTGAGCGAGAGCACGAGCAGCAGGTGCGGGAAGGCCAGGAACAGGTCCATGATCCGGCTGATCACCATGTCGACCTTGCCGCCGAAGTAGCCGGCGGCGGCGCCGAGGATCGTGCCGAGGACGACGGAGACGGCCGTCGCGAGCAGCGCGATGATCAGGGAGACCTGGGCGCCGTGCGCCATGCGGGCGAAGATGTCGCGGCCCAGGCCCGGTTCGACGCCGAGCCAGTGGTCGGCGGACGGGAAGCGGTAGTAGGACAGCGGCAGTCCGGGGGTGCCGTAGTCGTCCAGGACGTCCGGGCTGGTGCGCGTGGTGTACGGGTCCTGGCCCTCGAGGGCGCTGAGCAGCGGGGCCAGCGCAGCGAAGAGAATCATGAGGACCACCACGGCGAGCGCGGCGAGCGCGATCTTGCTGCGCCGGATGCGCAGCCACGCGGTGCCGAGCAGGGAGCGGGCGGCTACTGCCGGCTGCGCCGAAGCGGGCCGGGCAGCGGTGAAGTTGGGCTCGCCGCCGGCCTCGGCGCCGGAAGGCGGCCGAGCGGGCAGCACAGGGGAATCCGTCACGTCGCGTGATCCATTCGGCGCTCGGGGGAAGGTTGGCGGGACGGTATACCAAGAAAGCGATGGCGCGAAAGGGGTGACCGGATTTTGGTATACCGAGTGCCGCAACAGCGCCGCTTAACGGGGCATTTCACCCTCCGGCCGTCCCGATGGAGATCGACGGGCGGCTCACTCTTCCCTGGTCGGTATACCAACTCGTACGATCAGGACGGCACGACCCGTGAATCTCAGGAGGCACTATGCGCACCCGCTGGCGCGCCCGGCACATCCTCGCCCACCAGGACGGCGGCCACGCGCTGCTGCGGGACGGCGAAGTGGTGTGGGAGGACGACCGTGTGGTCTACGTCGGCCCCCGCTACGACGGGCCGGTCGACACGGAGCGCGACCTGGGCGAGTCCCTGGTGCTGCCCGGCCTCATCGACCTCGACGCGCTCACCGACGTCGACCATCTCGTCCTGGACTCCTGGGCGGGACCGGAGCGCGCCAAGGGCCTGCAGTGGTCCCTGGACTACTTCGCCCAGCGGCGCCACGACGTGTTCACGCCGCAGGAACGCACGACCATCCGCACGTACGCCCTCGCCCAGCTCGCGCTGCACGGCATCACGACGTTCATGCCGATCGCCTCCGAGGTGCACAGCCGCTGGGCCGAGCCGTACGACGAACTCGTCGAGACGGCGCGCGTCTCCCGCCGGATCGGGCTGCGCGGCTATCTCGGCCCCGCCTACCGCTCGGGCGTCAACGTCGTCCTGCCGGACGGCACCCGGGAGGTCGCCTTCGACGAGGCGGAGGGCCGGGCGGGACTGCGCGACGCGCTGCGCTTCCTGGACCACGTCGACGGGCTCGACGACCCGCTGCTCACCGGCGTCCTGCTGCCGTGCCGCATCGAGACCCTCACCGAGGAACTCCTCGCGGAGACCGCCCGGGTCGGGCGCGAGCGCGGCGTCCTGGTCCGGCTGCACGCGCTCCAGGGCCTGGCCGAGCGGAACATCATCGAGCGGCGGCACGGTCTGACACCGCTCGAACTCCTCGACAAGCACGGCCTGTTGGGCCCGAACCTGCTCATCCCGCACACGGTGCTCCTCGACCGGCACCCGGCCGTGCACGGCGCGGACCGCGGCGACCTGGCGCTGCTCGCCCGCAGCGGGATCTCGGTCGTCCACTGCCCGCAGACCTCCCTGCGGTACGGCGAGATGCTGCACTCCTTCCGCGCGTACCGCGAGGCCGGTGTGAACCTGTGCCTGGGCACCGACTCCTTCCCGCCGGACCTGGTCCGCGGCATGGACGTCGGCGTGCACCTGGCGAAGATCGCCGACGGGCGCTCGGACGCCGCGCCCGCCGAGCACTACGTGGAGGCGGCCACCCTGGGCGGCGCCCGTGCGCTCGACCGTGCCGACCTGGGCCGGATCGCTCCCGGCGCGCAGGCGGACCTGGTCGCGTTCTCCCTGGACGACATCCGCGACGGCGTGCTCGACGACCCGGTGCGCACCTTCCTGCTCAACGGGACCGCGCGGCAGGCGACGAACTCCGTGGTCGCGGGAAGCCCCGTGCTCGTCGACGGCGGCCTGCCCGGCCTCGACCTGGAAACGCTGCGCCGCGACGCCCAGGCCCTGTTCGAGCGGATGCGCGCCGCCTACAGCGAGCGCGACACCGAGCGCCGGGACACCGCGGCGCTGTTCCCGCCGACGTTCCCCGCGTTCCACGAGTCCGCGCCGAAGGCGGGCGCGTGACGCTCGCCGAGGTGTCCGAACCGCCCGGCGCCTCGCACGTGGAGCGCACCGAGGAGCTGATCCGGGCCGGCATCCACGCGGGCACCTACCGGGCGGGCACCCGGCTGCGCGAACGCGAACTCGCCGAGGCGCTCGGGGTCTCGCGCGTCCCGGTGCGCGAGGCTCTGATGCGGCTCGCGGGCGAGGGGCTCGTCGTCCTGGAGCCGCGCAGGGGCGCGCGGGTGCGTCGGCTCACCCTGCGCGACGTCGACGAACTCTTCGATCTCCGGCTGAGCCTGGAGGTGTTCGCGGCGCGCCGGGCGGCCGAGATCGTCGCGCGCGGCGGCGACCACGACGGGCTGCGCGCGGTGATGGCCGCGGCCGAGGCGGCGACGGGGCGCGGCGACGAGGCGGCCATCGCGGCCGCGAACACGGCCTTCCACGCCGAGCTGATCACCATGACGGGCAATCGCCTGCTGCAGTCGTCGTTCCAGCCCTCGCGCGGCCTGATGCACTGGCTGTTCCGCATCACCGCCACCGAGCGCGGGGCCGAGCAGCACTGCGCGGAGCACCGCCAGATCTGCGACGCGATCGGCGCCGGCCGGCCGCGTCTGGCCGAGGCGCTCACCTTCGCCCACATCGATGTCCGGCGCGCTCCCGTGATGGCGGCGCTCGCCGCGGTGCTGCCCCCGGAGTGACCTCCCCTCCCGTACGCAATCCCGTGTCCGGCCCGCTGCCCCCGGGCTACCCTTCGACCGAGGTCGGCGCCGTGCACGGCGGCGTACGGGAGGGGACACGCGATGACGGACGCGGCGGCACAGCCCTGCGCGCCTTGGGAATCGGAGCTCACGTCGGTCGTGGTGCACGCGCGCGGCGCGGTGTGCCGACGGCTCGCCCGGGGCGTCGTACCGGCCGACGGCCGGGTACGGGTGCGGGGCCTGCCGCGCGTCCTGGACCCGCTCTCGCTGCGCGCGTACGTGGTGGACGGGCCCGCACTTCGGGTGACCGGCGCCCGGATCGCCGTCGAGGCCGAACCCCTCGCGCCCGAGGCGGCCCCGGAACTGGTCCGTGAGACCGAGCGGCTGACCGAGGAGCGGCGGAGCACCGAGGCCCGCCGGGACCGGCAGCTGCGCCGGATCGAGGAGGTCACGGCGCTGCGCCCGGTCCCGCCGCCGCGCCGCCGCGACGACCCGCACCGGCGCACACCCGTCGAGGCGTGGCTGCGGCTCGCGGAGTTCGTCGACGAACGGCTGGCGGAACTGCACACCGGACTCGTCGAACTGGACGAGCGGCTGCGCCGCGTCGCGTTCGAACTCGACGTCGCCGCCGACCGGTTGGCACGCGCCTCCACCGACACTCCGTCGACTCCCGTGCACACCACGGTCTGCGCCGACCTCAGCCTGACGGAGACGGACGCGGGCGAGGGGTCCGTCACCGGGCCGGTGGACATCGAGATCGAGTACCGCGTGCCGGGTGCGGTCTGGGTGCCCTCCTACCGACTGACGCACCGTCAGGACGAGGAGGGCGGCCGTCTCGTGCTGCGGGCCTCGGTCGCGCAGCGCACCGGCGAGGACTGGACCGGGGTGCGCCTCGGCCTGTCCACCGCCGATCTGCACCGGCCGACCGGGGCGCCCGTGCTGCGCTCGGTGCGGATCGGGCGCCGTCAGCCCGCCCCGGCGCCGTCCGGCTGGCGCGAGCCGCCGACCGGGCTCGCGGGGCTGTTCGCGGGGTACGACGCGGCGGGGCCGAGCCCCGCCGTCACGGCGCGGGGGCTGTCACTGGTCGGCGGTGCGGCGGAGACGGCGCAGGCGCCTCAGTACGCGGGGGCCGCGCCCGTGGCGCCGGGCGCGGTCCGCTCGCGCGCGGCAGGTCGGCCGAAGGCGCCCGGCGCCCTGCCGCCCCCGGCCGCTGCCGCACCGGCT
>NZ_JBHVIX010000029.1:0-115463 GCF_042799415.1 Streptomyces sp. NPDC057694
CCCAGGGGCGCGGGGAACTGCGCGAGCAACCACGACGAGAGCGGGACTCGGTCGATGACCCAGGGGCGCGGGGAACTGCGCGAGCAACCACGACGAGAGCGGGACTCGGTCGATGACCCAGGGGCGCGGGGAACTGCGCGAGCAACCACGACGAGAGCGGGACTCGGTCGATGACCCAGGGGCGCGGGGAACTGCGCGAGCAACCACGACGAGAGCGGGACTCGGTCGATGACCCAGGGGCGCGGGGAACTGCGCGAGCAACCACGACGAGAGCGGGACTCGGTCGATGACCCAGGGGCGCGGGGAACTGCGCGAGCAACCACGACGCGAGCGGCACTCGATCGACTGCCTCAGGGGCGCGGGGAACTGCGCGACCAGCCACGACGGGAGCCGCGCCCGGCGACGAACCCCTTACGCCGACTCGGTGAGGAGCCGGCCCAGCAACTCCCGCCCCGCGCCCAGCAACCCGGAAAGCGGCGCAGCCGACTCGTACCAGCGGGCCTCGTACTCCCAGCACAACCACCCGTCCCACCCCTCCCGGCTGAGCACCTCCACACACTCGGCGAGCGGCAGCACCCCGGCCCCCAGCGCGAGCGGCGTCGTGTCGTCGGGCCCGGCGATGTCCTTGACCTGGACATAGCCGAGGTAGGGAGAGAGCGCGGCATACGAGGCCGAGGGCTGCTCGCCGCCGAGCCAGGTGTGCATGACGTCCCACAGAACGCCCACGTTGCGGTGGCCGACGAGCCCGGCGACCCGGGACGCGGCGGCGCCGGTGCGGTGCGAGTCATGGGTCTCCAGCAGGACGCGTACACCGCGCTCGGCCGCGTACTCGGCGGCGACCCCGAGCCGCCGCGCGGCCGTCGCGTCGGCCTCCTCGGCGCTCTGCTCGTCACCCCCGCCGGGGAACACGCGCACGTACGGTGCCCCCAGGTCCCGCGCCAGATCGACCAGTTCACGGACCTGGTCAAGCACGGGCCCGTCGTCGGCGGCGGGCGCCGCCACCCGCGCGTACCCGGCGACACCGACCACCTCGACACCGGCCGCCTTGAACCGTGCGGCGGCGTCCGCCCGCTCGTCCGCACCGATGCCCGGATGGACCGGCTCCTCGGGATGCGCGCGCAGCTCGACACCGTGATAGCCGTGCGTGGTGGCGAGGCGCAGCACGTCGTCGAGGGGGAGACCAGGGACACCGAGGGTGGAGAACGCCAGTTTCATGGGGCGGACCCTACCCGTCAGTCCACCGACTTATGGAGGGCCATCTTCCAGTCCTGTCCGACGAGATCGGCGCCGAAGGACCGGTGCGGCCGCTCGCCGACGAGGACGAATCCGTGCCGCTGGTAGATCGAACGGGCCGACTTCAGCACATCGTTGGTCCACAGCACCATCTCCCGGTAGCCGACGCCCCGCGCGAAGTCCGTACAGGCGCGCACCAGCCGGTCGCCGATGCCGAGACCGCGTGCCTCGGGCTCGACGAGCAGCAGGCGCAGCCGGGCCGTGCCGGGCGCCTCGTCGCGTACGCACATCACGCAGCCCACCGGACGGCCGTCCAGCTCGGCGATCCACACCCGCTCCAGGTGCGGGTCGTGGTCCTCGGCGAAGTCGGCGACGATGCGGGCGACCAGGCCCTCGTAGTCGGTGTTCCAGCCGAACTCGGCCGCGTACAGAGCGCCGTTGCGCGCGACGATCCAGCCGAGGTCGCCGGGGCCCGGTTCGCGCAGCAGCACGTCGTCGGGGTGCGGGGTCGCGCGGCCGTCGCCGAGCAGTCGACGGACGGTGCGCAGGGCGTCGCCCAGCCGCTCGCGCTCACCCGCCGGAACCGAGGCGAGCAGCGTGCCGACGCGTTCCCGTGAGCGCTCGTCGAGGAGTTCGGCGGCGCCGCGGCCGCGTGCGGTGAGCGTGATGCGGCGGCGCCGGGAGTCCTTGTCCGACGAGCCGCGCTCGACCAGGCCCGCCCGCTCGAACTTGCCGAGGATGCGGCTCAGATACCCCGCGTCGAGCGAGAGCCGGGTGCGCAGGTCGGCGGCGTCGACGTGCTCGCTGTGCGCAAGCTCGTACAGGACCCGGGACTCGGTGAGGGTGTACGGGGCGTACAGGTGGCGGCTGTAGTCGAGCGCGCCGATCACGTTCGTGTAGAAGCGGTTGAAGGACCGGATGTCGTGCACGGTCATGGTCACCTCGCGGGTACCTCGTGGCGCGGACAGCGGCGCGGACAGTTGACTCAGTCAGAGGTTTCGGGTGCCGCTCAGCGTACGCCCGGACCCGGGGGCCGTCCACGGATGCCGACGTGGGCGGGCTGCGGCGCGGGGGCCGATTCAAGTCCGTGTATACGGCAGGTATGGCGTGTGCCAAGTGTCCGGGTCCAGGCCCATGGGTTGGCCAAGCCCTTGCCGTGCGTTGTCCCTGATTTCATCGTGGGCCTCCTCTGCGTCACATCCGGCGGAGCGCACTGTTGATCCAACGGCCCGTGCGACACGGGCCGTTGGCATGCAGGCGGCGACAGCCGGACCCGAGCAGACAGGGAACTTTCCATGGCCGAACTGACCCGACGCAGACTCCTCGGTTCCGCGGCGGGAGCCGTCGGCGGCGCCGCGGCACTCTCCCTCCTCCCGCCCAGCGTCCAGAAGGCGGTCGCGGCGGGCCCGCCCCGCAAGGGCTCGCTGCGCGACATCGAGCACGTCGTGATGCTCATGCAGGAGAACCGTTCGTTCGACCACTACTTCGGCACGCTCAAGGGCGTGCGCGGCTTCAACGACCCCCATGCGCTGAAGCTCGACAGCGGCCGCTCGGTCTTCTACCAGCCCGACGCGGAGAACCCGAAGGGGTACCTGCTCCCGTTCCACCTGGACACCCACTCCACCAGCGCCCAGGCCATCCCCTCCACGTCGCACGCCTGGTCGGTGCAGCACGAGGCGTGGAACAACGGGAAGATGGACCAGTGGCTGCCCGCGCACCGCAAGGCCGACGGCGTCAACGGCCCGTACGTGATGGGGTATTACACCCGTAAGGACATCCCCTTCCAGTTCGCGCTCGCCGAGACCTTCACCATCTGCGACAACTACTTCTGCTCGGTCTTCGGCCCGACCTGGCCCAACCGGCTCTACTGGATGACGGGCAGCATCGACCCCGGCGGCACGCAGGGCGGCCCCATCCTCAACAACACGGCGCCGCAGCCCTACCGCTGGACGACGTACGCGGAGCGCCTCCAGGCCGCCGGTGTCAGCTGGAAGGTCTACCAGCAGGACGACGACTACGGCTGCAACATGCTGGAGAACTTCGCGTCGTTCAAGAACGCGCAGCCCGGCTCGGACCTCTACGAGCGCGGGGTGCGTCCGCAGCCGGAGGGCACCTTCGAGGACGACGCCCGCAACGACCGCCTCCCGGCGGTGAGCTGGATCATGCCGACGAGCTACCAGTCGGAGCACCCGGACTACCTTCCGGCGGCCGGCGCCGACTTCGTCGCCCAGAAGATAGAGGCGATAGCCAGCAACCCCAAGGTCTGGGCGAAGACCGCCTTCATCCTCAACTACGACGAGAACGACGGCCTGTTCGACCACGTCGCGCCGCCCACGCCCCCGGCGGGCACCGCGGACGAGTTCGTGAAGGGTCTGCCCATCGGCGGCGGCTTCCGCGTCCCCGCGATCATCATCTCGCCCTGGACGGTCGGCGGCTGGGTTGCCTCGGAGACCTTCGACCACACCTCGGCGCTCCAGTTCCTGGAGAGCTTCACGGGCGTCGAGGAGCCCAACATCTCCGACTGGCGCCGCGACACCTTCGGCGACCTCACCTCGGCCTTCCGCTTCTCCCACGCCAAGCCCCGCGCGCCCCGCCTGCCCGACGACACCGCCGAGCAGCTGGCCCAGGCGAAGGAAGAGGTGGCCACCCTCCCGAAGCCGACCCTCCCGGGCGCCGACCAGAAGTTCCCCCACCAGGAGCCGGGACGCCGGCCGCACGTGTAGCCCGGCACGGCTCCGGCACCTCCCGGACACCGGCCGCCGAGCGGGGTGTGGCCCCCGCTCGGCGGCCACACCGTGGGTGCCTGCCGATGCCTCAGACGGCTTGCGCGATCCCCACCAGCGCGGCGTGGGTCTCCGCGTCGGCCGCCACGACGAGCCCGCCCGCCCCGGTGTGCAGCGGCTCGCCGAGGATCCCCGTCACCACGCACCCCGCGGCTCGGCACAGGCCGATCCCGGCGCTGAAGTGCACGCTGTCACGCAGCTGCCCGTCGGTCACGTACGCGGCCCGTCGCCCGGCGGCGACCCAGGCGACGGCCAGCGTCGTCGATACGACACGCGGCCGGAAGCGGTCGGCGAACTCCGGTGCGGCGATGATCCGGGCGCCCCGGAACTCGGGCGAACGGGGGTCGGCGGTATCCATGTTGATGTCCACGAGCCGCGACGCGGCGGACGGAGCCAACGCCCGGTCGACGCCGCCCTCACGGACCAGGGCGCGCTCACCGTCGGTCCAGAAGACTTCCCCCGAGAACGGGTCGGCGGTGGCGGCGGCCGTGACCTCGCCATCGACCCTGAGAGCCACGTTGACGCCGACGAGCATGTTCTTCGCGGCGTAGTTCAGGGTCCCGCACAGGGGGTCCACCAGCCACCGCCGCCGCGCCCCCGGGAGCCCGCTCTCCCCGCTCTCTTCCCCCGCCACGGCATCGTCGGGCCGTCCGGCCCGCAGCACACCGAGGACGGCGTCCTCCGCGGCGAGATCGGCGGCGGTCGCGAAGTCACCGCCGCCCTTGTCGAACCGCTCCAGTGCGCTGTCGTCGTACATCACCCGCACGACCGCGGCGCCGGCCGCGGCGGCGGTGAGGGCGAGTTCGGCGTCGGGCGCCGCGTCCGTGATCGTCATGCGCGCACAGTAGCCCCGGGGGCGGCGGTCGGACACGGCCGCTTACGGAGTTACTCCGCCGTGAACTCGTACCGCAACTCGTAGAGATGACCGGCCTTGACCATCACCGTGGCTTCGACCGGTCTGCCGTCATTGCTGTGGACCGAGCAATGCCCAAGGGGTAGTAGGAAGCGACCGGTTCCGCCGGCTCCTCATCAAGGGGCAGCAGTTGACGGCGTACGACGCACCGCTGTGCGATGCGCGCGGGCCGTGACTGCCGCCCCGGCACGCCTGATGGCCAGCCCTTCGCCCTTGAGGAGTTGCAGGGCCTTCTGCACGCTGGCGCCGGACGCCTTGAACGCTCCTTGAGCTGCACGGTCGACGGGATCTTCGCTCCGGGAGCCAGCACGCCGCTCATGATCCGGTCGCGCAGATCGGCGGCGATCCGTTCGTGCAACGGGCGGCGGTCGAAGGCGTCGGGGTCGGTACGGGGCACGGTCAGCCGATCCGGATCTCGTAGCGCAGGCGCTGGCGGCGGGCGGGCATGGTGATGAGGTCCGCCTGGATCGGACGGCCGTCGGCGTCGAGGGTGAGGCGGGCGATGTGCAGCACGGGCTCGTTCTCCGCCAGGTGCAGCTCCGCCCGCTCCTCGGCGTCCGGCATGTGTGCGGTGACGTCTTCCTGCACGCGTACTCCTACGTGGCCGAGCTCGGCGAGCAGTGCGACGGCGCCGCCGCGAATCTTGCCGGTGCCTGTGAGGCGCGTACCCCGGGCGATGTCCGCGGGGTAATACGTGTCCGTCAACTCGCAGGGTGTGTCGTCGAGTTCGATGATGCGGCGGCGGACGACCACGGGACTGCCCGGTTCCATGCCGAGCAGCGCCGCGACGGCCGGCGGCGCGGGTACTTCTCCGGCCTGTGCGATGCGCTGAGTTCCCCGACGCCCCTGAGCCGAGGCCTCCGCACCCCATACGTCCGACGGGGCGCCCTCGACGGGCGGGGCCAGGTACGGCATCGAGGTGCTCGTCCAGTCGCTCATGCCGACCATGGTGCCTCCCGTGGCTCGGCGTGTCCCAGTCCTCATCGTGGCGAGGCTCATCCGATGAAACTCTGCGGCAGGTGCGTTGGACTCCCTCCGGGCTGTACTGGGCGATCTCATGTCGACCTACGCAGAACTGAGACACCTGAGCCTGCGCCTCTTCGAGTGCCTCGCCGATGCGCTGCGGATCGGGGGGAGCGCAGGAGCGGGGGAGCGGGGGAGCGCGGATTCCGGCGCCCGGCGACAGCCTGGACTGAGTGGGCGCTGTCCGGCGTGCGGCCTGCCCGGCGCTGCGATGATCCCCTCCATGACCCGCCTCTTCACCCGTACCGACCTCCTCGCCCTCCTCGACCCGGCCGCCTGCGCCGAGGCGCTGGCGGCGGGGTTTCGGGTCGCCGTGCCCGGGGCCGGTGGTCGGCGGGTGATCGCCGGGCTTCCCTTTGCCGGTACGGCGACGGCGCTGATCCCAGGAGTGCTGCCCGGGGTCCCCGCCTACACGGTGAAGGTCAACGCCAAATTCCCCGGTGCGACGCCCGCCCTGCGTGGCGTTGTCTGTCTGCACAGCGGGGTCGACGGAGAGCTCCTGGCGCTGCTCGACTCGGCGACGGTCACGGCCTGGCGGACCGGGCTCGCCGCCGCGCTGGGGACGCACGCGCTGGCCCGGGCGGAGGCGCGCACGGTCGGGGTGATCGGGGCGGGCGCGCAGGCCGAGCTGATGCTGCGGGGACTGCGCGCCCTGCGCGACATCGGGGAGGTGTGGGTCCACGACGTGGATCCCGGCCGGGCGCGGGCGTTCGCCGACCGTCATGACGCGCGTACGGCACCGCACCCCGCGGCGATCGCCGACGCGGCCGACATCGTCCTCCTGTCGACTTGGTCCCGCACCCCGCTCCTCGGCCTCGGCCAAGCCCGGCCCGGGCAGCACTTCACGACGCTCGGCGCGGACGAGCCCGGCAAGCTGGAACTGGGAACCGATCTGCTGCGGGCTGCATATTTGGTCGTCGATGACCGGGAACTCGCCCTTGAGAGTGGGGTGTTGGGCTCTCTTGGGGGTGCGGCTGATTCGGTACGCGCCACCCCGGTTCTGGGGGAGATCCTGAACGGCGCCGGCCCGCCGCCCGGGGCCGTCACCGTCTACGCCCCGGTCGGCCTCCCGTGGCAGGACCTTGCCCTGGCCTGGCTGGCCTATGAGGAGTCGCGGCGGCGGGGCGACGGCGCGGGCCGCGAGGTCGACTTCCTCGCCTGAGGTGCGGGTCAGCCCACCGGGACCAGGGTGAGGTAGGCGATGCCGAGTACGTCGCGGTAGCCCCTGAGCCAGTTGGCCCGGTGCGCGTCCAGCTTCTCGCGGGTCTCCCCGGCCAGCGGGTGGTCCGGGTGGCCGGCCAGCCAGACCTCCTTGTCCGCCTGGTAGCCGGACTCGAACGTCTCCCACTCGTCACGGTTCGCCGTCTCGACCCAGGCGGGCCGGAACCCGGCCTCCACGGCGCGGTCTACGAGCCCCGCCAGGTCGTCGTACTCGTCGGCCCTGGCGTCCGGCCACATCGCGGCCAACTCGTCCTGCGTCGGCGGCCGTTGCCAGTACCCCTCGGCGAGCAGCACCCGGCCGCCCGGCGTGACGAGGCGGCGCAGCGCGTGCAGCGCCTCCGTGGTGTGGCGGGGCGGTTCGGCGTCGCTGAGCGCGTGGCTGGCGCTGAGGCAGAGCACCAGGTCGGCGGGGTCGGGCGCGGCGTCGGTGGCGGACTTCTCCAGGAACTCGACGCGGCCGGAGAGACCGCGGGCGGCGGCGTCCGTACGGCCCCGGGCCAGATCCTCACCGTTGAGATCGATCCCGACCCCGGTCGCCCCGGGCGCCGCTTCGAGCACCCGCAGCATCAACTCGCCCCAGCCGCAGCCGATGTCGAGCACGGTGGTCGGCTCCGCGAGCGCCAGGCGGTCGACGATGCCCTTGGCCCGGGGCTCGGAGAGGGGGCCGTGGAAGGTGAGGTGGGTGAGGCGCGGTGGGAGGTCCTGGGTTTCGGTCATGGCGGGTAACGGTACGTGGGGGTGGGCGTCCGCACGAGGGGGTTTTCGCGGTCCGCGTCCCTGTGGGGTTGGCGGTCGGGTGCGGGTCGCGTCGTGGCTGGTCGCGCAGTTCCCCGCGCCCCTGAGATGCGCACTTCGTGCGGCATCTCATCACAGGCGCGCCCCCACGTTTCAGGAGAGGCGCGCCACCAGTCCGAGGTGGGGCGCACCCCCTGCCCAGGGCGGAGGCGCGCGAAGCGCAGCCTCAGGGGGAAGCTGCGCGCAGCGCATGCTTCAGGGGCGCGGGGAACTGCGCGAGAAGCCCCACCGGGCCGCGGACGAACGACAACCTGCGACCAGTCCCACCGGGCCGCACCCGAACGACAACCTGGGGCCAGCCCCACCGACCCGCACCCGACCGACAACCCACGACCACCCCCACCGACCCACCCCCGAAAACGAACACCTCACCCCAACAGCGTGACCGTCACGACGCCCGCGGCACCCCCGTGGACCCCCGCACCATCAACTCCCCGCCCACCACATCCACCCCACCCGCCGGCGCAGCCTCCCGCCCCATCGCGATGCGTCCCGCCCGCGCCGCCGCCTCCGCCAGGGGAAGCCGGACCGTCGTCAGGGCGGGCACCGCGTCCACGCTGAAGGGGAGGTCGTCGAAGCCCGCCACCGAGACGTCCTCGGGGATGCGCAGGCCGGCCTCCCGCAGGGCCGCGCAGGCGCCGAGCGCGACCGTGTCGTTGGCGGCGACCACGGCGGTCAACGACGGATCCCTGCGCAGGAGTTCCACCGTCGCGGCGTACCCCGCCGCCCGGTCGTAGGGACCGTGCACGACCAGGCCGTCCGACTCGCCGACCCCGGCGGCGGTCAGCGCCTCGCGGTGGCCCTCCAGGCGGTCCCGGGTCGTCGTCCGCTCCTCGGGCCCCGCGACGTAGCCGATGCGCCGGTGCCCGAGAGTCAGCAGATGCTCCGTCAACTCCCGGCCGCCGCCGCGATTGTCGAAGGTCAGCGCCACCGCGTCCGCGTCCGGCACCGGCGGCCGCCCGCACAGCACCACCCGCGTACCGGCCTCCGCGAGCCGCCTCAACTTCGAGGCCACCGCCGTCACATGGGCGGCGTCCTCGATCGCCCCGCCCGTCAGAACGACCGCGGCCGCGCGCTGACGCTGGAGCAGTGTCAGGTACGTCAACTCGCGTTCCGGAGAACCACCCGTGTTGCAGACCACCGCGAGCCTCTCACCGCCCGCGCGACCGCCGGGGCCGACGATCTCCGACTGCACGGCGGACGCCATGATCCCGAAGAACGGGTCGGCGATGTCGTTGACCAGCACCCCGACCAGGTCGGACGTGGCGGCGGCGAGCGCGCTCGCCGGACCGTTGAGCACGTAGTCCAGCTCGTCCACGGCCTTCAGGACCCGCTCGCGGGTGGCGGCGGCGACCGGGTAGTTGCCGTTGAGCACGCGCGAGACGGTGGCGGGGGACACCTGCGCGCGGGCTGCCACGTCCGCAAGGGTCACGGTCATCGAGTCATCCTCCGACTGGTATGCGGCTGGTGTCGGCTGTGGTGTCCGCTGTCATCCGCCGCGTATCCGCTCTTGTCCGAGCGGCTGTGCAGAGGCTAGCTTCTCCTTAGGTAGAAAGCGCTTGCTACGGGATATCGAACACGGGATATCGATGGGGCAGGCGCGGATTTCGCGTACGCCGGGCCACGGCGGCAGGACGCCTCGCCGCCAGGACGGTTCACCGGCCGGACGAAGGGACTCACGTGACACGCAAGACGGTGCGCATCGCCATGAACGGTGTGACGGGGCGCATGGGCTACCGCCAGCACCTCGTCCGCTCCATCCTCGCGCTGCGCGAGCAGGGCGGCCTCGACCTCGGTGACGGCACGGTCCTGTGGCCCGAGCCGGTCCTGGTGGGCCGCCGCGAGCACGCCCTGAAGGCGATCGCCGAGCGGCACGGGCTCGACCCGGCGAACATCTCCACCGACGTGGACGCCGTACTCGCCGACGACAGCGTCGACATCTTCTTCGACGCCGCGATGACCTCGGGCCGCGAGGAGATCCTGAAGAAGGCGATAGCCGCCGGCAAGCACGTCTACACCGAGAAGCCCACCGCCACCGGCCTCGAAGGCGCCGTCGAACTGGCCCGCCTGGCACGGGAGAAGGGCGTCAAGTCGGGCGTCGTGCAGGACAAGCTGTTCCTGCCGGGCCTGCTCAAGCTCAAGCGCCTCATCGACGGTGGCTTCTTCGGGCGGATCCTGTCCGTGCGCGGCGAGTTCGGCTACTGGGTCTTCGAGGGCGACTGGCAGGAGGCCCAGCGCCCCTCGTGGAACTACCGCACGGAGGACGGCGGCGGCATCGTCGTCGACATGTTCCCGCACTGGGAGTACGTGCTGCACGAGCTGTTCGGCCGGGTCACCTCGGTCACCGCGCTCGCCACCACCCACATCCCCACCCGCTGGGACGAGAACGGCAAGCCCTACGACGCCACCGCCGACGACTCCGCGTACGGCATCTTCGAGATCGAGGGCCCCCAGGGACCGGTCGTCGCCCAGATCAACTCCTCGTGGGACGTGCGCGTCAACCGCGACGAGCTCGTCGAGTTCCAGGTCGACGGCACCGAGGGCTCGGCCGTCGCCGGACTGCGCAACTGCCGCGTCCAGCACCGCAGTTCCACCCCGAAGCCGGTCTGGAACCCGGACCTCCCGGCGACGTACTCCTTCCGCGACCAGTGGCAGGAGGTCCCGGACAACACCGAGTTCGACAACGGCTTCAAGGTCCAGTGGGAGCTGTTCCTCCAGCACGTGTACGCCGGTGCCGACTACCACTGGGACCTCCTCGCCGGAGCGCGCGGCGTGCAGATGGCCGAGCTGGGTCTGAAGTCGTCGGCCGACGGTCGCCGCCTGGACGTTCCGGAGATCTCGCTGTGACCCTTCATCTCCCCACCGCCGAAGGCGGGTTGAAGGCGTACGAGCCGCGCGCCGAGCCGCTCTCCTTCGACACGGGCGCGCCGCTCGCCTCCCGGGTCGTCTTCTCGGCGGCGCACGTCGTCGCCGACCCGCTCGCCGACACCAACCCCGACTCCCCGGCCGCCGTCGACTGGGACGCCACCCTCGCCTTCCGCCGCCACCTGTGGTCGCACGGGCTCGGCGTCGCCGAGGCCATGGACACCGCGCAGCGCGGCATGGGCCTGGACTGGGCGGGCGCCGCCGAACTGATCCGGCGCTCCGCCGCCGAGGCGAAGGCCGTCGGCGGCCGCATCGCCTGCGGTGTCGGCACCGACCAGCTCACCGCGCCCGCCCGCGACCTGGCCGAGGTCAGGGCCGCGTACGAGGAACAGCTCGCGCTCGTCGAGGGGTCGGGCGCGCAGGCGATCCTCATGGCGTCCCGCGCCCTGGCCGCCGTCGCCCGCGGCCCCGAGGACTACCTCGACGTCTACGGCCACCTGCTCCGGCAGGCCACCGAACCGGTCGTCCTGCACTGGCTCGGCCCGATGTTCGACCCGGCGCTCGACGGCTACTGGGGCTCCGCCGACCTCGACGCCGCGACCGAGACGTTCCTGGAGGTCATCGCCGCGCACCCGGACAAGGTCGACGGCATCAAGGTGTCCCTCCTCGACGCCCGCCGCGAGGTCGAACTGCGCCGCCGCCTCCCGCAGGGCGTGCGCTGCTACACCGGCGACGACTTCAACTACCCCGAGCTGATCGCGGGCGACGACCGCGGCTTCAGCCACGCCCTCCTCGGCATCTTCGACCCGCTGGGCCCGCTGGCCGCGCAGGCGGTCCGCGTCCTGGACACGGGCGACGTCAAGGGCTTCCGCGAACTCCTCGACCCCACCGTCGAGTTGTCCCGGCACCTCTTCCAGACGCCGACCCGCTTCTACAAGACCGGCGTCGTGTTCCTGGCGTGGCTCTCCGGCCACCAGGAGCACTTCACCATGGTCGGCGGGCTCCAGTCGGCGCGCTCCCTGCCGCACTTCGCGCGCGCCTACGAACTCGCCGACTCGCTCGGCCTGTTCCCGAGCCCGGAGCTGGCCGAGACCCGCATGAAGCAACTGCTCGCCCTGTACGGAGTGACCAAGTGAGCGCCGACCCGCTGTTCTCCATCAATCAGATGACCGTCAAGCAGCTCAGCCTGCCCGAACTCGTCGACGCGTGCGGTGAGTTGGGGGTCCGTAACGTCGGCACCTGGCGGGCGCCCGTCCAGGAGTACGGCGTCGAGAAGGCCGCCGTACTGCTGCGCGACGCCGGTCTCACCGTCACCACGCACTGCCGCGGCGGCTTCCTCACCGCGATCGACGCGGCCGAGCGCACGGCCGCGCTCGACGACAACAAGCGCGCCGTCGACGAGGCCGTCACCCTCGGCACGGACGTCCTGGTCCTGGTCTCCGGCGGACTGCCGACCGGCTCGTACGACCTGGCGGGCGCCCGTGAGCGCATCGCCGAGGGCATCGAGGTGCTCGCCCCGTACGCCGCCGAGCGCGGCGTGAAGCTGGCGATCGAGCCGCTGCACCCGATGTACGCGGCCGACCGCTGCGTGGTCTCCACCCTCGCGCAGGCCCTGGACATCGCCGAACGCTTCCCGGCCGACCAGGTCGGCGTCTGCGTCGACACGTACCACATCTGGTGGGACGACCAGGCGCCCGCGCAGCTCGCGCGGGCCGGAGCCCAGGGACGTATCGCGACGTTCCAACTCGCCGACTGGACGACGCCGTTGCCCGAGGGCGTGCTCAACGGCCGGGGGCAGATCGGCGACGGTGCGATCGACATGCGGTACTGGCGCGGCCTGGTGGAGAAGCAGGGATACACGGGCCCCATCGAGGTGGAGCTGTTCAACGACGGGCTGTGGGCGCGCGACGGCCGCGAGGTCCTCGCGGAGACCGTCGAACGCTTCACCCGGCACGCCGTCTGAAACCTGCTGCCTGACAGGTCCTAGACCTCGCCGTCCCGTACCCGCGCCACGTCGCGCGGGTACGTGCGGTGGAGCAGCCCGCAGAAGGCCGCGTTGGCCACCATCAGGACCACCAGCACCCACAGGAAGACCGTCTGGAGCCCCAGGGCGTCGCCCAGCGCCCCGGCGCCGAGGTTGAACAGGGCGTAGGCGATCGCCTCGGCGACGGAGATGAGGACGGCGAAGGCCGGGCCGCGCAGGTCGGGCGGGGTGACGGCCATGACGATGGGCCGGTTGACGCCGGGATTCGCGCCCTGCACGGCCGCCATCGCCCCGAAGAGCAGCAGGTAGGCGCCGATGCCGTGCCAGTCGATCTGCGTGCCGAGGAACGCGAGCCCCGCGTAGAGGAGTTGCAGTACCTGGAGGGTGCGGACGCGCCCGTGCTCGGGGTTCGCGCGGTGGACGCGGTCGGTGATCAGGCCGCCGGCCACGCTGCCGAGCAGGTACCCGACGCCGCTGGGTATCGCGATGAGCGCGGCCGTCGCGGTGCCGAAGCCGCGTTCGGTGAGGAAGACGATGCCGAACCCGGCGACCAGCAGATGTCCGCTGAGCAGCCGCTGGACCACCATGAGTCCGAACGTGGGGATGCCGAAGAGGCGGCGCAGGGTCTGCCGGGAGAACGCGCCCGCGGTGTCCTGGGCGGCGGGCGCCGTCGCCTCGCTCGCCCCGGAGCCCGGGTCCCGGAAGAGGAACAGCACCAGCAGGGCCGCCAGTACGCACAGCGCGCCCACCGCGTAGAAACCGGAGCGCCAGCCGCCGGGGGCCTCGGCGAGCTGTGCCACGAGCGGGCCGATGACCGCGCCGAGCAGGGTCACCGCGCCGTACATCGTGCCGATCGCCCGCCCCCGGGACGTCTCGTCGAAGAGGTCGGCGACGACGTCGTGGACGAGGGGCTGGCCCGCGGCGGCGCCCACGGCGGCCAGCAGGTAGCAGGTGAGCAACTGCGGGAAGTTCTGGCTCAGCCCGCAGGCGGCGAGCCACCCGCCCATCCACAGGCCCGTGCCGACCAGGACGCTCCTGCGGCCTGCGCGCCGCGCGGCGGCGACCCACAGCGGGCCGGAGACGGCGCCGACCACCCGGCTGAGCGCCTGGAGCAGGCCCAGGTGACTCAGGGACATGCCGAGGGTCTGGCGCATCGCGGCGAAGAGGGTGCTGACGACGGACGATTCGCTGTTGTCGGTCAGCACCGTCGGGGAGAGGACGGACAACTGCCGCCAGCGACCCGGGACATGGCGCCCGGCGGCGAGGTCCTTCGGTGGCGCGGCGGGACCGGAACCGGCACCGGCCAGGGGGACGGACGGGGAGTTTTCGGGCATGACGAACTCACCTCTGCCGCGCGGCGGCGTGACGGGGAGGAGCGGGGACGGGGAGGGGCGGGGACGGGGAGGGGGAGGGGCGAGTCCCGGGCGGGCGGCGCCCGGGACTCGCCGGAGGCCTCAGGAAGCGGGAGCCACCTGTGCCAGGTCGGCGTGCAGGGCGTGCAGCAGGGTGCGGTCGACGGCCGGAGTCATCGCGGCGAGCTGCAACGGGCTCATCGCGCCGACCATCGCCAGCAGGCCCGGGTGCGCGAGCATCGGCAGATGCCGCCGCAGGACGTCCGTGCCGTCCGGCGCCTCGGTGATGCGGTGCAGCGGGGTGGTGACCGACAGCTCTTGCGCGGGGAACTCCGCCGCCGAGGGCAGCGGCGCGCTGGAGCGCTCGACCTGCTCGCGCTGGGCCCGCACCAGCAGGTGCTCCTCGGTGACCGGGCCCTCGGCGGGCAGGCCGAGGCGGGTGAACTGCCCGGCGGGGGCGTCGCAGGCCCGCATCCGCTCGACCAGGAGCGTGGCCATGCGCAGCTCCAACTCCTCGTCCAGGAGGGGGTGTTCCTGGTCGGGGTCGGTGGTGAGGTCGTAGAGGCGGGTGCCGAGGGCGTAGGGGTTGCCGACGGCGAAGCCCGGCAGGCTGAGGACGGGGGCGCCCTTGGTGAAGGGGAGCGGGTCCTCCAGGGTCGCGTCGCGCAGCTCGCCCGGGGAGAAGCGGCTGTCCATGTGGGTGGGCATGAGCGTGTACTCGCGCAGCGGCTGGTTGTCGGGCCGGACGCAGGCCCGCATGTAGACGTGGCGTCCGTCGGTGACGTTGACGTGGGCGCCGTAGGAGCCGAAGAGACCGGCCTCGCGGACGGGCCGGTCGTCGGCGGTCGTGTCCCCGAGCGGGACGCCGAGCATGTCGGGGGTGCGCTCCAGACCGAAGAAGTCCAGCAGGGTGGGGCCGATGTCGATGGTCTGCACGAGCGCGGAGCGGCGGCCGGTGGCACGGGAGCGCGGGTCCCAGACGAAGAGCGGGGTGTGGATGTTCTCGTCGAACCAGGGCTGGACGTTCTTGCCCCACCAGCCGTGCTCGCCGAGCAGGAAGCCGTGGTCGGTGCAGACGATCAGGAGCGTGTCGTCCCACAGGCCGTGGGCGTCGAAGGCGTCCAGGACCCGGCCGAGCGAGGTGTCGCACATGGTGAGCAGGGCGGCGTACTCGTGGCGGGCGTGGGCGACGGTCTCCTCGTCCTCCGTGACGCGCTTGTAGTCGGGCCAGTCGAAGTGCGGGCCGTCGTAGGCCGCGTCGCGGGCGGCGTAGTGCTTCTTGTGCTCGGCGTAGGAGAAGAACGGCTCGTGCGGGTCGAAGGTCTCGATCTGGACGAACCAGCGGTCCTCGTCCCGGTTGGCGGCGATGAACTCCAGGCCGGCGTCGAAGGTGAGGTTCTGCGGGTGGTCGGCGGGGTCGGCGAGGTGTTGGCGGTTCACCCAGTCCTGCCGCCAGACCCGGCCGCGGCGCAGGGTCTGCGTGGGCGGGATGTCCGGGTCGGCGACCTGGCCCTTCCACTTGTCGCCCTCCTGGCCGCGGAAGAACTCGAAGGAGTTGTAGCGCTGGTGGTAGGTGGCGCCGCCGTCCTCCCAGTAGTGCTGGTGGTCGGTGACGAGGTGGGTGTAGACGCCGTCCTCGGAGAGCATCTGCGGCACGGAGTCGTCGAAGGGCTCCAGCGGGCCCCAGGAGCGGTGCAGGAAGTTCGGCCGGCCGGTGTGCATCTCGCGGCGCGCCGGCATGCAGGGCATGGAGCCGCCGTAGCACTGGTCGAAGACGGCGGTGTGCTCGGCAAGGCGCTGGAAGTTGGGGGCGTGGGTCCAGTCGCAGCCGTAGGGCGGGAGCATCCTGCGGTTGAGGCTGTCGAACATGACCATGACGGCTTTCACGCGGGATCTCCCTCGGTGCCGGTGCGGGCCTCGCCCTCGCTGTCGGGCCGGGCCCCGCCCTCGCTGTCGTGGCGGACGCCCTGCTCGCTGTCGTGGCCGACGTCCTGCTCGGTGTCGCGGTGGTCCGTGAGCAGGCGGCGGGTGTGTTCCAGCCAGTCGATCCAGGCGTCGATCTGCCGGACGCCCTCCAGGTGCAGCAGCTCGGTCAGCAGCCGGGTGCGGGGCGCGTCGATCTCGGGCAGTGCCTGGTCCAGGCGGAGCGTGCGGTCCCGGCCCCGGGAGTGCGCGACCTGGGCGCGGCGGTGGTCGAGTTCGGTGTCGATGAGCCGCAACGGCAGGTCCGCGTCGAGCATCCCGGCGAACAGCAGGCGCGCGACGAACTCGGGGTCCTGGAAGCGGCTCGGCGGCTCGTACGGGGAGTGGGCCCAGGCGGTCAGCGCCTCGCGGCCGGCGTCGGTGAGCCGGTAGACCTTGGCGTCGGGGGCGCCGTCCCGGGCATCCGCCTCCCAGGTGATCCACCCCTGGTCCGTCATCCGGCCGAGCAGCCGGTAGACCTGGCTCTGGTGGACGCCGGAGCGCAGGAAACGCCCCTCGCGCTCCAGCCACCGCCGCAGGTCGTAACCGCTCTGCGGCCGCATGGCGAGCACACCGAGCAGCACGTGCTCGAACTTCACGCGAACCCCCAACTCCTGACGCGCCGGCCTCGGTGTTGTCGACTTCGACGACCTCGACGACCTAGACGCCCTTGACGTGATGCTGACCTAGGTGCAGATTCACCTAGGTGCATAGTGTTATAGGTGGGAGGCGGGACACGTCAATGGATTCGACCGAGGGAACTCCGGCGCCCTGCTGCACGGGCCCCCGTCCGACCGGCGCGCCCCCACCGAGGGAGACCGCCCGCCCGGCGGTCCCGGGCCTGCACCCCCTCCCGCACGAGCAGCGGACGCTGGCCGGCGGTGCCTTCGCCATGGGCGACGCCTTCGCCGAGGGCTACCCGGCCGACGGCGAACTCCCCGTCCACACCGTCACGTTGTCCTCGTTCGCCATCGACACGACCACCGTCACCAACGCGCACTTCGCGCGGTTCGTCCGCGCCACCGGGCACGTGACCGACGCCGAGCGCGCCGGCTCGTCGGCGGTCTTCCACGCCTACGCGCTCGCCGCACCGGCCGACGTCCTGGGCCGTTCCCCGGCCGCCCCCTGGTGGCTGGAGGTCCGCGGTGCCGACTGGCGCCGCCCGTACGGTCCGCTCAGCGGCGTCGACGGGCTCGACGACCACCCCGTCGTCCACGTGAGCCTGCGCGACGCCCTCGCCTACTGCGCGTGGACCGGCCGCGCCCTGCCCACGGAGGCGCAGTGGGAGTACGCGGCCCGCGGCGGCCTGTCCGGCGCGCGCTACGCGTGGGGCGACGAGCTGACCCCCGGCGGCGCGCACCGCTGCCACGTCTTCCAGGGCGCCTTCCCCGCCGCCCCCACCGGCGCCGACGGCTGGTTCGCCACCGCGCCGGTCCGCGCCTTCCCGCCCAACGGCTTCGGCCTGTACGACATGGCGGGCAACGTCTGGGAGTGGTGCGCCGACGGCTTCGACCCGACCTGGTACGCCCGCTCCCCGCGCCGGGACCCCCGCTGCCCGCCCACGGACGCCCCGGACGCCCGGCACGTCCTGCGCGGCGGCTCGTACCTCTGCCACCCCTCGTACTGCAACCGCTACCGCGTCTCGGCCCGCACCGCCACCACCGCCGATTCCTTCAGCGGCAACTGCGGCTTCCGCACGACGAGTCGGGCCCACCTCTGACCTTCAAGGAGGCGTACGGGGATCAGTGAGGCAGAAAAGGGGGCGCGAGTCGTCCGCTTTCGCGCCCCTTGCGCGCCTCGTGCTCCCGCCGCGCGCCATCTCTCAAGAGATTTCCGCAATCCCGTGCAACCTTTGCGGCGCCAGGCGGGTCGTTACTTGCGTCGGAATCCTGAGGGGGGAGATCTGGGGGGATCGAGGGATTCCGGCGCAGGAGGGGGAAGGCCCGAGGGGCCCGGTCCGCGGACCGGGCCCCTCGTCGGTTTCGTGCCCCGGGTCTCAGAAGAAGACCCCGCACCGCAGCAGCACATTGGCGAACGGCCGCGCCTCACCGGTCCGCACCACGAGCTTCGCCGACGCCGACAGCGCCTTCAGCTCCTCGTGCGTGACGTGGGAGAGGACCGGCAGCCGCTCCGCGAGCAGAGCGGCCGTCTCCGGGTTCGCGTCCCGCACCTCTCCGGCTGCCGTGCCGCCCTCCACGACCAGCTCGTCGAGGAGCCCGTCGAGGACTTCGGCGAACGACGGCACCCCGGCCCGGAAGGCCAGATCGACGACGCGCGGCCCGGCCGGGATCGGCATCCCCGCGTCGCACACGAGCACCCCGTCCCCGTGCCCCAACTCCGCTATGGCCCCGGCCAGATGGCGGTTGAGTATGCCTGCCTTCTTCACAGCGCGGAGACCTCTTCGGCCGTCGGGTACGAGGCCTGCGCGCCCTCCTTGGTGACGGCGGCGGCGCCGACCCGGGCCGCGTACGCCGCCGCCTCGGCCAGCGACGCACCGGTGCCGAGCCGCCAGGCCAGCGCCGCCGTGAAGGCGTCACCCGCACCGGTCGTGTCCACGGCCTTCACCTTGACGGATGCGACGCGCTCCGACCCGTCGGCGTCCGCGACCAGCGCGCCCTCGGCGCCGAGCGTGATGACGACCGAGCGCGGGCCGAGCGCGAGCAGCTGCCGCGCCCACTCCTCGGGGTCCGGGCCCGGCTCCGTACCGAGGATGACCTTCGCCTCGTGCTCGTTGACGATCAGCGGGTCGCACACCGCGAGCACCTCGTCCGGCAGCGGCGCGGGCGGCGACGGGTTGAGCACGAGCCGCGCCCCGTCGGCCAGCGACCGGGCCACCTCGGCGACCGTGTCCAGCGGGATCTCCAGGAGCGTGGAGACCACCGGCGCCGCCGCGAACAGCTCACGGGCCGCCCGCACGTCGTCCGGCGTGAGCCGTCCGTTCGCGCCCGGCGACACCACGATGCTGTTGTCGCCCGACGGGTCGACGGTGATCAGCGCGACCCCGGTGGGCGCCCCGCCGACGAGCACCCCCGAGGTGTCCACCCCGGACGACTCCATCGACGTACGCAGCAACTGCCCGTGCCCGTCGTCACCGACCCGCGCGAGCAGCGCCGTGCGCGCGCCGAGCCGGGCCGCGGCCACCGCCTGGTTCGCGCCCTTGCCGCCCGGGTGGACCACCAGGTCGGAGCCGAGGACGGTCTCGCCCGCGCCGGGACGCCGGTCGACGGCGACCACCAGATCGGCGTTGGCCGACCCCACGACGAGGAGGTCATACGTGCTCATGCTCTGCCTTTCTGTCTTTCTGCATGCCGGACTGCGTGTCGGGCGGATCAGTTGAAGTCTGCCGCGTTCTTCGACGTCACGACCTTCACCGGCACCTTCACCGCCGGGTCGATCTTCTTGCCGTGGGCGGCGTCCACCGCGTTGCGCACGGCGATCTCGCCCAGCTCACGCGGCTGCTGCGCCACCGAGGCGTACATCGTGCCCGCCTCCACCGCCTTGATGCCGTCGGCCTCGCCGTCGAAGCCGATGACGGGCACCGACTTCCCGGCCTTCGAGCCGAGCGCCTTGACCGCGCCGAGCGCCATCTCGTCGTTGGCGGCGATGACGCCCTGGACGTCGGGGTGCGCCTGGAGCAGGTTCGACATCACGTCGAGGCCCTTGGTGCGGTCGAAGTCGGCGGGCTGCTGGGCGAGGACCTTGATGCCCGGGTAGGCCTTGAGGCCCTTCTCGAAGCCCGCCGCACGCTCGCGCGCGGCCGACGTGCCGGCCTGCCCCTGAAGGATGACGATCTTGCCCTTGCCGCCCAGCTTCTCGGCCATCGTCTTGGCGGAGAGCACACCGCCCGCGACGTTGTCGGAGGCGACGAGGGTGGCGACCTTGCCCTTCTCCACCCCGCGGTCGACGGCGACGACCGGCATGCCGGCCTTGTTCGCCGCGGCCACCGAGTTGCTCGCCGCGGCCGAGTCGACCGGGTTGAGGACGATCGCGTCGAGGCTGGAGCTGGTGAAGTTCTGCATCTGGTTGGCCTGCTGCGAGGCGTCGTTCTGCGCGTCGGTGACGGTGAGGTCCACGCCCAGCTTCTTCGCCTCGGCCTGGGCGCCCGCCCGGATCTGCACGAAGAACGGGTTGTTGAGGGTCGACAGCGACAGGCCGACCTTCGGCTTGTCGGACGCCGACGAACCGCCGTGCAGGAAGGACGTGGCGCCGACGATCGCGACGGTGACGACCGCCGCGAGCCCGTACGTCGCCGCCTGCCTGCCCTTGTTCCCGCCGCCGCCGGAGGTGACCGGCGTGGCCCCGGCCTTGCGCCGCAGCGTGTCGAGCAGCACCGCGAGCGCGATGACGACACCGATGACGACCTGCTGCCAGAACGCGGACACCGACAGGAGGTTGAGGCCGTTGCGCAGCACCGCGAGGATCAGCGCGCCGATCAGCGTGCCCGACGCCTTGCCCGTGCCACCGGCCAGCGAGGCACCGCCGATGACGACGGCGGCGATCGCGTCCAGCTCGTAGCCGTCGGCGGCCTGCGGCTGCGCCGAGGAGAGCCGGGAGGCGAGCACGATGCCCGCGGCGGCGGCGAACAGGCCCGACAGCGCGTAGATGACGAGCTTCTGCTTCTTCACGCGCAGCCCGGAGAGCCGGGCCGCCTCCTCGTTACCGCCGATCGCGTACATGGCACGGCCGATGTACGTACGGCCGAGGATCACGGCGGCGATCAGCCCCATGACGACCATCACGAGCACCGGCACCGGCAGCCAGCCGCCGAGCGTGTCACCGAGGTGCGAGACCGAGTCGGGGAACGGGATGGGCGAGCCGTCGGAGAGGACCAGCGCCAGACCGCGCCCCACCGACAGCATCGCGAGCGTCGCGATGAACGGCGGCAGCTTCCCGTACGCGATGAGGAAACCGTTGACGAGACCGGCGACTATGCCGGTCGCGACGGCGAGCACCACCGCGAGGACGACCGGCACCCCGTGCTGCGTGGCGCTCCACGCGAGGACGGTCGCCGACAGCGCGGCCACCGAACCGACCGACAGGTCGATGCCCGCCGCGACGATCACGAAGGTGACACCGAAGGCGAGGATCGCGGTCACGGCCGCCTGGACACCGATGTTGAGCAGGTTGTCGGTGGTCAGGAAGTCGCCGGACAGCGCGGAGAGCGCGATGACGAGGACGATCAGCGCGGTCAGCGCGCCGTTGTCGAGCAGCAGTCTGCGCAGCTGCGCGGCACCACCGGTGCCCGGCTTGCTCTTGAGCGTGTCAGTGGCGGCCACGGTCGGCCTCCTTCTCGGTCTTCCCGGTGGGTGCGGTGGTGCTGACGGCGAGAGCCATCACGGAGTCCTGGGTGGCGTCGCCGGCGGCGAGTTCACCGGCGATGCGGCCCTGCGCCATGACGAGCACGCGGTCGCTCATCCCGAGGACCTCCGGCAGATCGCTGGAGATCATCAGGACGGCATGTCCTGCGGCGGTCAGCTCGTTGATGAGCTGGTAGATCTCGACCTTGGCGCCGACGTCGATGCCGCGCGTCGGCTCGTCGAGGATCAGCACCTTGATGTCGGCGAGGAGCCACTTGCCGATGACGACCTTCTGCTGGTTGCCGCCGGACAGCGTGCGCACGTGCTGGCCGAGCCCCGCCATGCGCACGCCCAGCTGGGCGGCGATGCGGTCGGCCGCCGTGTGCTGGCCCTTGCGGTCCACGAACCCGCCGCGGGTGGCGGCGCGCAGGGTCACCAGGCCCAGGTTCTCCTCCACCGACTGGTCGAGGACGAGGCCCTGTCCCTTGCGGTCCTCGGGCACGAGCCCGACACCCGCGGTCATCGCCGCGTTCACGTCGTGGCGCGGCAGTGCCACGCCCGCGACCTCCACCGAGCCCTTGTCGTACGGGTCGGCCCCGAAGACCGCGCGCACGACCTCGGTGCGCCCCGCGCCGACGAGCCCGGCGATGCCGACGACCTCACCGGCCCGCACCTCGAACGACACGTCCTGGAAGACGCCGTCGCGGGTCAGCCCCTCGACCTTCAGCAGGGCGCTGCCGGTTTCGGGCCGCTCACGCGGGTACTGCTGCTCGATCGACCGGCCCACCATGAGCCGTACGAGCTCGTCCTCGGGCGTGGACGCGGGCACCTGGCCCACACTCCGGCCGTCCCGGATCACGGTGACCCGGTCGCCGAGGGCGGCGATCTCCTCCAGGTGGTGCGTGATGAAGACGATGCCGACGCCGTCCTCGCGCAGCGCGCGGACGATGGCGAAGAGCTTGTCGACCTCTTCGGAGGTGAGCACGGCGGTCGGCTCGTCCATGATCAGCACGCGCGCGTCGAGGCTCAGCGCCTTCGCGATCTCCACCATCTGAAGGCGGGCGATGCCGAGTTCACGCACACGCGCGCCGGGCGACACGTTGACGCCCACCCGCGCGAGCAGCTTCTCCGCGTCGGCCTCCATCTGCTTGCGGTCGACGAGACCGAAGCGGCGCGGCTGCCGGCCCAGGAAGATGTTCTCGGCGACGGTCAGATCGGGGACCAGGTTGAACTCCTGGTAGATCGTCGCGATGCCGAGCCGTTCGGCGTCCTGCGCTCCGTGGATACGGACCTGCTCGCCGCCCGCGAGGATGCGGCCCTCGTCGGGCGTGTAGGCACCGGAGAGCATCTTGATCAGCGTGCTCTTTCCGGCCCCGTTCTCACCGAGCAGGACGTGCACCTCCCCGCGGCGCAGGTCGAAGTCGACGCTGTCGAGCGCGACGACACCGGGGAAGGTCTTCCGTATCCCTTCGATACGCAGCAACTCGTCGGAGCTGCTCATCCGTTGCTCCTCTCCATTGAGGTGGGCGATTGAGGTACGCGGTTGTGGGGTGTTCGTGGCCTGTTGTCAGGCGGGGGCGCCGCAGGAGCGGCGGACGACGAGTTCGGCGGGGAGGGTGACCGAGGCCGGGGCGCGTCCCTCGATCCGGTCCACCAGGGCCCGCACGGCGGCCCGCCCCAGCTCGCCGGTCGGCTGGGCGATCGCCGTGATCGGCGGATCGGTGTGCACGAACCAGCGGATGTCGTCGAAGGCGGCGAGCGCGATGTCGTCGGGAACGCGCAGCCCGCGCGCGCGGATCGCGTCCAGCGCGCCGAGCGCCATCAGGTTGTCGGCGGCGAAGACGACCTGGGGCGGCTCGGGCAGGTCCAGGAACCCGTCCGTCACCCGGCGCCCGCTCTCCGCCTGGAAGTCACCCTGCCCGATGTACGCGTCCGGCAGCTCGATCTCGTAACTGGCGAGCGCCTCCCGGAAGGCGTCGACGCGCTCGCTGCCGGTGGTCGTGGCGGCGGGGCCCGCGATGATCGCGAGCCGCCGGTGCCCGAGCCCGTGCAGATGCGCGACGAGGTCGCGGATGGCGGCGCGCCCGTCGGAGCGGACCACGGGCACGTCGACGCCCGGGATCCACCGGTCCACGAACACCATCGGCGTCCCGGCCCTGGCGGCGCCCAGCATCAGCGGGGAACCTCCGTCGGTGGGGGAGACGAGCAGCCCGTCGATGCGCCGGTCCAGCAGGTTCTGGACGTGGTGGTCCTGGAGGTCGGGCCGTTCGTCGGCGTTCCCGATGATCACGCTGTAGCCGAGGGCGCGGGCCGCCTCCTCCACGGAGCGGGCCAGCTCGGTGAAGTACGGGTTGAGCACATCGCTGATGACCAGGCCGAGCGTGCGGGTCTGGTCGGTGCGCAGGGAGCGGGCCACGGCGTTGGGCCGGTAGCCGAGCGACTCCACGGCGGCCAGCACGCGGGTCCGGGCGTCCGGGCTCACGGACGGGTGGCTGTTGAGGACCCGGGAGACCGTGGCGACGGAGACCCCGGCCGCGGCCGCGACGTCCTTGATGCTCGCCATCGTGCGGCTCCCTCCGGGTGGTGCGGGGCTCATGTGGCGTCGAGGGGACGCACATGTGCATGGAATCGATTACATCGACCTACGTGAGGGATTGGAATCGATTACACGGGTAGCTGGCAACCCCTGTTCCGGTTGTCGTGACCGGATCGTGATGGGAGCGGGGGAGATGTCGGTGCGGCGTGCGAAGGTGGGAAGCCGTAGGACCCGACCTCTCGGAGACGGAGCACAGGACCGTGAACCACGCGCAGCTCACCGCACTAGGCCGCGCCCTGCGCGTGCTCGGGGAGCACGGCGAGAAGCTCTCCGCCGACACCCCGGACGACGTGCTCCACGAGGTGCGCGGCGATCTGTCGCGCGCGCTCGACCGGCTCGACGACGCGACGACGGGCCAGAAGCCGACGACCCGCTGCAAGGAGCATCCGTACGGCCCGGTCGAGACGTCCGCCCCCGACCTGTGCCTGCTGTGCGAGACGCGCCGCCGCAAGGCGCACCGCTCCCAGCTCACGGGGGAGTACACGGGCCCGGCGTCCGCCCCCACACCCGAGCGCCCGGTCCTCTCGCGCTACGGCACACGCGAGGACCGCCCCCAGCCCCAGCAGCGCTGGATCCCGGAGATGTGGAACGGGCAGGTGTGGCAGCTGTGCGGTACCCCGCGCCACGATCGCCGCGAGGCGGATCTGTATCTGGCGGCGCAGCGGCGGCGGCCCGACGCGGCGATGGCGTACCGCCTGGTGCACGAGTTCACGGACTATGAGGTGGTGCGGGTGTGGGGGACGCCTGTGCGGATGGATCCGGAGCCGATGGGCGGGATCTAGGGGGACCTGGGGTGTCGTTCGTGCGCGGGTGGGTGGGGGCTGGTCGCGCAGTTCCCCGCGCCCCTGAGATGCGCACTTCGTGCGGCATCTCATCAGAGGCGCGCCACCGCCCCGCAGGAGAGGCGCGCGAAGCGCAGCCTCAAGGGGAGGCGGCGCGCAGCGCCTGCCTCAGGGGCGCGGGGAACTGCGCGAGAAGCGGCCACCGGCCCGTACCCGACCGACGACCCGTTAAGGGGCGCGGGGAACTGCGCGAGAAGCGGCCACCGGCCCGTACCCGACCGACAGCCCGATAGGAGGCGCGGGGAACTGCGCGACCGGGACGATGCGGCCGCACCCAGCCACCCGGCCCCCGTCGGAGATCTATACGCGCCGCGCGGTGGACCCGAACCCCAGCCACGTGTGCCGGTTGCCCGCCCAGCACCAGCCGACCTTCGGCGCCCCGCGGCGCTCCCGACCGTCGCGGCCCGTGCCGTTGCTGATCCAGATCGCGGGGGTGCGCGCGTCCAGCGAGCCGTTCGCCCTGCGCAGCCGCGAGCCGATCGTCATGAAGCAGTGATTGCGGTCCAGGGCCGCGGGCTGCTGAAGCACCCAGTGGATGCCCTCGGCGAGCAGCAGGGGAGAGCGGCCCCGCTCGGTGAGGGCGGAAAGCGCCTCGTCCGGGCTCCAGTTGGCCATCTCGTCACCCCGATCGGGCCGGTCGACCAGATAGAGCGGCGCGTCGGGCAGGTCCGTGACGGCTTCGACCGGTGCGAAGAGATCGACGTCCGTCATGTCGACGACGACGAACCCGGCCCGGTCCTCGCGGCGCAGCAGCGGCGCGAGGGCGGAGGCGGGCGCCCGGTCCGGGTGCACGACGAGCAGGGCACCCTCGCCGGCCGCACCTTCGGTGCCCTTCGCGAAGTCGCGCAGTGCGGCGGCGTCGAGCCCCGCGATCTCGTGGACACCGAGCTCCACCAGCCGCTCGGCCTGGACGGGCGGTGACGGCAGCAGGGGCAGGGCGGAAGGGGAGGGGGCGGAGGCGGTGACGCGGGCGTTGTCGGACACGGGACTCCCTCGGGCAGGGCGCGTACGGCGGACGTGCCCACAACGGCCGGCCGTTCCTGTGAGTTCCCTGAGCGCCCGGCGGGACGCCACCACGCTCACTTCCCGGCGCGCGCCTCGGCGAGCGTGTGCGCGACCAGCGCGTTCGCATGCCCGTGACCCAGCCCGTGCTCGCTCTTCAGCCAGCCCACCAGCTCCATGTGCCGGGTGAGCGGCGAGGAACGGATCAGGTCCTGCCAGTACGCGATCGGCTGCCCGTACTTCTTCTCGATGGACGGGAAGTAGCTGGCTGGGCCTTTGACGGCGGGGGTGGTGGTCATGGCGGCTGCGCTCCTGTCTCGGTCACGGTCCCGTACGCGGGATGCTGTCTGTTCAGACCGGGCGACGGCGCCGAACTCATCGCCCACGCGCGCGTGATTCCGGATTGTCCGGGACCACCGGCATCACCCGGCATCACTCGGTAGCACCCGATATCACTCGATCAGGGGGGCGGAACGTGTTCGAGTACCACGGCTGGATCACCGTCAGACAGAGCGCGGACGCCGACAGCGAGGAGTCCGCGCTGCCGCGCATCGTCGACGAACTCCGCCTCCACATCGACGGGTTGGCCGCCCCGTACCTCCTCGACCTGCGCTGGATGAACGGCGAACCGTTCCTCCACATCGGCGGCCACGCCAACCACCGCACGGCTCCCCACCCCGTCGCCCTGTACGAGCATGTCGCGGCCGTCGCCCCCGGCTCGTACGGACTGCTGCACATCCGCGACGACGAGGACCCGGGCCACGCGAACCAGATGCGCGTGGTCAGGCTCGCCCGTGGCGCCGTCACCCACCACACCGAGCCCCTGCTGTCCCCGTGCGTCCCGGAGTTGGAGAGTCCGTTCCCCGGACAGGGCGGGTCCTGACGGGACCGCCAGGGCCCTCCCGCGTTGTCAGTGCGCACCGCTACCGTCGGATCATGACCGATCAAGCGGCGGGGGCGCGCTCCATGGCGGTGCTCGAAGGGGTCCTGGAGCGGATCACGTACGCGAACGAGGAGACGGGGTACACGGTCGCGCGCGTGGACACCGGGAGAGGCGGCGGCGATCTGCTCACCGTCGTCGGCTCGCTGCTCGGGGCGCAGGCGGGGGAGTCGCTGCGGATGGAGGGCCGCTGGGCCTCCCACCCGCAGTACGGCAAGCAGTTCACCGTCGAGAACTACACGACCGTGCTGCCCGCCACCATCCAGGGCATCCGCCGCTACCTCGGATCCGGCCTGGTCAAGGGCATCGGGCCGGTCTTCGCCGACCGGATCACCCAGCACTTCGGGCTCGACACCCTCGACATCATCGAGCAGGAGCCGAAGCGGCTTATCGAGGTGCCGGGGCTCGGCCCGAAGCGGACGAAGAAGATCGCCGACGCGTGGGAGGAGCAGAAGGCCATCAAGGAGGTGATGGTCTTCCTGCAGTCCGTCGGCGTCTCCACCTCCATCGCCGTCCGTATCTACAAGAAGTACGGGGACGCCTCGATCGGCGTCGTGAAGAACCAGCCGTACCGGCTCGCGGCCGACGTCTGGGGCATCGGCTTCCTCACCGCCGACCGCATCGCCCAGTCCGTCGGCATCCCGCACGACAGCCCCGAGCGCGTCAAGGCCGGCTTGCAGTACGCGCTGTCGCAGTCCACCGACCAGGGCCACTGCTTCCTGCCCGAGGAGCGGCTGATCGCCGACGCGGTGAAGCTGCTCCAGGTCGACACGGGGCTCGTGATCGAGTGCCTGGCCGAGCTGACCGAGCCGGACCCGGACTCCGGCGAGGTCGGCGTCGTCCGCGAGCAGGTGCCCGGCGAGCACGGGGAGCCGGTCACCGCCGTCTATCTCGTCCCCTTCCACCGGGCCGAGCTGTCGCTCTCCGCCCAGGTGCTGCGGCTGCTGCGCACCGACGGCGACCGGATGCCGGCCTTCCGGGACGTCGCCTGGGACAAGGCGCTGTCCTGGCTCGCCGACCGGACCGGGGCGACGCTCGCGCCCGAGCAGGAGGAGGCCGTGAAGCTGGCGCTGACACAGAAGGTCGCCGTGCTGACCGGCGGCCCCGGCTGCGGCAAGTCGTTCACCGTGCGCTCCGTCGTGGAGCTGGCCCGCGCCAAGAAGGCCAAGGTGGTGCTCGCCGCGCCGACCGGGCGGGCGGCCAAGCGGCTCGCGGAGCTGACCGGCGCCGAGGCCTCCACCGTCCACCGGCTGCTCGAACTCAAGCCGGGCGGTGACGCCGCGTACGACAAGGACCGGCCGCTCGACGCCGATCTCGTCGTGGTCGACGAGGCGTCCATGCTCGACCTCCTCCTCGCCAACAAGCTGGTGAAGGCCGTCCCGCCGGGCGCCCATCTGCTCTTCGTCGGGGACGTGGACCAGCTGCCGAGCGTCGGCGCGGGCGAGGTGCTGCGCGACATGCTCAGCGAGGGCAGCCCCGTCCCCGCCGTCCGCCTCACCCGCATCTTCCGCCAGGCCCAGGAGTCCGGCGTCGTCACGAACGCCCACCGGATCAACTCCGGCACCCCGCCGCTGACCCAGGGCCTCAAGGACTTCTTCCTCTTCGTGGAGGAGGACACCGAGGAGGCGGGCCGGCTCACTGTCGATGTCGCGGCCCGCCGCATCCCCGCCAAGTTCGGCCTCGACCCCCGGCGCGACGTCCAGGTGCTGGCCCCCATGCACCGCGGCCCGGCGGGCGCCGGGAATCTGAACGCGCTGCTCCAGCAGGCCATCACCCCCGCCCGCCCCGAGCTGCCCGAGAAGCGGTTCGGCGGCCGGGTCTTCCGCGTCGGCGACAAGGTCACCCAGATCCGCAACAACTACGAAAAGGGGGCGAACGGCGTCTTCAACGGCACGGTGGGCGTCGTCACCGCCCTCGACACCGACGAGCAGAAGCTCACCGTCCTGACGGACGAGGACGAGCCGGTCGAGTACGAGTTCGACGAGCTGGACGAGCTGGCGCACGCCTACGCCGTCACCATCCACCGCTCCCAGGGCTCCGAGTATCCCTGCGTGGTCATCCCCGTCACCATGAGTGCGTGGATGATGCTCCAGCGGAATCTCCTCTATACGGCTGTCACGCGTGCGAAGAAGCTGGTCGTGCTGGTCGGGTCGAGGAAGGCGCTGGCGCAGGCGGTGCGCACGGTTTCGGCGGGTAGGCGCTGTACGGCGCTGGATTTCCGGTTGGCGGGCGCGACTCTTCAAAAGATTTGATCGATCAAACGAGTCGCAAACGTCACAGGGCACTTCCGGAACCAGGGTGATAGGGGGCAGGATGGGCAGGCTGGAGGCACTGAGTGCCGCCAATCGGTCCAATGGACGACCCCGAGTGCACTCTGCTGGGCCAAGTGGGGGATGGTAGAGACAGTCAGGGCACCTCGAAGAAGAGGCACTACGTCGGTGAGGGATGACGTGAGCGACAACTCTGTAGTACTGCGGTACGGCGATGGCGAATACACCTACCCGGTGATCGACAGCACCGTCGGCGACAAGGGCTTCGACATCGGGAAGCTCCGGGCCCAGACAGGACTGGTGACCCTCGACAGCGGATACGGCAACACTGCCGCCTATAAATCCGCGATCACCTACCTCGACGGCGAAGAGGGCATCCTCCGCTACCGCGGCTACCCGATCGAGCAGCTGGCCGAGCGCTCCACCTTCGTGGAGGTGGCGTACCTGCTGATCAACGGCGAGCTTCCCACCGTGGACGAGCTCTCCACTTTCAAGAACGACATCACGCAGCACACCCTGCTGCACGAGGACGTCAAGCGGTTCTACGACGGGTTCCCGCGCGACGCCCACCCGATGGCCATGCTGTCGTCGGTCGTCTCCGCGCTGTCCACCTTCTACCAGGACAGCCACAACCCGTTCGACGAGCAGCAGCGGAACCTTTCGACGATCCGCCTTCTCGCCAAGCTTCCGACGATCGCGGCGTACGCGTACAAGAAGTCGCAGGGCCACCCGGTGGTCTACCCGCGCAACGACCTCGGTTACGTCGAGAACTTCCTGCGCATGACCTTCTCGGTGCCGGCCGCCGAGTACGAGCTGGACCCGGTCGTCGTCTCGGCGCTGGACAAGCTCCTCATCCTGCACGCGGACCACGAGCAGAACTGCTCGACGTCCACCGTGCGTCTGGTCGGCTCCTCGCAGGCCAACATGTTCGCGTCGATCTCGGCGGGCATCTCGGCCCTCTGGGGTCCGCTGCACGGCGGTGCCAACCAGTCGGTGCTGGAGATGCTCGAGGGCATCCAGGCCTCCGGCGGCGACGTCGACACCTTCATCCGCAAGGTGAAGAACAAGGAAGACGGCGTGAAGCTCATGGGCTTCGGGCACCGCGTCTACAAGAACTTCGACCCCCGGGCGAAGATCATCAAGGCGGCGGCGCACGACGTCCTCTCGGCGCTCGGCAAGAGCGACGAGCTGCTGGACATCGCGCTGAAGCTGGAAGAGCACGCGCTGGCCGACGACTACTTCGTCGAGCGCAAGCTCTACCCGAACGTCGACTTCTACACCGGCCTGATCTACCGGGCCATGGGCTTCCCGACCGAGATGTTCACGGTGCTCTTCGCGCTTGGCCGTCTGCCGGGCTGGATCGCCCAGTGGCACGAGATGATCAAGGAGCCGGGCTCGCGCATCGGCCGCCCGCGCCAGATCTACACGGGCGTCGTCGAGCGCGACTTCGTGCCGGTGGAGCAGCGCTAGTCGCTCCGCTCGGGGCCGGGTGAACGATCGCGCCGTCGGCGGTGCGGTCGGGTGTTCGCCGCGGCCCCGTCGTGGTTGCTCGCGCCGTTCCCCGCGCCCCTACGGGGCGCGAAAGCGCAGGTAGTAGCGGGTAATAGAAAGCGCCCCGCTGTCAGTCCCCCCACGGGCCGACAGTCGGGGCGCTTTCCTTTTCCCGGTTCGGATTCCCCCCACGGGATCCGGCCGGGCGTCTGTGTGCGTCGGTCGCCGAAGCACGTACGTACGGGGTGGGCCGCTCAAGCCCCCCGGTGCACGTGCCCCGGCCAACGCAGTCGGGACCGTCCCCCAAGACGGGCCCGTTCGACACGGGAACGCCCCCCAAGACGTTCCTGCATCGCCTCCTTAGACTCACGAGACCTGCAAAGGGTTACGTTCGGATCGGTGTGATCTGCGTCTCTTGCATATGTCCTGTGCGTACGCAAGAGAACCGATATGGGGATATCGGCTCCTGCGTGGGAGTGCTGCAATTGTGCCGTGTGGATTGTGTGGAGGTCCAGGTGCAACTAGGTGAACTTGCGAAGTCGAAGGCTGTTTGTGACCACAAACACGGATGACAGTCCCAAACCGACCTCCGCGAGCACCTGATTCGGCTCAGACGCGGCCGATCAGCTCGTAGCCGGCCTCGTCGACCGCCTCGCGGACCGCCGTCTCGTCGAGCGGGACCGCGGAGACCACTGTGACCTGGCCGGTGGCCGCGGCCGCCGTGACCGAGGCGACGCCGTCGAGCTCGGAGATCTCACCGGCCACCGCGCCCTCGCAGTGACCACAGGTCATCCCCTTGACCTGGTAGACCGTGGTGACAGCGCCCTCGGTGGCGGAAGGGGCGGCGTCCGAGTGGCAGGCGCCGCCGCAGCAGGAGCCGGCCGGCTCGGCGGAGACCTGCGGAAGCTCGGTGTGGGCGCTCATGTCGTTCTCCTGGAGGGGCGTGGAGCGGCGGGTGCCGGGTACCCCCGGCACCGTCTGACGCAGCCGACCCTATACCCCTAGGGGGTACTTCTCCAAGACGGATCGCGCCGCGCCAGCGAACGCGCCCAGGAGATGCCGAAGAGCGAGATCAGGACCAGGCCGCCGATCGAGAACAGCGCGAAGAGATGCTTCTGGGAGTCGGTCGGCTCGGGGAGGTAGCCCTGCGCGAAGAGGCTGCGGTCCAGGCCCGAGGTGGTCAGCCGGGCCACCAGCCACAGCGCGATGCCGTGCATCGAGTCCCACAGGGCGTGCAGCAGGGAGACGCCGAGGTACGTGAGGATCACCGGGCCGGTGAAGCGGTAGCGGCCGTTCGGGCGACGGAAGGAGAGCAGCACCGCGCCGGAGATCGCCGTCCACAGACCGTGGCCGAACGGCGCGAGCAGCCCGCGCAGCACCTCCGTCTCCAGGAGGGAGCGCAGGTCGATGCCCTTCATGGTGACCGCCGCGTTGAACGCGTAGCCCGCGCTCTCGAACGCCGCGAAGCCGAAGCCGACGGTGGCGCCCAGGACCAGACCGGCCCGCAGGCCGCTGACGCGCGGATAGCGGTGGAGTACGTACATCAGGGCGGCCAGCTTGACGGCTTCCTCGATCAGGCCGACGCCGACGAACATCCAGAGGGAGGGGTGGACGAGGTAGTACTCCATGACCGAGGCGCCGAGCACGCCGAGGATGCCGCCGATCAGGAAGCAGCCCAGGATCAGGTTCACGCCCAGGTCGCGGCCGTGACGCTCGTACGCCCACAGGACGAAGACCGCCGGGGCCAGGAAGCTGCCGAGCAGGATCAGGGTGGGCAGCAGGGTGGTGTTCTTCGTGGCGTACGTGACCACCGCCGTCAGGACCCACAGGGCCAGGCCGCCCCACAGGCAGCGCTTCCAGAGCCCGGCGCGGATCTGCGGGCCCGGAGGCGCCGGCTGCTGGGGGATCCGCGCCTGCGGTGCCCCGGAGGGCTGGTGGTTCGCCACGGTGGTCCTCCGACTTCCCTGCAACTGACTGTGCTTATGGGTGATTTGTCGGAATCCTATGGTAGACAGCCGCTATGTCGCAGCCCGGGACGCTCATTCTGATCATGGTCATCGCGGTTCTGGCACCGCTTCTGGCCTACGGCGCGGGGCGGTGGCTGCCCGTCCCGCTGGTGATCTTCGAGATCCTGCTGGGCATCCTGGTCGGCCCCGACGTGCTGGGCTGGGCCTCCAGCCACGACACGGGCGTCGACACCCTGTCCGACCTCGGGCTCGCCATGCTGATCTTTCTCGCCGGGTACGAGATCGAGTTCGACAAGATCCGTGGCAGCACCCTCAAACGGTCGGCCTGGGCCTGGATCGTCTCGCTCGCCGTCGGCCTCGTCCTCGCCATCGCGCTCGCCGACTGGTCCTACGCGCGCGGTGTGTACGTGGGCACGGCCCTCACCAGTACGGCCCTGGGCACCATCCTTCCCGTCCTGCGCGACTCCGGAGACCTGCACTCGCGGTTCGGCTCGGTGCTGATGGCGTTCGGCGCGGTCGGCGAGTTCGGGCCGATCATCGCCATGGCGCTGCTGCTCAGCGGACGCTCGCCGCTCGACTCGGCGCTGCTCCTGCTGGCCTTCGCCGCCCTCACCGCCCTCGCCGTGCTGTGGGCGATGCGGCCGCGGCCGCCGTGGTTCTCGCGGGTCATCGCGAAGACCCTGCACAGCAGCGGACAGTTCGCGGTACGTCTCGTGGTGCTGCTGCTCGCGCTGATGCTCGGCCTCTCGCAGGCGCTCGGGGTGGACACGCTGCTCGGGGCGTTCGCCGCCGGGATGATCGTCCGCCTCGTGCTGCACGGCGCCGCGCCCGACAGCGCCGGCGAGGTCCTCGGCAAGGTGGAGGCGATGGGCTTCGGGTTCCTGGTGCCGGTCTTCTTCGTCGTCACCGGCATCGACTTCGACCTGAAGGCGCTGCTCGACGGCGGCACCGCGCTGCTCCTGCTGCCGGTCTTCCTCGTCCTGTTCCTGGTGGTGCGCGGCCTGCCCGTCTACTTCTTCGCGCCGGACGACCTGGTCGGCCGGGACCGGTTCTCCCTCACCTTCTTCTCCTCGACCGCGCTGCCGCTCGTCGTCGCCATCACCACCATCGGCGTCCAGGACGGCGCGCTGCCCACGGACGTGGCGGCGGCGCTGGTCGGCGCCGCGATGGTGTCCGTACTGGTCTTCCCGCTGATCGGGCTGAAGCTGCGGGCCGGCAAGGGGGAGCGGGCGCTGCCGCGGGGGCCGGTGAAGGGCGCCGAGTCGTGGTGAACCCCTGGTACTCGTCCGGCAGGGGTTGTGCGACGGCGGCGCGTGGCGTGGGGTGACGGGGGTGAAGATCATCGGCTGACGGGAAGGGCGGGCACATGCGCGCGGTTGTCTTCGAACGGTTCGGGGAGCGGGCCGAGGTGCGGGAGGTGCCGGATCCGGTGGCCGCGCCGCACGGGGTCGTCGTCCGGGTGGCGGCGACCGGGGTGTGCCGCAGCGACTGGCACGGCTGGATGGGGCACGACCCGGACATCGTGCTGCCGCACGTTCCCGGGCACGAGCTGGCCGGGGTCGTGGAGTCGGTGGGCGCGGACGTGCGCGGCTGGCGCGTCGGGGACCGGGTGACCGTGCCGTTCGTGTGCGCCTGCGGGCGGTGCGCGGCGTGCGCGGCCGGGGACCAGCAGGTGTGCGAGCGGCAGACGCAGCCCGGGTTCACCCACTGGGGTTCCTTCGCCGAGTACGTGGCTCTGGACCATGCCGATGTGAACCTCGTGGCCGTGCCGGAGGAGATGGAGTTCACGACGGCGGCCGGGCTCGGCTGCCGGTTCGCGACCGCCTACCGGGCCGTGGTGCAGCAGGGGCGGGTCGCCGCCGGGGAGTTCGTGGCCGTGCACGGGTGCGGGGGAGTCGGCCTGTCGGCCGTGATGATCGCGGCGGCGGCCGGGGCGCGGGTCGTGGCCGTGGACGTCTCGGCCGGGGCGCTGGAGATGGCCCGCCGCTTCGGGGCCGTCGCGTGTGTCGAGGCCGGAGCCGTGGCGGACGTGGCCGGCGCCGTGCGGGAGCTGACCGGGGGCGGGGCGCATCTGTCGCTGGACGCGCTGGGGGCGGGGGTGACGTGTGCCGCGTCCGTGGGGTCGTTGCGGCGGCGGGGGCGGCATGTGCAGGTGGGGTTGCTGGCCGAGGATCCCGTGGTGCCGATGGGGCGGGTGGTGGCTCTGGAGCTGGAGCTGCTCGGGAGTCATGGGATGGCGGCTCATGCGTATCCGGGGATGTTGGAGTTGGTGCGGGGCGGGGTTCTGCGGCCTGAGCTGCTGGTGACGTCGGTGATCGGGCTGGAGGACGCGGCGGGGGCTCTGGCCGCCATGGGGGAGGGGGCGGTGGGGGTGGGGGTGACTGTGGTGGCGCCGTCGGCCGCGGGCTGAGCAGGTTGTCGCTCGTCTGCGGCCCGGTGGGGCTTCTCGCGCAGTTCCCCGCGCCCCTGAGGCATGCGCTGCGCGCAGCCTCCCCCTGAGGCAGCGCTTCGCGCGCCTCTCTTGGAGGGACGGGGGTGCGCCTCCACCTTGGGCAGGGGGCGCGCCTTCGCCTTGGGCAGGTGGTGCGCCTCCACCTTGGCCAGGGGCGCGCCTCTCCTGAAGGGTGGGTGGCGCGCCTTTGATGAGATGGCGCACGAAGTGCGCATCTCAGGGGCGCGGGGAACTGCGCGAGAAGCGGCCACCGGCCGACAGCCGAACGACGACCCGATAAGGGGCGCGGGGAACTGCGCGAGAAGCGGCCACCGGCCGTCAGCCGAACGACGACCCGATAAGGGGCGCGGGGAACTGCGCGAGAAGCCCCACCGGGCCGTACCCGACCGGCAATCCAGGGGCCCAGGGATGGGGAAAATCGGTTGCTCTCGGGTGGGGTGGGCTGCCAGATTGCTTCGGTTTGGGTTGGTGGGTGGGCGAGAGGGCGGCGCGGGATGACGAGCGGCAAACAGGCGGAACGCGACTGGCTGCGCCGATTCGCGGCGCTCTGCTGGGCCAGGCCCCGAGCCGTCACCCTGGCCTGCCTCGGCGCCGTAGCCGGAGTCCTGCTCACCACCACGGCCCCGCTGATCATCCGCCGGGTCGTCGACGGAGTCATCGTCGCCGGACGCGACGCCGCGGCCCCCTGGATCACCCTGCTGCTCGCCGTCGCCGCGGCCCAGTTCGGCGCCTCCTGGGTGCGCCGCTGGTGGGCCGGCAAGGTCCAGTGGGGCGTCGAGCGCGACCTGCGGCTGATGCTGCACGACGCCATCCAGCGCATCGACGGCCGCCGCCTCGACCGCCTGCGCTCCGGCGACGTACTGAGCCGCGCCGTGAACGACGTGGCCGTGGTCCGCGACCTCACCGGATCGCTCCCCCTGCTCGCGCAGAACGGGCTGACCCTGCTGCTCACCCTCGGCGTCATGCTCACCCTCTCCCCGCTGCTCGCCTGCGTCGCCCTCGCCGTCGTCCCGCCGATGATGCTGCTCGCCCGGCACTCCCGGGACCGGATCTACCCCGCCGACCGCGCCGTCCAGGAACGCACCGGCGAGGCGTCCGAAGCCGTCGAGTCCAACATCGCGGGCGTCCGCGTCGTCAAGGGCTTCGCCCAGGAGGACGCCGAGACCGACCGCTACGCCGGGCTCGCCCGGCGCCTGTTCGCCGCCCGCGTGCACCGGCGCTACGTCGCGGCCCGCTACGCCGGCCTGCTCGGCGAACTGCTCCCCGGCACCGCCCGGTTCGGCGTCGTCCTGCTCGGCGGCTGGCTCGCCGTGCGCGGTGACATCACCCTCGGCACCTTCGTCGCCTTCACCACCTACCTGGCCGCGATGATGGGCCCGGTCCGCATGCTCTCCACCATGGTCGGACAGGCCCAGGAGGCCCGCTCCGGACTCGTACGGATCTTTGAACTCGCCGACGCCGAGCAGGAGGTGACCGAGCGGCCGGACGCCGTCGCCGTCGGGGACGGGCCGCTCGCCGTCGTCTTCGACCGGGTGACCTTCGCGCACGAACCCGGCGCGTCCGGCGCCGCCCCCGCCCTCGACGGCCTCGACCTCACCATCGCCCCCGGCGAGACCCTCGCCCTGGTCGGCGGCTCGGGCTCCGGCAAGTCCACCGTGGGCGCACTGCTCTCGCGGCTGTACGACGCCGACGCGGGCGCCGTGCGGATCGGCCCCGCCGGCGCGCTCACCGACGTGACCGCACTGCGCCTGGACTCGCTGCGCGACGCCGTCGGCATCGCCTTCGAGGAGAGCCTGCTCTTCTCCGAGAGCGTGCGCGACACCATCCGCTTCGGCCGCCCCGACGCCACCGACGACGAGGTGCACGCCGCTGCCGGGGCCGCGCAGGCCGACGCGTTCGTCCGCGCGCTGCCCGACGGCTACGACACCGTGCTCGGCGCCCAGGGCCTGACCCTGTCGGGCGGCCAGCGCCAACGCCTCGCCCTGGCAAGGGCGCTGCTCACCGATCCGCGCATCCTCGTCCTGGACGACGCCACCTCCGCCGTGGACCCGAAGGTCGAGGCGGCCATCCTCGCCTCCCTGCGCACGCAACTGGCCGGGCGCACCGTCCTGCTCGTCGCCCACCGCCGCTCCACCCTCCGCCTCGCCGACCGCATCGCCGTCCTGGAGGCGGGTCGCGTCCTCGACACCGGCACCCACGACGAACTGACCGCCCGCTGCCCCCGCTACCGCGAGCTGATGCTGGGGGAGCTGGAGGACCTGGGGGAGTTCGACGAGCTGGTTGAACTGGAGGAGGTGGCTCAGGAGGCGGGGGACGGGCCCGTTGTCGGCGGCGCCCTTCCGGCCGGCCCCCTTCCGTCGTCCGACCGGCCCGCCCCCAACGCCGTCCCCATCCGTGACCCGGACGTCGTCCCCACCCGCGACCCCGACGTCGACGAGGCCCGCGCCCGCGCCGCCGACCCCGACTTCACCCTGCGCCGGCTGCTGCGCCCCTACCGGGCCCGGCTGCTCGCCATCGGCGTGCTCCTCGTCGCCGACACCGCCCTGCTGATGCTCGCTCCCCGCCTGGTCAGCGCCGCGATCGACCTCGGGGTGCGGCGCCACGACGGAGCCGCGCTCACCGCCGTCGCGGGCGGCCTGCTGGCCACCGCCGTCGCCAACTGGCTCGTCTTCGCGTACGAGATGCGGGCCATCGCCCGGACCGGCGAGCGCATCCTGTACGAGCTGCGCGTCAAGATGTTCGCCCATCTCCAGCGGCTCGGCCTCGACTACTTCGAGCGGGAGTCCGGCGGCGCGGCCGTCACCCGGATGGTCAGCGACGTCGCCGCGATCGGGGAGTTCGTGCAGAGCGGGCTGCTCGACTCCGCCGTCAGCGTCATGCTGTTCACCGGGGTGCTCGCCCTGATGTTCGCCCTCGACACCGGCCTGGCCCTCACGGTCCTCGTCGTCGTGCCCGTGCTCGCCGTCGCGTGCTGGTGGTACGGGCGTGTCTCCAAGCGCCGCTACGACCGTGCCCGCACCCAGCTCGGCGGGCTCAACAGCGCGTTCCAGGAGGCCATCGACGGGGTGCGGGTCACCCAGGCGTACCGCAGGCAGGACCGCAGCGCCGCCCGCTTCCACGTCCTCGCCGAGGAGCAGCGGCTCCTCCAGATGCGCTCCCAGCGCTCCCTGGCCTGGTTCTTCTCCGCGGTGGAGTTCCTCTCCGACGCCACCACCGCCCTCATCCTCGGTGTCGGCGCCTGGCGGGTCGCGGACGGCGCGGCCAGCACCGGGACCGTCGTCGCCTTCCTGCTCTACGTCGGCCTCGTCTTCGGCCCGATCCGCAACGCCTCGCAGCTCCTCGACGGCTACCAGCGGGCCCGTGTCGGCCTCGGCCGCTGCCGCGAACTGCTGCGCGAGCGGCCCACGGTCACCGAGCCGCACCGCCCGCTGCCGCTGCCCGCCTTCGGCAGCGCCGGGCGGATGCGCGGCGAGGTGGTCCTGAAGGACCTGCACTACGCGTACGAGGGCGGCGGCAAGCGGGCCCTGGACGGGGTCAGCGCGCGGATCGGCGCGGGGGAGACGGTCGCCGTCGTCGGCACGACCGGCGCGGGCAAGTCGACGCTGCTCAAGCTGGTCGCCCGGATGTACCTGCCGACCGGCGGCGCCGTCGAGATCGACTCCGTGGATCTGCGCGCGATGGACGGGTTCGCCTACCGCAGCCGGATCGGGCTCGTACCCCAGGAGGCGTATCTCTTCGGCGGGACGGTCCGCGAGGCCATCGCCTACGGGCGCCCCGGCGCCTCCGACGCGGAGGTGCGCGCGGCCGTCGAGGAGGTCGGCGCGCACCGGATGATCGCGGGCCTGCCCCAGGGGTACGGGCACCGGCTCACCGAGCGCGGCCGCAATCTCTCGGCGGGCCAGCGGCAGTTGATCGCGCTGGCCCGCGCCCGGCTGATCCGCCCCGACCTGATGCTCCTCGACGAGGCGACCGCGGCGCTCGACCTGGCCACGGAGGCGGCGGTGGGGCGCGCGGTGGAGGCGGCGACGGCCGCCCCCACCACGATCGTCGTCGCGCACCGCCTGACGACGGCGGCCCGCGCGGACCGCGTCCTCGTCCTGGAAGGGGGCCGCCTCGTGGAGGACGGCCCGCACGAGGCGCTCGTCGCGGCCGGCGGCCACTATGCCGCGCTCTGGTCCGCGTACGACGACGGGGTGATCCCCGCCTAGGGCCGCCTGCACAGGGGTGGTGCGCTCAGTCCATGGAGCGGCCGCGGTTGCGCGGGCGGGCGGCCACCCATGCCCGGACCGTGTCGGCGTACCAGTAGGGCTTGCCGCTCTCGACGTGGTCCGGCGGGGGCAGCAGACCGTGCTTGCGGTACGAGCGCACGGTGTCGGGCTGCACGCGGATGTGCGCGGCGATCTCCTTGTACGACCAGAGCCTGCGGTCGGCCATGGGTGGCTCCTTCCCTGGCGGGTGTCGCCCGGCGGCTCGGGGGTGGCCGCCGGTGATCACTCACCTTGTGCCCGGAGAACGACGGGCGCGGAGCTGAAGGGAGGGGCTGTGGGACGCCTGTGACGCAGAACCCGCGTAGGGCGGACAAGCGTGACAGTAGAGGGGCGTTTGTGACGTGAATGATGCAAAGGGGGCGCTGTGACGGCGCATGCACCGGCGCGCAGCGGGGAGGAGCGGGCGTGGTGCGCGGCAGCCGGGAAGGGGCGGCGGGCGAGCGGCGGGCCGGGTCCGACCCCGGCTCGCGGCCCATGTCCGAGCAGGGGGCACCCCCGTACACCGGACCCGGCCCGCCGTTCCCCGCATCCCCCGGCCAACTGGCCCGAAGGGACAAGAGTGCCTCAGCGGTGACCGGTGGTCTTGGACAAAGACGAACCACCGGCGCGCGGTCCGTGCCGCAGGACCAGGCTCGTCGCCTCCCCGGTGAGCCGGTCGGTGGCCGGCGGGCCGCCCGCGTCGACGTGGACGCCGCGGGCGAGGAAGAACTCGCGCGGGGTGCAGCCGGTCATCGCCTTGAACTCGCCGCTCAGATGGGCCTGGTCGTAGTAGCCGCAGGCCGCCGCGGTCTCGACCTGGCTGGACCCGGCGCAGAGCAGTCGCCGGGCGCGCTGCAGCCGCAGCACCCGCGCCGCGGCCTTCGGGGTGAGGCCGATCTGCTCCCTGAACCGGTTCTCCAAGTGCCGTACGCTCCAGCCGACCTGACCGGCTATCCGGCTCACCGGGGTGGCGCCGCCGCTGTGCGCGAGCGCGTACCAGGCGTGCACGGTGCCGCCCGCGGGGCGCGGCCCCGAGCGCAGCCAGCGGCCCAGCGTCTGGTCGAGCAGCCCGAAGCGGGCCCGCCAGGACGACAACTGACCTATCTCGTAGGCGAGTTCGTCCACGGCGCCGTCGGGGAGCGCTCCCATGGTGTCCGGGTCCACCCGCCAGCCGGACAGCTCGTGCAGCGGCGTACCGAACATCGTGAACGCGGCCCACGGGGTGAGCAGCACCTCCACCCCCGACACCCGCCCGTCGTGCTCGCCGAGGACCGGAAGGGTCGTCAGGCCGGACAGGACCGACGAGAACTCGATCGTGCGCAGTCCGTCCGGCCGCGCCGCGCCCGCCTCCCGCTCGCCGCCGACGCCGACCCAGCCGCCGGTCGCCTCGGTGACCCGGACCGTGCCCTCGAACCCCAGCATCAGCGTCACCGCGCCGATCGGCGCCTCCAGGCGGGCGCGCGGCCCGGGGAAGGCGAGCCGGAAGCCGCGGTAGCCGATGACGCCGGGGCGCAGGCTCGCGTGCGGGCGGGCCGTCGCGGTCTCCCAGGTGTCGTCGGGGCTGCGCACGGGTCGGACGGCGGGGCGCGCGGGACTCGGGGCGCGCGAGGCACGAGAGCTCATCCGCCGATAGTGCTACACGCCGCAGGACCTCAGGTAGCCCCTGGTGCGCCGGGCGATCGGCAGTGGCCGGTCCGGATCGCACGGATACATGTCCTGCTCGACGATCGCGAAGAGGTCGACGTCGAGACGTGCGGCCGCCGCGAGCACCGGTTCCAACTCCGGTACACCCCGCGGAGGTTCGCACATCACGCCCTGGGTGACGGCCGGCCCGAAGGGGGTGCCCTGCGCGCGGACGTCGGCGAGGACGGCCGGATCGACCTGCTTGAGATGCAGATAGCCGATGCGCTCCCCGTACGTCTCGATCAGCTTGACGCTGTCGCCGCCGCAGTACGCGTAGTGCCCCGTGTCCAGGCACAGCGATACGAGGTCGGGGTCGGTGGCGTCGAGGAAGCGGGTGACGTTCTCCTCGGTGTCGATGTGGGTGTCGGCGTGCGGGTGGACGGCGATCCGCAGCCCGTACCGGTCGCCGACCTCCCGTGCGAGCCGCTCGGTCTGGGCGGCGAGATGCCCCCACTGCTCGGCGGTGAGGCTGGAGTCCTCGATCACCTGCCCGGTCTTGTCGTCGCGCCAGAACGACGGGATGACGACGAGATGCCGGGCGCCCATGGCCTGGGTGAGCGCGGCGATCGACGCCACGTGCTCCCAGGTCTTCTCCCACACGGCGGGGCCGTGGTGCAGCCCCGTGAAGACCGTCCCGGCGGACACCTTCAGCCCGCGCCGCCCGGTCTCCTCGGCGAGCGTGCGCGGATCGCTCGGCAGATATCCGTACGGGCCCAGCTCGATCCACTCGTAACCGGCCTCGGCGACCTCGTCGAGGAAGCGCTGCCAGGGGACTTGGCGCGGATCGTCGGGGAACCAGACACCCCAGGAGTCGGGCGCCGAACCGACGCGGATGCGCTGGGGGCGGGATGTCGGGCTTGTCGGGGTCGCCATGGGGCCAGCCTTGGACGCGCCGGAGGGAGTGTCAAGTGTTCGTCCGAATGTAAGGACAAAATGTTGACAGGGGGGAGAGGCACGACTAGACCGGTGCTACCGACAGCCCGGTGCCACCGACCACCGTCGAAGGGACCCTGCATGGCCCGCACGGAGTTCGACCTGATCACGATGGGGCGGATCGGGGTCGACCTGTATCCGTTGCAGGCGGGCGTGGGTCTCGCGGACGTGTCGTCGTTCGGCAAGTTCCTCGGCGGTTCCTCGACGAACGTCGCGGTGGCGGCTGCGCGGCTCGGGCTGCGCGCGGCCACGATCAGCCGGACCGGGCGCGATCCCTTCGGTGACTATCTCCGGTCTCAGCTGCGGGAGTTCGGGGTCGACGAGCGCTGGGTGACGCCGGTCGATGGGCTGCCCACCCCCGTCACCTTCTGCGAGATCTTCCCGCCGGACGACTTCCCGCTCTACTTCTACCGGCGGCCCTCCGCGCCGGACCTCCAGATCGCGGCCGACGACCTCGACGTCGACGCGATCGGCGCCGCCCGGATCTTCTGGATGACCGGTACGGGCCTGAGCGCCGACCCCAGCCGGGAGGCCACCCTCGCGGCCCTTGCCCACCGGGCGCGCGACGGGCACACCGTGTTCGACCTCGACTGGCGGCCGATGTTCTGGTCCGAGCCGGAGGCCGCGCGGCCCTTCTACCGGGAGGCGCTGCGGTACGCGACGGTCGCCGTCGGCAATGTCGACGAGGTCGAGATCGCGACCGGCGAACGCGAACCGCTGGCCGCGGCACGGGCGTTGCTCTCGTACGGGGTGCGCCTCGCCGTGGTCAAGCAGGGTCCGCGCGGCGTCCTGGCGATGACCTCCGACGGCCGGTCCGCCGAGGTTCCTCCCCTCCCTGTGGAGGTCCTCAACGGTCTCGGTGCCGGGGACGCGTTCGGCGGCGCCCTGTGCCGTGGCCTGCTGGCCGGCTGGGACCTGGACCGCATGATGCGGTACGCGAACGCGGCCGGCGCGATTGTGGCATCGCGCCTCGAGTGCTCGTCGGCGATGCCGCGCCCGGAGGAGGTGGAGGCCGCCATTGCCGCGGGGCGGGTCCTGTCCGTTTCCGCCCGCGGCCCGGTGGCCGCTTCTCGCGCAGTTCCCCGCGCCCCTGACGGGGCGGTTCCCGCCGACGTCGGCTGCGGGCCGTCGGTGGCTGGTCGCGCAGTTCCCCGCGCCCCTGACGGGGCACTCGACGACGGCGAGTCGCCACATCAAGCCCCTCCGCCGCGTGGCGACGGCGCTTCGCAAAGTCAAGTCCCTCCGGCGCTCGACGACGGCGCCCCTCCACCTCAATCTCCTCCGGCAGCCGACGACGGCGCCCCGCCACCTCAACCCCCTCCGGCAGCCGACGACGGCGATGCGCCACATCAAGCCCCTCCGGCGATTGAGGAGCGGGGGCCGGGGCGGAGCCCCGGGGCTGGGGGCGCGGGGGCCCGTGCCAACGACCCCCGCACACTGGCGCGGCTCAGGGCCGAGCACCCCGAGGCGATCCAGGAGGCGGCAACCACAAGGACCCGCCGCCCACTCCTCCCCGCACCGAACACCCGCCTAATGATCATCGCCGCCGACCACCCGGCCCGCGGAGCCCTCGGCGCAGGTGACCGGACCCACGCCATGGCCGACCGCACGGACCTCCTGGAACGGCTCCAGCTGGCCCTGTCCCGCCCCGGCGTGGACGGCGTCCTCGCCTCCGCCGACGTCCTGGACGACCTCCTCCTCCTCGGCGCCCTGGAGAACAAGGTCGTCATCGGCTCCATGAACCGCGGCGGACTCGCCGGCGCCGCCTTCGAACTCGACGACCGGTTCACGGGCCACCGCCCCGAGGACCTGCACCGGCTCCGCTTCGACGCGGGCAAACTCCTCCTGCGGATCGGCTACGACGAACCCGGCGACGGCTCCGTACGGACCATCGAGGCAGCCGCCCGCGCCGTCGACGCGATGGCCGAGCGCCGCCTCCCCGTGTTCATCGAACCGTTCGTCTCCCACCGCGACCCCGCCACCGGCGCCCTGCGCAACGACCTGCGCGCCGACGCCGTCACCCGCTCCATCGCCGTCGCCTCCGGACTCGGCGGCACCTCCGCCTACACCTGGCTCAAGGTCCCCGTCGTCGACGACCCCGACACCATGGCCCGCGTCATGGAGACGTCCACCCTCCCGGCGGTGCTGCTCGGCGGCGACATCAAGGACGGCGACCAGGACGCCACGTACGAGAAGTGGCGCACGGCGCTCCAACTCCCCACGGTGCAGGGCCTGGTGGTGGGCCGCTCGCTGCTGTACCCGCCGGACGGCGACGTCGCGGCGGCGGTCGATACCGCCGTCGGCCTGTTGTAGAGAGGAGAGTGACGGGATGACCTACCTCCCCAGGGGCAGCGCCGCCGACGGCCCGTACGCCCTGCACGTGGACCCCGACCACATCCCGGGCAAGGCGCCCTGGTCCCGCGCGGGCCTGCGCATCGTCGAACTGGAGCCCGGGCAGCGGCACGCCTTCGACACCGGCGAAAGTGAATGGATCGTGCTGCCCCTGTCCGGCGCTTGCTCCGTGCACACCCCGGAGCGGATCATCGAACTGCGCGGCAGGGAAAGCGTGTTCAGCGGCGCGAGCGACTTCGCGTACGTACCGCGCGACACCCGCGCAGAGATCGCCTCCGGTGCGGGAGGCCGCTTCGCCCTGGCAGGAGCGAAGTGCGGACGACGACTCCCCGTCCGCTACGGCCCCGCGCCGGAGGTTCCCGTCGAGGACCGGGGCAGCGGCACCAGCGCCCGCCAGGTCCGCAACTTCGCCGCCGCCCACACCTTCGACTGCGACCAGCTCATCGCCGTGGAAGTGATCACGCCGGGCGGCAACTGGTCCTCGTACCCGCCCCACAAGCACGACGAGCACCGCCCGGGCGAGGAGTCGGAGCTGGAGGAGATCTACTACTTCGAGATCGAGGGCCCGCACGGCTACGGCTACCACCGCGTGTCACCGTCGCGCCCCGGCGGCACCGACCTGCTCGCCGAGGTCCGCACGGGGGACGCCGTGCTGGTCCCCGACGGCTGGCACGGCCCGTCGGTCGCCCAGCCGGGGCACACCATGTACTACCTGAATGTGATGGCCGGGCCGGGGGAGGAGCGGGAGTGGAGGATCTGCTTCCACCCCGACCACGTGACGGAGGGATACCGATGACCGAGCCGAGGACTCCGGCCACGCAGGCGACTGCGACGACGCGGCTCACGACCGCGCAGGCCCTCGTCCGCTTCCTGTCCCGCCAGTACACCGAGCGCGACGGCACGAGGCAGCGCCTGATCACCGGCACCTGGGGCATCTTCGGGCACGGCAACGTGGCGGGGATCGGCCAGGCGCTGCTCCAGTACGTCGACGACATGCCGTTCCACCAGGGCCGCAACGAGCAGGCGATGGTGCACGCGGCGGTCGGCTACGCGCGCCAGCGCGACCGGCTCTCGGCGCACGCGGTCACCACCTCCATCGGCCCCGGCGCCACCAACCTCGTCACCGGCGCCGCCCTCGCCACCGTCAACCACCTCCCCGTGCTCCTCCTCCCCGGCGACGTGTTCGCGGCCCGCCCCGCCGACCCGGTGCTCCAGCAGCTCGAAGTCCCGTACGCGGGTGACGTGTCGGTCAACGACTGTCTGCGTCCGGTGTCGAAGTACTTCGACCGGATCACCCGCCCCGAGCAGCTGATCCCGGCCGCGCTCCAGGCGATGCGGGTCCTGGCCGACCCCGTCGACACGGGCGCCGTCACCCTCGCCCTGCCGCAGGACGTCCAGGCGGAGGCGTACGACTGGCCGGACGACTTCTTCGCCGAGCGCGTCTGGACGATCCGCCGCCCCGCCCCCGACACCGCCGAACTGGCCGCCGCCGTCAGCGCGTTGAAGGAGGCCGAGCGGCCGCTGATCGTCGCGGGCGGCGGCGTGCACCACAGCGGCGCCGAGGACGCCCTGGCCGCCTTCGCCGAGGCGACCCGCATCCCGGTCGCGTCCACCCAGGCGGGCAAGGGCGCGCTCCGCCACGACCACCCCGCCGACGTCGGCGGCATCGGCCACACAGGCACCGCGACCGCGAACGAGCTGGCCCGCACCGCCGACCTGGTCCTCGGCATCGGCACCCGCTACACGGACTTCACGACCGCGTCGGCCACCCTCTTCGCCCACCCGGACGTCCGCTTCCTGAACCTGAACATCGCCGCCTTCGACGCGCACAAGCTGGCCGCGCTGCCCCTGGTCGCCGACGCCCGCGAGGGCCTGACCGCGCTCCACCGGGCCCTCGGCAAGACCTTCCGCGCCGCGCCGGCCCAGGTCGCCGAGTACACGGAGGACAAGGAGCGCTGGGAGTACCGCGTCGACGCCTGCTACACCGCCGACGACGACCTCGTACGTCCGACCCAGACCCAAGTCCTCGGCGTGCTCGACGAGTTGGTGACCGGCGACGACATCCTCATCAACGCCGCCGGTTCCCTCCCCGGCGATCTGCACAAGCTCTGGCGCACCCGCTCCCGCGACCAGTACCACGTCGAGTACGGCTACTCCTGCATGGGCTACGAGATCCCGGCCGCCCTCGGCGTCGCCCTCGCCGCGCCCGGCCGCCCGGTGTGGGCGCTGGTCGGCGACGGCACGTATCTGATGATGCCGACGGAGATCGTCACCGCGGTGCAGGAGAACATCCCGGTCAAGGTCGTCATCCTCCAGAACCACGGGTACGCGTCGATCGGCGGTCTCTCCGCGTCCGTCGGCGCGGAGAGCTTCGGTACCCAGTACCGCTACCCGGGCGACCAGGGGCCGTACTCCGGGGCCCCGCTCCCCGTCGACCTCGCCGCCAACGCGGCCAGCCTCGGCATGGACGTACACCGGGCGAAGACGGTCAGGGACCTGCGCGAGGCGCTCGCCGCGGCCCGTGCGGCGACCCGGCCCACATGTGTCTACGTCGAGACCGAAACGGCAGACACAGTGTCGGGCCCGCCTCCCGCGCAGGCGTGGTGGGATGTGCCCGTGGCCGAGACGGCCGACCGCCCGTCGACCGTCAAGGCCCGCGAGGAGTACGACCGGCACGTCACCGCTCGACGCCGCCACCTCTGAGACACCACAGGAGTCGCCCCATGTCTGACAGCGTTGCCAAGTCCGTCCACCACTGGATCGGCGGCAAGTCCGTCGAGGGCGTGTCCGGTAACCACGGTCCGGTCACCGACCCGGCGACGGGCGCCGTGACGACCCGGGTCGACTTCGCCTCGGTCGACGAGGTGGACGCGGCGGTCGCGGCCGCCAAGGCGGCCTACGCGACCTGGGGCCAGTCCTCGCTGGCCAAGCGCACGGAGATCCTGTTCCGCTTCCGCGCGCTGCTCGACGCCAACCGCGACGCGATCGCCGAGCTGATCACCGCCGAGCACGGCAAGGTGCACTCGGACGCGCTCGGCGAGGTGGCCCGCGGCCTGGAGATCGTCGACCTGGCCTGCGGCATCAACGTCCAGCTGAAGGGCGAGCTGTCGATGCAGGTCGCCAGCCGCGTCGACGTCTCCTCGATCCGCCAGCCGCTCGGCGTGGTGGCGGGCATCACGCCGTTCAACTTCCCGGCGATGGTCCCGATGTGGATGTTCCCCATCGCCATCGCGTGCGGCAACACCTTCGTCCTGAAGCCGTCGGAGAAGGACCCGTCCGCCGCCGTCAAGATCGCCGAGCTGCTCGCCGAGGCCGGTCTGCCCGACGGTGTCTTCAACGTCCTGCACGGCGACAAGGTGGCCGTCGACCGCCTCCTGGAGCACCCGGACGTCGCGGCCGTCTCCTTCGTCGGCTCGACCCCGATCGCCCGCCACATCCACCGCACCGCCTCGGCCAACGGCAAGCGCGTCCAGGCGCTCGGCGGCGCCAAGAACCACATGCTGGTGCTGCCCGACGCCGACCTGGACGCCGCCGCCGACGCCGCCGTCTCGGCCGCGTACGGCTCGGCGGGCGAGCGCTGCATGGCGATCTCCGCGGTCGTCGCGGTCGGCTCGATCGGTGACGAGCTGGTCGCCAAGATCAAGGACCGCGCCGAGAAGATCAAGATCGGCCCCGGCAACGACCCGGAGTCCGAGATGGGCCCGCTCATCACGGCCGCCCACCGCGACAAGGTGGCGTCCTACGTGAAGGGCGCCGCGGCCGAGGGCTGCGAGGTCGTCCTCGACGGCTCCGAGCACACCGTGCCCGGCTTCGAGAACGGTCACTGGGTCGGCCTGAGCCTCCTGGACCGCGTCCCGACGTCCGCGAAGGCGTACCAGGACGAGATCTTCGGCCCGGTGCTGTGCGTGCTGCGCGTCGACACCTACGAGGAGGGCGTGGCGCTGATGAACGCGTCCCCCTTCGGCAACGGCACCGCGATCTTCACCCGTGACGGCGGCGCCGCCCGCCGCTTCCAGCTGGAGATCGAGGCGGGCATGGTCGGCGTCAACGTCCCGATCCCGGTCCCCGTCGGCTACCACTCCTTCGGCGGCTGGAAGGACAGCCTCTTCGGCGACCACCACATCTACGGCAACGACGGCACGCACTTCTACACCCGCGGCAAGGTCGTCACCACCCGCTGGCCGGACCCGTCCGACGCCCCGGCGGGCGTCGACCTGGGCTTCCCGCGCAACCACTGAGCCGCAGAGCCCGTACACGTACGAAGGCGCCCCGCCCGTCACGGTGACGGCCGGGGCGCCTTCCCGCGGTCCGGGCGTCACTGCCCCAGCGACTGGCCCCGCTGCTTCTTGACCTCGTCGGTCAGGTCGCCCGTGTCGGAGGCGGGCGGCGCGGTGATCGGCTTGGCGGCGCCGAACTTCAGGAAGTCCATCGTCACGTCCATGCCGCCGCCCTGCTGCTTCATGCGCACCGGCAGGTCGTCGCCGTCGACCCAGACGTCGTACGTGAGCCGCCCGCCGCCGGCGGCGAGGGACTTCAGCGCGGCCTTCTTCTCCGCGGCGCTGAACTTGGAGCTGCTGTTGACCTGGTCCGCGCCGATGCTGCCCCGGTAGTGGACGGCCTTCTTGCCGCGGACGCTCTCCTCGCCGACCTCCTTCACGTTCTTGGAGGCGCCGATGTAGCGCAGGCCGGCGGTCGGGTCGGCGTTGTCCGCGATGTTGTCCGCGCCCGCCTCGCCCATCACGGCGGAGACGTCGATGCGCATCCAGTGCTTGCCCTTGAGCGGGCCGCTCGGCTGCGGGTCGATCTCGTAGAAGTAGGCGCCGTCGACCATCTTGACCTGCATGGTCGGGTCGTCCTGGAGGGTCGACATCTTGGCGTTCGCGGTGTCCATCTCGACGTCCATCGCGGCGCCGTCGCCCCACGAGTACGTGCCGTTCATGGCGACGGGCCTGCCGCCGGCCGCGGTCAGGACGGTCGTCGTCTCGACCTCGGCCGAGCCGAGCCCGGACGCCTTGTCGGAGGCGCGGGTCAGCGCCGCCATGACCGAACCGGCGTGGCCGACGGCGTCGGCGGTCTTCTTGGCCGTGTCCGCGCTGCACGCCGTCGTCGCGGTCAGCGCGGCGACGGTGATGCCCGCCCAGGCCACGGTCCTCAGGTGCTTCATCTGCTCTGTCCCCGCCCCTTGTGATGCTGCGTACTGCCTGTGCGTCTTCTGTGAGCTCGTGCGGGGCGGACTGTAGCGGGGGAGGGGCCACCGCCACACCTCAAGAGACAAATGCGGCAATCAGGGCCCGTCGGGTGTCCGGACTTCGGACAAGTTCCGAAGAACTTCGGGCGGTCCGCTGCGGTTCCCGAACAGAGGGGATGAATCGGGCGTCGGAGGCCTGTGGACGCTCAACCCTTCGATAGCAAGGTCATCGGTCCACATCGCCACATGGAAAGCGGCGGACTTTGCGAACAGGTAAAGAAGTGCGGGCGGTTGGCGCAGGGGGTGCGTACGGAATCCGTAGGGAAACGGCCGTTGACGTTCCGGTTATCGACGATGTTCGATAACGCGCCGGGAGCGACGCACCACCCCATCCCCACCAGCCTGTCCAGCCTTCGGAGGCGATAGCGCTCCCGCCCGAACCCGCTGCCGTACGAGTCGATCGGAACCGCTCCATGACCGACACGCTTCGCCCGACCGCCGTCCCCGCGGCCGCGCCGGAACCCGGTGCGTCCCCCCAGAAGCTCAAGCGTTCCATCGGCGTCGTCGGCGGCACCCTGCTCACGCTGTCGTGCGTGACGCCCGCCTCCACGCTCTTCGTCGTCGTCCCCGACCTCTTCGGCGACCTCGGCACCGCGACGGCCCTCACCATCGCCATCGGCTCGCTGCTCTGTATCGGCGTGGCGTTCTGCTACTCGGAGCTGGGCACCCTCATCCCCAGCGCGGGCGGCGAGTACGCCATGGTCTCCACGCTCGCGGGACGCCTCGCCGGCTGGCTGGTCTTCGTCCTGTCGCTGCTCGTCGTGGTGATCGTGCCGCCGGTCATCGCGATGGGCACGGCCGACTACCTCGCCCCGCTCGTGCACCTCGACCCGTCGATCGCGGGCGCCGGGGTGATGCTGCTCGCGACCCTCGCCGGTCTCCTCGACCTGCGCGCCAACGCGTGGATCACCGGTGTCTTCCTCGTCCTGGAGGTCATCGCGGCGGCCGTCGTCGCGGTCCTCGGCTTCTCCCATGCGCAGCGCGGCGCGGGTTCGCTGGTCTCCATGCAGGTGGCGGGCGCCCACGGCCACACGGACACGGTGACGGCGATGCTCGTCGTCTCCGGCCTCGCGATCGCCCTCTTCGTCACCCAGGGCTTCTCCACGGCGGTCTACCTCTCCGAGGAACTGGAGAACCCCCGCACGTCCGTCTCCCGCACGGTCCTCGCGACCCTCGCCATCTCCACGGTGATCATCCTCGTCCCGGTCGCGGCCATCACGATGGGCGCACCCGACCTGGCGGCGCTCACCTCGGGCGACATCGGCGGCATGGTCGAGGCGTGGTCGAACTCGGCCGTCGGCACCTTCGTCTCCCTCTGCGTCGCCCTCGCGATCATCAACGCGGGCATCGTCATGGTCATCCAGAACTCCCGCGTCCTGTTCGCCTCGGCCCGCGACAAGGCCTGGCCGGGACCGGTCAACCGGGGCCTGTCGAAGCTCGGCCGGTTCGGCTCCCCGTGGGTCGCCACGCTCGTCGTGGGCGTCCCCGGCGCGGCCCTCTGCTTCGTCAACCTGGACACCCTGTACGGCGTGACCGGCGTCTCCGTCACCGGCATGTACATCCTCGTGGCGGTCGCCGCCCTCCTCGCCCGCCGCGGCACGCACGGCGAACGGTCCGCGTGGCGCATGCCGCTGTGGCCCGCGATCCCGGTGCTCCTGATCGCGGTGCTCGCGTACGTCCTGAGCCAGCAGGAGGTCTCCTACCTGCTGTGGACGGGCGGCATCACGGCGGCCGCAACCCTCTACTGGGCCCTGTACCTCCGCCCGCACCCGGAGACCCGCTGGGTGATCTCGGTACCGGACGACTCAAGCCCCGATTCAAGCCTCTCCGGCGATTGAGGAGCGGGGCCCGGGGCGGAGCCCCGCAACGGTCACCACAACTGGGCCGTCTCGACCGGGAGACCGGTGACCAACGACCGATTACCCGCAACCCCGACGGCCAGCGCAAGGGCCCCGTCGCGCGCGGTCGCCCCCTTCCCGGCAGCGGGCGCGACCCCCGCATCGGACCCGTCCCCGACCGCCCCGAACAACTCCTTGAGCATCCGCAGATCACCCCCGCCATGAGCCCCGGCAGCGGACTCGTACGAGACCGACCGCGGCGCCTCCCACAACGGCCGCAGCAGGATCGACGTACGCCCGGGCCGGTCCATGACGACCCCGCCGTGCGCCCCGCCACCGCCGGAGGCGACCCGCGGGGCCTGCCAGGTGTTCTCCTCGACCTCCAGCTCCAGACGGCCCGCCGTGCCGTTGAACATGACGCGGTAGCCCTCCCAGGGCGAGTAGGCCGTCAGGTGGTACGACATCGTCGCCCCGGAGTCGTACCGGACGAGCAGGGCGAGATCGTCCTCCACGTCGATGCCGTCACCGAAGACGTTGCGGTCCCGGATGTACGGGTCGCCGGCCGCCTCCGCGTCGAGGTACAGGGAGCTGAGGTCCGGGTCGTCGGCCAGCCGGATCGCGTACGGGTCCGTGGCCGACTCGGGGGAGCCGTGGGCGCGGACGTAGTCGCGGCGCAGGCCGGTACGGGTCCCGTTGTCACGGCCGTAGAAGACGAGGCCGCCCTCCGCGTGCACCCGGGCGGGGGCCGCGCCGAGCCACCAGTTCACGAGGTCGAAGTGGTGGCCCGACTTGTGCACGAGCAGGCCGCCGCTGTGCCGCTTCTCACGGTGCCAGCGGCGGAAGTAGTCGGCGCCGTGCCGCACGTCGAGCAGCCACTCGAAGTGGACGGAGCGGATCTCGCCGATCGCGCCGTCGTGCAGCAGCTGCCAGACCTTCTCGTGGGCCGGGTTGTAGCGGTAGTTGAAGCCGACGGAGAGTTCGCCGCCGGTGCGCTCGACCGTGTCGAGGATCGACCGGCACTTCTCGGCGTCCGTCGTCAGCGGCTTCTCGGTGACGACACGACAGCCCGCCTCCAGGGCGGTGTTGATGTACGTGTGGTGGGTCGCGTCGACGGTGGTGACCACGACCTCGTCGATACGGTGCCGGCGCAGCGCCTGCGCGAAGTCGTCGGGGGCGCACGCGGTCGCCCGGGGTCTGCCGAGGGAGGCCAGGAGCCGGTTGTGGTGGGCGATCCGGCCGGGGCTCGGGTCCGCGAGGAGGGCGATGTCGTAGTGGGCGCGGGCGCCCAGGGCCTTGGTGTACATCTGGGCGCGGTGGCCGGTGCCGATGATCGCGGCGCGCTTCTGGGCCGGGGACGGGGTCGACGAGGTCATGGTCGGTTCCTCGGGCTGCCGGGGCTGCTGCGGGTGATCTCGGGGTGGGACTTTGGCATGCGCTCGCAGTGGCGTCAACGGTTCGCGCAAGCGCTTGCTGTCCGGCCGCCCCGCGCCCTCGCCCTCTGCCGATTCCCTTCACACGGTGCCCCCTTGAGGCGACTCCGCGAGCGCTCGCGGGGTTATCGGGCGAGGTGTGTGAAGTCCCACGCGATCACCTGGCACGCGTCCTCTTGGGCGCCGCCCGCGCTGCGGTACGTGGCGAGTGCCGCGTCGTTGTCGAGGTCCACGCCGACCCACATTCCGTAGCAGCCGAGGCCGGCGGCCAGGTCCGCGAGCGTGCGGACCAGGGCACGGGCGATGCCGCGCCGCCGGTACGCCTCGGCGACCGCGAGTTCGTAGAGGAACATCTCGCGGCCCTTGTCGGGGTGGACGGTCTCGACACCGCTGACGAAACCGGCGGGCTCGCCGTCCACGTGCGCGAGGTAGAGATGGTGGCCGGGGGCCGCGAGGAAGTCCGCGGCCCATTCCTCGCGCGGCGGAGCGTCGAACAGGACGGCCGCGGAGTGCAGTTGGGCGGTCGAGGTGGCTCGGACGATGCGCATCGTCGAGTCGTAGCACGACGGGGTGCGCGGGGCGGGGCGCGCCGCGAGCGCGAGGTGTCCGGTTTCGGTGCGTGCGAGGCCGGGCAGGCGGGGCGGAGCCCTCTCGTACCGCGTCCGTGGTAGGCGAGCGGCACGCCGTAATACCCGGGGATGGCATCCGGCTCCGACCGGGGGCGGCGGTAACTGTCAGTGGTGACCCCTACCGTTGAGGCATGGATCTACGAGTGCGCGCATGGCGTGAGCGAGTACGCGGAAAGCCGCGGCGGTGGATCGCCGTCGCGGCCGCCCTTGTGGTGCTCGCGGGCGCCGGGACCTGGACGGCCGCGTCGGCGTCGTCGGGTTCGGCGCCCACGGTGCACCGGCAGGACCGGCTGATGGCCATGGGCGGCGGCGTCCGCGTCGACACGTCGTACTTCACGACGGGGCCCGCGAGCGAGCGGCGCCCCGCCGTGCTGCTCACGCACGGTTTCGGCGGCAGCAAGGCCGATGTGCGCGGCGAGGCGGAGAAGCTGGCCCGGCACGGGTACGCGGTGCTGACGTGGTCGGCGCGCGGCTTCGGGAGGTCCACGGGCAAGATCGGGCTGAACGACCCGAAGGGCGAGGTCGCCGACGTGTCGCGGCTGATCGACTGGCTGGCGAAGCGGCCCGAGGTGCAGCTCGACAAGGCCGGTGACCCGCGGGTCGGCATGACCGGCGCGTCGTACGGCGGCGCGGTGTCACTGCTCGCGGCCGCCTACGACAAGCGGGTCGACGCCATCGCACCGCAGATCACGTACTGGAGTCTCGCGGACGCCCTGTTCCCGGACGGGGTGTTCAAGAAGCTGTGGGCCGGAATCTTCTTCACCTCCGGCTCGGCGAACATCGGCTCGCGCACCAGCGAGGCGGGCCTGAAGTGCGGACGGTTCCAGCCGGAGCTGTGCGCCATGTACCAGCGGGTGGCCGTGGCCGGCGAGCCCGACGCGGCGGCCCGCAAGCTCCTGGAGGAGCGCAGCCCGTCCGCCGTCGGCGACCGCATCAAGGTGCCCACCCTGATCGCACAGGGCCAGACCGACTCGCTCTTCCCGCTCGGGCAGGCCGACGCCATGGCCCGCCAGATCAAGGCCAATGGCGCCCCGGTCGACGTGGACTGGCTGAACGGCGGGCACGACGGCGGAGACATGGAGATCGACCGGCTCTCCGGACGCGTGACGTCCTGGTTCGACCGGTATCTGAAGGACGACAAGAGCGCCGACACCGGCCCGGCGTTCCGCGTCACCCGCACCGGCGGCGTCGACTCCACCGACGGCGCGGCCACCCTGCGCGGCGCGAGCGGCGACCGGTATCCGGGGCTGCGCGGCGAGCGGCGGGTGGACGTGCCGCTCAAGTCCGGCACGGAGACGTTCCAGAATCCGCCGGGCGGCGGCCCGCCGTCGATCTCCTCGGTGCCCGGCCTCGGCTCACTGGCCTCCCTGTCGTCGCTCGGGATGGGCGTCTCGCTCGACTTCCCTGGGCAGTTCGCGCGCTTCGACTCGGCGCCGCTGGCCAAGTCGGTGCGCATCACCGGATCACCGACGGTCACGGCGCACGTGAAGTCCTCCACCGGCACGGCCGTCCTGTTCGCGAAGGTCTACGACGCCGGGCCCGGCGGCGCCCGCGAGGTGCTGCCGTCCCAGCTGGTCACGCCGGTCCGGGTGACGGGCGCGGGCGGTGACGGCAAGGACGTGAAGATCACGCTCCCGGCCATCGACCACCAGGTGCAGAAGGGCCACAAGCTGCGGCTCGTCCTGTCCGCGACGGACCTGGGCTTCGCGTCCCCGGACCAGCCCGCCACCTACCAGGTGTCCACGACCGGCGGCCTGAGCCTGCCGACCGCGCCCGACGTGCGGACCGCCGACACACCGCTGCCCTCGTGGGTGTGGTGGCTGCCGCTCGGCGCGGCCGTCGTCGCCGCGGGCCTGCTGCTCACCGCGCGCCGCCGGACGACGGCACCGGCGCCCGACCCGGCGCTGGCCGACGTCCCGCTCCAGATCACGGACCTCAGCAAGCGGTACGCGAAGTCCACGGACCGGTACGCCGTCCGTGACCTCTCCTTCCGCGTCGAGAAGGGCCAGGTCCTCGGCCTGCTCGGGCCGAACGGCGCGGGCAAGACGACGACCCTGCGCATGCTCATGGGCCTGATCGGTCCGGACGCGGGCGAGATCCGCGTCTTCGGACACGCGATCCGCCCGGGCGCCCCGGTGCTGTCCCGCGTGGGCGCCTTCGTCGAGGGCGCCGGATTCCTGCCGCACCTGTCCGGCCGGGAGAACCTGGAGCTGTACTGGCGGGCCACGGGCCGTCCGTCCGAGGACGCCCACCTGGAAGAGGCCCTGGAGATCGCCGGGCTCGGGGACGCCCTCGCCCGCGCGGTGCGCACGTACTCGCAGGGCATGCGGCAGCGGCTCGCCATCGCGCAGGCCATGCTCGGCCTGCCCGACCTGCTGATCCTGGACGAGCCGACCAACGGCCTGGACCCGCCGCAGATCCGCGAGATGCGCGAGGTGATGATCCGGTACGCGCGCGCCGGCCGCACCGTCATCGTCTCCAGCCACCTCCTCGCGGAGGTCGAGCAGTCCTGCACGCACCTCGTCGTCATGGACCGCGGCCGCCTGGTGCAGGCCGGGCCCGTCGACCGGATCATCGGCTCCGGGGACACGCTGCTGGTCGGCCTCGCCGGTGAGATCGGCGATCCGGTGATCGAGAAGGTGGCCGCGCTGACCGGGGTGGAGTCGGCGGTCCGCGCGGACGACGGCCTCCTGGTCCGACTGTCCCCGGCCCCGTCCGAGCCCCCCGGCGTGCCCGCGGCACGCTTGCTGGCCGAACTGGTCCGGCTCGACGTCCCGGTGAAGTCACTCGGCCCGCACCGCCGACTGGAGGACGCGTTCCTCACGCTGATCGGGGGTGCGCCGTGACGGGGCCGGCCCGGGGTCTGTCGGGTGCGGCTCCGGTGGGGGCTGGTCGCGCAGTTCCCCGCGCCCCTGAAGCATGCGCTGCGCGCAGCTTCCCCTATGGAGATCGCGCACGAAGTGCGCATCTCCAGGGGCGCGGGGAACTGCGCGAGCAACCACGACGAGAGCCGCACCCGACAACAAGGGCGAGCGCAGCTCGCTTTGAGGGGCGCGGGGAACTGCGCGAGAAGCCCCACCGGCCCGCAGACGACGTGCGAGTCACCCCACGGCCCGGAGGAAACCCATGACCACCATCAACCCCGAGGCCCCGGAACTCGCCGAAGGCTACCGCCCGCACCGCACCCTTCCCCTCCGGGTGGAACTGGCCCGGCAGATCAAGCGCCGCCGCACCCTGGCCATGGCAGCCGTACTCGTACTGCTGCCCTTCGTGCTGGCGATCGCGTTCGCCATCGGCGGTGACCCGGGCGGCAGGAGCGGCCGGGTGACGCTGATGGACACGGCCACCGCGTCGGGCGCCAACTTCGCGGCGACGAGCCTGTTCGTGTCCGCCGGGTTCCTGCTCGTCATCCCCGTGGCCCTGTTCTGCGGCGACACCATCGCCTCCGAGGCGAGCTGGTCCAGCCTGCGCTATCTGCTGGCCGCGCCGGTGCCCCGGGCCCGCCTGCTGTGGTCCAAGCTGACGGTCGCGCTGGGCCTCAGCCTCGCCGCGATCGTGCTGCTGCCCGTCGTCGCGCTCGCCGTCGGCACGGCCGCGTACGGCTGGGGGCCGCTGGAGATCCCGACCGGCGGCGCGCTGTCCACGGGCACGGCGGCCCAGCGGCTGCTCGTCGTGATCGCGTACATCTTCCTGTCCCAACTGGTCACGGCGGGGCTCGCGTTCTGGCTGTCGACCAAGACGGACAACCCGCTGGGCGCGGTCGGCGGCGCGGTGTTCCTGACCATCGTCGGCAATGTCCTCGACGCGGTGACGGCGCTCGGCCACTGGCGCGACTTCCTGCCCGCGCACTGGCAGTTCGCGTGGGCGGACGTGATCCAGCCGCAGCCGGAATGGAGCGGCATGATCCAGGGGACGTCGGTGTCGGTGGCGTACGCGGTGGTGCTGTTCGCGCTGGCCTTCCGCGGATTCGCACGGAAGGACGTGGTCTCGTAAGCGACCCGGCGTCTCGTGGCCCTGGTGCATGACCGGCCGGTCTCCGGAAGATCACCCACCGGTCACAACCACCCTCCCCCGTGACCGCTTTGAGGCCAAGGCGCAACCGCCCGGGACGAACACCGGGGCCGCCTCCCGCGTCACAGTCACAAGGTCGCCGGTACCACCGGCGTGTGACGAGGGGGAGGGCCACATGAGGACCGGACCGGACGGAACACGCGGGGCACGACGCCGCGCCGCGGCACTGCTCGCCGCGGCGCTCGCCGGCGGTCTGCTGCTGACGGGCTGCAGCGCGACGGACACGCCGGGCGGCTCCTCGGCCGACCGCAAGGCCCGAGGCGCCGACGGACCCGCCGCCTCCGCCGCCCCGGACGGCAGCGGCGACAGCGAAGACAGCGCTGAGAACAGCGACAAGAACGGCGGCAAGGACGGCCCGGTCGACTACCGCTCCACGTTCGCCCTCGACGTGGACACCGCCTCCTACGGCTACGCCCGCCGCACCCTCGCCGACGGACGCCTGCCCGACGCGGGTTCGGTGCGCCCGGAGGAGTTCGTCAACAGCTTCCGGCAGGGCTACCCGCGCCCCACGGGCAACGGCTTCTCGGTGACCGTCGACGGCGCCCGCACCGGTGACGACGGCTGGCGCCTGATGCGGGTCGGACTCGCCACGGCGCAGTCACCGGCGGACGGCGAACGGGCGCCCGCCACGCTGACGTTCGTGGTCGACATCTCCGGCTCGATGGGCCAGCCGGGCCGCCTCGACCTGGTCCGCAGCTCCCTGTCCCAGCTGACCGGCCGGCTCCGCGCCGACGACTCGATCGCCCTGGTCACCTTCAGCGGCGAGGCGAGGACGGTGCTTCCGATGACCCGCCTGGGCAGCAAGGGCGGCGCGGTCCGCGAGAAGGTCCAGGACGCCATCGACACCCTCGAAGCCACCGACTCCACCAACCTGGAGGCGGGCATCACCACCGGTTACGCCACCGCGGTGAAGGGCGCCAGGTCCGGGGCGACGAACCGCGTCGTCCTCCTCTCCGACGCCCTCGCCAACAGCGGTGAGACCGACGGGGACGCGATCCTCGACCGCATCTCCGACGCCCGCCGCGAGCACGGCATCACCCTCTTCGGTGTGGGTGTCGGCAGCGACTACGGCGACCAGCTGATGGAGGAACTCGCGGACAAGGGCGACGGCCACACCTCGTACGTGTCGTCGGAGGCCGAGGCCCGCAAGGTCTTCACCGAACAGCTGCCCGCCAACATCGAGTTGCGGGCTCGCGACGCCAAGGCGCAGGTCGCCTTCGACAAGGACACCGTTTCCGACTTCCGGCTCCTCGGCTACGACGACCGCCGCGTCGCCGACGACGACTTCCGGGACGACAGCGTCGACGGCGGTGAGGTCGGCCCCGGCCACACGGTGACGGCGCTGTACGCGGTGAAGCTCCGCGAGGGTGTGGAGTCCGGCCGGGTCGCGAAGGCCACGGTGCGCTGGCTCGACCCGGAGAGCCGGACGCCCAGGGAGGCCTCCGGCGACGTCGCCGTCCCGGCGCTGGGCGGGGACCTCTGGTCGGGGAAGACCTCGCCCCGCCTGCGGGTCGACGCCGTCGCCGCCTACTTCGCGCACCGCCTGGCCGAGGGCTCGAACGAGCCGTACCCGGGGGAGCCCTCGCTGAACGAACTCTCCCTCAAGATGGAGAAGTTGACCGCGGTCACCGAGGACCAGGACGTCGCCGCACTGGCAAACGCGGTACGCGACGCGGGCCGGCTCCGGGACGCAGAAGGCTGACCCGCACCATTGTGGACCGGTTGCCGGGCGCGCCTCGCGTCGTGGCTGATCGCGCAGTTCCCCGCGCCCCTTATCGGGCAGTCGTTCGTCCGCGGGCCGGTGGGGGCTGGTCGCGCAGTTCCCCGCGCCCCTGAGGCATGCGCTGCGCGCCGCCTCCCCCTGAGGCTGCGCTTCGCGCGCCTCTCCTGAGGGGCGGGGGCGCGCCTCCACCTGGGGCAGGTGGCGCGCCTCTGATGAGATGCCGCACGAAGTGCGCATCTCAGGGGCGCGGGGAACGGCGCGAGAAGCGGCCACCGGCCGTCAGCCGACCCGATAAGGGGCGCGGGGAACGGCGCGAGAAGCGGCCACCGGCCGTCAGCCGACCCGATAAGGGGCGCGGGGAACGGCGCGAGAAGCGGCCACTGTCCCGCACCTGACCGACGGCCCGATCAGGGGCGCGGGGAACGGCGCGACCAGCCCCCACCGGCCGTCAGCCGACATACAACCCAACAGGCCCAGACCGCGCCAAGGACGACATCAACGAATCTGCCGCCCCGAGATCGCCCGAGCGATCACCAGTCGCTGAATCTCACTGGTCCCCTCGAAGATCGTGTAGATCTTCGCGTCCCGATACATCCGCTCCACCGGATGCTCCCGGCTGTACCCGGCCCCGCCGAGCACCTGAATGGCCTTCTCGGTGGAGGCGACGGCCAGTTCACCGGCGCGGAGCTTCGACATCGAGCCCTGCCCGGCGTCGAAGACCTTGTCGTTGCGGGCCATCCACGACGCCTGCCAGATCAGCAGCCGGCACGCCTCGATCTCCGTACGGAGGTCGGCGAGGGCGAACGCGATCGCCTGGTTCTCGATGATGGGCCGGCCGAACGCGTGCCGGTCACCCGCGTACTCCAGCGCGTACTCGTACGCGGCGCGCGCGATGCCCAGCGCCTGCGCGCCGACCGTCGGCCGGCTGACCTCGAACGTCGACATCGCGGCCTGCCCCTTGGCCCGGCCGCCCTCGCGGGCCCGCGCGAGTCGCGCGTCCAGCTTCTCCTTGCCGCCGAGCAGGCAGTGCCCCGGAACCCGTACGTCGTCGAGGAAGACGTCCGCCGTGTGGGAGGCGCGCAGGCCCAGCTTCCGTATCTTCTTGGCGCCTTCGAGGCCGCGCGTGCCCGGCGGCACGATGAACGCCGCCTGCCCGCGCGAGCCCAGCTCCGGGTCGACGGAGGCGATGACCACATGCACGTTGGCGATGCCGCCGTTGGTGATCCAGGCCTTCTGGCCGCTGAGCACCCATTCGTCGCGCGCCTCGTCGTACCGGGCCCGCGTCCGCATCGCCGCCACGTCCGAACCGGCCTGCGGCTCGGACACGCAGAAGGCCGCCACCTTCGGGTCGTCCTCGTCGCCGAAGCACTGCGGCACCCACTCGGCCAGCTGGTCGGGCGTGCCGGACGAGAAGATCCCGGCCACGGCCAGCGACGTACCGAACAACGCCATGCCGATGCCCGCGTCGCCCCAGAACAGCTCCTCGTTGGCGATCTGGAGCGAGATGCCGCTCGGGTCGCCGAACAGCTCGGCGAGCGACTCGAACCCGTACAGGCCGATCTTCGCGGCCTCCTGGATCACCGGCCAGGGGGTCTCCTCGCGCTCGTCCCACTCGGCGGCGGCCGGGCGGACCACGTCCGCCGCGAAGCCGTGCACCCAGTCGCGCAAGTCCCGCTGCTCTTCGTCAAGTTCGAGAGAGAAAGCCATGACCGAACCCCGCCCCGCCCCTACGCCTTGGGAATGTCGAAGTAGCGGGTCAGGCCCGCCGCGAGCGCGACATCGCCCGCGATCTTCACCTTGCGCATCATGAACATCGTGACGGGGGAGGAGTTCCCGGACACCAGCTTGAGGAAGTCGGCGTCGCCCATCACCAGCGTCACGCGCGGATCGGCGTTCGAGCGGCCCTCGGTCACCGTGCACGTGCCGTTCGAGATGTTCGTCTCGTAGACCGCCTCGTCGGTGTCGTCCTGCCCGGTCACCTTCCAGCGGATCAGCGCTTCGAGGGAGCCCGCCACATCCGGCTTGAACTGCCGCTCCATGCGCGCGAACACCTCCTTGAGAACACGGGCGCGCAACGCTGCGTCCTGCGCGATCTCGTTGATCTCCTTCGCGGACAGGCCCTTCACGATCCGGGCGAACTCCTCGGGCGTCACGCTCGCGAAGTCGAGGGAGGCGATGTCGTCGGCACCACTCATGGACCCAGTCTCCTTACTGCTGAGTAAACTTACTAATTGGTAAGGTTACGGCGAGGTAGGTAGGCTGACAAGAGTGACGGGGACATCAGGAGCCACTCAAGGGCGCGAAGGCGGGCGCAGGAAGCGCGTGCCGCGCCAAGTGCGCGAGCAGCAGATCATCGACGTGGCCGTCGGGATCTTCGCCAAGCGCGGCTATCACGCCGCCTCCGTCGACGAGATCGCCGAACTCGCCGGGATCTCCAAGCCGATGGTGTACCTCTATCTCGATTCCAAAGAGGGGCTCTTCCTCGCCTGTCTGCGGCGGGAGGCCGAGCGGCTCGTCGCCGCCTTCCAGGAGGCCGCCCGTGGCGCGGGTGCCGCACCCGAACTGCGGCTCTACGCGGGGCTCTCGGCGTTCTTCGCGTTCGTCGCCGCGCACCGCGACAGCTGGGTCGTGCTGCACCGCCAGGCCTCCGAGCTGACCGAGGCCATCGCCGCCGCGGTCGCCGAGGCCCGGCGCGCGGTCATGGCCGAGGTCGCCGGGCTGATCAGGGACGGGATCACGGAGAGCGGGCGCGGTGCGCGACTGGGCGGCCAGGACGCCGACTTCGTCGCCCACGCCCTGGTCGGCGCCGCCGACTCGCTCACCGACTGGATGGAGCACCACCCCGGACAGTCGCCGGAGGCCGTCACGCTGCGCCTGATGAACATGGTGTGGGTGGGCATGCGCGACGTCCTCGACGGCGAGGCGTGGCTGCCCGAGGGCTGACCCGGCACCGCCCCGGACGCCTCGGGCCCGCCCCAGACACTTAGGGCCCGCCCCGGATTCGCGCGCGACCCATTGAATTTTCGTTACGCATGAGTAAGTTGACTCCCGAGTAAGTTGTCCCGCAGCAGCCGCGCGACCGGGAGCCGTCATGGGCGTACGCAAGGATCTGAAGCGGGCCAGGAAGCGCAGCGACCTGGCCGACCGCGTGCGGATCGAACTCGTCAGGGACGAGCGGGGAGTGGTGCGCGAGGCCCGCACCGCGCCGCTCGCCGCACCACCGCAGGACGGCGGCACACCGGCCGACATCCCGTTCGTGAACGCCGCCGAGGCGCCGGACACGGTGGTCCTGCGCCGCAAGGAGGCCGGCGAGTGGAAGCCGGTCACCGCCGCCGCGTTCGCCCGCGAGGTCACCGCCGCCGCCAAGGGCCTGATCGCCGCCGGGCTCGAACCGGGCGGCCGCGTCGCGCTGATGTCGCGCACCCGCTACGAGTGGGAGGTCCTCGACTTCGCGATCTGGGCGGCGGGCGGCCAGACCGTCCCCATCTACGCCACGTCCTCGCCCGAACAGATCGAGTGGATCGTCCGCGACTCGGGCGCCCGCCTGCTGATCGTGGAGACGGCCGAGAACGCGGCCGCCGTCGAGGCCGCCCTGCCCGCCGCCGACCGCCCGCGCCTGTGGCAGCTCGACGCGGGCGCCGTCCTCGAACTCGCCCAGCTGGGCCGGGACCTGGCCGACGACGAGGTCACCAAACGGCGCAGCGCCCTCACCCCCGACACCATCGCGACCGTCTGCTACACCTCGGGCACCACGGGCCGCCCCAAGGGCTGCGTCCTGACCCACGGCAATCTGTACGCGGAGGCCGCCAACACCGTCGAGCTGCTGCACCCCATCTTCAAGGCCATCACCGGCCAGGCCGCCTCGACGCTGCTCTTCCTCCCCCTCGCGCACATCCTGGGCCGCACCATCCAGGTCGCGTGCCTGCTGGCCCGTATCGAACTGGGGCACTGCGCGAGCATCAAGCCGGACGAGCTGCGGCCCGAACTCCGCTCGTTCCGACCGACGTTCGTGGTCGGCGTCCCGTACCTCTTCGAGAAGATCCACGACACCGGGCGGGCCACCGCGGAGAAGCTCGGCCGAGGCTCGTCCTTCGACCGGGCCGACCGGATCGCCGTCGCGTTCGGCGAGCGGCACCTCGCGAAGTTCCTGGAGACCGGGCAGGGGCCGGGGCTCGGCCTGAAGCTCGCCGCCGGACTGTACGACCTCCTCGTCTACCGCCGCGTACGCAAGGAACTCGGCGGCCGGCTGCGGTACGCGATCAGCGGCGGCTCGCCCCTCGACCGCAACCTCAACCTCTTCTTCTACGCCTCCGGCATCGTCATCTACGAGGGCTACGGCCTCACCGAGACCACTGCCGCCGCCACCATCACCCCGCCGCTGCGGCCCCGGCCCGGCACCGTCGGCACCCCCGTGCCCGGCACCACGATCCGGATCGCCGACGACGGCGAGGTGCTGGTCAAGGGCGGCATCGTCTTCGGCGCGTACTGGAACAACGACGCGGCGACCGGCGAAGTCCTCGACGCCGACAGCTGGTTCGCCACCGGGGACCTCGGCGCGCTCGACGACGAGGGCTATCTCACGATCACCGGCCGCAAGAAGGACATCCTCGTCACCAGCGGCGGCAAGAACGTCTCCCCGGCCGTCCTGGAGGACCGGCTGCGCAGCCGGTCACCCGTCGGCCAGTGCATCGTCGTCGGCGACAACCGCTCCTACGTCGCCGCCGTCATCACCCTCGAACCCGAGTCCGTGGCGCACTGGCTGTCCGTCCGCAAACTGCCCGCCGACACCCCGCTGAGCGAGGTCATCGCCGACCCGCGCATCATCGCCCACGTCCAACGGGCCGTCGACTACGCCAACCAGGCGGTCTCCCGCGCCGAGTCCATCCGCAAATTCACGCTCGTAGAAGGTGAGTTCACCGAGGACAACGGACTCCTCACCCCGTCCCTCAAGGTCAAACGCCCGGCGGTCATGGCGGCGTACGAGCGGGAGATAGAGGAGCTCTACGGTGCCTGATCAGGAGGCACCACTCGACTTCGACGTCATCGTCGTCGGCTCCGGGTTCGGCGGCTCCGTCGCCGCCCTCCGGCTGACCGAGAAGGGCTACCGCGTCGCCGTCCTGGAAGCGGGCCGCCGCTTCACGCGCGACACCCTCCCACGTACGTCCCTGAAGATCCGCGACTATCTGTGGGCGCCGCGTCTGGGCCTGTACGGGATCCAGCGCATCCACCTGATGAAGAACGTGATGGTGCTCGCGGGGGCGGGCGTCGGCGGCGGTTCCCTGAACTACGCGAACACCCTCTACGTCCCGCCACCCGCCTTCTTCCAGGACCGGCAGTGGGCGGGCATCACCGACTGGCAGGGCGAACTCGCCCCGTACTACGACCAGGCGCGCCGCATGCTCGGCGTGCGCACCAACCCGACCACCACCGAGGCCGACGAACTGCTGCGCTCGGCCGCCCGGAAGATGGGCGCGGGCGACACCTTCCGGCTCACCCCGGTCGGCGTCTTCTTCGGCGACGGGGAGGACGCGGAAGGCGCCACAACCGCTTTACCGGGTGCGGCCGTTCGGGACCCCTACTTCGGCGGCGCCGGGCCCGACCGCGCCGCCTGCACCGAGTGCGGCTCGTGCATGACCGGCTGCCGCGTCGGCGCCAAGAACACCCTCACCGAGAACTATCTGCACCTCGCCGAACGCATCGGCGCCGAGGTCCGCCCCCTGACCACCGTCACCCGCGTGCGCGAACTGGACGACGGCACCTACGAAGTCACGACCCGCCCCACCGACAAGCGCCGCCGGAGCCGCGCCACCGTGCTGCGCGCCCGCCGCGTCGTCCTCGCCGCCGGCACGTACGGCACCCAGACCCTGCTCCACCGCATGAAGGCCGACGGAATCCTGCCGCGTCTCTCCGCTCGGCTCGGGGTGCTGACGCGCACCAACTCCGAGTCGCTGGTGGGGGCGTTGACCTGGCCGCGCAGGCTCGGCCGCAAGGACATCGACTTCACGCGCGGGGTGGCCATCACCTCCTCCGTGCACCCCAACCCCACCACCCACATCGAGAACGTCCGCTACGGCAAGGGCTCCAACCTCATGGCCCTGATCTGCGTACCCCAGTACAAGCAGAACCTGCCGAAGCCGCTGGCCGCCGCGCTCGCCCTCCTCTCCCACCCCGTGCTCGTGGCCCGCACGGTGGCGCTGCGCCGCTGGTCGGAGCGGACCATCATCGGGCTCGTCATGCAGACCCACGACAACTCCCTCACCACGGGCCTCACCCGGCGCGGACTGCTCACCGCCGAGCAGGGCCACGGCCGCCCCAACCCCGTGCACATCCCCGAGGGCTGGCAGGCCGCCGGGCTGATCGCCGAGTCCATCAACGGCTTCGCGGGCACCAACCTCGGCGAGCTGATGGGCAAGCCGCTCACCGCGCACTTCCTCGGCGGCTGCGCCATCGGGGAGTCGGCCGACAGCGGGGTCATCGACGCGTACCACCGGGTGTACGGGCATCCGGGGATCTCCGTGGTGGACGGCTCGGCGGTCTCCGCGAACCTCGGCGTCAACCCGTCCCTGACGATCACGGCGCAGGCCGAACGGGCGATGTCGTACTGGCCGAACAAGGGCGAGCCCGATCCGCGCCCGGCGCCGGGGGAGGAGTACCGCACGGTGACAGCGGTGCTCCCCGCGGCGCCGGCGGTTCCGGCCGGCGCCTACGGGGAGCTGAGGTTCTGAGCCCTGGTGTGCCGGCCCGGGTCAGCTTTTGCCGGTGTTGTTGAAGGTGGCGGCCGACCAGAAGTAGCCGAGTGCGGCGAGCCCGACGCACCAGGCGAGGGCGAGCCAGCCGTTGTGCCCGATCTCGGTGCCGAGGAGCAGGCCGCGCAGGGTCTCGACGGCGGGGGTGAAGGGCTGGTACTCGGCGATCGGCTGGAACCAGCCCGGCATCGAGTGCAGCGGCACGAACGCGCTGGAGATGAAGGGCAGGAAGATCAGCGGCGTCGCGTTGTTGCTGGCGGCCTCGGCGTTCGGGCTGATGAGGCCCATGCCCACGGCGATCCACGTCAGGGCGAGGGAGAAGAGGGCGATGAGCCCGAACGCGGCGAGCCATTCCAGGGCGGTGGCGTCGGTGGACCGGAACCCGATGGCGACCCCGACGGCGCCGACCAGCACCACACTGGCGACGGACTGGATCACGCTGCCGATGACGTGCCCGATGAGCACCGAACCGCGATGGATGGCCATGGTGCGGAACCGGGCGATGATGCCCTCGCTCATGTCCATGGCGACCGAGACCGCGGTGCCGATGGTCGTGGACCCCACGGTCATCAGCGCGATGCCCGGCAGGAGATAGGCGAGGTAGGCGTCGCGGCCCGCGCCGCCGCTCATCACGTCACCGAAGATGTAGACGAAGAGCAGCAGCAGGACGACCGGCGTGAGCAGCAGGTTCAGGGTGAGGGACGGATAGCGGCGCGCGTGCAGGAGATTGCGGCGCAGCATGGTCGAGGAGTCCCGCACGGCGAGGGAGAACCGGGACGGGCGGACGGGAGCCGGGGCGGCGAGGGCGCTCATCGGAGGTTCTCCTTGGGGGAGTCGGTCGGCGTGGTGGTCGTGGCGGGGCCGGTGAGGGCGAAGAACACGTCGTCGAGGTCGGGGGTGTGCACGGTGAGTTCGTCGGCCTCGATGCCGGCGGCGTCCAACTGGTCGAGCACGGACCGAAGTTCGCGCTGACTGCCGTCGCTGGGGATGCGCAGGCCGAGGGACTCGTCGTCGAGGCTCGCGGCGGGGAACGCGGTGACGGCGCCGCGATAGGCGTCGGGGTGGGTGAAGCGGAGCCGGATGTGCCCGCCGGGGACGATGCGCTTGAGCTCGTCGGGGGTGCCCTCGGCGGCGATCTTCCCGTCGTTCAGTACGGCGACGCGGTCGGCGAGTTCGTCGGCCTCGTCGAGGTACTGGGTGGTGAGCAGCACGGTGACGCCGTCGGAGACGAGCGCGCGGATGATGCCCCACATGGTGTGCCGGGACCGGGGATCGAGCCCGGTGGTCGGCTCGTCGAGGAAGATGATCCGCGGATTCCCGACGAGCGTCATGGCGATGTCGAGCCGCCGCTTCATACCGCCGGAGTACGTGGAGGCGGGCTTCTTGGCGGCGTCGGTGAGATCGAACCGCTCCAGGAGCTCGGCGGCGACGCGCCGCCCCTCCCGCTTGGACAGGTGGTGCAGATCGGCCATGAGGAGCATGTTCTCCTCGCCGGTGATCAGGCCGTCGACGGCGGAGAACTGGCCGGTGACGCCGATGGCGGCGCGTACGGCCTGCGGGTCGCCGGTGAGGTGGTGCCCCGCGACCTGGGCCTCTCCGCTGTCGGCGGAGATGAGGGTCGACAGGATTTGCACGGTGGTGGTCTTGCCGGCCCCGTTCGGACCCAGCAGAGCGAAGACCGAGCCGGCCGGGATGTGCAGGTCGATGCCGTCGAGGACGGTCTTGTCGCCGTAGGACTTGCGCAGGCCGATGGCGGAGACGGCGGTCGCTGCGGACGCAGTGGTTGACTTAGACATGGGCATGACAGAAGAAGGCATGGGGTCCTCCCCTTCGAGGGCGACGGACGCGGTGGAGTGGGTGCGGGGTGAAACGAGGGGGCGGGGTGGGGCTCAGGCGCGGGCGCGGCGGATCTCGATGTTGCCGTGACCGGTACGGGCGGTCACCTCGACGGTGTCCTCGCTCTTCTCCGGACCGGTGGACTCGGTGAGCCGGTTCAGTACCTGCCCGGAACCGGAGTTGAGGTCGAGCCAGGTGGCCGTGCCCTCGCGGACGCCGACCTCGATGGAGCCGTTGGAGGTCTTCAACTGGACCGTGCCGCGGGTGACATCGAGGACGCGCAGGGTGCCGTTGGCGGTGGTGGCGGCGACGGACCCCTCGGCGCGCTCGACGGTGATGTCACCGTTGGCGCCGCTGACCCGGAGGGACCCGGTGACGTGACCGACGGTGGTGGAGCCGTGCGAGTTCTTGAGGACGGCGGTGCCCTCGACGGCGCCGACGCGCAGGCTGCCGGAGCTGGTGGTGATCTCGGCGGGCCCGGTGACGCTGTCCACGGAGATGGACCCGTGGGAGGCGGTGAGGTGCAGCGGCCCGGTCGCGTCGAAGCGGGCGTCGCCGGCGGAGGTCTTCACCCGGACCTCACCGAGCGAACCCTCGCCGCGCACCTGCGCCCAGGCGCCGTTCACGTCGAGCGAGGACCCGGCGGGCAGTTCGACGGTGACGTCGACGGTGCCGGTGCGGCCGAGCCCGAAGAAGTTCCCCTTGGGGGTGCGGATGTGCAACTGGCCGCCGGAGAAGGAGACCTCCGTCTGCTCGGCGGCCCGGACGTCGAGGTCCTTCTTCGCGTTGCGGGGCTGCACGTCGACGACGGTGTCGACGCGGTCGCCGGCCAGGAACAGAAGGGACCCGGCGTCCATGTTCGCGGTGACCGAGATCGGCTGGGTGCTGTCGAAAGAAGGCATGGCTGTCCCGTCCTCGTGACTCGTGGGTGAAATGGAGCTGTTGGCGATGCGGGCGTACGGGGCTGGAGCTGTCCGGTATCGCCTGGGTCAGCGCACCCAGCCGGTGAAGCTCTGCCCCACGGAGCGCCCCTTGTCCGGTGTACGAGGCTGTGCCGCCTGACCGGGGTCGACGGCGGCCGACACGGCACGCACCAGCCAGGCGTTGACCGAGAGCCCCTCGCGACTCGCCGCCTCCTCGGCGCGGGCCTTGAGGTGCGCGGGCAGCCGCAGATTGACTCGTGCGGTGCTGCCGTCGTCGGCGGTGTCGGCGACGGGGGCGGCCCGGACCGGCTCGGCGGGCCGGGGCCCCTCGTCCGCGCTGTCCCCGACCGGCAACGTCACCACGAACTCGGGATCGAGCCCCCGCAGCCGCACGTCCACCGAGCCGGGCGCGAGGTCACGGGTGACCTCGTCCATCGCGGCGGAGAGCACATTGAGCAGAGTCAGTCGGGTCGCCGACTCCAACGGCGCGGTGAGCCGCTCGGCCAACTCGCGAGCTTCGTCCCCGCCGGCTTCGGCGGCCACCGCGAGTTCCCGGTGAAGAGTGTCGACGTACGGCGTGAGGTCCATGACGTCATAGTGGCACCACTGTGGCACCACGCGCAAGCGCTATGGGGACACATTCGGCACCACGAAGACCGATGCGACCCCTGACCTGGGCAAACGCGACGCTACAACGACGAATCGCGTCGATGTCAGCCACTCGGTGGGCGCGATATGACACCGGGCGCCCCTCTGACGGCACCACGTGGCACCACGCGGTGCCACGAATGCGCCGGGGTGCCGCACGTGAGACCACACGGAGCGGATCGGCAATGGTCGGCAATGATCAGGCGCATGACCAAGATCGTGCTGATGTCGGACCCGAAGATCGCGGCGATCCCGATAGCCGACTGCGCCGAACCCCTGCTCGACGCAAGGCGGGAGAAGACGCTGGCGGTCGACGCACGCCAGGCGACCCCGTCGGACGACTCATCGTTCGCCCACGTGAGAGAAGGCGTCCTGACCCGCCTCCTGGAGGCCCAAGCCCTGCTCCCGAAGGACATCCGACTGCTGTTCATCGAGGGATACCGCCCGCCCGCGCTGCAACGCGCCTACTTCGACGAGTACGCGACCGAACTCCGGGCCGCGCACCCGGACTGGCCGCAGAGCCGGCTCAGGCAGGCCGCGAGCCGCTACGTATCGCCCCCCGAGATAGCACCACACAGCGCAGGCGCCGCCGTAGACCTCACACTTGCCACGACCGAGGGCATCGAACTGGACATGGGAACCCGGGTGAACGCCAGCCCGGAAGAGAGCGCGGGCGCCTGCTACACGGACGCCGACACCATCAGCGCGGAGGCAAGATCCAACCGCCGCCTCCTCGCCGCGGCCCTGACCGCCGCGGGCCTGGTGAACTACCCCACGGAGTGGTGGCACTGGTCCTACGGCGACCGCTACTGGGCCCACGCGACAGGCGCCGACGGGGCTATGTACGGCCCGCGCGAACTCCTCTGAACCACGACACGCGCCGACAAAACGGCACCCGCCGAAAACAAAAAGGCCCCACCGAAGCAGGGCCTGTGGAAAGGCGCCCCCGGCAGGACTCGAACCTGCGGCCAAGCGCTTAGAAGGCGCTTGGCTTATCGAGAGATGAGGCTGCTCTGACCTGGGCCCTCACATGCCCTGTCCACGACCCGTTGCTGGCCTTCGACACGCATTCGACACAGCCCTGTCGAAGGGCTACTCGTACATGGTCGCGGCCATCAACGCCCGAGCGAAGAACCGCCAGTCCCCGTCGGCTGGCTCCTCATGGCCGTGGTACCGGTACCAGCCGCCGGCGCTGTCGATCCAGGCGGACAGGGCCTCCAGGAAGTCGGGGAGATCGGGGTTCTCCCACGAGCTTCTATCCTCGGCGTGGTTGCGTTGCAGGGCGCGAACGAAGGCGGCGAGATCTTCCCGGCTGTTGACGCGTTCAGGTGCGGGCTCTGACTCAAGCGAGGCGGTCATGCAGGCAACCTTCGGGGGAGGGCAGTTGCGGACTCACTGCCGATTGATGGGGATCTCGTAAACGACCTCGCACAGCGCGGCGGGCACGACGATGTCGGCCGTCTCGACCGGCCGTCCCTGGTCGCTGTAGTAGGTCCGCCGAATGTGAGTAACGAGTGCGGACTTCGGAATCCCGAGGAGCGAGGCCTCCTCGGCGCTGGCCTGTCGCGGCTCGGGCTGCTCGACGGCATGACTGACGATGACGCCGATCGCGGCCATCCGATTCACAACTCCCGCGCCGGCGTGCGGCCCACCCTCGGGCAGCACGACGAGCGTTCCCGCGGTGAGGTCGTACGGCTCCCAGCTCGTCGACAACTGGACGGGCCGACCGTCAGCGAGAAACTCGTACACGGTTCGGACGGCCAGATCACCCTCGTCGATGCCGAGCCGCCCCGCGATCTCAGCAGGTGCTGGCACCTTGGCCTCGGTACGGCTCTCCCAGTCGCCCTGCTTGCCCGCGGCCCTCATGTCGGCGCGAAACGGCGACCCGCTGGGCTGCTCACGCGCCGAGGAACGGACGACCCGCACACGCTGACGAGGTGCGGCGACATAGGTCCCGGACCCAGCACGCCCCTCAAGCACGCCTTGCGAGATCAGCAGCTCTTGAGCCCGGCGGATCACGTTCTCGCCGACGCCGCACTCTTCGGCGATCTGTGCGCGTGAGGGAAGACGATCCCCCGGCGCCCACTCCTGGTCCGCGATCCGACGTCGAAGCACGTCAGCGATGCGGAGGTATGGCGGCTGCTCAGGCATATGGAAAATCTAGTCCACTAGCTCTAATCTAGTTAACTAGCTTGACGGAGAGTGATTACGAAGTAACGGGGGCGGAGCTGTGTCTGCTGCATCGAGTGCAGACGCCGAAGGCATCACTGCTCGCCTGACCGCGCTCGGTCTCACTCCTCGCGTGACAGAGCACGCCCATCACTTGGTGATCGAGGCGGAGGTACCGGATTCGCTCCCCGCCGAGCAGTGGCGGGAGGCCCTGAAAGCAGTCGCGGAGGCCGACCGATTCGGCCTCCTGGCCAACAGCCTCAACGGCCGCACGTTGTGGGCCGCCGTACATACAGAGACCCCCGCGACGGGCGACGTCCGAGGGCCTGGCAATCAGCGATAGGAGCTGATCAGCGTGTTCAACGGTAGTTGCAGTACTGCTCGCTACATCGGCACACGGCACACCCCGCCCGCGGGCTTCGTACTGACAGGGGCCTTCTGATGTCGCTGGGCAAGCCCCCTGGCGTCTCCCACGAGACGCCAGTCCCCTACAAGTCGAGCGCGTGCACGGTCGGCAAGCACAGCGCATGCGCACAGTCCGCACCAGCCGTCTCCACGCCGGACGCACCTCTGATCTACGAGACATGCGGCTGTGACTGTCATGCGGTGACCGCCGGTGGCAGCACGTTGGAGGTACCCCGGTGAGGACATGGGCGCCGCGTGGAGCGCCAGCTGTTCCGGTCGAGATCACCGCGACCAACATCCGGCGCGAAGACGTCATCAACGTCGGTGGCAGTCCGCACCGAGTAGTTGACCTCATCCAACTTCCCGGAGGGGTCAAACAGGTCCGGTTCGAGTCGGGCGAACTCCTCACAATGGGCTCACGAACTCGCCTGATCGCCCTCCGAGTGTTGAGAAGGCGGTGACCGAGACCGTGCCTTCCCGTCGCCAGACCATCGCCGACGACATCCGAACCCAGATCACGGCCGGCGAACTCAAAGCGGGCGAACGCCTCCCATCCGAAACGACGCTCGCTTCGCGGTACGGAGTCAGCACATCAACTCTGCGCAGTGCCCTGGCCCTCCTCCAGAGCGAAGGCCTGGTCGACAAGACCCACGGCAAGGGCAACTTCGTCGGTCACGCGTCGCGCCGTCACACGTACATCGGTGGTAGCCAAACGCATCTTGAAGCCAACGGAGTTGGCCCAACGCTGCGAGTCACGGTCCGCACCACTCGGCTCCAGGCGCAAGGCCACTTGGTCCCTCTGCTGCGGGTGCCGGCCAACACGGAACTAACTCAGTTCCTGTGCATCCACAACGGGGGAACCTCCCCACACAGCCTGGCCCGCATCTACGTGCCATCTGATCTGCCACCGAAGGGCCTGCCCTGTGAGCCGCCTTCGTGCCGGGCCTTCGGAACAAGGTTGGCGGAGTACTGCCCACCGCCGACAGAGATCCGAGAACGCCTCACAGCCCGCCTACCGACGCACGAAGAAGCCGAGACCCTTCGCATCGGTTCCACCCTCGCGGTGCTCGACATCACCCGCGTGACGATCGACAGCACCGGCCGCGTGATCGAGGCGGCGCTCCTCGTCCTTCCCAGCCACCGCGCGGACGCGTACTTCATCACCCGCGTCGCGCCCGCAGAGAACAGGAGGGAAGGATGACGACACCGAACGAGCTGCGACTCCTCCCTTGGACGGGCCCCGAAGGCCAGCCCTGCTACTTGAACACCGACAACGCGAACAGCTACCTGTCCCGCTTGGCCGACAACACCGAAGCCATCCACTTGGGAATGGCTGCCGAAGTTCTGGACCAGGCTGTCGAGCTGCTCGCAGGGGAGAAGGCGACATCGAACGACTTGCGCCTGGTGGCGAAAGACCTCGCGGGGGCTCTGAGGACAACTCTCAGAGTTGCAACAAGCCGCGGCCGACGCTTGCCGCAGCCGGACTTGGCCAGCCATGAGCGCGGCGACGATGGCCCCCGGCCATCGGCATTTGGCTAGCCAGCCAGGACACAGACGACGGAGGGCCCCGGGAATCCGCACGGCACCTCAGCGAATTCGAGAAGGTCAACTGGCGACCAATCAACACATCGTTCCTTCTCCTGCCTTGCCGGCAGGAGAAGGAACCAGTGCCCGCTGAGGTGCTATCACTCAGGCTGGAATATTGGCTGTTGACCTACAGATCATCGTCCTCAATCTGACTGGTTGCGTTGGGAATTTGTTCAGCTTTTGAGATTAGAGACTGCGTATCGCCAGAGCCGGCTGAAATTGTTATCTGAAGCCCAGCCATTTGGACGTCGCTTTGGCTTCCCTTTGCTGGATCTATCAGTGATGCAATTTCGCGAACAAATTGCCAGATCTGATCCCGCTTCACTGGATCAGTGACAGAAGAGAAAGGAAGGTTAATTACAGTAGTTTCGAAAGATGTTTCCCCCGGCTCGTCTAGTGAAGTAACATCTCCACCGGAAGCAGTCGCAGCGTTTGTCGAGCCAGTAGAATCTACGCGCCCGTCACGCACTGTATTTCTGTGATCGACTGCCTCGGCTGCGATCACCTTTTGACGACTAGATTCTTCCAATTCTTCGCTTGGGCGGGGCCGGAGTTGCTGTTGAAGGGTGGCGGACTGGATCTGTGCAGGACTGCTTGGCCGGATCTCTAGACCGTCACTATCGGTTAGCATCCACTCAGAGGAGGTCGCCAGTTTGAAAAGCGCCTCGCGCATTTCTTCGTCCGCCTGGATTAGGGGCCATGTCGGATCGCTATATGGATATGCGAAAACTTCTTTCGGAGTCAGGTCGCGTCCATAGCGGCCAGCCCTGATCAACTGGGCGACGTAGTCAGCTGATAGCTGGTTCGGTTGAACGGCCCGCTTGTCCGATACCAGCGCAGCCCACACGTGCCCACCTGACAGCGACGTTTGAGGTTCAGGCAGCGTTTTGTACTGCGCCGCGAGCCCGTTGTCCGTGCGCAGCACGTATACATAGTGCTGATACGCCCTAGTTACCGCCTCATCCAACTTCTTATTGGCTTCGTCGCGGCGGATCTGCGCTTCACTTAGCTCATCGCTGTCTTCTGCTAGCTGAGCAACCACCTGATTCCATGCTAGGAATTCCCGGGCGAATGCCTTAGCGCGATCACGACGTTGAGTGGTGGCTACAGCCATCACCAATGAGGACGCGAATGTGCTTGGCAGTCCAGAAGAGACACCGTAGACCAGGTCAATGTCAGACCGTGTTGCTCTGTCCCGCCCATTCAGAAGAGTCCAACGTCGAGGGTCTAGAATCACCAATCGTGTTTGCTGCGAGTCCAACCCTGCAAATGCCTGAGCTGTGGAAACATCAGATGGAGGGCGAGGCACTTTGTACAAGGCGGAGAATCCTTGTTTGTCCGCTAGGCTTTGTGCGCGGATCCACACGGAATCTAGCGCATCGTCGCCGCTGACCATCGTCAGTGCGTTCGCGTGATACATGTTCAGGGTTTGTTTGATGGACAGGTAAAATCGCCCAGGTATCCTCCCCGTAGGCCGCGTGCGCTCTAGCGCACCCAGCCCGCCGTCGGCAGGGCTTGCGACGAGGGCGTTGAATACCTCCTCTGCGGAGGAATAAGAGACACCTGGGCCAGCGATTGCCGCCAGCAACTCCGATTTTGTCGCTCCTCGGGCGGCGCGAGGCCGGGGGACGAGACTGTAAGACAGACACGCGGCAGCCATCCGGCGGGCTGGGTAAGCCTGTCCGGAATCTACTCCATTTTCCTTGAGGGAAATGTCGAGAGTATAGGCTGTTCCGCCTCGCCCGCCAGTATTGACGATGTCAGTGGTCGCCACGGCCCGGTATCCCTGAATCGCACGGTCATTGCCAGCGAGGACACCGCTGGAGAGCAAGGCTTCGAGGGCATCAGTGTGCAGGGGGATGTCGCCAACACCGATTAGGGGAGGTGCCCAACGTCCTGCATCATGCTCGGTGCTCCAATACAGGGCAGTTCGCGCAAAGATGGAGACGGTAGACCGTACGCGCTGGAACGCCTGCACCACAGTCCATTCTTTGCTCACTAGTGCAAAAAGATCTGGATGAAAGGGATACGTGTCAGCGATCCTCTCCGGCAGGCCGGCCAGAGTCCGCTTGCTGCCTAGAGGCGTGTACACCTGGTCTTTCCACGCCTCCTCCTGACCAGCCGTGACGAAGGCAGCTGAGGTTGCTGCAGCGACCCTTTTAATATCGGCGTGGGAGAAAAGGCGGCGACGAATGATCTGGGCAAAGTCTGACGGTTCGGTGACCGTGACTGTCTCACCATTACGCTGCAGCCGAGGACTCAGGTAGTCACGAAATGCTTCAGCCGCGGGGTGATAGCCGCTTTCATCTTCCTCACTCTTGATCATAACTAGCACGAGAGCAACACCTGGCTGATCATCGACGGCATCGGTCAGTGCATTTAGGAAGGCTTGTTCACCCGGCATGCTACCGATGGCACTTTCGTCCGTTAGCGCCATGACATAGTCCATGAGCTCGTCGATGAGCACCAGAACCGGTCGGTCGATCTCTGCGAAAGCCGCTTGCAGTGTGCTCTTGTTGGCGCCGAGACTGCTGTAGTGCTGGTAGCGCCCCATCCGGTCTGCGTGGTCGGCGAACAGCAACCAGAGGAAGCGACCGAATAGATCTGTGGCTGGTCCGAAGCGCGGATCCTTCTTGCCCGGCGACATGCTGTCGCATGTCAAGATGACTGGCACCACGTGCGACAGGTCAACAGGGTGATGGTTGGAGCCAGCTGCCAAACCAACAGCTCGACCCAGTTCTGATCTGAAGAAGGCATCAGGCCGGCTGATCATGTGCCAGATTCCGACGAGCGCGTGACTCTTGCCGCCTCCCATGCCCTGGTCTAGGTGAAAGCATGCCTGTGCATCGATGTCGCCTACACCGAGACGGCGGGCGACGCGACCAAGGAAGCCGACAAGTTTTGGAGTGGGCTGGGTGATATCTGTGTAGTAAGCAATGTTCGCGTATGGAACGGGGACTGTCTGATAGACGGCCTTGGCCAGACTCATCTGCAGTTCGCCGACAGATCCGTCAGTCTGCCTAACTTCGTCCCGCAGGGTCAGGACTTGGGCCCAGTGAGCGACGGGAGGGGTAGTAGCGGTCACGTCAACTCCTAGAAGAGACTTGCCTGGTTGCGAGGATCGTCTGCTGGGTCTGTAGGCGCGGATGCGACCGCGGCAGAAGCCTGTACGGTGCCGCGGTTCCGCTTGATGGCAGCCAGAGCTACCGCGACTGGATCTGAAGCGGGCAATTTGGCAGCTACCCAGTCAATGACGGCCCAGAGGTGAGCGTCTGTTGGGGAGAGGTCCGCATCGGCCACCACGGCTGCCACAGCGTCGGTGCCGGCACCCCACCGGGCAGCCATGCCGCGGATCACTTCATACATACTTGAAGCGGGCGTGACTTTGTTGGGTGCGTCGTGTCGGAGTCGGTACCCCGCTTTGGTCTCTGTGAGGATCGGGCCGCGCAGATCCTCAAGGCGCAGGTCATCGGACTGTGCAAAGAACCGAGCCTCGCCCTTGGGGACGTCTGCCCGTCCATAGAGCTCGTGCCAAAAGACGGCAAGACGCGTGTGAGGGTCGAAGGTCTCCAGAGGCAGTTCATCCAGCCGGAGCGCAACTGCGTCTCGCACGGCGCGACGCGCAAGAGTCATGTAGTACTCAAGAGGGACCTGGTCCCCGCTTGGAGTGATGACGCGTTCATATCGACCCACGATTGCGAGCGCCGCTCCGTATGAGGCCATGAGTTGGTCCTCAAGCGCGAGGCCATCAGTGTCCCAACCTCGGCAACGGGCCTTCACATCAGCGATCACATCTGCGTCCACCTGCGCGGCAATGCCAACCGGCCTATCTCTAGGCGCGACACGGGCGCCAATTGAAACGGTCACTGAGATCGTGGCCACACCGGTCACAGCGGTTTCCGTCCTAGACGGCCACGAGGACGTCACTACGAATCCCGCGTCGGTGAGAGCAGAGAGGAGCCTTTTCCAAGCCTCAGGATCCGAATGGCCGAAGATGACCGTGAGGTGGCCGTCAACTTTCAGCACACGGCGAGCTTCGGTGAAAGATCTCGCAAGCATCGCCTCGTAACGCTCTTCGCTGGAACGGTGATCTCCGGCGCCCTTTGCTCCACGCCCCTTGACAATGATTTCGTCAGCCTTGTCCTGTAGCCCATCTGGACCATCAGCAGATCCATCGAATAGACCTTGCATGGACTTCCCAAGAGCCCGTTTGAACCAAACGTAAAAGAGATCCGAGGAATCAGCGTAGGCGATCATGTCATAGTAAGGCGGGTCACACACGAGGGCGTCAACGGTTGCATCCCGATATGGAAGAGTCACGGCCGAGGCGCGACGAAATCGCCCTGGCCTGCCCGACGCATGCGTTTCGTCAAGGATTTTTCTAAGAGCATTCAGGAGGCTAACGGAGACTGAACGCCAGGTCCCAGGTCCTTCTCCGGGGCCCGCTTCGAGATAGTCAAATTGGTGCTTAACTACAGATTGGGATGAAAAGATGTGATCGACTTGAACGCGGTTCTGCCGGGCTCCGCTTGGTGCGCCATGCGCTAGGTTGCTGGCCCCACGAGTACTGCGCTTGATTTGCCGCACGATGTTGCTCGAAGCGTACCCTGCCAGAGCGGCCGCATATTCAGGAGAAACAACAATTGCCAGTTCGTCATGGATGTCACGGATTACCCGTGCGGTTGTGGCGAACAGAAACGATTGCCGTTTGTTCATCAACGAGCCATATGACAGATAGCCATATCCGCTCCCGCGCACGTTGTCCTTGTTCCCTTCGGGGATGAGCTCGTCAGGTACCGCGCTCAAGCCGTCAAAAGTCGCAAGGTCATGCGGGCTCACCTTTTCAGCTGCCTCGATTTCATCGAGACGGGGAACCCTGAAGATCTTTTGATTGGTTTCCGGGTCTGTTTCTGCCACTGCCAGCATGGCATCTTTGAATTGATTGGCGAACCCCTTCGCCTTAACGACATCAAGAGAATGCGGGTGGCCACAGTTGGGGAAAGGGCATCGAGCCGATTTACCCCGCTTACCGGGGGGTGCTGTGAAGGTTGCGTCTTGTGCGGGCGCGCCTGAATCAATTTCGACCCGCCAAACATCGCCCTTTGTGACCAGGCGCATAGACTGCCCGGTGTCTCCGGTGCGCATATAGGGGTGACGTAGCGTCATCGATCCAACGAGAGGAAAACGGCGATGACACCCGTCACACGGCATGGTTACAGCCCATAGGTAGGCCCATGGACGTTTTCCACTGCTCGCCGGCGGATAGAATGGCGCAACGAGTTCTTCTACTCGGCGTCCAACTTCGGTGAGCACAATGCGCACGTCATTCAAGAGTCGCGGTTCTTGCGTAGACGTTTTGGCGACGTCAAAGTCGAATGTTTCGGCGCTGCCTTCCGTCTCGTTTTGTTCTACCTCAAGAACAGGGATTGCGGCGAAAGGCAACGGGGCTTCATCCGACCAGTCGCGCAAGGGATAATCAGCCAGTAGCCGACCAGCCAAAGTCGCGACTGGGGACAGGTCGGTCCCTATGGCAGTTGCCCCGAACCTCGCCGCTTCAAGTGGAATAATTCCGCGGCCCGAGAACATGTCAAGCACGACCGGTGGCTTATTTGGGTATTGAGCCGCGATCCTTTCTCGCAACCGTGCCATCGCACCAGTATCGCTGCTAAGGACTGCCAGCTTTATGTCAGACCTGTTCCTGGGAGTATCGGGCAGGAGTGCGCAAATAACGGCGGCGCGAGCTTGAGCAATCGGCCGTGATGCGAACCACGTAAATAGTGCTTTTTCGCTCCGGCCTGACCCCGTTGGCGTTGCCACAGCCGCGTCAACTTCGGCGCAAGGGAACCAAGTGTCGATCATCCTGGCGGCAGCATCAAAGGCTGGCCCGATGGATATGCTCGGTATGCCTGGGCTGGGGCTTGCGGTAGTGCGCCCATCGGGACCATTTGTCACTGCTGTTCTCCAATTAGGCGAGTGAGTTCAGAGAGGGGAATTTGGAAACGTTCAACCCGTCGCGCTCTCCTCAGGGCGTCAGCAGGATCCTGCTGACGTAGCACGACTGTCGGCTGAGTTGCGCATGTGGTGACTACGTAGAGCCAATATGTGTCAGTTCTTTGTTGCGCCTGTGCCCACTCGTTTTGTTCAAGCCAGATAGACCGCAAGGAGCCTTGCTGCCCCTTCACCTCTACTAGTCGTTGTTCGCGCGTTGAGCGATGTCGGGCGTACAGGTCATAGCCCAAACCGCTGCTCTGGCGATCATCGACATCGAAACCGTGACGCTCCAGTTCGCTTACGACTGTTGCTATGGCAACCTTTTCGGCATCAGGGTCGTAGCCAAGCGTTTCGAGGCGAGCACCGCCGGTCACGCTGACCCAACCGACAAGCCGCACAGCACTGGCTGTTACTCCTGCGATATCTTCGAGGACTGCCTCCCGAGAGGCCTTCGAGGAAGCGAATTGGTCCAGCAATATCCGCCTTTCTTGTAGCGGGCGATCAGCTATGGACTCCTCGAATCGGTATTGCGTAGCATCCAGTTGTGAACGTGCCGCCTCTATCCATGATTCTCGCTCGTTTGTTAGAGCTAGTACCTGCTGTCGCAGTATTGACCGAGCAGCGTTGTGCGCATCATGACGTATTCCAGGGGGCAGAGAATTTGGGCCTGATGAGGCTGGATCATTCCGGTGGGGTGCGCGTAGCTTCATGAGGGAATCCCACGCTACGGGAACTGCTTGCCCAAGAGAGCACCGGATCAGAAGAGGCGCTTTCTGGATAGTTCTTGTTCGACCATCATGGACTTGAATGTCGGCATCGAACAGTGTCAGTACGTATGAGGTCAGGGATCCCTGATCTATAAGCGTAGTGCCCCGAACTAGATCGCTTTCGCCAGTCGCCAGAGCGTGTTTGACCAGCTCTTGAAATGGTTCTTCAGTCGGTCCAAGAACGACGACACCGTCAAGACCGGTTGCCCCGTCATTAATGGCCTGGCGCACTGAATCGCCTGCAGCCGCAATGTGCGCATGCCATGAGCCGCCGAGTGTTGGAGGCAGCGGTGCTTGAGTTGCTTCCACGGACCGTATGCCTTTTGCTGGGCCGGGTCCCACGGTCCAGCCCTCGCTTCGGGCAACTTGCTCCACCATTGCTTCGACGATGATGGGATTGATTGCCTCAAGGCGGTCCGCCGCAAATCTTTCCAAAGCTTCGGAGACGTTTGCCGGCGAAGCCAGAGTGCGCTCCTCGGCGACGAGTGCTTGTGCAGATGCGATCAGTGTGTTGGCGTCGGGTATGGTGACTTCGCGGCCAGCTTGCGCGTCGACCATAGCCTTTCCCCAGTCAAATCCTGCGCGATCGGCTGTAGCATCCAGTAGATCGTATATCTTCCCCTTCAGAGACCTACTGGCGTTTTCGAGGTTCGTGAGCATGACCTGTTGGACGCGGCCTTCTCGGGTATGAGGCGCTACCAAGTGGTACACGTACACAGGTTTGCTCTGGCCGATGCGATGAAGACGCCCCATCCGCTGCTCAAGTCGTACCATTGACCAAGGAAGATCCCAATCCACCATTACATTGGCAGATTGCAGATCGATCCCTTCTCCGCCGGCATCAGTGGAGATCAGTACTTGAAAATCTCCTGCCAGGAACCTCTCCTGGAGAGCATCGCGTTCTTTATGCTTGATGGAGCCGTCTAGAATTTCGGTACTGTATCCCGACTCTTCGAATCGTGTTCTCAGCCACCTTGCCGTGTCTGAGAATTCGCTGAAAACAAGTAACTGGCCTTTGCCGTCAGGCCCTATCTGGTGCCGCTCCATGACCCGCGTCAAATTTATCCACTTGGCAGAGGTGTCGATGGATTGGGCCTCGGATAACGTGTGGAGCAGAGCTTCAATGCGTGCAAGCTCAAGGGTCTTATTCTTGGTGCGCGCGGTTACCAAGGCGTTCTCTGCCTTGCTCCATGCCTCGTCGTCGTCTGCCGCGATACCGAGACCATTCGGCGTTATGAGATCTTCTGGAAGAACTGGCTGAGACCGTTGATGCCCAGCTTCTTTGAGGGATACCTGACGGCGACGTAATGTGGCTGAAACGGCGAAGAGGGATGATGCAGCGCGTTTGCCATATATGGATCTGGCAAGAGCGGCAGTGTCGCTGTAGAAGGTCTCCACATAGCTCATGACCGCGTCGTATGCTGTTGCCTCGTGCATGTTAAGGGTCACGGGTATGGTTTCTGAAAACCTGGGTTTGAATAGTTTGGTCCCGTCGTGGTCTACAAGGTCTTCTTTCATCCGACGGAGAAAGGAGAGTTTCGAGGGCACCAACGCGGTGTCGTAGTCAGTCTTGCGGGGGTCCCACGGATAAAGGGTGGGATCCAGCAAGTTCATCAGGCCGCGAAAATATTGCTCTTTCCCGCGATGGGGAGTCGCGGTCATGAGGAGCAGGTGGTGTGAGCATTCAGAGAGCTGACGCGCAGCAGCAAGAAACTGGCTTGTTGGAGTGAGCCTGTGGGCTTCATCAAAGATGACCAGGGACCAGGAGCTTCGCGTTCCGGCCATCTTCCGTCGTACTTCGGCATTATGCGTATATAGGTCTAGGGAGACGATCCATGTGTCAAATCGAGGATCCAGATCAGCGGGGTCGACGGCAACCGTCGTGGTGATGCGCTTGGCCCGTACTCCGAAGAGGCGTAGTAGGTCGCGCTCCCACTTGGTGACTAGGTGCGCTGGCACAATAATTGCTGTCCGTCCTTGAACTAACCCAATTCTTCGCCCCTCTGTCAAATACATGCCGGCCATGATTGTTTTTCCGGTACCAGGCTCGTCCCCCAGAAGGAAGCGAAGACGGGGTTGGTTCAACATGAAGCCGTGAACGGCCTCGTCCTGGTGAGCGAAGGGCTTGAGAGGGCGCGTTGCTAACACGGCTGAACGGATACGCGGCACGGCGTGCTGCATCCAGCGTCCCCAGAGGCCTGTAAGGGCGCGCTCTGGGTCCCCGCCGCGATCGTTGAGAGGAACCAGACTCGTGGCCAGCTGGTCACCTGTCAGGAGGATTCGCTGAGGCGCTCCGGCGGCGTCTACGACGAACAACTCAACAGTGCCGTCTCCTGCATGATCAGCGTCACGCACGGTGACGAGGGCGCCGTCCACACGCACCTGTGCGCCCTTTTCGGGCAGTTCAACCGCCATAGTCCCACCCCCATACTGCAGCCGGCGTAGCTCTGGCCCCGCAGGTATGTCACCGGGTGGTGCGACTTGCGAAGGTGCTTAGCCGTTGGCCCTCGACTGCCCCTACAGTCCCAACTTGGCTGGATCCAAGAGGATATGACGACACGCCACTGGATGTCATCGGCGCGGGGCGATCTATGTGCTTGCAATTTCAGACCGCATCTAAGACGTGGGTCAGCTGCACAGGTCGGCGGAGCGGGTTTGGCCGGTGGCCTGCCTGGTCTGGGGTCGAGCATGATCAGGGGGCCGTACGCTGGCCAGCAACTCGGGCAGGCTTTGGGCCTGACCGCAATTAGCACGAGTGGCCCCCTGGTCTTGCTTGACGCGGGACCCGGACCGGGGAGGTGGCTAAAGCCGTGGAGCCGACCGCCCCAGCCACGACGTACCCCTTATCTGGCATCAGGTTACTGATTGCCATGAGCGCGGCACGGGCGTCGGCCGGGCTGGAGCGGGGCGGAGACAGGAGCGCTGGGCCGGCCGGGGGCCGGGCCGCGCGCGGGGAGCGGAGCGAGCCGCCTTGATGAAGTAGGGAAAGTTCTATCGCGCTGGTGTCAGGTGCTTGCCGTCGTGGCTCCGCACGTGAGGGCCGGCCCCATCGAGGGCGTCCAGGAGCCGGATCGAGTAGACCTCGGCCATGTACTGCGTGACCTCGTCGGGCGTCAGCCACTCAACTGCCGTTGACTCGCTCGACGTTCGCTCGACTCCGCCCGCGGGCTTGCAGCGGAAGACCAGGGCGACGACGCCTCGGGTCGTGTTCTTGTAGACCCCGGTCAGCTCGTCCACCTCGACGTGAATGCCGGTCTCTTCCCAGACCTCGCGTCGTACGCCGGCCTCGGGCGTCTCGTCGAGTTCGAGCACGCCGCCGGGTAGTTCCCAGTGGCCGTTGTCCGCTCGGCGGATCGCCAGCAGTCGGCCGTCATCGCGGACCACTACTCCGGCTACGGACACGGAGTGCAGTGGCGTTGACTGGCCTTCCTGGGCGCTGTTACTCATGTACAGGAGCATAGGAGGAAGAGAAGGACTATGGGAACTGCAGCAGAAGAGGGGAGGGCCGTACCTCGGTACGTGCAGATCGCTGAAGACATCGTTCAGCAGATCAGGGGCGGAGTCCTCAAGCCCGGAGACATGGTGCCGAGCGAGTCGGAGCTGGTCGACCGTTACAACGTCTCGGGCGGCACGATCCGTAAGGCCATGGTCGAGGTGCGGGCCAGTGGGCTCGTGGAGACCCGCCACGGTAAGGGTTCGATCGTGAAGGACCGGCCGCCGGTGCGGCATCGTTCCTCGGATCGCTTCCGCCGTTCGCACCGCCAGGGCGGCAAGGCTGCTTACCTCGCCGAGTCGGCGCAGTCCGGCGCCACGGCTAAGGTCAGCGTGCTCTACATCGGGCCCATGGAGGCCCCGGAGGATGCGGCCGACCGCCTCGGAGTTGCGGCCGGTACTCAGGTCCTCGCTCGCCGACGGCTCTACTTCCGCAACGGCACCCCAGTCGAGACGGCTTCCTCGTACCTCCCGTGGGACGTCGTGAAGGACATCCCCGAGCTGTTCGCCGAGAACCCCGGCGGTGGCGGCATCTACGCCCGACTCGAAGACCACGGGCACGAGTTCGCCGAGTTTGTCGAGACGCTGCAAGCGCGGCCGGCCTCCAAGGCGGAGGCGTCCGAGCTGGCGCTGAGCCCCGGTGCGCCAGTGGTTCACCTGATTCGTGAGGCCCGTACGACCGAAGGTCGCGTGGTCGAGGTGTGCGACACCCTCATGGCCGCTGACCAGTTCGTTTTCGAATACCGGATCCCCGCCCGCGACTGACGCGCACTCAACTCCTTCCAGCCCGCCGTGACTTATCTGTCGCGGCGGGTTGACTCATGTATAGGAGTGATGCACTCTTCTTCATGTCACTCATGTACATGAGTGACGGAGTCCAGCATCTACATAGGAGTGATCCGCTGTGCGTCAGATCCCCGTCGACACCTCCACCGCCACCGTGATGGTCGCCAAGACCCCGCAGATCAAGATCAAGGACCGCCGGACCGGTGAGATCGCCCTGGACGTCGAGACCGGCGGCAAGTTGATGACCGTGGACGTGCTGTTCGCGGCCAACGACGAGGTGGAGGTCCTGTCCGTCACCGTCCCCGAGGCCGGCGTCTCCGAGGAACTGACCATGGGCACCCCGGTCGCGCTCACCGGCCTGATCGCCCGGCCGTGGGAGAACGAGTTCAACGGGCAGAAGCGGCACGGCATCGCCTTCCGTGCCGTCGCCGTCACCTCCCTGGTCGCCGGTGCGGCTGAGGCCAAGGCGGCCTGATCATGGGCGAGTTCATCGGCATCGTGCTCGTGGTGGTCGCCGTCGCCGCAGGTCTTCTGCGGTGGCGGCGCCCCGCCTGGTACTGGGTCTGCTTCGGCGCCGTACTCGCCTCGGTGCGGCTCCTGGTTCGCTACTCCTCCGTGATGGAGGCATGCGGGCTCACGGTCCCGCCCTCGCGCTGGCGCCTCGCACTCGCCCGGATGGCCAACCGACCCGTTCCGGAATCGCGTTCGCCGCGCATCCTCCGCCTGCGTCCCACCCGGACCGGCCTCGTCTTACGGCTCAAGCTCCGCCCCGGACAGGACGCCTTCGACTTCTCCGCCGCCACCGACCGACTGCGCCACTCCTTCGGGATGTACGGCGTCAGCTCCCGTGAACTACGCTCCGGTGTCGTCGAGTTGCGGATTACCGGCTACGACGTCCTTCAGCGGGTCCAGATGCCCGCCCCGAAGACCTCCGCGAGCACGTCACCGCTCCGCGTCCCGGTCGCCCTGCGCGAGGACGGAGCGATCCACTACCGCGACTACCGGGCCGTTCCGCACGGCCTGACCCTTGGCGCCACCGAGTCCGGCAAGTCCGTCTACCAGCGCAATCTCGTCTGCGGCCTCGCCCCGCTCGACGTCGCCCTGGTCGGCATCGACTGCAAACAGGGCGTCGAACTCTTCCCGCTCGCCCGGCGCTTCTCGGCGCTGGCTGACAACCCGGACACCGCGCTCGACCTCCTCGAAGCGCTCGTTGCCCACATGACCGACGTCTACCAACTCATACGCGCCGAACAGCGCATCAGCGTCGGCGTTCCGGATGCAGAGATCGCCGCCGACATCTGGGACCTAGCCGCCGACCTGCGCCCGACCCCGGTCGTCGTCCTGGTCGACGAGGTCGCCGAAATCGCCCTCTTCGCCAGCAAGGACGAGGAGAAGCGCCGCGATCGCATCATCACCGCCCTGGTCCGCCTCGCCCAGCTCGGCCGCGCGGCCGGCATCTATCTGGAGATCTGCGGGCAGCGTTTCGGCTCCGAACTCGGCAAGGGCATCACCATGCTCCGCGCCCAGCTCACCGGTCGCACCGCCCACCGCGTCAACGACGAGACCAGCGCCAACATGGCCTTCGGCGACGTCTCCCCGGACGCCGTGCTCGCCGCCATCCAGATCTCACCCGACACCCCCGGCATCGCCGTCGCCGGTGACTCGACCGGCGGCTGGGCCCGCATCCGCGCCCCGCACACCTCGCTGCGCGACGCCGTGAACCTCTGCAACGCTCACGCCGACCGCACCCCGGACCTGCCCGCGCTCGCCGCCTTCCGGCCCGCCGTCGCCGCGTTCTCTCCTGCCGCCGTGTCGCTCTCCAAGGTCGCCCCGGTCACGGCCTGACTCCCTCCGCTCCACGGTCGGCGCGACCGCACCGCGCCACGGCCCTACCCCGCCCATGCCGAAAACAGGAGGCCAACCCCCATGGACGCCAACGAGGACTTCGCTCGCACCGTCGCACTCCTCCGCGCACTGGATCTCTACGAGCGGCGTTACGAGGCCGACATGGCGTTCATCGCCATCGTCGCCCCCGCGCTCGCCCTGTCGCTCCCGATCGGGGTTCTGCCGCCTCTGCTGCGCGACGGCGACGACCCCACGGAGGACTGATCCATGGCGGCCCGCAGCGCGCTCCGCCCGGACGCCGTTCTCGTCCAGGCCGTCATCGCCGGAGGCCTCTCCTTCGCCCACCTCCACGACCTGGCTGCCGCTGCCGGACAAGACGGCTGGAAGGCATGGGCCTACCCGGTCAGCGTCGACCTGCTCCTGGTCGCCGCCTGGCGCCGACTCAGGGCCGACCGCCGTTCCCGGCTCGCCTGGTGCTGGTTCGCCGTCGCGCTGTTCGCCTCGCTCGGCGCCAACGTCGCCACCGCAGGACTGCTCGACATCCAGCACCCGCCCGCCTGGCTCCGGATCGGAGTCGCCGGTTGGCCCGCGATCGCCTTCCTCGGCGGCACGCTCCTCGCCCACACCACCGTCCCGACACCCACCGCGCCGGTCCCGCCGGCCGCCCCAGAGTGCGCATCGGAGATCCAGGAGCCGACCCCCGCGCCCCCGGACGCTGTCGAGCCCCTGGCCCGCGAAGAAGCCCCGGCCCTCCCGGCCGCCACCGAACCCGCAACCCTGACCACCCCCGCCGTTCCAGCCGCTCTCGTCGCCCACGCTCGCAAGCTCGCCGACGACCACCAGACCCGTACCGGCACCGCGATCGACCCCGACACCCTGCGTGCCCGACTCGGCGTCCCGCCCCAACTGGCCGACGCCGTCGCCGCCCAACTCACCTGACCTGAAGGGAGAACCACCGTGCCCGCTCACGACCACTTCCACTCGGTGATGCAGATCGGCCCGGTCCAGATCGGCACCTACCGCGACCGCCGCGGCCACACCAAGCACGCCGCCGTGTGCACCGCCGACCGCTGCGGCTGGTCCTCGGACTACTCCAGCCGGTCCGCCGCTCAGCTCGCCGCCCGCACCCACCGCTGCAAGGTCCGCTGAGGAGACACCCATGGACGTCCCGCTCTGGTTCTTCGTCACCTGCGTCGGCCTGGTCGGCATCAAGCTCATCCGCCCGCCCTGGTGGCTCGTCGCGCTCCTGCTCCTCGGCGGCTACCTCCTCGCCGACAGCCTCTTGGCCCCGGTCATCAACACCGCCGTCAAGTGACCACCCACCGAAGGGAGAACGCCCCGATGCTGCTCCGCCCCAAGGTCCCGACCATGCCCGCCCCGACCGGCCACATCGCACCGCCCGCCGTCATCGAACCGGCCACCATCATCACGCAGCCCGCCGCCGCGGCGCCCACGCCGACCGTCGTGCCGGCCTCGACCCGCCCCACGATTCAGCTCACGTCCGGCGGCCTGATCACCCTCGTCGTCGGCGGCACGACCGTCGTCCTGGTCCTGGGCGCCGTCCTCGTCTCACTGCTCCTGGCGGTCGCCATCACCGCCGGATCGACCGCCATCACCGCGCTCGTCATCCGCTCGCTCATGAACAGCGACACCAAGCGCCGCTGACCGGCCCCCGGGCGGCCTGATACCGCCAAGCATCCACCGCCCGGGCGCCGTGCCCCCACCGATCCGAGAACCGGAAGGAAGCACCAGCATGGCCCACCGGACCCGCCCTCCGCACACGAGGGCGCCCGCGCCTGACGCACTGCTCGACCCGACCACCCTCGGCGACCTGCTGAGGGTTGCTTCGGCCTCCGACTTCGACCGCTGGCAGGACCAGATCACCCGCACCGGCGGCTGCTCCGACCCCATCCACCTCACCGGCTGGACCCTCACCAAGGACAAGACCACCGGCGAGACCCTGCACCACTACTCCACCGAGACCGAACCCGGCGGACGCCTCCGCCTCGCCTGCGGCAACCGCCGCGCCTCCCGCTGCCCCTCCTGCGCCTGGACCTACGCGGGCGACACCTACCACCTCATCCGAGCGGGCCTCGCCGGGGACGACCACCGAGACGTCCCCTCCACGGTTCGCGACCACCCCCGCGTCTTCGCCACCCTCACCGCCCCGTCCTTCGGCCCGGTCCACAACCGCCCCGACCGCGGCGCTTGCCGCTGCGGCACCCGCCACGCCCCGGACGCCTCCGCCCTCGGCGCGGCCCTCGACCCAACCACGTACGACTACGCGGCCGCCGTCCTCTTCAACAACCACGCAGGCGACCTGTGGATGCGCTTCACGACCCGTCTCCGCCGCGAAATCGCTGCCCGCGCCGGCCTCTCCCAACGAGAGCTGAAGGAGACGGCCCGTCTCTCGTACGGCAAGGTCGCCGAGTTCCAGAAGCGCGGCGCCCTGCACTTCCACGCAGTGATCCGCATCGATGGCCCGGAAGGACCTGAGACCCCGCCGCCGTCCTGGGCCACGGTCACGCTCCTCACCGATGCAATCCACGCTGCCGCAGCCCACAGCTACACGTCCGTGTCCGTCCCGGCCTCCGCCGGTCAACCGGCCCGCACCTTCCGTTGGGGTACCCAACTCGACGTACGCCCCGTCAAGGCCTTCGACGACGGCTCCGACGTCACCGAACAGGCCGTGGCCTCCTACGTCGCCAAATACGCCACCAAGGCCGCCGAGAACACCGGCACCCTCGACCGCCGCATCGGCGAACTCTCCGAACTCGACCGCCACCAGGTCCCCGACCACGCCCGCCGCCTGATCGAAGCCTGCAAGACCCTCGACCCGCTCTACCCGGATCGCCGTATCTGGGCCTGGGCTCACATGCTCGGATTCCGCGGCCACTTCTCCTCGAAGTCCCGCCGCTACTCGACCACCCTCGGCGAACTCCGGCAGGCCCGAGCCGACTTCCGCGCCGTCCAAGAACGCGAAGCCCTCGGCACGCCCACCTTCGAGCCGGACACCGTCCTCGTCCTTGCCGACTGGCAATACGCCGGCCACGGCCACACCCCCGGCGAATCCGCCCTCGCCGCCACCATCGCCCACGATCTCCAACTCAACCGCGAGACCGCCCGCGAAGCGCTCCGCAGTGAAGGGAGCGACAGGTGACCACGGCAGTCCGCACACGCAACATGCTCACCCTCGCCGAGGTCTGCGCCGAGCTGTGCATCTCGCGCTCGACCTTCTACGACTGGCGTGCCAAGCGACGCGCCCCGCGCTGCATCAAGCTCCCGAACGGAGACCTCAGGATTCGGCGGAGCGATCTCGATCTCTGGCTCGACGACCGTGAGGATGCCGCCTGATGGAGACGACCTACGACGTCAAGGTGTACAAGATCCTCACGTACAAGGGCGCCCGCAAGACCACGTACACCGTGCGATGGATGGTCGCCGGCAAGGCCTGGCGCGAGCCGTTCGGCACGGTCGCACTTGCCGAGGGGTTCCGCTCCGAGTTGATCCAAGCGACCAGCAAGGGGGAGGGGTTCGTCATCGCGACGGGGCTCCCCGTGTCGCACCGCTCCAAGGCGGCCTCCATGAGCTGGTACACGTTCGCCGTTCAGTACGTGGATGCGCGGTGGGCCCAACTCGGCGGCAACAGCCGGAAGAACACGGCCAAGACGCTTACGGCCATCACGATCGCTCTGCTGCGCGCTCGGCCTGCCCAGTTCGATCCCGTCGCCGTGCGGACGGCTCTGCGTGAGTGGGCCTTTAACGTGAACCGCCGGCCGAACGCCCCGCGCGACGTCGTGGCCATCCTTCGATGGGTCGAGCGGAATTCCCTCCCCGTCTCGTCCTGGGAGGACCCCGAGAAGGTCGACGACGTCCTTCAGGCCATCGACACGCGCCTCGACGGCAAGCAGGCCGCGGCCTGGTCCCGCAAGCGCCACCGCCGAATCCTCAACGTCGTCATGAAGTACGCGATCCGGCGTCGCATCCTGCGGACCAACCCCCTCCCCAAGGGCAAGGAAGCAACAACCACCACCAAGACCACGAACGCCGTGGACAAGCGCTGCCTGATCAATCCTGCGCAGGCTGCCGCGCTTCTCGACTGGGTCCGGCAGCGGCCCCGGGGCGGAAAGCGGCTGCACGCGTTCTTCGCCGCCCTGTACTACTGCGGGCCGCGTCCGGAAGAGGCAGTGGCCATTCGCGTAGCTGACGTCAAGCTGCCCGACGACGACGCTGACGACCAGTGGTGCGAACTCCTGATCCACACGGCGACTCCGGAGGTCGGCAAGCAGTGGACGGACACAGGAGAGATCCACGAGGAGCGCGACCTCAAAGGCCGCGCCGAAGGGGAGACCCGAACCGTGCCGGGACACCCCGCCCTGACCCGCATCCTCCGGCAGCACATCGAGGACGAGGAGCTGAAGCCCAGCGATCTCCTCTTCCAGGGGGAGAAGAGTGGCATCCTCGCCGGATCCGTCATCCGCCGCGCCTGGCGTAGTGCTCGCAAGGCCGTGCTGCCCGCGCACGTTTTCGAGTCACCCATGGGCAAGCGCGTCTACGACCTCCGACACACCCGCCTGACCAAGTGGCTCAACGACGGGATCCCGCCCGCTCAGGTGGCCGACTGAGCGGGCAACAGCGTCCCCGTGCTGCTCGCGATCTACGCCCGGTGCGTCGACGGCCAGTTGCCGGACCTGAAGCGGCGACTCGAAGCGGCGGGGGATCTCGAAGACCTGCCTGCCTTCGACTGACGGACTGAACGGCCCGACTGACCCGCGGCGAAAACTTCGACACGTATTCGACAGAGCCACCCGCAGAAACCCGGTTCCAGCCGGACAGCCCCGGACTCACCCCATGATCGGCAGGGGAGTGGCCGGGGCTTCTGTGTGCGCACCTACAGGCCCTCTGAACAGCAGAAAGGCCCCACCGAAGTGGGGCCAATGAGAGGCGCCCCCGGCAGGACTCGAACCTGCGGCCAAGCGCTTAGAAGGCGCCTGCTCTATCCACTGAGCTACGGGGGCCGGTGTGTGGCCGGTGGCTCGGCCGGATGGATGTGGGGGTGATCCATGACCTTGCCGGGGACAAGGATAGGGCTCCCGAGTCCCAGTCCTTGCTGCTTCGCCTCCGTGACTCGATGTGGAGGTTCAGTGAAGCGATCCTGATAATCGCAGGTAGGTACGAATCCTGCATCGCTTTTGGCGACTCCAGCCACGGGTGTTGTGCACTCGTTATGCCTGCGCCCCCTGTTTTCCCTTCCGTCCCGCTGTGTGCTTCCTGTGACGTATCACGCGCCTTATGTGGTGGTGTCCGAGGCTCCGGAGGGGGTTCGGCGAAGCTTCGGCGGGGGCCCGGCGGTGCCTCCAAGGGGTTTCGGCTGGGCCTCCTGGTCTGTTCTGGCGTGTTATCGGCGCGCAGGTGCGCTCATATGCTTCAGAAAGGCGTCAAAATTGGGCATTCTTCGCATGTGGTGACCTTGGACGTACGGCCTCAGCTGCTCGACGCACTTACCGCGCTGCGCGACCGTGTCGCCGCCGCGCGCTTCCCGCTCCCCCTCGCGGGGGCACCACGCGCGCGTGCCAACAGAAACGAGTTGCTCGCACAGCTCGACGACTACTTGGTGCCCCGCTTGCGCGCCCCTGAAGCGCCCTTGCTCGCCGTGATCGGTGGATCGACCGGGGCCGGCAAGTCCACTCTGGTGAATTCACTCGTAGGGCGTGTGGTGAGCGAGGCCGGAGTGCTGCGGCCGACGACGCGGACGCCCGTGCTCGTCTGCCATCCGGACGACCACCACTGGTTCTCCGGGATGCGGGTACTGCCCGACCTCACGCGCGTGTGGGTGCCCCGGCAGGCCGACGACGAGGCCGTGGACGAGGACGACGACGCGCTCGACCCCGTACTGGAGGACGGGGAACAGGTACTCAGGGTCGAGACCGCGGGCACGCTGCCGCAGGGGCTCGCTCTCCTCGATGCGCCCGACGTCGACTCCCTGGTCGACGAGAACCGGCTGCTCGCGGCCCGGCTCGTCAGCGCCGCCGACGTTTGGATCATGGTCACCACCGCGTCCCGGTACGCCGACGCCGTGCCGTGGCACCTGCTGCGCACCGCCAAGGAGTACGACGCCAGCCTGGTGACCGTGCTCGACCGCGTACCGCATCAGGTGGTCGCCGAGGTCTCGCGGCAGTACGGGGCCCTGCTCACCAAGGCCGGGCTCGGCGACGTACCGCGGTTCACCGTGCCCGAACTGCCCGAGTCCACCGGGAACGGCGGACTGCTGCCCGCCACCGCCGTGGCGCCCCTGCGGGCCTGGCTCACCCACCGCGCCCAGGACCCGGACGCACGGGCCATCGCCGTCACCCGTACGGCGCGCGGCGTGCTCGACTCGCTCAAGGCCCGCATGCCGGAACTGGCCGCCGCCGTCGCCGCCCAGCACTCGGCCGCCGTACGGCTCACCACCGCGGTCGAGGAGGCGTACGAGAACGAGCACGCGCGCGTACGCAGCAGATTGCAGCGGGGCGGCGTGCTCGCCGGTGACGCCCTCAAGCGGTGGCGGAGCTATCCGCTGGACTGCTCGGCCGGAGAACTCCTCGACGCGCTCGTGGAGAGTCTCAGCGCTCTTCTTTTGTGCGCCGTAAGCGCTGCCGACCAGCGCGTCGACGAGGCGTGGCGGCGCGAACCGGGTGGTGGCGCACCCGAACTGGCCGGCCGGGACCCTGAACTGGAGAGCGCCGAGCACCGCATCGGGATGGCCGTACGACGGTGGCGTCGGGTCCTCGAGGAGTACGCCGAGGACGAGGTGCGGGCCGTCGGCGACCTCCAGGGCGTAGCGCCACCGGAGCCCGAGGTCGTCGCCGCGCTGGTCGCCACCGCGCTGCTCGGCGGCCGACGGGCCAGGGCCGCGGGCGAGAACCTCGCCGAGCGCATCGGCGCACAGGGCGCCCTGAAGCTGCGCGACCGAGGTGGGCGGCTGCTCGGCGAGTACCTGGACACCGTGCTCGGCGCGGAGCGCGAACGCCGGCTCACGCCGCTCGACGGGCTCGGCGTCACCCCGGAATCCCAGGCCGAACTGATCGCGGCCCTTTCGCTGCTGCAGAAGGAGAGGTGAGGGCGGTGACCGCCGTCACGGATCACGACACCGAGTACGCCGATCAGCCCCGGAACGGGGAGCCCCTCGCCGCCGACTCGCCCCCCAAGGCGGGCGCCTGGGACGACGGGCTCATCGCCCGGCGGGCCGCGGGACAGGCGGGCGACCTTCTGGAGACCGCCCCGCCGACCGGCACGGGAACGGGAACGGGAACGCACGACGACGGGCAACTGAAGGACCGTCTCGACGCGCTCCGCGAACTCGTCGGCCTGTCCAGGACGCGTCTGGAAGGCCCGACCCTCGCCGAGGCGGGACGGGTGCTCGACGAGGCCGCCGCCCGGCGCAGGCTCTCCGCGCGGCACACCGTCGTGGCGGTGGCCGGGGCCACGGGGAGCGGGAAATCGACGCTGTTCAACGCTCTCGCGGGTGTGCCGCTGTCCGACACCGGACTGCGCCGGCCGACCACCTCCGCGCCGATCGCCTGCAGTTGGACCGACGGCGCGGCGGGCCTGCTCGACCGGCTCGGCATCCCCGGGCGCTCGCGGCGCAGGCCACTACAGGGGCAGCACAGCGACACGCCCCTCGACGGGCTCGTGCTCATCGACCTGCCCGACCACGACTCCGCCGCGCCCGCGCACCGCGAGCAGGTCGACCGGGTGCTCGCCCTCGTGGACGCCGTGGTCTGGGTCGTCGACCCCGAGAAGTACGCCGACGCGATGCTGCACGAGCGCTACCTGCGGCCCATGGCCGGGCACGCCGAGGTGATGTTCGTCGTCCTCAACCAGGTCGACCGGCTGCCGGGCGACGCCGCCGAACAGGTCCTCGACGACCTGCGGCGCCTCCTCGACGAGGACGGCATCGCGCTCGGCGAGCACGGCGAACCCGGCGCCACCGTGCTGCCGCTGTCCGCGCTGACCGGGGACGGCGTCGGTGAACTGCGCGAGGCTCTGGACCAGTTCGTCGGCGAGAGGCGCGCCGCCGCGCAGCGGATCGGCGCCGACGTGGACGCGGCGGCCCAGCGACTGCGGCCGGTGTACACGGCCGGGCGGCAGATCGGGCTCAGTGAGGCCGCCCGCGAGGAGTTCGCCGACCGGCTCGCCGAGGCGGTCGGCGCGGCAGCGGCCGGACAGGCCGCCGAACGCGCCTGGGCACGTGGCGCCAACAAGGCCTGCGGCACACCGTGGCTCAGGCTCTGGCGGTGGTACGAGGCCCAGCGCGCCGCCACCGCGAACGGCACGCAGGCCGCCGCGCCGCCCGCCGACGAAGAGGCCACGGCGCGCCAGCGCGTCGAGCACGCGGTACGGGCCGTCGGCGACGCGGCGGCGACCGGACTGCCCACCGCCTGGGGACAGGCCGTACGGGAGGCGGCCACGCGCGGCGCCGAGGGACTGCCCCAGGCGCTCGACGAACTGGCCGTCGCGGCGGGCACGCCGGACACGGGGGCGCGGCAGCCTGTGGCGGTGCCCGGGGCCGGTGCGCGCCCGCCGCGTCCGGGGTGGTGGCCGGTGGCGGTGCTCGCCCAGGTCTCCATGACGGTCCTTCAGGTGCTGGGCGGGTTGTGGCTGTTGGGGCAGATCGTCGGGGTCGTGTCGCCCAATCTCGGGGTGCCCGTGCTGATGATGCTGACCGGCATCGTGGGCGGGCCGTGCGTGGAGTGGGCGTGCCGGCTCGCGGCCAAGGGCCCTGCGCGGCGGTACGGGCAGGACGCCGAGCGTCGGTTGCGGGACGCCGCGGGGGCCTGCGGCCGGGCGCGGGTGCTCGACCCCGTCGCGGCGGAGCTGCTGCGGTACCGGGAGGTGCGGGAGCAGTACGTACGGGTGACGGGGATTTCCACAACCGGCCGGTAGGACACAGGCGGCAGCGGGAGATCGGCGGCGGGGGCAGTCTGGGGATCGCGGTTCGGGAAGGGCCCGGACCGCCGCGGTCAGGCGATTGCCCTGGCTGACAGGGCTGACAGGGCTGGCAGGGCTGACAGAGCTGACGTGGCTGGTAGGGCTGACGTCGGTGGCCTGGGGCGATCTTCAGACGATCAGGGGAGGGCGTACGCCATGAACGAGACGCTGCTGACAGTGGTGGGGAATGTCGCGACGACTCCGGTCTACCGGGAGTTGCCGACGGGGCCGGTGTCCCGGTTCCGGCTCGCTGTGACCCCGCGCCGCTTCGACCGGGTGCGCAATGAATGGGTGGACGGGCACACCAACTTCTTCACGGTGTGGGCCAACGGCCCGCTCGGCGCCAATGTGCAGGGCTCGATCACCATCGGTGAACCCGTCATCGTGCAGGGCCGGTTGAAGGTGCGTGACGAGGAGCGCGGAGGGCAGCACTGGACGTCGGCGGACATCCAGGCGAGCACGATCGGGCACGACCTCTCGCGCGGCACGTCGGCGTTCCGACGGGCGACGCGGAAGGCGGCGGGCGCGGAGGGCGAGCATCAGGCGCAACAGGCGCTGGACGAACCGTCGTTCGAGATCGAGCCGCAGCCGGTGGGGTGAAGCCCGTGACACGAGAAACGAAGACGCGAGCAACGAAGGCGCGAGTAACGAGGGCGCGAGCAACGAAAACGGGAGCAACGAAAGCGAGAGCGGCGACACCGGGAGCAACGAAACCCGGAAGGGCGAAAAGAGGCGTCGGTGATGTGCCGATAAGCCCACTTCGCACATGGTTTCGGCGATAACGATTCCGAGTCGGATCGTCGACCGGGCTGCACCTCCAACGAACCGTCACAGCCGACGTCCTTAGGATGCGGGCGGAGTTCCTGGGCTCGAAGACGCGTCCGAGAACTTCGGAGGCTCCCGAATTTGGAGAGGCTCAAGAGCCGGCCGGGTCGCTCAGGGTCGCTCAGGTCGGCATTGATTCTGGCGGCGGGACATCACCCCCCAAGCTTCAACGCGTCCCGCCTGAAGGGGAATTACGTGTATTCAGTGTTCACGCGGGCCGCGCGGTACGGGCGGTCCACCGTCCGGATCGCCGCGGCGGCCCTGGTGTCGGGGCTCGTGATGGCCGGCGCGATATCCGGCGCGGGCCCGGCCCGAGCGGTCGACGGCGCCCCGGAGCAGAGCGGGGCGAGCGCCGTCATCAGCGGCATGGACACGCACGGGACGGCCGTGGTGCACCAGGACGGGAAGGACGAGCGAGTCTCGGCGGGCCTGTTCCGGATGACCGTCGACGGGGGCGGCATGCTCCAGACGTACTGCGTCGACATCCACAACCCGACACAGACGGACGCCCGCTACCAGGAAACCTCCTGGAACAGCACTTCACTGGGCGGCAACAAGGACGCGGGCAAGATCCGCTGGATCCTGCAGAACTCGTACCCGCAGGTCAACGATCTCGCCGCGCTGGCCCGCAAGGCCCAGACGAAGACCCTCACCGAGCAGGACGCCGCGGCCGGCACCCAGGTGGCCATCTGGCGCTACTCGGACCAGGCCGACGTCGAGGCCGTCAGCCCCGCCGCCGAGAAGCTCGCCGACTATCTGCAGCGCAGCGCGCTGAACCTCACCGAGCCGAGAGCGTCGCTGACTCTGACGCCGCAGGCGGTCTCCGGGCACCAGGGCGAGCGGGTCGGCCCGGTCACGGTGCGCACCGATGCCGGCAGCGTCGGCGTGACGCCGCCTGCCGCGGCCGCCGCGGAAGGGGTGCGGATCGTCGACAAGAACGGCGAGCCGGTCACGTCCGCGGTCGACGGCAGCCGCCTGTACTTCGACATACCCGAGGACGCCGACGCGGGTTCGGCCGCGCTGACCGTACAGGCCTCCACGACGGTGCCGGTCGGCCGCGCCTTCACCTCCGACACCCACAGCCAGACACAGATCCTCGCGGGCTCAAGCGAGTCCACGGTCTCCGCGAGCGCCACGGCGACCTGGGCCCGGCAGGGCGCTGTCCCGGCCCTCTCGGCGCAGAAGAACTGCGTCAAGGGCGGCGTCGACATCACCGTGGCCAACAAGGGGGACGAGCCGTTCACCTTCGAGCTGATGGGGGAGCGGTACACGGTCCGGGCCGAGGCGACGCGGACGGTGACGATACCGCTGCAGGAGGACCAGGCCTACGACTTCACGATCAAGGGCCCGCACGGCTTCGAGAAGCGCCTGCGCGGCATCCTCGACTGCCGCACGGCCTCCGCGGCCAACGCCGACGACAACAGCCTGCGCACCCAGACCACGATTCAGCCCAGCCCCGCCTCGGTCGGCGGCACCGGCACCTCCGGCACGGACCTGGCGGAGACCGGCGCGTCGAACGCGACGCCGGTGATCGCCGGCACGGCCATCGTGCTGGTCCTGGTCGGCGGCGCCGCACTGGTCCTCGTACGCAAGAAGAAGACTCCGGCGGAGGGGGCGTCCGAGTCCGGGGAGGAGTGAGCGCAGGATCGGACACCGGGAGGGTGACGACGGCGAGCTGATCCCGGCCGTCCTCACCTTCCGCCCCGAGCAGCTGGGGGAGCCGGCACTGGGGGGAGAGCTGGCTAGGGGAACGGTTCGCCGATGTTCTCGACGGTGCCCTCGTCCCGCTGCTGAATCGGGGACTACGCCGCACCCAGCAGCGGGGCGAGGGGGTCCTGGGTGAGCCGGGTCGGTGCGGCCAAAGCCTCGTCGTAGGCCGGGCGCGGAAAGACGTAGGGGCCCAAAGGAAGTTCGCCCCACTCCGGGCGATCGGGCTGGTGGAAGCCGGACCAGACGACCTCCGTCGCCGTGGCGCGGACCGTAGCGAGCAGGGCCCAGCAAGCGGGGATGCCGCAGGGACAGACCAGGAGGCACAGGGCACCGGTGGCGTCGTTGCGGAGATGCGGTGGAGCGTCGCCCAGGAAATGAGCCCGGGCCCGGGCGCCGTCGGCGTCGTCGTCCAGGTACAGCGGCGCGTGCTGGTTCAGCAGGAACTCCTCTCGCTCCTGCGGGGTGTCGTCGTCCTCGTCGAGCTCGCGATCCCAGAGTGCGCGCGTTGCCTCCGCGACCAGAACGCGGAGGTCGGTGCCGTCGATCCGGATACCCCAGAACGTGAGGTGCGGGTGATCGGGGTGAGGGTGGCGCAGGAACTCCACCCGGTGCATGACGGCCGGCTGACTCATGCGCCTTATCCTGCGGCGCCCGCCCACTGGGCTCCAGCGAGTATCGAAAGTCCGTGCCGATGCCGATGCCGCTGTCGGGGGGGCTAGGGGACGCGTATTCGTCTGTAGCCGAGGACGTCCGATGCCGCCGCGCGGAGGACTTTGACCGCCTGGTACGACAAATGCTCGCGCTCGGCGGCGAGTTCGAGGTCCGCGACTTTGCGGGATGTGTCGCCCGCGTGGGCGTCACGGACCATTCGGCGCATGACCTCGGCCAGGCTGTCGGCCGCGTGCACCGCACGGTAGAGCGCCTGCACCACCGACTGCGGGCCTTCGAGGATGACGAATTCGGCAGAACGGTGAACGTTGCGGGCCTGGGCGTGGAAGCGCTCCATGTTCGCGTCGATTTCCCGCAGGTCCGGATGGTCTGCCCGCAGTGCGTCGCGTACCGCGTCCAGGGCGATATCGCGGTCGTACAGCGCGGCCAGGTAGTTCGCGTATGCGTCCCGGCGGTGTTGCCGTTGCCATTGGGCGAACTGGGAGCGGGCAGCCACGCGCCCGGTGAGCATCGCGGAGCCCAGGGTGGCGAGTGAGCCCACGGCGGCGCCCAGGAGTGCAGTCAGACCAGCGTCCATGGGCCAATTCTGCCGAGTACGAGGACTCTGGTGTTCGGAGCCCTACCTCAGAGGGACGGCGCTGCCCGGCCCGCGCCTCGGAGTCGTGCGCAGCACGGAGCGGCGTTGTCAGTGGCCGACTGTACGGTCCGCCCATGATCGAAAGACCTACGACAAGTTGGCGCAAGGACGTGGAGAGGGAACAGCGCGAGCTGGCCGCCGGCAGCCTGAATGTCGAGTGCGCTTACGCGGCTGAACTGTTTCCCGAGCGCCTGATCATCGCCACCGACAGCGTCCTGGACGCGTTCGAGGCAGATGTCTCCGCGCTCCAAGGCGCACCGGACCAAAGCGTGTTCGATGTCGTTCAGCGTGTTGTCCTGGCCCTGAACGCCATCAACGACGAGCACGACGGTGCCGCTTACGAGACGGACGAGCGTGAGCGGCTGTGCGACTACATCGACCAGGCCCTCACCGAGCGGGGAATCGACGTCCCAGCGCTGACGGCGCGACACGGATTGGGGCGCCACGAAATAACGGATCGGTGGCGCGACTGGTAGCGGCACGCTCTCCTGGCGGCATCGGCGGCATCGGCGGCATCGGCGGCATCGGCGATTGCGGTTGAGCACGCCGCTGCCCCCGTCACCGTCAGGCTCGGCCGGAGTGCCATCAGTGACCCCGGGCCGTCTCCGGGCCGTGCGAGGTTCGCGTGGCCGCCGATCAGCGACCGACAGTGACGGCCCAGCTACTGGCATCCACGGAGAACCCGCAGTTCAGAGCCGTCCCCCGATACGGGTTTCCGCCCAGCAGTAGCCATGCGGCAAGATGGGGTGTATCTGCCCTCGCGCGGTGGAGCCGTGCACGCGGGCCCCTTGACGCGACCACACTTCGACTGCCGGACGGTTTCTCTTGGCTGAGTTCATCTACACCATGCGCAAGGCGCGCAAGGCGCACGGCGACAAGGTGATCCTCGACGACGTCACCCTGAGCATGTACCCCGGCGCGAAGATCGGCGTCGTCGGTCCGAACGGTGCCGGTAAGTCGACCGTCCTGAAGATCATGGCGGGCATCGAGCAGCCGTCGAACGGTGACGCGTTCATCAGCCCGGGATACAGCGTCGGCATCCTCATGCAGGAGCCGGTGCTCGACGAGTCCAAGACCGTTCTGGAGAACGTTCAGGACGGCGCCGCCGAGATCATGGGCAAGCTCAAGCGGTTCAACGAGGTCGCCGAGCTCATGGCCACCGACTACAGCGACGAGCTGATGGAGGAGATGGGCAAGCTCCAGGAAGACCTCGACCACGGCAACGCGTGGGACCTCGACGGTCAGCTGGAGCAGGCCATGGACGCCCTGGGCTGCCCGCCCGGCGACTGGCCCGTCACCAACCTCTCCGGTGGTGAGAAGCGCCGCGTCGCGCTCTGCAAGCTCCTCATCGAGGCGCCCGACCTGCTGCTCCTCGACGAGCCCACCAACCACCTCGACGCCGAGTCCGTGAACTGGCTGGAGCAGCACCTGGCCCAGTACAAGGGCACCGTCGTGGCCATCACCCACGACCGGTACTTCCTCGACAACGTCGCGCAGTGGATCCTCGAGCTCGACCGCGGCCGCGCCATTCCTTACGAGGGCAACTACTCCACGTACCTGGAGAAGAAGTCCGAGCGCCTCAAGGTCGAGGGCAAGAAGGACGAGAAGCGGCAGAAGCGGCTCAAGGAAGAGCTCGAGTGGGTGCGGTCCAACGCCAAGGGGCGGCAGACCAAGTCCAAGTCGCGTCTCGCGCGCTACGAGGAGATGGCGGCCGAGGCCGACAAGATGCGGAAGCTGGACTTCGAGGAGATCCAGATCCCGCCGGGCCCGCGTCTGGGCAGCATCGTCGTCGAGGTCGAGCACCTCAGCAAGGCCTTCGGGGAGAAGGTGCTCATCGACGACCTCAGCTTTACGCTGCCGCGTAACGGGATCGTCGGTGTCATCGGGCCGAACGGTGCCGGTAAGACCACCCTCTTCAAGATGATCCAGGGGCTTGAGACGCCGGACTCCGGTGCGATCAAGGTCGGCGAGACCGTCAAGATCTCGTACGTCGATCAGAACCGGTCCAACATCGATCCGAAGAAGACGTTGTGGGCGGTCGTCTCCGACGAACTCGACTACATCAATGTCGGGCAGGTCGAGATGCCGTCGCGGGCGTACGTGTCGGCCTTCGGCTTCAAGGGGCCCGACCAGCAGAAGCCGGCCGGCGTGCTCTCCGGCGGTGAGCGCAACCGCCTCAACCTCGCGCTCACCCTCAAGCAGGGCGGCAACCTGCTGCTCCTCGACGAACCGACCAACGACCTCGACGTCGAGACGCTGAGCTCCCTCGAGAACGCGCTTCTCGAGTTCCCGGGTTGCGCTGTGGTCGTGTCCCACGACCGGTGGTTCCTCGACCGGGTCGCCACCCACATCCTCGCCTACGAGGGTGACTCCAAGTGGTTCTGGTTCGAGGGCAACTTCGACTCGTACGAGAAGAACAAGATCGAGCGTCTCGGCGCCGACGCGGCCCGCCCGCACCGCGCCACCTACAAGAAGCTGACCCGCGGCTGATGGCACGCCACGTATACGCCTGCCCCCTGCGCTGGGCGGACATGGACGCGTACGGCCACGTCAACAACGTGGTCTTTCTTCGGTACCTCGAAGAAGCTCGCATCGACTTCCTGTTCCGCCCGGACAAGGATTTCCAGCAGGGGTCTGTCGTGGCACGCCATGAGATCGACTACAAGCGGCAGTTGGTCCACCGGCACGCGCCGGTGGCCATCGAGATGTGGGTGACCCGGATACGGGCCGCCTCGTTCACGCTCGCCTACGAGGTCAAGGACGAGGACGTGGTGTACGTGCGCGCCTCGACGGTCATCGTGCCCTTCGACTTCGAGGCGCAGCGGCCCCGGCGGATCACCGCCGAGGAGAAGGAGTTCCTCCAGGAGTACCGGGACGACAGCGACCCGGAGGCGCTCGCCGCATGAGCAGCGTGCCCGTGCTGTATTTCGCCGATGCCGGGGAGGCGGCGGACCTCGCCGCCTTCCTCGGCCGGCTGCTGCACTACGACAAGGCGGCAGCCGTCCGGTTGCAGGCGCAGTCCGGTGGACAGGCGCTCGCGGTGTTCGGGCGGCCGCCGTCGTTCGAGGTGCTGGCCATCCGTGCGGCCCGGCTGCTCAAGCCGTACGAGAACGGGATCGAGGACGCCCTCGACGTCACCGTGTCCGCCGGGGAACTGCTCGACGCCATCGACGAGAGCGCGGTGACGGCCACGGTTCCGAGCGCCGTCACCGGGCCGCCCTGGGCCGGCGTGCTGCCCCCGCGAAGCGGCTGGCAGCGGGTCGACGGGTTTCCCGCCGCCGACGAACTGCGCGGGCTCGTGAAGACCGCCGTGGGTGAATTCCGCGGCCGGGTCGAGGAGTTGGCGCCCGAGGCACGGACACGGGCCGCGCTCGACCGTATCGGGCGGGACATCTGGTCGCGGGAGATCGTCCTGGGCGACGGCACCGGAGTGCCGGTGCGCGTCGCGCACGCCGCCGTCTCCCTCGGGTTTCTGCGCGGGGCCTCGGTGGATCTGCTCGCCGCCGGGGCGTGGCTGCGGCTGCGCACCGCCTACGGGTCCGTGGCGGTCCGGCGGGGCGACGCCACGGTGGGGCTCGGCGGGCTCGGCGTCACGCCTGCCTGACGTCCTCCGCGGTTCAGCCTGCCGTGTTCACCATGGATGCCGCCGCGTACGTCAGGTAGTTCCACAGCGTCCGCTCGTGCTCCTCGGACAGGTCCAGATCGTCGACCGCGTCCCGCATGTGCTTCAGCCACGCGTCGTGCGCCGCCCGGTCCACCTGGAACGGCGCGTGCCGCATCCGCAGCCGCGGGTGGCCCCGGTTGTCGCTGTACGTGCGCGGGCCGCCCCAGTACTGCATCAGGAACAGGGCGAGCCGCTCCTCGGCCGGGCCCAGGTCCTCCTCCGGGTACATGGGGCGGAGCAGCGGGTCCTGGGCGACGCCCTCGTAGAAGCGGTGCACGAGGCGGCGGAAGGTCTCCTCGCCGCCGACCTGCTCGTAGAAGGTCTGCTCCTGGAGTGTGTCGCGCGGGGTCTCAGTCACCCGTCCATCGTCTCAGACGCGGAGATCCAGGACTTGGGGCGTAGGTCGTGGCCGCAAAGTCCCTCCCCCAGCTACCGCTGGGAGGTGCCCCCGGCCCGGCGACGCCTGGCACGTGCTCTCGCCGCACCGGGCACAAGGCCAAGTACGTCCAGTACGAGGCCTCGCGCCCGGCACTCCCCCAGCCTTCGGCCGGGGGGACCCCCTGAGAGCACGCACCAGACGCCGCCGGGCCCGCCCTCCGGGCGGACGACGGGACTTTGCGGCCACGACCTAGGACCTCGCCGTTTTGCGACGCGGGCCGCACAGTGGGCGTATGGGTACGGAGCGCGACGGTGGAGCGGGTGGTCTCGCCGGGCGGGCGCGGGCCGGGCTCGTGCGGGAGATCGCCGGGACCGGGGTCTGGGACCGGGACGCGGGGTGGCGGGACGCCTTCGAGCAGGTTCCGCGGCACCTCTTCGTGCCGTACTACTTCGTCGGGGCGCCGGGCGGCCACGAGCGGCTGTGGGGGGAGGACCCGGATCCCGCGCGGCGCGAGCGGTGGCTGCGGGGGGCGTACGCGGATCAGCCGCTCGCCACCCGGTTGCGGGACGGGGAACTCGTCTCCTCCAGCAGCCAGCCGTCGCTCATGGCGAAGATGCTGGCCGACCTCGATGTGCGCGACGGGCACCGGGTGCTGGAGATCGGGGCCGGGACCGGGTACAACGCGGCGCTGCTGGCGCACCGGCTCGGGGACGCCGCCGTCACCACCGTCGATCTCGATCCCGAGATCACCGAGTCCGCGCGGGCGCATCTCGCCGCCGCGGGGTACCGGCCCGCCGTCGTCACCCGGGACGGGGCGCGGGGGTGCGTCGAGCGGGCGCCGTACGACCGGATCATGGCTACGTGCGCCTTGCGGGCGGTGCCGGTGGGGTGGCTGGCGCAGTGCCGGCCCGGGGCGCGGATTCTGGCGCCGGTGGCCACCGGGTTGCTGCGGCTCGATGTGCGGGACGGGGGGTTCGCGCAGGGGCGGTTCTTGCGTACGCCGGCGTATTTCGTCGCGGTGCGGGGGGAAGGCGGGCTGCCCGGCGGGGGTGGGGTGGGCTCCGTGGGTGGGGTGCCTCGGCGGGTGGCGGGGGACGAGGTGTTCCGGTTTCTGCTGGAGCTGACCGGGGGGCTGGGCGGGGTCCGGGAGGTGCTTGCGTTGTGGGAGCGGGAGGGGCGGCCCGGGCGGGAGCGGTTCGGGGTGACCGTCAGTGGGGGGCGGGAGTGGGTGTGGCTCGATGATCCGCGGGGGCCGTGTGTGTGGGATCTGCCCGGTGGGGGGTAGGGAGTCGCCCCCGCCGCCCCTTCCCGTCCCGAAACCGGGGGCTGCGCCCCCGGGGCCCCGGTGTGCTTTGTCGGGTGCGGGTCTCGTCGTGGCTGGGCGCGCAGTTCCCCGCGCCCCTGGCGGGGCTGGGGCGCAGGTTTCCGCGTCCCCAGCCCGGGGGGGGTCAGGCCCTGTGGATGGTGATGGTTGTCCAGGCGCCCACGTGGACTCGGTCGCCGTCCTGGAGGGGGACCGGGACGAAGGGCTGGATGGGCTCTTCGCCGCCGTTGACCGTCGTGCCGTTCGTCGAGTTCTGGTCGACCACCGCCCAGCTGCCGTCCGGCTGCTGCACCAGCACCGCGTGCTGGTGCGAGACCCCGGGGTCCTCCGGCGGCACCGACAGGTCGATGTCGGGGGTGTCACCGGTGGAGTGGCGGCGGCGGCCGATCGAGAGCTGGTTGCCGACCAGGGGGCGCTGCTGCTCCGGGGAGTACGCGGGCAGGTTCAGGCCCGACGCCTCGGGGCCGCTGCGGTGCATCATCGCCATGAAGTAGTCACGGTCCGGGCCGATCGTCGCCGACCACGTGACGTACCCCTGTGACTGCTGAGGCTGCTGCGCCTGCTGGGGCGGCTGCTGCTGGTACGGCGGCGGGGGCTGCTGCTGGTAGCCGTCCGGTGCCGCGGTGGGTGACGACGGCGGGGAGATCGTCCAGTCGTCGCCGCTCGTGCCACCAGGACCGCCGGGGCCACCCGGGCCGCCGGGACCGCCGAACGACGGGTTCGGCGGCTGCATCGGGCCCGGCTGGGTCGGAGGCGCCGGCTGCTGCGGCTGGTAGGCCTGCGGGGGAGTGCCGCCGGGGCCGCCGGGGCCCGGAGGGAACGGGGCCGGGCCCGAGGGCTCGCTGCCGAACGGATTCGGCGGGATCGGCTCGGCCGGCCGGTTCATCTGCGACGGGCGCGAGCCCTGGTACTCGTACGGGTCCTGGCCGGGGCCCTGCGGCGGCTGCTGGAAGCGCATCGCCGGGTTCGGGCCCTGCTGCTGCGGGCCACCAGGGCCACCGGACGTCGGCAGCGGCGGGTTCGGTGCCGCCGGGGTGTACGACGTCGCCGTGTTCGTGAGGAAGTTCCAGCGGCACTCCTCGCAGAACGGCGCACCGCCCTCACGCGGCGTACGGCACTGCGGGCACAGCTCCGGCGCCCGGGGAGGGCCCTGCGGAGCCTGCTGCTGCGGCGGGTAGCCGTAGCCGGGGGCCGGCGGCGGCGGAGGGGGCGGAGGTACGGCACCGGCCATGCGGTGACCGCAGACCTCGCACCAGTCTTCGGAACCCGACTGGTGTCCGTTCGGGCAGGTCGGCATGTCGGCGCTTCCCCCTCTCCTTCACGCGCAAGCCCGGGCTTGCCATGGGTGATCTCGGATGGCTACTTCTTGACGCGAACGGTCTTGGTGGAGCGGGTCTCGAGAGTCATCTCGTCGGCCTCCGCGACCTTCGGCTTCAATCGAACAGTACCTTCCGCGGCGTCCACCACGTCCACCACCTTCGAAAGCAGTTTCGCCGTATCGGCGTTTCCGGAGAGCGCCGCGAGCTGTACCGCCCGGCCCAGCTTCGCCGTCGCCCCCGCGTCGTCGCCCGCCTTGCGGGCGTCCAGACCCTGCTGGATCACCTGCGCCAGTTCGGCCTGGCCCGTGTAGTGGGCGACCTGCGGATTGATGGACGTAGAGGCCGCCATGTCGTCCGTCCAGACCGCGCGGACCAGGCCCTGCGAGACGGTCTGGGCCGAGCCGTCGGACTGCGGGATCACCAGCGAGACCCGGGCGGCCAGCATCTCCTGGCCGAGGTCGGCCGTCGGGACCTGGACACAGACGTGGTAATCGCGGGACTCGTCGCCCCAGGAGCCGGTGGGGTAGTCGCCGGCCCGCGGGCCCGCCTCCGTGCGGCGCTCGGTCAACTCCTCGACGGTGGGCGCCACTTGCTTCACGAACTTGATCTCGGAGCCGAGCGGGGTCCACAGGCGCAGGCTCACGTCCGCGACCTCCTTGCCCATCGCCGTCTCCATCATCTGCGTGAAGTCCTCGGCCAGGTGCGCGGGGTCGGCGACGATGTCGGCGGTGCCGAGCAGCGCCGAGGCGATCCCTGTGACTTCCTTCACTTCCCAGTCGGTGCCCACGCCGCGGGCGTCACAGGTGAAGCGGCCCGCGGTCGCGTCCAGCGTCGCCCGCAGGTCCTCCGGCGACTCGTGCTCGTTGCGCCCGTCGGTCAGCAGGATGCCGTGCCGCACCATCGACCCCGAGGGATCGGCCGCGTACAGCAGCCGGTCGGCCAGGCGCAGCCAGGTGCCGATCGCCGTGCCGCCGCCCGCGGACAGCTTGCGCAGCGCCTGCTTGGCCTGGTCGCGGGTGGTGGCGTCGGCGACGGCGAGCCGGCCGTTGCCCGGATAGATCTCCTTGGCGACGTGGGTGCCCGCGATCACCGCGAAGTGCACACCGTCGCGCAGGGTGTCGATCGCGGCGGCCGACGCCTCGCGGGCGCCGCGCATCTTGGTCGGCGGGTAGTCCATCGAGCCGGAGCAGTCCACCATCAGCGCGACCGCGGCGTCCACGGAGGTGCCCGGGCTGTACAGGTGCGGGGCGCCCACGGCGCTGCCCACCGTCCCGCCGCCCGTCGCGGTCACCGTGACGATCGCGTTGACCTCGCGGCCCCCCTCCGGCAGGTACTCGTTCTGGTACACCTCGACCGAGAACTGCGGCACGGTCGGCTTCGAGAAATTGGCCATGATGACAAGTCCCCCCTGGACAACATCACTTGAGCATTGTGCGTTGAGCGACGCGCGGGCCGGCCTCAGGCCGATCCTGCCCCCTGCCGGGCCCCCGGGAACGGCAGGACCGCCACTGTTACGTTGTCGTGGCCCCCGCCGTCGAGGGCGTGACCGGTCAGCACCTGGGCCGCGTGCAGCGGACGGGCGGCGGCGTCGACGGGCACGGCACCGGCCATCTGCTCCGCCGACTCCGCGTAGTTCCACAGCCCGTCGGTGCACACCACCACGACACCGGACCGGTCCGGCTTGAAGGAAGCCGTGTGCGGCTCCAGTTCGTAGGCGTCCGCGCCGAGCCAGCCGGTGATCGCGTGGGCGCGCTCGTCGGCGTACGCCTCCGCCTCGCTCATCAGGCCCGCCGACACCATCTGCGCGGCCCACGAGTCGTCCTCGGTGAGCCGGGCCGCGGTCGCCGTGCGGTCGTCGGGCACCCAGTAGGCGCGCGAGTCGCCGACCCAGCCGACCACGAGCAGGTCACGGGTGACGATCGAGCCGACGAAGGTGCACGCCGGCGCGTTCTGGTGCGGCTGGTGCTCGCGGGCCGTCGCGGGCTCCCGCGCCAGCACGTTGACCGCCTCGGCGGCCACCAGGATCGCCTCGTGCAGCGCCTGCTGCGGGTGGGTGCCGCGCGGCAGGGACTCGTGCAGCGACTCGTTGGCCGCGCGGGTCGCCGCGAGCGAGGCGTCGTCGGGGCGGGTCGCGGACGACACCCCGTCGCAGACCACGGCGACCACGGCGGGGGAGCCGTCGGGCAGCGCGGCCGAGGAGATCACGAACGCGTCCTCGTTGCGGTGGTGGCGCAGGCCCCGGTCGCTGACCGCGGCGACCGCGCCCAACTCCTGCTCCATGTGATCGCGTTCACGCGGCTGGGCGTGCCCGCAGTTCTCGCAGTAGCCGTCCGGGTCGACCTGACCCGAGCGGCAGGCCACGCACAGCTTGGTGCCGGCCGGCGGAGTGGCCGCCTCCAGCTGCTCGGGCGTCGCGGTACGCGGATCGGGCGCACCGGCCGCGGCGCCGCCCTCGGGCACGCCGTCGAACCGCACGCCGGAGGCGGGCAGCGCGCCGCCGTCGGACTCGGTGCCCTCCAGGTCGGTCGGCAGATGCACCGGCGCGGGGGTGTCCGAACTGTCCGTCTCCTGTGCGGCCGGCCACTCGGCGGACCCCTCCGGCGGCCGCGTCGTCGCCGGCTCCGGACGGCCGTCCGGAGCCGACGCCAGCGGCGCCGACGAAAGGTCGTATCCGCAGGCCCCGCAGAAGCGGTCGCTCTCTTCGAGCGGCTCCTCGCAGCTGGGACACACTGACATAGCTGTCGACTGGTGCGTCTGCGACATCAACTCACACCCACGTCCGAGGGCGGTAGCGGTTGGCCCGCTCCACCAGTTCGATCCTCTCCTCGCCCCTTGAAGCGAGCCTGGCCAGTGTCCGGTACGAGCGTTCCAGGCCGAGGCGCAGTCCGCGCTCGTCCAGATCGTTGCCGAGCACCACCGTGCCTGCGGGGCCTGCCGGCTGACCGGAACCCTGCCTACCGGAGAGTACCCAGTCGAGGGCGGTACCGAGGACCTCGGTGGACAACTGCTCGCGGCGCACCGCGTCGAGGCCGAACGCGTCGAGCGCCTCGACCTGCCCCGCGGCGGCCGTCAGGTCGCCGAGCAGCGGGTCGCCGTGCCCGGAGACGGGCGCTTCCGCGATCCGTCCGCGCAGCCGCGCCCGGACCGCGGCGACCCGGGCCGCCGTGTAGTGGATCGAGGACTCCGGCACCGACTCCAGCGTGCGCACCGAGCCGGCCCGGTCACCGGCGGCGAGCTGGACGCGCGCCAGGCCGAACGCCGCGCTGACATAGCTCGGGTCGGTGGTCCAGACGAGGCGGTAGTACTCCGCCGCGTTGTCCAACTGGCCCAGCACCTCCGCGCAGACGCCGAGCGCCAGCTTGGGCACGGGCTCGCCGGGGAACGCGTCGTAGACCGCGTCGAACGACAGTGCCGCGCTGGCGTGGTCGCCGACCGCGAGCGAGGCGACGCCCTGGTACCAGACCACCCGCCAGTCGTCGGGGCGGTCCGCCTCCAGGGCCGCGAGGCCCCGGACGGCCGCGTCGAGCTCGCCCATCTCCAGGCGGGCCCGCAGTTCGCGCAGGCGCAGTTCGAGGGAGCCGGTGGGGGCCGCGTGCAGGGCCGCGACCAGCTCCGCGGGCGCGGAGGTCATCAGGCCCGCGAGGAACCCGGCGTTCGGATCGTTCGGGTCGACCCGGGGGACCGGCAGGGCCAGCGCGGTGGTGACCGCCTGGAGCGGTCTGACCAGAGCCGAGGGGGACGGCGGCAGCGCGGGCGCCGGGACCGGGGCGAGCTGCTTGCCTCTCCGCTCGCGCTCGGGGAGTTGGCGCACCCCGAGGCGCGACACGTCGGAGTCCAGCCGCCCGAACAACTCGGTGTCGGTGACCTTCACTTCCGGCCCGAAGAGCGTGGACAGGGCCGGCCGCGGCCGGTTCGTCTGGAGCGCGACGACCTCGCGCAGCACGCCCGTCAGCTGCTCGGCCATCTCCTGCGCGGACGCGAAGCGGCGGGCCGGGTCCGGGTCGGTGGCCCGCACCAGGAGCCGGTAGAACGACTCGTAGCGGCGGAAGACCTCGATGTTTCCGGGGTCGGGCAGGGAGTCCACGAACACATTCGTGTAGCCCTGGAAGTCGAAGGTGAGCAGGGCCAGGGTCCGGGCCACCGTGTACAGGTCGGAGGCGACGGACGGGCCGACCTCGGCGACCTCGGGCGCCTGGAAGCCGACCGTGCCGTAGATCGCCGACTCGGCGTCGTCCATCCGCCGGACCGCGCCCATGTCGATCAGCTTGAGCTGGTCCTCGGTCTGGATCGCGTTGTCGACCTTGAAGTCGCAGTAGAGGAGATTGCGGCTGTGCAGATGCCCGAGGGCCTCCAGCGCCTCGATGCCGTACGCGCACGCCTGCTCCACCGGCAGCGGGTCGCGCCGGCCCTCGGGGGTGCGCCGCTCGTTGGCGATCTCCTTCAGCGACTTGCCGCCCACGTACTCCATGACGATGTAGCCGTCCATGGAGCCGGTGCGCTGGTCGAGGTGCTCGACGAAGTTGTAGATCCGGACGATGTTCGAGTGCTCGATCTCGGCGAGGAAGCGGCGCTCCGAGATCGCCGCCGCCATCGCGTCCTGGTCACCGGTGTCGAGCAGGCCCTTGAGGACCACCCAGCGGTCGGACACCGCGCGGTCGACGGCGAGGTAGACCCAGCCGAGACCGCCGTGCGCCAGACAGCCGGCGACCTCGTACTGGCCGTGCACGACGTCGCCCGTGCTCAGCTTCGGCACGAAGGAGTACGGGTGGCCGCACTTGGTGCAGAAGCCCTCGGTGCGGCCCGCCCGCTCCCCGCGCGAGCGGCCCACGGGCGCCCCGCAGTCCGAGCGGGAGCAGAATCGCTTCCGCTCGGGGACCTCGGGGTTCTCCTGCACCATCGCGCGCGGGTCGGGCCGCGGCACGTCGGGCACGCGGACGAGTCCGGCGCCGAGCCGCGCCCGGCCCGAACTGCTCGCGCTCGCCCCCGAACTGCGCACCGACACCGACCGCGAGGTCGACGTCCCGGACAGCGACCGGGACAGCCGCCCCGAGACCGACCGGCGCGACTGCGAGGAGCGCGACGACGACCGCGTCGACCGCGACGAGGACCGCGAACTGGCCCGTGAACTCCGCGAACCGCGCGAGCCGCCACCCGCGATGCCGGTCGGCGGCGACGACACCATCCCGGTCGGCGACACGACCGGGGCGAGCCCGCACGTGTCGCAGTACAGCTCACCGCCGCCCATGTCCGCGTAGGAGCCGGCGCAGCCGGGCCGCTGACACGTGCCGGGCCGCGCGGCGGAACCCGCCGGACCCGCCGCGGGCGCCGGGGCGCCGGGGCCGGGGCCGGGCCCGGCCTGCGGCTTCAGGCCGCAGGTGTCGCAGTACAGCTCCCCGCCCATGTTCTCGTAACTGCCCGGACAACCGGGCCGCGTGCATCTCTGAGCCCCCGCCACGACTAGGACTCCCCCCTCTGGTCCGTGGGCGCGGCCAGCACGTCCGCCGCCGCCCTCTGATACCGCAGCACCGCCGACTCCGCCGCCAGCAGATCGCACGGTGCGCTCCACAGCATGCGGCGGGCCGCGTCGTACCGCTCGACGAGCAGCGGGTCCTCGGCGAAACCGAGCCGGGCCACCTTCGCCTTGTACGCGTCGAGCCGGCCGCGCAGCTCCGCGCGGACGGCCAGCGGAGCGGTCACCGCGGTCAACGACTCGCGGGCCCGCAGCAGTTCGTCCTCCGCCTTCGTCTCCAGCGACTCCAGGAGCGGGGAGAGCCGGTGCCACTGGCCGTGCCTGCGGTACTCGGCCGCCGTCGCCAGCTGCTCCTGGAGCACGGTCGGCGGGCCCGACACGGCCGGCACCTCCGAGGCGGCGATCTTCGCGAGGACCTCGCCGCGCGCCGATCTCGCCTCGGCGAGCGTGCGGTCCGCGCGCGAGAGCACGTCCCGCAGGCGCCCGAGGCGCACCTCCGCGTCCTGCCGGACGGTCAGCACGGCGTCGATCTCGCGGCGCACCTCCTCGATGGCGCGCGCCTCACGGTCGTACGCCGTGGTGTCCGGGCGTCCGCCGCCGGGCGCCGAACTGCCCGGTGCCTTGCGCCAGTACGCCAGCGGGTCGGAGACCACTTCCTCGCGCAGCCGGGTCAGCACGGCGGTGATCCGCTCCAGGTCGTCACCGGCCGGGTGCTCGCCGGGGCGGACCCCGACGGAGTGCGCGAGCTGCCGGGTGCGGGACAGCTCGGCGGCGAGCATGTCTATCCGGGCGGGCAGCGCCGACCACACCGAGTCGGCGGCGACCACCATGTCGAGCGACGACGCGTACAGGTCGTTCATCCGCTCCACTATCGCGGCCAGCGTGAACCGCTCGGAGAGCTTCGCCGGGCCCGTGATCGACGGTGAGCCGCCGCCCGTGCTCGCGCCCGAGGCGACGGTGACGCAGTCGCCGCGCAGCAGGTCGGTCAGCTCCACCAGGTCGTCCCGGCTGGGCCAGCGGCGCTGGGCGCGGATCCCGCGGGCGGTGCGCAGCGCGCCCGCGTACGCGTCGAAGTACGCCCAGAGCAGCGTGATCGCCTGCTCGGCCGACGACCAGCGCTCCCGGGTCGTCCCGGTCAGCTCGGCGCCTTCGAGCAGGCGGCGGCCCGCGTGGTCCTGGAGCGCGAGCAGTGACGTCTCGATGGCCTCGTGCTCGGCCCCGAGGCGGGCCAGGGCACGGTCCACCTCGTCCCGGTCCATCACCTGACCAGGGGGTCCCACGACGCCCATCGATCACCTCTCGCTTTTCTCAACTGCGCTGCCTGAGTTCTTACTTGTGCTTCGGCTACTTGTACTTCGGCGCGGGCGGGCCGGACGACGGCCCGAGGTCGGCCTCGAGCCACTTGTCGTACGACTTCTGCCAGCCGCTGTTCTTGCCGCCGCCGCGGTAGTCCTCCAGCACCTGATTGACCCGGCGCACCAGGTCGTCCGCGCCCTTCTTCATGGCCACGCCGTAGTACTCCGTGGTGAACGGCTTGCCCTTGAGCTCCACCGTCGGGTCCTGCGCGGCCTGGCTCGCCGCGAGGGCACCGTCCGTGACGACCGCGTCGACCTCACCGAGCTGGAGGCGCACCAGGCAGTCCAGCTGGTTGGGCACGGTCGTGGTGATGTCGGTGCTGCTCGGGATCTCGTGCTTCTCGTCGCGGCCGTCACCGAGCGCGATCTCCGCCGTCGAGCCCTTCGCCGTGCAGACCCGCTTGCCGGCGAGCGACTTGTCGTAGCCGGTGATGTCCGAGGAACGCGGGGCGAGCACCTGCTGGCCGGTCTGGAAGTACGCGGTGGAGAAGTCGACGTCGGCGAGGCGGTCGCAGCTGATGGTCATCGTGCGGACCACCATGTCGACCTGGCCGCTCTTGATCGCCGGGATGCGCTGGTTGGTGGGGATGGCGCGGAACCGGATCGCGCCGGGGTCGCCGAGGATCTCGCCCGCGATCTCGTGCGCGAGGTCGATGTCGAAGCCCTCCAGCTCGCTGGTCTTCTCCTCGCCCGCCGAACCGTTCTTGTCCAGGCCCTTGTTGGGATCGCGGTAGCCCCAGCGGTAGCTGTTCTGGTCGACGCCGACCGACAGATAGCCGCGGTCCTTGATGGCCTTCACGGCCTCGCCGTTCTGGTCGCCCTTCGGATCGAGGCTGCGCTCCGGCTCCTTGCCCTTCTTGTCCGGGTCGCAGTCCGTGGCCTTCGTCTGCAGGCCGTCGGCCACGCCGCCCGAGCCGAGGCCCGTGCTGCCGTCGCCGCTCGCCGTGTGCGACAGGGGGAGCAGCACCGTGAACACCGCCACGAGGGCGCAGGCGACCGCGGTGGCCATCGCCGCCACGCCGCCCCAGCCGCGCAGACTCACCCTGCGCGCGTCTCGCTCGTCCATCCCCGCACCCCCTCTCACCGGTACTCCGAAAGCCTGCGCCCGATGCCCAGCAGCGCGCCCGCCGCCGCGAGCACCGCGAGAATCGCCGCGCCGACCGAGAGTCCGGTCATCGCGTCGCGGCCGCCGGTGGCGTCGGACGTGAACTGTGCCTGCTCGTGCACCAGAGCCTGGTCGAGACTCTGGTCCACCAGATCGAAGCACTCACCCGTCGGTTTGTCGTCCTTCGAGCCGATGATCTTGTCGAGGGCGCCCTGATAATTACCGGAATCGTCCTGCTTGCGCGCGTCGGTGTGGCGGATCCGCCACTCCTTCATGCTGCTGTTCGCCTTCGTCACCGGTGCCTCGCCGGCCGCGTCGCCCTCGGCGAGCGTGTCCGCCGCCTTCAGCTTCGTCGCCAGCGTCGTCATCTGCTTCTGGAAGTCGACGTCGTACTTGTCCTTGACCTCTTCGCCCACCTTCACCGTCTCGGCGCCGCGGCTGACCAGCGTCAGGTTCTCGTTCCCCCGCGCCTTCAAGGAGGCGATGCTCGCGTCGTGCAGCACGTTCAGCGACCGGACGCCCTGGTCGTACGAGGCGTTGAGCCCGCCGCGCGCCACCGTGTGCCCGACCACCAGCCACAGCAGCACGACGGCCGACGCGGCCGTGGCCGCGAGCAGCCCGTGGTTGAACACCCGGTTCGTCAGACGGTAGTTGCGCCGCTGCGCCCAGGCGAGTCCGGCGAGGGCGACGACGCCGAGCGCGATCGCGATCCAGGGGTAGGGGGTCGCCGCGTCGTAGTCGTCGCGCAGCCGCTGGTTCTCCTTGGTGTACAGGTCCTCGGCGGCCGGGAGCATCTCGGTCTGCATCTTCTCGTTCGCGTACCGCAGATACGCGCCGCCCAGCGGGTAGCCCTGCCGGTTGTTGGCACGGGCGCGCTCGATGAGGCCCTTGTACTCGGGCAGCAGCTTGTTGAGCTTCGCGATCGTGGCGGCCGACGGGGTGCCCGGGTCGGTGCTGGCCGCGGCGGTGACGAGCTTGTCGGCGGCCGTACGGATGTCCTTCTCGTAGCGGTCCCGGACGGCCGCGGTCTCCTGACCGCCGGCCAGGAAGCCGCTGGACGCCGTGGTGTTGGCGTCGGCGAGGGAGCGGTAGATGTCGGCGGCGTCGGCGCTCAGGGGCTGGCTGGAGTGCAGTACGTCGTCCGCGGCGGCCTGGCGGTCCGTCATCTGCCAGGCCGTCGTCGCGCCGAACGCCACGACGAGCAGGGCGAGCACGGCGCCGATGATGCGCAGCCGGCCCGGCTCGGTGGTGGCCGCCGATTTCAGCCGCTCGATGCCTTCCGCCCAGGCCGTGCGGCGGGGCTCCGCCGGGGGCGGGGCTACGGGTGCCGGTGGTGCGGTGCCGCGGGTCTGTTGCGGCGGGACCGTCGGCATCGTGGGCACGGCGGTGTGCCCCGGTGGCGCCGTGCTTCCGTTCGGCGGGTATGTCACTTCGACCCTCCCCCATGGTCGTGCGTCGGCGGTAAGTATCGCTGCCGCGACTGACATCCGCACAGGCATTGACTCGATCTTGTTTGCGAGCCCTGCATTTGAACACGTAGCGGGGGTGGGTTCGGTTCCCGGGGCCTTGGGGGTCGTCGGTCGGGTGCGGGCCGGTGGGGCTTCTCGCGCAGTTCCCCGCGCCCCTGGGCAGTTCTTCATCTGCGGCCCGGTGGCCGCTTCTCGCGCAGTTCCCCGCGCCCCTGAGATGCGCACTTCGT
>NZ_JBHVIX010000030.1:0-1500 GCF_042799415.1 Streptomyces sp. NPDC057694
GAGCCGAGGAGCGCGACGCCGACCGTGGCGCAGACGCCGACGGTGATGGAGTTGCGGGCGCCGTACACGGTGCGGGTGTAGACGTCGCAGCCCTGGGCGTCGAAGCCGAAGGGGTGGCCCGGCTCGGAGCCCTGCTGCCGCTTGGACAGGTCGCAGGAGAGCGGGTTGCCGGAGGCGATCAGCTGCGGCCAGATCGAGATGACGACCAGGAAGAGGATGACCAGGCCCGCGATGATGAAGATCGGGTTGCGGCGCAGGTCCCGCCAGGCGTCGGACCACAGGCTGCGGGGCTTGTCGGCCGGGCCGCCGGCGGGGCCGCCCGGCCGGCCCTCCAGGCCCGCGCCCTCGCTCGTGGCGAGGTCCATCGCCCCGCCCATGCCGGTCGCGGCGATGGCACCGTCGTCGGGTGTGCGCCCGTCGGGTGCGTGCGGTTCAGGCATAGCGGATCCTCGGGTCGAGTACGGCGTACAGGAGGTCGACGATCAGGTTCACCGCGAGGAAGACCAGCACGAGGATCGTCACGAAGCCGACCACGGTCTGGGTGTTCTGGCGCAGGATGCCCTGGTAGAGCTGGTAGCCGACGCCGTGGATGTTGAAGATGCGCTCGGTGACGATGGCGCCGCCCATGAGGGCGCCGACGTCGGCGCCGATGAAGGTGACGACGGGGATCAGCGAGTTGCGCAGCAGGTGCCGGGTGATGACGCGGCGCCTGGGCAGGCCCTTGGCGATGGCGGTGCGGACGTAGTCGGCGCGCTTGTTCTCGGCGATGGAGGTCCGGGTCAGCCGGGTCACGTACGCGAGCGAGACCGAGGCGAGGACCAGGCCGGGCACGATCAGCTCGCTGAAGGTCGCCTCGGTGGACACCGCCGGTTCGATCCAGCCCCATTTGACGCCGAGCAGCAGTTGCAGCAGCAGACCGGTGACGAACGTCGGGATGGAGATGACGACGAGGGTCAGCAGCAGCACGGTGGTGTCGATGGGCCGGCCGCGCTTGAGGCCGGTGACGACGCCGAGCGCGATGCCGACGACGATCTCGAAGAGGATCGCCACGATGGTGAGGCGGATGGTCACGGGGAACGCGGTCGACATCAGTTCGGTGACCTTCTGGCCGTTGAACGCCGTGCCGAAGTCACCGGTGAAGACGTTCCCCATGTACGTCAGGTATTGCTGCCACACCGGCTTGTCGAGGCCGAACTCCTTCGACAGCTGCGCCTTGGTGGCAGGGTCGCAGGCCTTGTCGCCGCACAGTCCGGCGATGGGGTCGCCCATCACGTTGACCATGAGGAAGATCAGCAGCGTCGCGCCGATGAAGACCGGGATCATCTGCAGCAGGCGCCGGATCACATAACGTCCCATGAGGACTCCGGTTCCGTTTCCGCGAGGGGGGCGGGGGGGGGGGGGGGGCGGGGGGGGGGGGGGGGGGGTTCCCCTGGTTCGGTTGACCCTTATCTTTTTTTCTACAAAGACGCTTAACAAGGTCACCACGAAATTGGAGGCAGT
>NZ_JBHVIX010000030.1:1510-79339 GCF_042799415.1 Streptomyces sp. NPDC057694
GAGGGGGTTCGGGGGAGGAGGAGGAGGAAAAAAACACCTCCTAGGGGGGTTTTTGTTTTTTTTTGGGGGGGGGGGGGGGGGGGGGGGGCCGCTTGGTTGTGGGGGCCCCCCGCTCCCCTGGCGTCAGTTGACCTTGATCTCGTTGTAGACCGGGACGCTGAACGGGTTCAGCGCGACGTTGGAGACCTTGTCCGAGTAGCCGGCGCTGCCGTTCTGGTACCAGAGCGGGATGGCCGCCATGTTGTCCCGGACGACCTCCTGGGCCTGCTGGAAGATCTTCACCGCCTGGGCCTGGTCGGACTCGGCGTTGGCCTTGTCCACGAGGGAGTCGAACTCCTTGTTGGACCAGTGGCCGTCGTTGGACGAGGCGTCGGTGTAGTACAGCGGCTGAAGGAAGTTCTGGATGAGCGGGTAGTCCATCTGCCAGCCGGCGCGGAACGGGCCCGTCATCTTCTTGTCGGTGATCTTGTTGCGGAAGTCGGCGAAGGTGCCGGTGGGGCTGCCGACGCACGCCTTGTCGTTGCCGAGGGCGTTGTTGATCGAGTTGCAGACGGCGTCGACCCACTCCTTGTGGCTGCCGGTGTCGGCGTTGTAGCCGATCTGCACCTGGCCGCCGGGGATGCCGCCACCCTCCTTGACCAGCTTCTTGGCCTCGGTGGGGTTGTAGTCGCAGAACTCACCGCACAGCCCCGCCTTGTACCCGCCCTCCTCGCCGAGGACCGGCGAGGTCCAGTCGGTGGCGGGGGTGCGGGTCTTCTGGAAGATCGAGTCGGTGATCTGCTTGCGGTTGATCGCCATCGACAGGCCCTTGCGGACCTTGTCGCTGTCCGCCTTGTTCCAGTCGGAGTCGTAGAACGGGAAGGCGAGCGTCTGGATGATGCCGGCGGGGGTGTTGATGTACCGGCCGTCGAGGTCGCTCTTCACGTTCGCGAGCTGGGCCGCGGGCACGTCGTCGACGAGGTCGAGGTTGCCGGCCGTCAGGTCGGTGTAGGCCGTGTTGTTGTCGGTGTAGACCTTGAGGTCCACGCCCGAGTTCTGGGCCTTGTCGTCGCCCGGGTACTTGTCCCACTTGCGCAGGGACATCTGCGAGCCCTTTTGGTACGACTTCACGGTGTACGGGCCGTTGCCGATGGGCTGCTTGATGTACTCGTCGTGGTTGTCGAAGAACATCTTGGGCAGCGGGGCGAAGGCCGCGTAGCCGAGGGTGTCGGGCCACGTGGAGAACTTCTGGTTCAGCTTGGCCGTGAAGGTGTAGTCGCCGGTGACCTTGAGGCCGGAGAGGGTGTCCGCGCTCTGCGAGCCGGAGTCCGGGTGCACCTTGTCGTAGCCGTCGATCTGCCCGAAGAAGTAGGCGTTCTTCTGGTTGTTCTTCAGGCTCGCGCCGTAGTTCCAGGCGTCGACGAAGGACTTGGCGGTGACCTTCTCGCCGTTGGAGAACGTCCAGCCCTTCTTCACGGTGATCGTGAAGTTCTGCGAGTCGGACGTGTCGATCTTCTCGGCGAGCATGTCCTTGGCCTCGCCGGTCTTCGGGTCGTACCGCTTCAGACCCCGGAAGATCATGTCCAGGACCTTGCCGCCCTGCACCTCGTTGGTGTTGGCGGGCTCCAGCGGGTTCTGCGGGTCCCCCCAGGAGGAGCGCACGATCCCGGAGCCGTCACCGCCGCCACCGCTGTCGCCGCCGCCCCCACCACAGGCCGTCGCCGCGAGGGCTACGGCGACTGCACCAGCCGCCCACTTGGCGTGCGTGGCTCCACGCATGGAGTGCCTCCTCTTTACCGGTCACGTGACACGTACGCCCAAATATCAGGTCATACGGCACATAACGCACTCCGTGTACAGCCAGCCGGTGGACGCCCCCTCTCTCCCGTCGCCCGTATGCCCGCCTCGCGGTGCACACATGGCGAGACACGGGTATCCGCATGTCGGACCGCACGACAGGGTCCTAAAAAAAGGGGGCGCCGCACGGGCCCGTCAGCGCCCACCGGCAACTTCGGCTACTGCCCTGCCGATCGGGGCCCACGCCCATCAGGCGGCCGCAAGCGGTTCACCCTTGGCGGCACGCATCCTGCTTGAGCAGCCAGCTATGGGCCGCGTCCAGGACGGCGTCCTCCTGGCGTGCCGACGGCCGGGGATCCTTGATGACCTCTTCGTCCGGCGGAATCGCCTCGTCATAGATGCGGCCCGTGCGATCCGCGTCCTTGACCTCGGTGAGGATGAGCATGGCTCCGTCGGAGAGACGGTGCGCGTCGTTCCCTGTGGGAAGGCCGTTCGTCGGTTCCCCGAAGAATCGCGTGTCCTGCCGTCCGCGAAAGGCCACCGCGACCGCCTCACCGGCACTGGCCGTCCGCTTGCCGGTGAGCACGGCCACCGGCAGTCTGCCGTCGCCCAGGGGGCGGGTGGCGGCGCCGCCCTGCGCTGTGCCGTCCAGGAACGGAACGCCGTCCTTGATCTTCCATGTGGACCTTTTGCCGTCCGCATCGACGAACATGCCCACCGTGCCGTCACCCAGGATCGGCGCCGCGACGGCGAGCACCGGCCACATGCCGCCACCGCTCTCCGGCCTCAGATCGACCACCCAGCCGCAGGCCCCCGCACCGTTCGCCTTCGACACGGCGTCCCTGCCCTGCCGCATGTAGGCGTCGTACGTCTTCGACGAACCGCTCACCCCGGGCAGGGAGACGTATCCGACGCCGTTCTTCAGCGGGCGGCCCTCCAGCCCGTCGAAGGAGGACGCCGGTGCGCCCATGGCCTCCTTGGCCCGAGCCGGGTCCCAGAAGGTGCTGTGCCGGTCCCCCAGAGCTCCCAGCGCCGACTCGATCGCCCTGTAGGTGTCCGCGGGCTTCCGCGCCCCGCGAGCCTGCGCGAACGCTTTGCCGCGGAGGTCGGACCAGTCGACCTGACGGCGGAGCAAGGAGCGCTTCTCCATGATGCTCAGCGCCTTCGACAGGTACGTCCGTGCCGCGGGGGTCATGTCGTCGGCCGAGTCCTGTGCGCCACTCGTGCATCCCGTCGCCGCGAGGACAACCCCGGCCAGCACCGCACACATCGGCGCACTCCGGGAACGTCCCCGCCCCAGCCGTCCCCGGTGTCCCGCCACAGCAGGCAACACTAGCGTTGTGTGATCATCCGCTGAAGGGGCGCGGCACTTCGCGGTTGACGTCCGCGAGGCCCTCGGGTTTGCTGCTCCGATGCCTGATCTTCGTATCCAGCAGCCGGACAGCGACGCCACCCTCAGAGACTGGCAGCACGTCCACAACGTGGTCATCCCCACCCACGCGCTGTCCCTGGACGACGTACGGGAACGCTCCCGGCGCAACCACCTCCAGGTCGCCTACCGGGGTGACGATCTCGTGGGCTGCAGCACGGTCCGCCCGCCCACGGACGAGACGCTGACGGCTACCGTCATCGCCCGCGTGCTCGCCCCTCACCGCAGGCGAGGGTTCGGCGAGGAGCTCTACGTCCACGGGCTCGACCATGCCCGCGAGCTGGGAGCCGAAGTGATCGAGACCGTGATCCTGTCCTCGAACCAGGACGGACTTCGATTCGCCCTGAAGCACGGCTTCGTGGAGACCGAGCAATATCTGCTGCCCGGGGAGACGATCCCCTGGATCGATCTCCGGCTCTCCTGACCGGGACCGGCAGCAATGGCCCTCAGCCGACGTCTGCCGACGTCTTGTCGGGTGTGGGCGCCGTGAGGTCCGGGTTCTGGCCCGAGCGGTTCAGCGCCTGTGCCACGAAGCCCGATGCCGTCAGTTCGGCCACCGTCTCGCGCAGGAAGCGGACCGTCGGCTCGGCGCGGTCCCGGGTCGTGCCGACGGCCTGCCGGATGGTCATGAACGCCGGTTCCAGCAAGCGGAGTTCGGGGCGGGCTGTGACGTGGGCGGTCAGCGGCTGGCGGATGCCCGCGGCGACCTCCAGCTTCTCGGCGTGGAAGGCGTCCACGCCGTCGCTGCCCCGCACCACGGTCGCCTCGCTCAGGGTCCGCGTCAGGAACAGGTCGTAGGCGGAGCCCTGCTTGACCCCGACACGCACTCCGGCGCGGTCCACGTCGGCGGCCGTGCGCAGCGCGGAGTCGGCCGGGACCGCGTACACGCCCTCGATGTGCACGTACGGCGCGGTGAAGGCCACCTCCGCCTCGCGCGCCGGATCGACGGCGAGGAAGCACAGGTCCGCGGCGCCGGTGGCCATCGCCTCGTAGGACTTGCGGGCGGCGTCGAAGCACTGGAACTCCACCGGAACCCCGAGCCGCGCCGCGATCTCGCGGGCCAGGTCGACGGTGACCCCGGCGGGCGCGTCGGGACTGCCCTGCGCGAGGACCGGGTTGCCGAGGTTGACGGAGGCACGGAGCGTGCCGGTGGGGGCGAGGTCGCGGGCGACGGCGGTGATCGTCATACGGCGAGACTAAGAAGGGCTGCGATGCCGCACAAGGCAGAACGGATGGCCCGCCGGATCTGCGAACACCCGCCAAGTCCGGCCCCCGGTCTCCGCGTCGAGGAGGGTCGCTCCCTCGCGCACAACCTCGGTCTGCGCCTCGTCCAGGTCGCTCACCTGGACGTCCAGGTGGAAGTGGGGCGGGCGCGCCGGGTCCGGCCAGGACGGGGGCGTGTACGGGGTCACTCGCTGGAAGCACAGGACGCGGGTCGCGTCGATGTGCAGCGTCGCCCAGTCGGCGCCGCACGCCCAGCGGCCGTCGGGACGGTCGACCTCGCCGCCGAACAGCGCCCGGTAGAAGGTCGCGAGGCGGTGCGGGTCGGGGCAGTCGAGGACCGTGCACTGGAGGGTGCCGACGGGCATGAGTGGAGCTCCTTCTTCTGTCCGGTACGGAGAAGAGCCGGTCACCGGGGCGGACCCCGGTGACCGGCTCTCACGGAACAGCACGGCTCACGCCGCGTGGACCACGTCCTTCTCCTCCGCGAAGTGACACGCCGACTCGTGGGCGACCGGGGAGGCCGAGCCCGCGAACCGCTCGGGGATCGCCAGGAGCGGGACCTCCTCGGCGCACTTGTCCTGCGCCTTCCAGCAACGGGTGCGGAAGCGGCAGCCCGACGGCGGGTTGGCCGGCGACGGCACGTCTCCCGTGAGGATGATGCGCTCGCGGCCCTCACGCGCGTCCGGGTCCGGCACGGGCACCGCGGACAGCAGCGCCTGCGTGTACGGGTGCGTCGGGTGGTCGTAGATCTGCGTGTCCGTGCCGATCTCGGCCATCTTGCCGAGGTACATGACCCCGACCCGGTCCGAGATGTGCCGGACGATCGACAGGTCGTGCGCGATGAAGATGTAGGAGAGGTTGAACTCGTCCTGCAGCTTCTCCATCAGGTTGATGACCTGGGCCTGGACGGAGACGTCCAGGGCGGAGACCGGCTCGTCGCAGATGATGATCTCGGGGTTGAGGGCCAGGCCGCGGGCGATGCCGATGCGCTGGCGCTGACCGCCGGAGAACTGGTGCGGGTAGCGGTTGATGTACTCCGGGTTGAGGCCCACCACGTCCAGGAGGTCCTGGACCTTGCGGCGGCGGTCGCCCTTCGGCGCCACCTCCGGGTGGATCTCGAACGTCTCCCCGATGATGTCGCCGACCGTCATGCGCGGGTTCAGCGAGGTGTACGGGTCCTGGAACACCATCTGGATGTTGCGGCGGACGGCCTTCAGGGCGCGGCCGGACAGCTTGGTGATGTCCTGGCCCTTGTAGAAGACCTCGCCGGCCGTCGCCGTCTCCAGCGTCATCAGGAGCTTGGCGACCGTGGACTTGCCGCAGCCGGACTCGCCCACGATGCCCAGGGTCTCGCCCTGGTACAGGTCGAAGGAGACGCCGTCGACGGCCTTGACCGCGCCGATCTGCTTCTTGAAGAGGATGCCCTGCGTCAGCGGGAAGTGCTTCTTCAGGTTGCGCACCTGGAGAATCGGCTCGCCGTGCTCGACGGTCTTGTCGAGCGCCGCGACCGCCGCGTCCTCGCTGGCCGCGTCGACGACCTCGACGTCCGTGACGTTCGGGGTGGCGTCCACGGCTGCGTTCTCGGCGTTGTCCTTGCTCATGTCAGCCATGGAGCGTCTCCTTCCAGAAGTGGCAGGCGCTGCGCCGACCGGGCAGCGCGCCGCCGTCCCGCTCCGTCACCTCGACGAGCGTCGGGACGTCGGTGCGGCAGATGTCCTGTGCCTTGGGGCAGCGCGGGTTGAACGCGCAACCCGACGGCACCTTCAGGAGGTTGGGCGGCAGGCCCTGGATCGCGTAGAGCTCCTGGCCCTTCTGGTCCAGGCGCGGGATCGAGTCCAGGAGGCCACGGGTGTACGGGTGCGCGGGGCGCTTGTACAGCTCGTGGACCGGGGCCTGCTCGACGATGCGGCCCGCGTACATCACGGCGATCTTGTCGGCGACGTCCGCGACCACGCCCAGGTCGTGCGTGATGAGGATCAGGCCCATGTTGTACTCGCGCTGCAACTCCGCGAGCAGGTCCATGACCTGGGCCTGGACCGTCACGTCGAGCGCCGTGGTGGGCTCGTCCGCGATGATCAGGTCGGGCTCCAGGGCGAGCGCCATGGCGATCATGATGCGCTGGCGCATACCGCCGGAGAACTGGTGCGGGTAGTCGTTGACCCGCTCCCTGGCAGCGGGGATGCGCACCCGGTCCATCAGCTCGATGGACTTCGCCTTGGCGTCCTTCTTGCTCAGGCCCTGGTGGACCCGGAACATCTCGCCGAGCTGGTAGCCGACGGTCAGCACCGGGTTGAGGGACGAGAGCGCGTCCTGGAAGATCATGGCGATCTTCGCGCCGCGCACCTTGCGTCGCTCGTCGGCGGACATCTTCAGCATGTCCTGGCCGCGGTACAGGATCTCGCCCTGCGGGATCTTGCCGGGCGGCATGTCCAGGATGCCCATGATCGCCTGCGCGGTCACGGACTTGCCGGAGCCGGACTCGCCGAGGACGGCGAGCGTCTCGCCGGACTGCACGCTGTAGTTGACGCCGTTGACGGCACGGACGATGCCGTCGCGGGTGTGGAACTCGACGTGCAGGTCGCGGACTTCGAGCAGCGGAGCGTCGTCGCTGCCACGCGGGGTCGGGACCAGTGAGGGGTTGTCGATGATGGTCACGTACGCCTCCCTCAGCGCATCTTCGGGTCGAGGGCGTTGCGGACCGCTTCGCCGAGCATGATGAACGACAGGACGGCGATGCTGAGCAGGATCGACGGGAACACGATGATGTGCTGCGCCACGCGGATCGAGTTGCCGCCCGCCGAGATGTCGGCACCCCACGAGACGCCGCTGGTGAGGCCGAGTCCGAGGAAGGACAGGGTGGCCTCGGCGGCGATGTAGACACCGAGCGAGATCGTCGCGACGACGATCACCGGGGCGATCGCGTTCGGGAGGATGTGCTTGAAGAGGATGCGCTTGGTGCCCGCGCCCAGTGCTCTGGCCGCCAGCACGTAGTCCGCCTGCTTCACCGTGATCACGGAACCGCGCATGACGCGCGCCGTCTGCGTCCAGCCGAGGAAGGCCAGGGCGCCGATGACGACGAGGATGGTGCGCTCCTGGAAGGCGTTCAGCATGACCATCGCGCCGAGCAGGAAGGGGATTCCCATGAACATGTCGGTGAGGCGCGACAGGAGCGCGTCCATCCAGCCGCCGAAGTAACCGGCGAGCAGGCCGACGAGACCGCCGAAGACCGTGACCGCGACCGTGGTGCCGAGGCCGACCATGACGGAGGCCCGGGTGCCGTAGATCATGCGGGCGTACACGCTCTGGCCCTGGGCGTCGTAGCCGAGCCAGCCCTCGGAGAACACCTTGCCGAGCTGCGGCTTGGCCAGGTAGTGGCCGGCCAGGTCACGGGCGTCCGGGTCCACCGAGGTGAACAGTCCGGGGAAGGCGGATATCACCAGGAGCAGCAGGATCAGCACGGCCGAGACCATGAAGATCCAGTTGGTGCGCAGGTCGCGCCACGCGTCGCTCCACAGGCTGCGCGACTTCTCGCGCTTCTCCACCTTCACCTGGGGCTCGGGCAGCTGGCCGCCTGCGGCGGCCTCGGCCGGTGCGGCCGCGGACTTGGTCAGATCAGACATAGCGAATCCTCGGGTCCAGGACCGCGTAGAGCAGGTCGACGATCAGGCTGGTGACGAGATAGACGAGGACCAGGATGGTCACCAGTCCGACCAGCGTGGTCCCTTCCCGGCGCTGCAGCGCTTCGTAAATGGTGCCACCGACACCCTTGATGTTGAACAGGCCCTCCGTCACGACGGCACCGCCCATGAGGGCACCGAGGTCGGTGCCGAGGAAGGTGACGACGGGGATGAGCGAGTTGCGCATCAGGTGGACGCCGATGACGCGCTGCCTGGGCAGGCCCTTGGCGATCGCGGTACGCATGTAGTCGGAGCGGAGGTTCTCCGCCACCGAGGTACGGGTCAGGCGCGCCACGTACGCGAGCGAGGCCGCCGCCAGCACGATGGCCGGGGTCAGCAACTGGCCCCAGTTCGTCGAGTCGTTGACGTTCGGCGCCATCCAGCCGAGCTGGAACGCGAAGACCGTCTTGGCGATGAACCCGAGCACGAACACGGGCACCGAGATCAGCAGCAGCGTCAGGAACAGCACGACCGTGTCGGCCAGCCGTCCGGCCCGCATGCCCGCGATGACACCGAGGACGATACCGAGCACCGCTTCGATGGCGAAGGCCAGCGCCGCGAGCCGGAGGGTCACCGGGAACGCGTCGCCGAGGACGTCGGTCACCGGGCGCCCGGAAGCGATCTGGGTGCCGAAGTCGAAGTGCAGGATCATGTCCCGCATGTAGTGCCAGTACTGGACCAGCACGGGCTGGTCCAGCCCGTATTCATGGCGCAGCGACGCGATGACCTGCGGGCTGCCCGCCTTGTCGCCGAAGAGACCACGGACCGGGTCACCGGGCAGTGCGTACACCATGAGAAAAATGAGCAGAGTCGTCCCGATGAACACCGGGATCATCTGGAGCAGTCGTCGTGCGACGTAGCGCCCCATCATGCCTCCATGTCAATCGCAGCAGGGGCCCTTTTCGCCGTACGCACACCGAACTCACGGTGCGTACGGTGAAAAAGGCCCCCCGGCCAGTCCGGCCCGCTTCGCACCGCTGCCCCCAGGTGTGCCGGGGGCAGCGGATGCGCGCGCTGTCAGCGGTTACTACTTGTGGACCTGGACGCCGTCCAGGATCGGGTCGCCGTCCTGCGCGTACTTGACGCCGGAGACCCGCTCCGAGTAGCCCGCGTTGACCTTGTAGTACCAGAGCGGGATGGTCGGCATGTAGTTGACCAGCTGCTTCTCGACTTCCTGGTACTTCTTCTCGGACTCCTCCAGCGTCGCGGCGCTGTCGGCGTCGGAGATCAGCTCGTCGACCTTCTTGTTGCTGAACCCACCCTGGTTACCGTCGGACTTGGTGCCGAACAGGTCACGGATGAAGTTGGCGTTGAAGGGGTAGTCGAGCACCCAGCCGGAGCGGTACAGCGACTTGACCTCGTGGGCGTCACGCGCGTTGGTGTCCGCCTGGAAGTCGGCCTTCGAGTCGCCGACGCAGGTCACGCCGACAGCCTTCTTGATGGAGCCGCAGACGGCGTCCACCCACTCCTTGTGACCACCGTCCGCGTTGTACTGGATGGAGATCTTGTTGCCCGGGACGCCGCCACCCTCCTTGATGAGGGCCTTGGCCTTCGCCGGGTCGTACTTGGTGACGTCGCCCGCGGCGTCCGGCTGGTAGCCGAGCACGCCCTTGGCGACCCAGCCGGTGGCCGGCTCACGGGTGCCCTGGAGGACCGTCTTGGTGATGGTGTCGCGGTCGATGGCCATCGACAGGCCCTGGATGACCTTGGGGTCGATGTCCTTCCACTGCTTGGTGTAGTAGGCCACGGCTATGGTCTGGATCGCCGAGTAGGACTGGTCGACGGCACGGTCGCCCAGGTCCTGCTTGTAGACCGGGAGGTCACGCGGGGCGAGCTGACGCAGGACGTCGACGTTGCCCGACTTCAGGTCGTCGTAGGCGGTTTCCAGGTTGGTGTAGTTCTTGAACGTCACACCACCGTTCTTCGCCTTGTTCGGGCCGGTGTAGCCGTCGAACTTGGTGACCTTGATCTCCTTCTTGTGCTGCCAGGAGACGAACTTGTAGGGGCCGTTGCCGACCGGCTTCTGACCGGCCGCCTTCGGGTCCTTGTAGAACGACTCGGGGAGCGGCGAGAAGACCTCGTAGCCGAGCTTGTAGACGAAGTACGGCATCGCCTTCGACAGCTCGATGGTGAAGGTGTTGTCGTCGACGACCTTCAGGCCGGACATCGAGTCGGCCTTCGCCTTGCCCTTGGCCGGCGCGACGTCGTCGTAGCCCTTGATGTCCGAGAACCAGAAGCTGTTGGTCTGCTTGTTCTCGGGCTTGGCGGCCCAGTTCCACGCCTTGACGTAGGACTCGGCGGTCACCGGGGTGCCGTCGTGGAACTTCCAGCCCTGCTTCAGCTTGACCGTGAAGGTCTTGTTGTCCTTGGTGTCCACCGACTGGGCGTTCACCATGGTGATGTTGCCCTTGGCGTCGTAGTCCACCAGCTGCGAGAACAGCGTGCTGAGAACGATGCTGCCGTTGGACTCCATGGTGTTGGCGGGCTGCAGAGGGTTCTGCGGCTCGCCCGTCTCGACGGAGAACGTGCCGTTCGGGTCGACGGCGCCCGCGCTTCCCTTGTCGCCGTCGTTGTCGCTGCCACCGCACGCGGTCGCGGCCAGAGCGATGATCGCCGCGCCCGCCACCCACTTGGCGCTCTTGGCACCACGCATGGGGTTCCTCCTCATGAGTCCACTTGTTCATCAGAAGGGGCACGCAAGACATGACGTCGCCACCCCTGACGACGCGCATGAAGTGCCCCAGTGTGCTCGTGAGTCGGCGCTCCCCACAGCGCGTGACCCATTGACCCGAGCTCTATGCGCTCAACTATTAGCCACCGGGACGGTCGCGACCACCGTCTTGAGGTCTCGGTTCGATCACACCTGTCACGTACATCTCCTAAAATACGGACAAACTGATCCTAGATAGAGCACCGCGAAACGGACTTGTTACATATCTATCGACCGAAGGTCTCCGCATAGCGGACAGAGCGCAGCTATTAATGGCTTGCGCCGGAAACGGACTTGGCACTCGCCGGTCACGCATCGCGAACGGTGCCTCTACCCCGCGTGAACGCGCCACTCTCACCGCGCGTAGACAGACGGCAGATTAGCGGGAAGGCGTCGGCCGCGGGAGTGCTTCCCGCCGACGCGTCCAACAGGCGCGCCGTAGACCGTACTTGCCCGGCTCCCCGCGGACAAAGACCGAGGGCCGGCCTCCCGAAGCGGGAGACCGGCCCTCAGAGCCGCCGAAGCGTCAGTTTCAGCCGTGCTTGGCGCGCGAGGCCGAGCGGCCGCGCTCCTTCTGGTCCAGGACGACCTTGCGGATGCGGACGGCCTCCGGGGTCACCTCGACGCACTCGTCGTCGCGGCAGAACTCCAGGGACTGCTCCAGGGAGAGCTTGCGCGGCGGGACGATCGCCTCGAAGGAGTCGGCGGAGGCGGAGCGCATGTTGGTGAGCTTCTTCTCCTTGGTGATGTTCACGTCCATGTCGTCGGCGCGCGAGTTCTCGCCGACGATCATGCCCTCGTACACCTCGGTGCCGGGGTCGGTGAACAGCACGCCGCGCTCCTGGAGGTTCGTCATCGCGAACCCGGTGACGGCGCCGGCGCGGTCCGCGACGAGCGAGCCGTTGTTACGGGTCGTCAGCGTGCCGAACCAGGGCTCGTGGCCCTCGTGGATGGAGTGGGCGATACCCGTACCTCGGGTGTTCGTCAGGAACTCCGTACGGAAGCCGATGAGGCCGCGGGACGGGACCACGAACTCCATGCGGACCCAGCCGGAGCCGTGGTTCGACATGTTGTCCATGCGGCCCTTGCGGACGCCCATGAGCTGCGTGACGGCGCCCATGTGCTCCTCGGGGACGTCGACCGTGAGGCGCTCGACGGGCTCGTGCGTCTTGCCGTCGACCTCCTTGGTGACGACCTGCGGCTTGCCGATGGTCAGCTCGAAGCCCTCGCGGCGCATCTGCTCGACCAGGATGGCGAGCGCGAGCTCACCGCGGCCCTGGACCTCCCAGGCGTCGGGACGCTCGGTGTCGAGGACACGCAGCGACACGTTACCGATCAGCTCGCGGTCCAGACGGTCCTTGACCTGGCGGGCGGTGACCTTGCGGTCCTTGACCGCGGACTTCGCCTGCGCGCCCTTGCCGGTGCCACCGCGGCCGACGAGCGGCGAGGTGTTCGTACCGATGGTCATGGAGATGGCCGGCTGGTCGACCGTGATCAGCGGCAGCGCGATCGGGTTCTCCGGGTCGGCCAGGGTCTCGCCGATCATGATGTCGGGGATACCGGCGACGGCGCAGATGTCGCCGGGACCGGCGACCTCGGCGGGCTTGCGGGTGAGCGCCTCGGTCATCAGCAGCTCGGTGATGCGGACGTTCGAGATCGACCCGTCACGCTTGATCCACGCGACCGTCTGGCCCTTGCGCAGCTCGCCCTGCTCGACACGGAGCAGCGCGATGCGGCCGAGGAAGTTGTCGGCGTCCAGGTTCGTGACGTGCGCCTGGAGCGGGGCCGACTCGTCGTACGTCGGGGCCGGGACGGACTCCAGGATCGTGGAGAAGAACGGCTCCAGGTTGGTGGAGTCCGCGGGGACCGTGCCGTCGGCCGGCTTGGTCAGCGACGCGATGCCGTCACGGCCACACGCGTAGACGATCGGGAACTCGATCTGCTCCTCGTCCGCGTCCAGGTCGAGGAAGAGGTCGTACGTCTCGTTGACGACCTCGTCGATCCGCGAGTCGGGGCGGTCCGTCTTGTTGATGCACAGGATGACGGGGAGGCGCTGCTGGAGCGCCTTGCGCAGCACGAAGCGGGTCTGCGGCAGCGGGCCCTCGGAGGCGTCCACGAGCAGGACCACCGCGTCGACCATCGACAGACCGCGCTCGACCTCGCCACCGAAGTCGGCGTGGCCCGGGGTGTCGATGATGTTGATCGTGATGACGTCGCCGCCATCCTTCGGGTGGTACTTGACCGCCGTGTTCTTGGCGAGGATCGTGATGCCCTTCTCACGCTCCAGGTCATTCGAGTCCATCATGCGATCGTCGAGGGACTCGGCGGCGTGAGCTGCGAACGAGCCGGCCTGCTTGAGCATGGCGTCGACGATGGTCGTCTTGCCGTGGTCGACGTGGGCGACGATGGCGACGTTTCGGATGTCGTGGCGCGTGGCCATATTGCGGCGTACTCCCGGAGTGAGTGGACGGCTGCGCGTACATCAGTGATACGCGCGCCCTGCCGGGCTGGACACGCCACGGCCTCACCCCATCGTACGTGGCTCGACGGGTAGGGGGCTTGCGGGGGCTCGGTGAGGTGTGGGGGGCGAGCCCTGTGGTGAGGAAAAACAGCAGGTCAACGGGTTAGAACGAACCTTGCCCCGCGGGCGGACCCGGGGGCAAGGGACTTGAGCTCGATCTGAGGCTCGCCCGCTGTCGCGGGCAAGGCCGCAGGTCAGGAGGACGGGCTCGCCGACGGCTTCGCGCCCGCCTTCAGGTAGCCGATGTTCTCGTAGTGCGGCTCCTGGAAGCCGAAGGCGCCGGCGTTGACCACGTTCGTGCGGGCCGCGACCAGCTCGGGGCGCTGATAGAGCGGGATGGAGCCGGCGGCCGCCCAGATACGGGCGTCGGCCTGCTTCACCAGGGAGCGCTCCTCCCCCGCGTCCAGCTCGCCGATCGCCTCGTCGAAGAGCTGGTCGATCTGGTCGGTGCCGACCCGGGTGTAGTTCTGCTCGACGGTGAGCGATCCGTCGGCGGCCGGGACCGGCTTGGCGTAGATGGGGCGGGCGTCGGTGGCCGGGTAGGCGGACGCGGGCCACGAGTAGAGGGCGAGATCGTACTGGCCGGACGCGATGTGGTCCTTGAAGTATCTCTCGTCGTCCACCTTCATGATGTCCGTGCGCACACCGATCTTCTCCAGCATCTGCGTGATCCGGTCGGCAACCGTGCGCAGCTGCTCGGAGCCCGCCCCGGAGGGCAGGACGAAGCGCAGGGTGAGCGGCTTGCCGTCCTTGGCGAGGGGGCCCGCGGCGGCGCCGGCCGGGGCGGCCGTGCCCTTGGGCGCGTACGCGCCGGGGGCGCCGCCCTGGTTCACGTACGTCTTCGCGTCCTTGCCGAGCCCCTCGGCGGCGTGGTCGCTCTTGTGCTTCTTCGCGTGCTTGGCGTGCTTGGACTTGGAGTGCTTGCCCTTCTCCTTGTCGGCCTTGCGCACCTTCACCGCGTCGGCCTGGTGCAGCAGGGCGGTGTGCTGGGCGGCGGCGAGCGGGCCGGGGCCCAGGAGCAGGGGTGCGTCGGCGCCGGGCTTCTGGTCGTCCTCGCCGACGATGTACGTACCGTCGTCGGCGTCCTCGGAGTCCGTGTCCGCGTCGGAGTCCTTGGCCTGGTTCTCGGAGCCGGCCGTCTTCTCCTTGGCCTTCTCCTCCTTGTCCTTCTTCTCCAGCGGCCCGCCGGGCACCCAGCCCGCCTCCGCGAGCAGCGCCCGGGCCTGGGCGGTGTCCTGGTCGCCGAGGGCGCCGCTGTTGTCGGCGTACGCCTCCTGGCCGGCCAGCGCGAGGTGGTTGTCGACGGTGCCGGAGGGCAGGCCCAGCGGCTTGAGGACGGCCTCGGCGAGCTTGGTGCGGTCGATGGCGCGGGCGACGGCGCGGCGGACGCGCTCGTCGGCGAGGGGGCCCTCGGTGCCGTTCAGCGCGAGCTGCGTGTAGGCCGGTTCCAGCGACTTGCGGACGACGAAGCCGCTCAGGTTCTGCTGCTCCTTCGCGTACTTCTTCACGGCCTTACGGGTCTTCGCGCGCGCCGCGATCTCCTCCTCGGCGGCGTCCTCGTCGTCCCCGTGCACGATCGCCCAGGAGCGCAGCGCCCGGCCCGGGGTGAGGTCGGCGCCGGGGCCGTGGGCGAGCGGGCCCGCCGTGCCCTTGTCGCGGCCGGCGAAGGCGACGCGGTCGGCGCCGCCCGAGTCCAGGTCGGCGAGGTCGAGGTCGCCCGCGGCGAGGGCCGCGGCCCGCTTGCCGCGCGGGACGGCGCTGAGCACGAGCTTGTCGAGCTTGGCGGGGCTGCCCCACCAGCGCGGGTTGCGCTTGAGGGAGACCGTCTTGGCGTCGCGGTCGATCGAGTCGATGGCGAACGGGCCCGCCGTGTTGGCCAGCTTGCGCCGCGCCCCGTCGTTGAAGTGGTCCGGGGTCCCCATGACGTCCTTGGGGTACAGCGGCGAGAACAGGGCCTTCCAGTCCGCGTACGGCTTGGCGAACGTGACCCGGACCTCCAGGTCGTTCGCCCCGCGCTCGACCTTCTCGATGCGGTCGTAGCCGGCGTTGTGCGCCGTCCAGTACGCGGAGTCCTTGCCGGACAGGGCGCGCCACTGGGCGGCGAAGTCGGGGGCGCCGATCTCACGGCCGTCGCTCCAGACCGCCTGCTGGTTCAGCTTGTACAGCACGACCTGCTTGGGCTCGGTCTCGATGACCTCGGCCTTCTCCAGGTAGTCGGGGTCGGCCTTCGGGCGGCCCTGTTCGTCGAGGCGGAACATCGACGGCAGGACGGCGCCGGTGACCCGGGACGTGCTGGCGTCGGCGTCGGCCTGGAAGGAGTTCAGGGTCTGCGGCAGATTGTCGACGGCCCAGTGCAGGGTGCCGCCGTCCTTGATCTGGTCGCGGGCTGCGGGGGCGATGTCCTGCCCGGCGGAGGGCTTGCCCGCCTCGTCGTCCGCGGCGCACCCGGCGAGGGCGGTCACGGCGAGCGCGCCGCTCACGAGGAACGCGGCCGAGCGCAGGGCTGCGCCTGGGCGCCTGGGGGTCTGGTGCATCTCGGAGCTACCTCCGGTACGGGCCGGTTGATCACTTTTGGCGGTATATGCGGTTGATCACATCTATCCGGGCCGGGACCTCTTAGGGGGCGGCGACACGGGTTTGGCCCCCCGGAACCCCCCGGGCGGACCAATGGGGCGGTGGCCGGGCGCGGCTTTCGTCGTGGCTGAGCGCGCAGTTCCCCGCGCCCCTGAAAGATCCGCGTCTGCCCCACGGGGGGGGTCCGTCGCCACCCACCGGCCGGTGGCCGCTTCTCGCGCAGTTCCCCGCGCCCCTGAGGCATGCGCTTCGCGCAGCCTCCCCTGGGAGGCGGGGGCGCACCACTGATGAGATGGCGCACGAAGTGCGCATCTCAGGGGCGCGGGGAACTGCGCGAGAAGCCCCCACCGGGCCGCGGGCGAACGACAACCCAGGGGCGCCGGACCGGCGCGTCAAGGGGGCGCACACCGGGCCGTGCCCCGCCAATCCGCCCCGCTCCCTTCACAAACGGCGATGTGACGCGCGACACTCGCAGGCGCATGAGCATCTCCGCCGCACCAGCGGAAGCGAGGCACATCATGTCCCTGACCGACGATCTGGCGGCAGCCACCCGCTGCCTGGACGACCTCACGCGCGCCGTCGGCCGCCTGGAACCCCAGCTCGGCGGGGGTCCGGACATCCGCCGCGTACGGGCCGACGCCGACCATCTGCGCGAGAGCCTGGCCCTGCTGCGCGAGGCGGCGGCCACGGACACCGCACCCCGCCGCCCGGACCTCGTCCCGATCCCCGACACCCCGTACGACAGCTCTTTGTGGACGGATTCGGACGACGAGGGACTCGGCGCACGGGACAGGCACGCCCCCTGACGCATCCCCGGTCACGTCCTTGACCCTTCGAGCGGAGGCTTCGTTGGCCACCGGCACCCAACCCTCCAGTACCGAACCCCATACCGAGAGCGGCACCGGCGTCCGCGGCCGGACCCGTGCCGCGATCGCCGCGTCCCACCTGCGCACCGACCGCTGGTGGCTGGCCCCGGCGGCGACCGCCGCGGGCCTGCTCGCCTTCATCGTCTACTCGACGTGGCGCGCCTTCTCGAACGCGCACTACTACGCGGCCCCGTACGTGTCCCCGTTCTACTCGCCGTGCCTGTCGGAGAACTGCGCGCCGATGCGCCACGGCCCCAACTGGGAGCTCTTCGGGGGCTGGTGGGGCCTGTCACCGGCCCTGCTCATCCTGATCTTCCCGCTGGGTTTCCGGCTGACCTGCTACTACTACCGCAAGGCCTACTACCGCGGCTTCTGGGCGTCGCCCCCGGCCTGCGCGGTGGCCGAGCCGCACAAGAAGTACTCCGGCGAGACGCGCTTCCCCCTGATCCTGCAGAACATCCACCGGTACTTCTTCTACGCGGCCGTACTCGTCGCCTGCATCCTGACGTACGACACCGTCCTGTCCTTCCGCGACGAGCACTACGCATGGGGCCACATGGGTCTGGGCACCCTGGTCTTCCTGCTCAACATCACGCTGATCTGGGCGTACACGATCTCCTGCCACTCGTGCCGGCACATCGTGGGCGGCCGGCTCAAGCACTTCTCCAAACACCCTGTGCGCTACCGCCTGTGGGGCTGGGTCGGAAAGCTGAACGCCCGTCACATGCTGCTCGCCTGGGCGTCGTTGGTGAGCGTCGCGCTCGCCGACTTCTACGTGTACCTGGTCGCCTCGGGCGCCTTCGACGATCCGAGGTTCTTCTAATGGTTGGGGCCCTGTGATGTCTGTTGTGGAGCGGCAGCAGTGGGATGTTGTCGTGGTGGGCGCCGGCGGCGCGGGGCTCCGCGCCGCCATCGAGGCGCGGGAGCGCGGCGCGCGTACGGCCGTGATCTGCAAGTCCCTGTTCGGCAAGGCCCACACGGTGATGGCGGAGGGCGGCATCGCGGCCGCCATGGGCAATGTGAACTCCGGGGACGACTGGAAGGTCCACTTCCGCGACACGATGCGCGGCGGCAAGTTCCTCAACCAGTGGCGGATGGCGGAGCTGCACGCGCAGGAGGCCCCCGACCGCGTCTGGGAGCTGGAGACCTGGGGCGCTCTCTTCGACCGGACGAAGGACGGCCGGATCTCGCAGCGCAACTTCGGCGGCCACGAGTACCCGCGCCTGGCCCACGTCGGCGACCGTACGGGCCTGGAGCTGATCCGCACCCTCCAGCAGAAGATCGTCCAGCTCCAGCAGGAGGACTACAAGGAGACCGGGGACTACGAGTCGCGCCTGAAGGTCTTTCAGGAGTGCACTGTCACCAGGGTGTTGAAGGACGACCGGGGCCGGGTGTCCGGCACCTTCTGCTACGAGCGGGAGAGCGGCCGCTTCTTCGTCCTCGAAGCCCCGGGCGTGGTCCTGGCGACCGGCGGCATCGGCAAGTCCTTCAAGGTGACGTCGAACTCGTGGGAGTACACGGGCGACGGCCACGCGCTCGCACTGCTCGCGGGCGCGCCGCTGCTCAACATGGAGTTCGTGCAGTTCCACCCGACGGGCATGGTCTGGCCCCCGTCGGTGAAGGGCATCCTCGTCACGGAGTCGGTGCGCGGCGACGGCGGAGTGCTGCGGAACTCCGACGGCAAGCGGTTCATGTTCGACTACATCCCGGACGTCTTCAAGGAGAAGTACGCGGAGTCCGAGGCCGAGGGCGACCGCTGGTACGACGACCCCGACCACAACCGCCGCCCGCCCGAGCTCCTGCCCCGCGACGAGGTGGCGCGCGCCATCAACGCGGAGGTGAAGGCGGGCCGCAGCTCCCCGCACGGCGGTGTCTTCCTCGACGTCTCCACCCGGATGCCCGCCGACGTCATCCGGCGCCGACTGCCGTCCATGTACCACCAGTTCAAGGAGCTGGCGGACGTCGACATCACGGCCGAGCCGATGGAGGTCGGCCCGACCTGCCACTACGTGATGGGCGGCATCGCCGTCGACTCCGACACGGCGGCGGCGCGCGGCGTGCCCGGTCTGTACGCGGCAGGTGAGGTCGCGGGCGGTATGCACGGCTCGAACCGGCTCGGCGGCAACTCGCTCTCCGACCTGCTGGTCTTCGGCCGACGGGCCGGACTGCACGCGGCCGCGTACGCCACCGGGCTCACCGCCCGCCCGTCGGTCGTCGACCTCCAGATCGACACGGCGGCGGCCGAGGCGCTGCGCCCCTTCTCCGCCGAGGGTCCCGAGGACGGCGCGGTCCCCGAGAACCCGTACACGCTCCACCAGGAACTCCAGCGGACGATGAACGACCTGGTCGGCATCATCCGCCGCGAGGGCGAGATGGAGCAGGCGCTGCGCAAGCTCGCCGATCTGCGGCTGCGGGCCCGGCGGGCGGGCGTCGAGGGGCACCGGCAGTTCAATCCGGGCTGGCACCTCGCGCTCGACCTGCGCAACATGCTCCTGGTCAGCGAGTGCGTGGCGCGCGCCGCGCTGGAACGCACGGAGTCGCGCGGCGGTCACACCCGCGAGGACCACGGGGCGATGGACCGGGCCTGGCGCCGGGTGAACCTGCTCTGCCAACTCCGGGACCCGACCGGCGGGTTGGCGGCGACCGACCCGGTGCGCGGCCAGATCAGCCTCGTACGCGAGGAGACCGAACCCATCCGCCCCGACCTGCTGGCCCTCTTCGAGAAGGAGGAGCTGGTCAAGTACCTGGCCGAAGAGGAGCTGTTCGAGTGAGCGACGCCTATGACGCGCACTTCAAGGTGTGGCGCGGGGACACCGGTGGCGGCGGCCTGGAGGACTTCGAGGTCGAGGTGAACGAGGGCGAGGTCGTCCTCGACATCATCCACCGGCTCCAGGCGACCCAGGCCCCCGACCTGGCGGTCCGCTGGAACTGCAAGGCGGGCAAGTGCGGTTCGTGCTCGGCGGAGGTCAACGGCCGCCCCCGCCTGATGTGCATGACCCGCATGTCGGTCTTCGACCCCGCCGACACCATCACGGTGACGCCGCTGCGCGCCTTCCCGGTCGTGCGTGACCTGGTCACCGACGTCGGCTTCAACTACGCGAAGGCACGCGAGGTCCCGGCGTTCGTGCCGCCGCAGGATCTCGGGCCGGGCGAGTACCGGATGATGCAGGAGGACGTGGACCGCTCGCAGGAATTCCGCAAGTGCATCGAGTGCTTCCTGTGCCAGGACACCTGCCATGTGGTGCGCGACCACGAGGAGAACAAGGCGGCGTTCGCGGGCCCGCGCTTCCTGATGCGCGTCGCCGAACTCGACATGCACCCACTGGACGCCGCATCCGCCTCCGGCCTCGACCGCAAGGCCACCGCCCAGGACGAACACGGCCTCGGCTACTGCAACATCACCAAGTGCTGCACGGAGGTCTGCCCCGAGGGCATCCACATCACGGACAACGCGCTGATTCCCTTGAAGGAGCGGGCAGTTGACCGTAAGTACGATCCGGTGGTGTGGCTGGGGAACAAGATCCGGCGGCGGTCTTCGTAGCGCGCCGTCGCCGGATCCGGGGACGGGGCCTCAGTCCTGGGTGTCGCCCTCGCCGAAGAGAGCGTCCGCGTCCGTCACACACACCGCCAGGTCCAGCCACTGGTGGAGCACGTCGAGCTCGGCGCAGGCCAGGATGCGCTCACGCTGGGCGTCGGTCAGCGCGACTCCCCGCCGGTCGAGAACCCGGGCTACGGCTTCGACCAGCCCGGCGACCTCGCCTTCGACCTTGCCCTCAGCCTTGCCCTCGAGATAGGCCTCCTCACGGAAGCTGCCCCGGCCCGGGAAATAGGTGATGACGCTCATCGTCTCTCTCCATGTCGCTCCGGCCGAGGTGTCCCCGAGGCCGATGTCCAGCAGTTCGATGTAGTACTGGGCGGTCTTGTCGTCGGTCGCCCTCAGAGCGCGGGCCAGTGCATCCAGTATGGCCGGAACGTCCCGACTATGGGCGTGTGTCAGCGCCGAGAACGTCGCCATCGCGAGATCCCTGGCGGCCACCGACGCATCGGTGATCACCGGCACGTTGTCGGGACCGAGGACGAGGGGGTGGGTGGTCTGCGCGGTCCACCCGTCGACGCCGCAGATGAAGGGCCCCGCGGCCCAGGCGGCCGTGGGACGGTCCCGGCAGATGACCAGCAGAAGGACCGGAAGCCGGTACTTCGTCCGCAGATAGGCGATGTAGTAGGGCCAGGAGTCTCCCTTCCGGTCGTCGCGCTTCGACTGCGCCTCGACGGCGAGCAGGAAGCTCGCGCCCTCCGACGGTTCGATCCGCAGCAGGCTGTCCACCCGCCGCTCGATCGGCCGGACCTCCGTGAGGTCCGGGGTGAGGACCTCGACCTTCGCCTTCGCGGGTATCGGCACACCGAGCAGCCCGAAGACGGGGGCGAGGATCTCCGGGCGCTCCTGGAAGATCCGGTGCGAGGCTTCGTGGGACGCTGTGACCATGACCGGAACCTATGGGCAGGGTGAACGGCAGGGCGGGGAGTTCAACGCGGTTCACTCGTTCGATGAAATTGCCCCCGGCATAGGCGAGTTGAAGCCGTCCGGGCTCCCCCTTCTCGGCTCCGGCCGCACCGCCGACGTCTACGCGCTCGACGACCTGTGGGTGCTGCGCCGGCACCGCGAGGGGTGGGACACCCTGCGCGAGGCCGCGTTCATGACGTACGTGCACGAGCACGGCTATCCGGCGCCGCATGTCCGTGCCGTCACCGGCCTGCCCCTGGGCGACCTGGTCATCGAGCGTCTCGACGGGCCGACCCAGGCGGAGGGGATACTGCGCGGCGGCCTCTCCCCCGTCGACGGTGGGCATGAACTCGCGCAGCTGCTGCGCCAGTTGCACGCGTTGCCGCCGCGCCCCGGCGGGCATGTCCTCCATCTCGACCTGCACCCGGAGAACGTCATCCGCACCCCGCGCGGCCCCGTCGTCATCGACTGGGCCAATGCCGAGGAGGGGGCGCCCGCTCTGGACTGGGCGATGTCGGCGCTGATCCTCGCGGAGGTCGCCGTGGACCCCGGCCGGCCCGAGGCCGCGCCGGTCCGGGTGGCCCTCGCCGCCCTGCTCACCGACCCGCCGCCGGGTCTCGTCGGCGCCCTCGACGAGGCCCGCTCCCGGCGCACCGCGAACCCGACGCTGGGCCCGGCGGAGAAGCGGCGGCTCGGGGTGGCGGTGGATCTGGTCCGGGCGGACGCCACCGCGCGCTGAGCGGCGCCGGGCCTGCACGCGCGACGGCGAGTCTTGCCCCGTCGGCCACTCGCGGCCTAGGGTGAATGCGCTTTCATTTACGCTTTCCGTCACTCCACGCACTCGGGGGACTACCCAATGAACACAGCCCCCACGGTGTACGACGTCGCCGAGCGGTCCGGGGTCTCCATCGCCACCGTCTCCCGGGTCTACCGCAACCCCGACTCGGTCCGCGCCCAGACCCGCGAGCGGGTCCTGGCCAGCGCCCGCGAGCTCGGCTACGTACCCAGTGGCAACGCCCGCGGGCTCGCCAGCCGCTCCACCGGCGTTCTCGGCCTGTGCTTTCCCGACTACTCGGACCCGGACGCCGAGTCCGAGGCCGAGACGGGGGCCGGTGACGAGCCGGACGACGACGCCGCGATGCTCTACTCCGACCAGATCATCCGCGGCATGGAGCGCGCCGCGCGCCGGCACGGGTACGCGCTGCTGATCGCCGCGTCGCTCAAGGGCGGGCCGGAGAGCCAGCTGGCGAAGGTGGCGGGGCGGGTGGACGGGTTCGCGGTGCTGGCCCGCACGGTGCCGACCGAGGACCTGGACGTCATCTCGCGGCGCCAGCCGGTGGTGATGCTGGCCGGGCCCCGCGAGTCGGACGACCTCGATCACCTGGACCACATCGAGACCGCCAACACCGACGGCCAGCGCGAACTGACCCGGCACCTCATCGAGGACCACGGCCTGCGCCGCCTCGCCTACATCGGCGCCGAGGAGTCACCCGACGTCGCCGCGCGTTTCCGGGGCCATGCCGAGGCGTGCCGGGCCGCCGGAGTACCGGTGTCCGACGCCCCCGACCTGCGGGTCGCCATGATGACGCAGGCCGAGGGAGCGCGGGCCACCGACGCCCTCCTGGACCGGCCGGGGCCGCGGCCCGAGGCGCTGGTGTTCGCCAACGACCAGATGGCGGTCGGCGCGCTGCACACGCTGGAGCGCCGGGGTGTGCGCGTCCCGGATGACATCGCTGTCACCGGGTTCGACGGGATCGCGCTGAGCCGCCTGGTCCGGCCGACGCTCACCACCGTGCGGCAGCCGATGCGGCGGATGGGCGAGGAGGCGGTGGAGCTTCTGGTGCGCCGGCTCACCGGGCAGCAGAACAAGGAGCCCGTGTCGATGATGCTGCCGGTTTCGCCCACTCGGCGGGAGAGTTGCGGGTGTGGTGGGGGTAGGACGCCGGGCGGGGTGTAGTCGGGCGGGGCCGCTCGGAGGGTCGTCGTTCGAGCGCGGGTCGCGTGTGGCCGGTCGCGCAGTTCCCCGCGCCCCTGCGCCGTTCTTCGGCTGCGGGCCGGTGGCCGCTTCTCGCGCCGTTCCCCGCGCCCCTGGGTTGTCGGTCGACTGACCGCCGGTGGCCGCTTCTCGCGCCGTTCCCCGCGCCCCTGGGTTGTCGGTCGACTGACCGCCGGTGGCCGCTTCTCGCGCCGTTCCCCGCGCCCCCAAAGGCGGGCTCCGCCCGCTCCCACGTCGGGTGCCGGTCTCGCCGTGGTTGCTCGCGCCGTTCCCCGCGCCCCTGGAGATGCGCACTTCGTGCACTCTCTCCATCAGAGGCGCGCCACCCACCCTCGACAAGGGGCCCGTCCCCGCCCTCATCAGAGGCGCGCGAAGCGCAGCCTCAAGGAGAGGCTGCGCGCAGCGCATGCCTCAGGGGCGCGGGGAACTGCGCGAGAAGAGGCCACCGGCCCGCAGATCGCAACGAACCCCGTGGGGCAGACGCAGATCCTTCAGGGGCGCGGGGAACGGCGGCACCAGCCACCACGAGAGCCACGGACGAGCACGTCACCCGAACTAAATCTCCCCGCACCTCACTTGAGCACCCGCCCGAAGAACTCCCCCTTGGCGCGAGCCAGTTCAACCCGCGCCGCCGCCTCCCCCTCCCACTCGAAGTGCCCCGCCTCCAGCACCAGCAGCTCCCCGGCCCCACCCTCACCCTCACCCTCACCCAGCGCGTTGTACACCGCGAACTGCCCCGGCGGCGGCACAGACGGGTCGAAGAGCGCGGCCGCGACCAGGACCGGCTTCGTCAGGCGGGTCGCCGCCGTCGCCGCGTCGAAGTACCCGAGCACGTCGACGACTTCGGGGTGCTCGGCGTGGTATCGGCGGACCGCCGCCCCGCTGCCCGCGCAGTCCAGCGTCAGCCGCAGCGGATGGTTCCCGAACGTCGGCACCGTCAGCTCCCCCGCCGCGAACCGGTCGTCCCAGGGCAGGGCCAGCGCGCCCAGGCCGCCGCCGAAGCTCTCCCCGAGGTAGCCGAGGCCCTGGCCCGCGGCCACCGACTCCCGCAGTTCCGGGACGAGTTCGAGCAGCGCCGACGCCGCGCACCACAGATCGGCGACGCACTCCCCGATCACGTACGTCTCCCGCGAAGCGATCCCGTGCAATACATGCTCGGCGGAGACCGACGGCACCCCGTCGACGAGCCCGCGCTCCACCATCCCGCGCACGCACGGCAGGATCGCCGCCGACCGGGGCAGCGGCAGCGGCACGTCCGGGCCCGCCCCGTCGCGGCCCCCGTACCCGTGCCCGATGACGAAGCCGTGCTCGGCCGGGCCCTCCGCGGGCAGCGCGAGCCAGCCGCCGAGCCGCACATCGCCCACCGACGTGTAGGTCACCTCGAAGATGCGGAAGCCGTCGCGCTCCTCCACGAGCGGGCCGATCTCCGGCCGGGTCGGCACCGCGGCAGCAGCCTCGTACCGGCCCCGCCAGAAGGCGTCGAAGTCGGCCGGGGCACCGCCGGGAGCGGAGACACCGCGCAGGTCGGCGAGGGTGTAGCCGTACGTCGGATCGAACGGGAAATCGTGCGTGAAGACTGTCATGGCCGCGACCCTAGGGCAGAGATCACACCCGGTACAGGCCAATTCTTCCGAGGTGGTCCGGCTCAAAACGGAATGTCTGTTTTACGCTCGCCCTGCACGGCGAGCACCGCGGCCGTGTCCGGCAGCGCCCGGCGGGACCCCGGCTTTCCGTCCCGTTACGGGAGTGTGACCAAGACCCCTCTTGCCACATCCGAGGCGGCTGCCACAGAGTGATGTATGCGCTTACAGACAGCGCATACATTCCACGGTCCGCTCAAGGAGGAGCCGTCCATGAACCGCCGCGCAACCACTGCCGCGATCGCCGTAAGCCTGGCGTCCGCGCTCACCCTCACCGCCTGCGGCGGCTCCGGCGGCGACTCGGTCGCGGCCGACGCGAAGCAGACGCTGACCGTCTGGGCCATGGGCACCGAGGGCGAGAAGCTCGCCGACGTCGCCAAGGTCTACGAGAAGGCCAACCCGAACATCACGGTGAAGGTGACCCCGATCGGCTGGGACGTCGCCCACCAGAAGCTCGTCGCCGCCGCGGCCGCCAACAAGCTGCCCGACGTGATGCAGATGGGCGGCAGCTACATGACCGAGTTCGCGGACATGGGCGCCCTGGAACCGGTCGACACCAAGACCTTCCAGGAGAAGGACTACTTCCCGGCGGGCTGGGAGCAGGGCGAGTACGACGGCAAGACCTACGGCGTGCCGTGGTACGTCGACACCCGCGTGCTCTACTACCGCACCGACCTCGCGAAGAAGGCCGGGATCGACAAGGCCCCGGCCACCATGGCCGAGCTGAAGACCGCCGCCGAGAAGTACCAGAAGGCCGGTTCGAAGTACGGCCTGTCGATCCAGCCCAACGGCCTGGACTCGGTGCAGAGCTTCTACCAGTTCCTGTACTCGGCCGGCGGCGAGATCGTCACCAAGGACGGCGAGACCGTCGCCAACAGCCCGGCGGCCGTCAAGGCCCTGGAGAACTACACCAGTTACTTCAAGAAGGGCCTCGCGGCGAAGTCGGTGCGCCCCGGCTACGACGTGACCAAGGACTTCAACACCGGCGACGTCGCGATGTTCTTCGGCGGCCCCTGGCACATGGGTCTGCTGGACGACAACTACCCCGACCTCAAGGGCAAGTGGGCCATCGCCAACGTACCGACCGACAAGACCTCCGCCTCCATGGCCGGCGGCTCGGCCCTGACGATCTCCGCGGACAGCGAGCACAAGGCCGCCGCCAAGGAGCTCGTGAAGTACCTGACCGGCACCAAGGGTCAGGCCGACTGGTACCAGCGCACCAAGGACCTCCCGGCGAACATGACCGCCTGGTCCTCCGGTGAGCTGGCCACCGACCCGAACATGAAGGTCTGGAAGAAGCAGATGGAGTCGGCGCAGGTCTCGCCGGCCCAGCCCAAGTGGTCCGAGATCACCTCGAAGATCGACACCGCGATCGAGGACGCCGCCCAGGGCAAGGCCTCCCCGAAGGCCGCCCTCGACAAGGCGCAGGGCGAGATCGAGAGCCTCGTCCAGAAGTAACGACCCGCCTCACGAATGAAACCCCCACCCTCCGGCGGTCGCAGGCGCACGCCGGAGGAAGTCCGAAGGGCGGACCATGTCCACCACGACACCCACCCCCGCGCGCTCCGGGGCCGGCAAGGCCCCGGGCGGCGAGCCCCCGCAGGGCGCGGGCCGGCGCAAGAAGCGCCCGATGGGGAAGCAGAACCTGGCCGGCTGGCTGTTCTCCACCCCGTTCCTCGCGCTGTTCGGCGTCTTCATGCTCTTCCCGATCGTGGCGACGCTCGTCATGAGCTTCACCGACTTCGGGCAGCGCAACGTCCGCAAGCCGATGGACGCGAACTTCGTCGGCCTGGAGAACTACACCAAGCTGTTCAGCGACGACCAGTTCCTGCGCGCGATGTTCAACACCGCGTACTTCGTGGTCGTCGGGGTGCCGCTGACCATCGGGCTCGGGCTGCTGATCGCGGTGCTGCTCAACAACGGCATCGACCGGGCCCGCACCTTCTTCCGGGTGGGTTTCTACGCGCCGGTGGTCACGACGATCGTCGCCGTGGCCATCGTGTGGCGGTTCGTGCTCGACCCTTCGGACGGGCTGATCGCCGGGCTCGGTGACGAACTCGGCTTCACCGCGCCGGACTTCCTCGGCTCGGAGACCTGGGCCATGCCGTCGCTGATCGTGATGGCGGTGTGGCGCAACCTCGGCACGGTGATGGTCCTCATGATCGCCGGACTCCAGGCCATCCCGGCCGAGGTCCGCGAGGCCGCCCGGCTCGACGGGGCGAGCGCCTGGCAGGAGCTGCGCAGGATCACGGTGCCGCTGCTGCGCCCGACGCTCCTGTACGCCACGGTCATCACGACGATCGGTTACCTCAACGTGTTCGAGGAGCCGTTCGTGATGACCCAGGGCGGCCCCTCCGACTCCACGATGACCGTGTCGCTCGACATGTACTTCCAGGGCTTCCGGTTCTTCAACATGGGCTACGCGAGCGCCATGGCGTACGTCCTGTTCGTGGTGATCATGGGCATCACGGTGCTGCAGCTGCGACTGATGAAGGACAACACGAAATGAGCGCCGTCACCCCCGCCCGCCGGCCCGCAGGCCGAGGCCGCAAGCCGCTGCTCTACGTCGTCGCCTCGCTCGGTCTGCTGGTGATGGCCGCGCCGTTCCTGTGGATGGCGCTGAGCGCCTTCAAGACCAAGAAGGACCTGACCGCGAGCCCGCCGGTCTGGATCCCCACCGAGTGGACGCTGAAGAACTTCACCGACCTGCTCGACCAGCTCGACATGCCGCGGTACTTCCTGAACTCGGTGATCGTCGCCGTGCTCGTGACCGTATGCAACCTGCTGTTCTGCTCGATGCTCGGCTACGCGCTGGCCAAGCTGAACTTCAGCGGCCGCTCGAAGGTCTTCGGCGTCGTGCTCGCCGCCCTGATGGTCCCGGCGAACCTGATGGTCCTGCCGCTGTTCGTGCTGATCAACCAGCTGAACCTGCTGGACACCTACGCGGGCCTGGTGCTGCCCTTCGCGGCGGGCGCGTTCGGCGTCTTCCTGATGCGGCAGTTCATGCAGTCGATCCCGGACGAGCTGCTCGAAGCGGCCCGGATGGACGGCGCCGGCGAGTGGTACATCTTCTGGCGGATCGTCCTTCCGCTGGTCAAGCCCGCCCTCGCGACGCTGACGATCTTCACGTTCCTCGGGTCGTGGAACAACTTCATCTGGCCGCTGATCGCGACCAACGACCCCGACAAGTACACGCTCCCGGTGGCCCTCGCGACCTTCGCCAACGACCCGAACCGCACGGTCGGCGGCGGCAACGGAATGCTGATGGCGGGCTCGCTGCTCGTCGTGCTTCCGGTCCTGGTCGTCTTCGCGGTCCTCCAGCGCCACTTCACCCAGGGCATCGCCACCGCCGGCATGAAGTAGGCCCCTCGGGCCCGCCCCGGTACGCCCCGGCCCCCACACGCACGTACGCACGTAGAAAGACAGGCATCATCACCATGACGCTCACCCCTGCCCCGACGCGCACGCTCCCCTTCCCCGACGGGTTCCTGTGGGGCGCCTCGACCGCCGCCCACCAGATCGAGGGCAACAACGTCAACAGCGACTGGTGGCGCAAGGAGCACGACCCGGCGGCCGGGATCCAGGAACCGAGCCTGGACGCCTGCGACAGCTACCACCGCTGGGAGCAGGACATGGACCTGCTCGCCGAACTCGGCTTCAGCGACTACCGGTTCAGCGTCGAGTGGGCCCGCATCGAGCCGGTCCGCGGCTACTTCTCGCGCGCCGAGATAGCCCACTACCGGCGCATGGTGGACGGCGCGATCGCCCGCGGTCTGCGGCCCAACGTCACGCTGCACCACTTCACGATCCCGCAGTGGTTCGAGGACCTGGGCGGCTTCACCGCCGAGGGCGCCGTCGAGCTGTTCGCGCGGTACGTCGAGGAGTGCGCGCCGATCATCGCCGAGGGCGTCGAGCACGTCTGCACCATCAACGAGCCGAACATGATCGCCGTGATGGCCGGTCTCGCCAAGCGCGGTGACCAGGGCTTCCCGCCCGCCGGGCTGCCCTTCCCCGACGAGGAGACGACGCACGCCGTCATCGCCGCGCACCACGCCGCGGTGAAGGCCGTGCGCTCGATCAAGCCGGAGATCAAGGTCGGCTGGACCATCGCCAACCAGGTCTACCAGGCCGAGCCGGGCGCCGAGGACGTCACCGCCGCCTACCGCCACCCCCGTGAGGACATCTTCATCGAGGCGGCGCGCGGCGACGACTGGATCGGCGTGCAGTCCTACACCCGGACGAAGATCGGCGCGGACGGCCCGATCCCGGCCCCGGCCGACGCCGAGCGCACCCTGACGTCGTGGGAGTACTACCCGGAGGCCGTCGGCCACGCGATCCGGCACACGGCCGAGCTGATCGGCCCGGACACCCCGATCGTCGTGACCGAGAACGGCATCGCGACCGGCGACGAGCAGCGCCGCATCGACTACTACGCGGGCGCGCTGGACGCGGTCGCGGCCTGCATCGAGGACGGCATCGACGTCCGCGGCTACCTCGCCTGGAGCGCGCTCGACAACTACGAGTGGGGCACCTACAAGGCGACGTTCGGCCTCATCGGCTGGGACGGCGAGACCTTCGCCCGCACCCCGAAGCCGGCCGCGCACTGGCTGGGCGGCCTGGGCCGCGAGCGCGCCCTGCCGCGCGTCTGACACACCCCCCTGCCGGTGGGCGGCGGCTCGAACCCCTGCGTCGCCGCCGCCCACCTCCCGAACCGTCACGGGCGACCCGCCCCCCCCTGGGCCGCCCGTGACACACGGGACCGCGGACCCTGACCCCCGCTGTCCCGGTCCCGAGGACCCGCGGAACCTGACCTCGCGGGTCCACCACGGCGGGGGCCGGCCCGTACCTGATCGGCGCCGGCTCCCGCCTCCTTTCACGAGCACCACGAACTTCCCTTCCACAGCTGCCCGTTCGGATCTCCCGGGAGAAGGACCTTCATGGATCGCCGTACGTTCCTCATGGCCGCCGGCGCCGGTGGCGCCGCGCTCACGCTGGGCGCCGCCCCGGCCGCGAGTGCCTCCGCCGCCGTCGACCCGGCACGCCTGCGCACCTGGTTCCGTTCGACGTACCGCTCGATCGAGGCGATGACGACCGACCTCGGGCTCACCGCCGACAAGATCGACGTCAGCGGTCCCGGCCGGCCGGTGCCGTCCGTGCAGACCTCGCCGACGAACATCGGCTGCGGGCTGTGGGCGACGGCCGCCGCGGGCGGGCTCGGGGTGATCACCCGGGGCGAGATGGAGCGCCGGCTGACGCGGACGGTCGCGGCCGTCGAACGTCTGGAGCGGGCGCACGGGTTCTGGTTCAACTGGTACGACGCCCATGACGGCAGCGTGCTGACGAGCTGGCCGGCGACCGGCGAGACGGTCCGCCCGTTCCTGTCCTCGGTCGACAACGCCTGGCTGGTGACCGGGCTGCGGATCGCGGCCGACGCCGCCCCCGCGCTCGGCCCGCGCGTCGCGAGGCTGCTGGCCGGCGCCGACTGGTCGTACTACTACACGCCGTACGACCCGGCCGACCCGGTGGCGGGCCCCGGCCAGCTGCGCGGCGGCTTCTGGCCCGACAAGCCGGGCAAGGGCGAGCCGACGGGCCACCACTACGGCGCCCTCAACACCGAGCCGAGGATGGCCAGTTACCTCGGCATCGCCGACGGCAGCCTGCCCGCCGACCACTACTGGCACCTCTTCCGGACCCTGCTGCCGGGCAGCGGCCAGGAGCAGGAGCCGGAGGGTTCGTACGTGGCCATGGACGGCGTCCGCGTCTGGCAGGGCCACTACACCTACCGGGGCCGCACGTTCGTGCCGACCTGGGGCGGCTCGATGTTCGAGGCGCTGATGGTCCCGCTGTTCGTGCCCGAGCCGGAGTGGTCGCCGGGTTCCTGGGGCGTCACGCACGGCCGCTATGTGCGCGGCCAGATCGAGCACGGGCTCGAAGAGGCGGGGTACGGCTACTGGGGGTTCTCCCCGGCGAACATCCCCGAGGGCGGCTACCGCGAGTACGGCGTCGACGCGCTCGGCATGCAGGAGGACGGCTACCACTCGCTCGGGGTCGTCACCCCGCACGCCTCCTTCCTCGCGCTGCCGTACGCCCGCCGGGAGGCCGTCGCGAACCTGAAGGCGCTGGACGCGGACTTCGGCGCGTACGACGAGACGTACGGCTTCCGCGACTCGGTGGACGTCACGACCGGCCGGATCAGCGACTTCGTGCTCGCGCTCGACCAGGGCATGATCGCCGCCGCGCTCGCCCAGCAACTGCGGCCCGGCCTGCTCCAGCGCCCGTTCCGCACCGGCGGCTTCGCGGCGCGGGTGCGGCCGCTGCTGGCCAAGGAGCGGTTCTCGGTCTGAACCGCCCGGCCCCACAGACGGGTGCCGCGACCGTGAGGGTGCTGTGGGGGCGCCCCGGTCGCGGCACCTTCTTCACGGACATACGCTCCCAAACGTGACGCCCGCCGCTTCCCCGCGCCCGATAGCCGCGCGGACGGCCGCAGCCGTGCTGCTCTGTCTGGCCTGGCTGCTGCTGCCCGCGTCCCCCGGCCACGCCGACGACCCGGTCACCCTCTCCCGCACCGGACAGCTCACCGACAAGGTGAACGCCCTCGGGGACCGCGAGGACGCGGCCGCCGACGCGCTCGCCGACCTCGACGACGCGCGCGGCATCCAGCTCTTCGTCGTCTACGTGCGCGACTTCTCCGGCCGCTCCGCGCAGAGCTGGGCCGACACCACGGCCGACAAGAACGGTCTCGGCCTCAACGACGTCCTGCTGGCCGTCGCCACGCACGACCGGCAGTACGCGTTCTCCGTCGACCAGGACTCCCGGCTCACCGACGCCCAGATCCAGGACATCGCGCAGACGGGCGTGGAACCGGCGCTGCGCAAGAACGACTGGGCGGGGGCCGCCGTGGGCGCCGCGAACGGCATCGGCGCCGTCGTCGCGGGCCGGCCCGTGCCCACCCCGACGATCACCCCCGGCGCCGCCGACCCGGGCGCGGGCGACTCCGGCGGCAGCGGCGCCGGTGACCTGGTGCTGCCCGTCATCGCCGTCGGCGGGGCCGGCGCCGTGGTCGCGTACGCGTACACCCGCCGCAAGCGGCGCGGGAGCACCGGCCGCCCGTCCGGCGGCGGCGCACAGGGTTGGGGCAAGACGCCACGGACGCCGCAGACGCCGCTGCCCGAGCTGGACAAGCAGGCCAGGCTGCTGCTGGTCGAGACCGACGACGCGGTGCGCACCAGCACCGAGGAGCTGGGCTTCGCCACCGCGCAGTTCGGCGAGGACGCGGTCAAGGAGTTCCAGGCGGCGCTCGCCGCGGCGCAGGCCGAGCTGACCGCCGCCTTCAAACTGCGCCAGCAGCTCGACGACGCGTTCCCCGAGGACGACGCGACGAAGCGGCGGATGCTGGAGGAGATCATCAGCCGGTGCACCGGGGCGGGGCGCGGGCTCGACGCCCAGTCCGCGGACTTCGACCGGCTGCGCGCCCTGGAGCAGAACGCCCCCGAGGCGCTCGCCCACGCCGAGCGGGCCTTCCGCGAACTGGCGGCCCGCACCACCGGCGCGCAGGAGACCATGACCGCCCTCGGCGGCAAGTACGCGGCGTCCGCGCTCCAGAGCGTCACGGGCCATGTCGAGCAGGCCAAGGACCGGCTCGTGTTCGCCACCACCCAGCTGAACCAGGCCCGCGGCAACGTCGACGCGGGCGACGCGGGCAAGGGCGTCGTCCATCTGCGGGCCGCCGAGGGCGCCGTCGACCAGGCGGGCACGTTCGTCACCGCGATCGACCGCCTCGCCGGTGAGCTGGCAGAGGCCGACGAGAAGCTGCCCGCCGCGCTCACCGAGTCCGACACCGACCTCGCGGACGCGCGCGGCCTCCTGGAGGGCACCGGGCAGGGCGTCTCCACCGCCGATCTGCGCGGCCGCATCGCCCGGGTCGAGTCCGTCGTCGGCCAGGTGCGTGCGGAGCTGGCGGCAGGACCGTACGACCCGATCGACGCGCTGCGCCGGGTCGAGGAGGCGGACACGGCGCTCGACGAGGCGCTGGTGGCGGCCCGCGAGCGGGATGCGGGCACGGCGCGCGCCCGCTCCCTGCTCGGCCAGGCCCTGCTCGCCGCACGCAGCAGCACGGGAGCGGCGGCGGACTTCATCACGACCCACCGCGGCGCCGTCGGCAGCGAGGCCCGCACCCGGCTCGCGGAGGCCGAGCGGCGCCTGGGAGTCGCACAGGCCGGCCAGGAGAGCGACCCGGCCGCCGCACTGACCGAGGCGCAGCAGGCCGACGCCCTGGCCCGGCAGGCGCAGTCCCTCGCCGAGCAGGACGTGCGCGGCTACGGCAATCCCTACGGGGGCGGGGGCGGCGGCGGGCGCGGCGGCAGCGGCATGGGCGGCGCGGTGCTCGGCGGGATCATCCTCGGCGGGCTGCTGAACGGCGGACGCGGCGGGGGCGGTGGCGGGTTCGGCGGAGGCGGTGGCGGCTTCGGCGGCGCGGGCGGGCCCGGCAGCTTCGGCGGAGGGGGGACGCGCGGTCGCCGGGGCGGCGGCGGGCGTTTCTGACCCCGTTCACCCACCCACCTGTTCCCCTCCCTGTCCCCCCCTGTTCCACCTGTTCCACCTGCTCCCCCTAGTACGTGAGGACTTGACCATGACGAAGCAGACCATCCTCGGCCGGGTCGCGCAGCTCGCGAAGGCGAACATCAACGCGCTGCTCGACGGCGCGGAGGATCCGCAGAAGATGATCGACCAGCTGATCCGCGACTACACGAACAACATCGCGGAGGCCGAGGAGGCGGTGGCCACCACCATCGGCAATCTGCGGATGCTGGAGCAGGACCACAAGGACGACGTGGACGCCGCCGCCGAGTGGGGCGGCAAGGCGCTCGCGGCCAGCAAGAAGGCGGACGAGCTGCGGGCGGCCGGGACCGCGGCGGACGCCGACCGGTTCGACAACCTCGCGAAGGTCGCGCTGGGCCGGCAGTTGCAGTCCGAGAAGGAGGCGAAGGACGCCGAGCCGACGATCGCCGCGCAGACCGAGGTGGTCGGCAAGCTCAAGGCCGGGCTCGACCAGATGAAGACCAAGCTGACCGAACTGCAGTCGAAGCGCGACCAGTTGGTGGCCCGCGCCAAGACCGCCCAGGCGCAGAACCAGATGCTGGACGCGGCGAAGAACATCGATGTCCTCGACCCCACCAGCGAGCTGGGCCGCTTCGAGGACAAGGTGCGGCGCGAGGAGGCGAAGGCGCTCGGCAAGCAGGAACTGGCCGAGTCGTCCCTCGACGCCCAGTTCGAGCAGCTCGACACGCTCGGCGACGCGGCCGAGATCGAGGCCCGGCTCGCCGCGCTGAAGAGCGGGTCCTGAGCCGGGCGCTCGGAACAAGCCGAGCGGATCCTGAGCCGGGCGCTCGGAACAAGCCGAGCGGGTCCTGAGCCGGGCCGCTCAGAACAGGCTGAGCAGGGCCTCCGTCGGGTCGGTCAGCCCCGCGTTGCCGTCCGGGAGCGGGAGTTCGAACCAGACCGTCTTGCCGCGCGGGGTGCGCCGCGAACCCCAGGCCGCGCTCAGCAGGCCGACGAGCTGGAGGCCGCGGCCGCCCTCGTCGGTGTCCCGGGCGCGCCGCCTGCGCGGCTGCACGAGACCGGCGTCCCACACCTCGCAGACCAGCGAGCGGTCGAGCAGCAGCCGGAGCCTGATCTCGCCCTCGCCGTACCGCAGGGCGTTGGTGACCAGCTCGCTGACCAGCAGCTCGGTGGTGTCGACGAGGGCCTCGAGATCCCAGGCGAGCAGCTGGGCGCGGGCCAGCTCACGGGCCCGGCCGACGGACTTCGGCTCGCGCGGCAGCGTCCAGTCGCCGACGTTCTCGGCCGGCAGGCCCTGGATGCGGGCCATCAGCAGGGCGATGTCGTCCTCGCCGTGGTGGGTGTCGAGGGTGGTGAGGACGTGGTCACAGACGTCCTCCAGCGCCGGTGAGGGATCGTCCAGGGCGGCCCGGAACGCGGACAGGCCCTCGTCGAGCGGGTGGTCACGCGATTCGACCAGACCGTCCGTGTAGAGCGCCAGCAGCCCGCCGTCGGGGAGTTCGACCTCCACCTCCTCGAACGGCTCGCCGCCGACACCGAGCGGCATGCCCGGCGGTACGTCGAGCATCAGCGCGCCCTCGCCGGGTTCGACCAGCACCGGCGGGAGGTGGCCGGCGTTGGCGAACGTGCAGCGGCGGGTGACGGCGTCGTAGACCGCGTAGACGCAGGTGGCGAGGTACACCTCGGAGAGGTCCTCGCCGCCCTGGTTGGCGCTGCGGGCGGCGCGGGTGGCCTGCTGGACGCCGCCGGGGGTGCCGAGGCCGCGGGCGATCTCGTCGAGCGCGCTGAGCACCTCGGCCGGTTCGAGGTCGAGCAGGGCCAGGGTGCGCACGGCGGTGCGCAGTTCGCCCATGGCGACGGCGGCGCGCAGGCCGCGGCCCATCACGTCGCCGACGACCAGCGCCGTGCGGTGGCCGGGGAGTTCGATGACGTCGAACCAGTCGCCGCCGACCTCGGTCGCCGCGTTGCCCGGCAGATAGCGGCAGGCGATGTCGAGCCCGGACGCCTCCGGGTTGTCCGGCGGAAGCAGGGACCGTTGCAGTATCAGCGCGCGCTCGTGCTCGCGCCGGTACAGCCGGGCGTTGTCGATACAGACCGCGGCGCGCGAGGCCAGCTCCATGGCGAGATCCCGGTCCCGCTCGTTGAACGGCTCGCTGCCCTTGGTGCGGGAGAACTGCACGAGGCCGACGACGGTGTCGTGCGCGACCATCGGCACGGCGAGCGTCGACTGGACGAGGCCGCCGGGCTGCGCGGGCAGGGTCTGCGGGCGGGCGGTGCGCAGGGCGTCCGCGCAGGCCGAGTTGAACGCGAAGCGATGCACGGCACCGACGCTGACCGGCTCTTCGCCGCCCAGGTCGAGGAAGGGCACGTCGGCCACGGCGCTCGCGGCGGCGACCCGGCGCAGCTCGGCGCTGCCGTCGGCGAGCCGGTGGTTGGCCAGTGCCGTCTCGTCGCCGGAGAGCAGGCCTTGGTAGAGGTCGACGGAGGCCAGGTCGCAGAAGCCGGGCACGACCACGTCGAGGAGTTCGCGGGAGGTCGTCTCCAGGTCGAGGGAGTTGCCTATGCGGGCGCCCGCCTCGTTCAGGAGGGCCAGATTGCGCCGGGCGTGCGCTGCCTCGCGGGCGGCGGCGTGCCGCCGGGTGACGTCGCTGGCGAGCCCGGCGATGCCGATGGTCCGGCCCGAACCGGTGTGTACGCGGTACAGGTTGATGGACCAGTGGCGGCGCTCGGACGAGTCCGGGGTGGGGCCGACGAGCTGCATGTCGGTGACGGCGTCACCGGTCTCCAGGACCCGGCGCAGTGCGCCCTGCACCCGGTCGGCCTCGTGGCGCGGCAGATAGTCGTGGACGGTGCGGCCGCGGTGGTCGTCGCTGCGGCCGCCGAAGACGGAGGTGAACGTGCGGTTGGCCCGCTGCACCTTGAGGTCGGTGTCGAACAGCAGGAAGCCGAAGGGAGATTGACCGAAAATCGACTGCGAGGCGGCGAGGTCCGTCTCGATGCTCCGCAGGGTCTGCACGTCCACGACGATGCAGACCGCGGCACGCTCGCCGGACTCGGTGGTCGAGGGCATCACATAGACCTCGGCCGTACCGTACGGCTCTCCGGCATCACCCGGCCTTTCGCCGGACGCCCGGAACGGGACGACGCCGGTCCACTCCCGGCCGTCCAGGATCTCCGCCATCTTGCGGCGGCCGCGATCGCGCAGCTCGGGCGGGACGAACGCCTCGACGGGGTCCTTGCCGACGGCGTCCTCGGCCGATACGCCGAAGATCTGCGCGGCCCGCAGGCTCCACTGGTCGATCAGCCCGTCGGGGCCGATCGAGAACGAGGCGACCTTGATGTAGTCGTAGATCGACCCGGGCGGGCTCGTCTGCCAGATGTCGGCGATCGGCCCGATTTCCGCTTGCGTCCGCTCCAGCGGCGTCCGGCCCGCATCCGGCGTCGACGCCGCGTCCGAGGCGCCGTCAGACGCCCCGGCCTTCGCTGGTATCTCGCTCACGCGAACCGTCCCCTCCAGCTCACCGCGTCCGGCACCGGTCACCGGGGCGGCTGCCCGCAGTATCCAGCACTACGGAGCCGCACGACACGGTGTTCACGATCACACCACGGTCCCGACCCTTTTTGGCCCGTCGGGACCGACTGTTTCCGTACCCAGAGTGCAGGTGCGTCCACACACCGCGTTCTCCACTCGAGTTCCACATTCCCGTCTCTTAACCAGGTGCGACCCACTTAACCGGGGTGCGTCCACCCGTACGTGTTCAGCCGGGCAGAGCCAGCTCGAACCACACCGTCTTGCCGCCGGTGTCCGCACCGCCGGGCCTGGTACCCCAGCGCCGGGAGGCGCATGCCACCAGTTGCAGACCGCGGCCGCCCTCGTCGTCGGGAGCGGCCGCGCGGGCCCTGGGCGGGTCGGGCAGCGGGTCCGAGACCTCGACCAGCAGGGCGCCGTGCGCACCCTCCGGGCGGACCAGGCGGACTCCGATGGGACCCGAGGCGTGCCGCAGCGAGTTGGTGACCAGCTCGCTGACCAGCAGGATCGTGATGTCGCACAGCTCGTCGAGGTTCCAGGCGGACAGTTGCCCACGGACTGCTGCGCGGGCTTTGCGGACGGCCATGGGGTCGGCGGGGAAGGCCCACTCGGCGGCATCGCCCTGGGTGTGGAGCACACCGATCACTTCCCTGACCCGCGAGGAGTTCTGTCCGGTTTCATAGGGTTAATCGGGATATACCCGGACGGGGTGGGGTGTTATCGCGGAAAGGGTCGCGAGGTGGTACGTACGGCGTAGGGCTCCGCCGGGGTGGGGGGTCTTCGTGGGTTCCCCGCGCTCCTTCTCGGGTTGTCGGTCGAGTGCGGGCCGGTGGGGGCTGGTCGCGCAGTTCCCCGCGCCCCTGATGGGTTGTGGTTCGTCTGCCGGCCGGTGGCCTCTTCTCGCGCCGTTCCCCGCGCCCCTGGGAGCGTTGTCGACTGACGGCCGGTGGCCTCTTCCCGCGCAGTTCCCCGCGCCCCTGAAGGGTTGACCGTCGGCTGACGGCCGGTGGCCGCTTCTCGCGCCGTTCCCCGCGCCCCTGGGTTGTTGGTCGGCTGACGGCCGGTGGCCTCTTCTCGCGCCGTTCCCCGCGCCCCTGGGAGCGTTGTCGACTGACGGCCGGTGGCCTCTTCCCGCGCCGTTCCCCGCGCCCCTGAAGGGTTGACCGTCGGCTGACGGCCGGTGGCCGCTTCTCGCGCCGTTCCCCGCGCCCCTGAGGCAGGCGCTTCGCGCCGCCTCCCCCCGGAGGCTGCGCTGCGCGCGCCTCCACTCGCGCGCCTCCACGAGACAGGGGCGTGCGCCTCTCCCGTGGAGGCGGCGGGCGCGCCGCCTCTGATGAGATGGCGCACGAAGTGCGCATCTCAGGGGCGCGGGGAACTGCGCGAGAAGCGGCCACCGGCCCGCACCCGACCGACAACCCACTGCGCGGCCAGCCGCGACGCTAGCGGCGGGCGAAATCGTGGGCGGCCGCCGCTACGGCGGGGACGTCCTGGTCCAGCCAGTTCACGGTCCAGAGGTCGGCGGGGGCGAGCCAGCGGAGTTCGTCGTGGTCCTCAAGAGGGGCCGGCGTACCCGAATCCAGGGCGCAGCGCCAGACACGGAGGACGTAGCCGGGCTTCAGCACCCATTCACCCGGAACCCGGGACACGGGCACGGCCTCGACGCCCAGCTCCTCCCGGAGTTCGCGGACCAGCGCATGCTCCTGGGCCTCCCCCGGCTCGACCTTGCCGCCGGGCAACTCCCACCGCCCGGCAAGCTCAGCAGGCGCACTGCGCCGCGCGGCCAGCAACCGGCCATCGGCGTCGTACAGAGCGGCGGCGACCACCACGACGGCCGGTTCGATCTGATCAGTCATGCGGCGGAGCCTAAGGCCCCGTCAGCGCAACGTCCCGTTCCGCACCGAGGTGGTGTTCTCCGCCAGGCGCTCGACCCAGTAGAGCTGTTTGTGGCCGTGGGCATCGAGACTGTCGGCGATGCGCTGGGCCTCCGCCCTCGTCGCGTAGCGGCCCACGCGGTAGCGGTTGCCATTGTCGTCCTGGCGTATCACGAGCCACGGAAGTGTCGTCGTGCCGTCGTTCATCGTGCGCCGCCCCTCCCTGATCGGCCCGACCCCGGCTCGCATCGTGCTCCGCCCCCTAAGCGTCCTGAGGAAACCACAATCCGCATATGCCCGAGCCTACGCCTGACCTTCACGGAGCGGATACGTGTTGGCACAAAGAGATACGCAACAAGCCATCCCCGACACACGCCAAGGGGGCGCATTTGCATAAATGCGCCCCCTGAATCCCAGCAGTACCGTTCAGTTCTCCCGCACCATGGGCATCGGCATCAGAACGGGCTCCCCCGACGGCTTCTTCGTGCACACGTCACCGCACTCCGCGTCCAGCGAGCAGCACAGCGAGCAGATCGGCCCGGACTGCACCGGGCAGTCGGCGATGTCGGGGAGTTCGTACGCCGTTTCGCAGACGCCACAGGTGTGGGTGGCGGTGATGTCCGCGACCGGGACGTCCGGGCCGTTCACCGGGTTCGGCCGGGCCAGGTAGTACTTCCCCTTCGTGGCCCAGGCGATCAGCGGGCACAGGGTCAGGGCGAGCCCTGCGGCGATGAAGGTGGAGAAGGCCTCCGCGTACTCCCCGAAGAGGCCGAAGAAGGCCAGGATGGAAACGGTCGAGGCGATCACCATCGAGCCGAAGCCCGCCGGGTTCACCGCATAGAGGTAGGCCCGCTTGAACTCGATGTATTTCGGGCTCCAGCCCACCCTCTTGTTGATGACGAGGTCGGCGGCGACGGCCGCGATCCAGGCGATGCCCACGTTCGAGTAGAAGCCGAGCAGTTTGTTCAGCGCGGCGAACATGTTCATCTCCATCAGCGTCAGCGCGATGGCGAGGTTGAGGAAGATGTACCAGACGCGGCCGGGGTGCCGGTGGGTGACGCGGGAGAAGAAGTTCGACCAGGAAAGCGAGCCGCTGTAGGCGTTCGTGACGTTGATCTTGACCTGGGAGACGATCACGAACAGCGCGGCGGCGGGCAGCGCGACCGAGCCGAGCCACGGCTTCAGTGCCTCGACCTGCGGGGCGATCGGTTCGAGCGCGTGGGTCTTGCCGACGGCCTCGAGGGCGACGAAGGCGAGCAGCGCGCCGCCGATCTGCTTGGCCGCGCCGATGATCACCCAGCCGGGTCCCGCGGCGAGCACGGCGAGATTCCAGCGCCTGCGGTTCTGCTCGGTCTTGGCCGGCATGAAGCGCAGGTAGTCGGCCTGTTCGCCGATCTGCGCGATGAGGGAGAGCGCGACGCCGGTGCCGAGCCCGAAGCCGAGCCAGGAGAAGCCGCTGCCCGCGCCCTCGGTGCCGCCGAAGTGGGTGAAGTCGCCGAACGAGCCCGGCGAGTGGAAGGCCAGGATCACGAAGGGCAGGACGAGACCGATGAGCCAGACCGGCTGCGTCCACGCCTGCACCTTGGCGAGCGCGCCCATGCCGCGGAACACGATCGGGATGACGATGAGCGTCGTCAGCAAGTAACCGACGGGCAGCGGCAGGCCGACCACCTCGTGCATCGCCTGCGCCATGATCGAGCCTTCGAGCGCGAAGAAGATGAAGGTGAACGAGGCGTAGATCAGGGACGTGAGCGTCGAGCCGAAGTAGCCGAACCCGGCGCCGCGCGTGATCAGGTCCATGTCCAGGCCGTACTTGGCGCAGGCCCGGGCGATCGGGATGCCGGTCAGGAAGATGATCGTCGCCGCGCACAGGATCGAGGCGAAGCCGCTGGTGAATCCGTAGGTGAAGACGATGGACGCGCCGATCGCGAAGTCGGCGAGGTAGGCGATGCCGCCGAGCGCGGTCGAGGCGACCATGGTCGGCGACCAGCGCCGGTAGGAGTGCGGGGCGTAGCGCAGCGAGAAGTCCTCGCGGGACTCGTCGGCCGCCAGCTTGGCGTAACTGCGCTGGGGAGCCTGCCGGTTCGGCGGCTCGGGCGGTGCCGGGTCGGCGGTGGGCAGTGCGGTCTCGGTCATGGTCGGCTTCCCGTTCGTCCGTCAGTCAGCGGGGCCTGGCCGTAGCGGTGGTAGCGGTATACCGGTACGGCGGGTACGCAGAAGGACGGTAGGAGCCGTGCATGACAAGTCGTTGCAGCGCGGGATTGCCTGCCGGTTACGGGATTTGGGGCCCGGTTAACTCGGGATATCGCGGCCCGGACGGCGCGTCCGGCCAGCGGACGGGGACGCCGAGGTCCGGGGGCGGGGTCATTTGACCGGCAGGTGGTAGGCGATCCGGTACCGGTCCGCGGGGACCACGACGTCGGCCGTCTCGACCGGCCTGCCCGAGGCGAAGAAGGTGCGGTGGATGACGATGACGACATGCCCGGGCACGCCGCCGAGCGCGCTCAGCTCCTCGGCCAGGCCGGGGCGGGCGGCCACTTCCTCCGTCACGTTGTCCACGATCACGTCGATCGCCGCCATGCGCTCGACGACTCCGCAGCCGCCGAGCGGGCCCTCCTCGGGCAGCATCACCGGGGTGCGGCCGGTGACCGCGAGGGGCTCCCAGGAGGTGGCGAGCATCACCGTCTCCCCCGCGTCCCGGTACACGTACGCCGTGCGCATCACCCGGTCGCCGGCCCGGATCGCGAGCCGCTCCGCGAGGGAGGCGTCCGCCTCGGCCTGCTCGCTGCGCGACTCCCAGGTGCCGCGCGCCGACGGGTCGGACTGCTCCTGGCGGAAGGGGGTGGACCCGGCGCCCGTGCGGTATCCGGAGCGGGCGACGCGGCGCGGCACCGGCCGCTCGCGCACATAGGTCCCCGAGCCCGAGCGGCCCTCGACCAGGCCCTCCGCCATCAGCACCTTGCGCGCCTCCAGGGCGACCGTGTCCGAAACCCCGTACTCCTCGCGGATCTTGGCCTGGGAAGGGAGCCGGGTGTGCGGCGGCAGTGAGCCATTGACGATCTTCTCGCGGAGATCACCCGCGACGCGCAGGTACGCCGGCTGCTCACCGAATGACACTGATTGTTCCCCTCGTTCCCCGCGGATCCCCGAGCGGTCTCCCCCGACCGCCGTCCGCGGAACCCCCATCACATTGACAGACAGCGACAGCCTGGCAACCGTCGGTTGAGACGCGCAAGCAAAGGCCAAGGAATCACTCGAAGTGATGACTTACGGGTGGGCAGGGCTTTACGCAGGGACTTTCTCCAGGTAGTGAGCCATTCACACATCGGCGCCCAAGTCGGCCGTGCGTACGGTTCGGGAGGCGGCAGGCTGCCTACGCTCTTCTCATGACCGCCCTGCCCGACTGTTACTGCCCCCTGGACGGCACCCGCGTCCCGTCCGGATCCCTCAACTGGTGCTGCCCGGCATGCGGTGGCCCGCTCGACCTCGACTACTCACCGACCCCGGCCTTCCTCAAGTCCCTGAGCGGGCGCGCGGGTTCGCTGTGGCGCTACGCGGAGTGCCTGCCGCTCCCGGTGCCGGACTGCACCCTCGGAGAGGGCCGCACGCCGCTCGTACCGCTCACCGACGGCGTCTCGGCGAAGCTGGACTTCCTCATGCCGACGCTGTCGTTCAAGGACCGCGGCGCCGTCATGCTGGCCGCCCTGGCCGCGCGGCTGCGGCCGGAGCGGGTGATCGCGGACAGCAGTGGCAACGCGGGGACGGCGATCGCCGCGTACTGCGCCCGCGCGCGGCTGCCCTGCACGGTCTACGTCCCCCGGGGCACGTCGCCGAAGAAGCTGGAGCAGATCGGCGCGCACGGCGCGCGGCTCCTCGTGGTCGACGGCGACCGGGAGGCGACGGCGAGCGCTGCGCGGGCCGCCGCCGACGAGGACGGCGTCTTCTACGCCAGTCACGTCTACAACCCGTACTTCCTGCACGGCACGAAGACGTACGTCCATGAGCTGTGGGAGGACCTGGGCGGGCGGCTGCCCGACGTGCTGGTCGTTCCCGTCGGGAACGGGACGCTGCTGCTCGGCGCCGCGCTCGCCGTCGCCGAGCTGCACACCGCCGGGCTCATCGACCGGCGGCCCGCGCTGCACGCGGTGCAGGCCGCGGCGGTGGCTCCGCTGGCGGCGGCGTGGCGGGCCGGGGCGGACGATCTGGTGGGGGTCACGCCCATGGCCGACACCTTCGCCGAGGGCATCGCGATCACGCGGCCGCCGCGGGCTCGGCAGATCCTGCGTGCGGTACGGGAATCAGGCGGCGCCTTCCACACGGTGACGGAGGATCAGCTCCGGCACGCCCAGCTGGACCTGGCCTCGCGGGGCCTGTACGTCGAGTCGACCGGGGTCGCCTGCTGGGCCGCGACCAGGGAGGACGGCCCCTTGGGCGCGACCCTGTCCTCCCGCACCGCGGTGGTCCCCCTCTGCGGAGCGGGCCTGAAAACGGGCCTGGCCGGGTAAAGGGCAGGGCCTGGGCGGGCGCCTCCCGAAGCGCCTGCCCGGCGCCGGGGCGCCCCTGAGACTGCGCACGAAGTGCGCACTCAGGGGCGCGGGGAACTGCGCGAGAAGCGGCCACCGGCCCGCGCACGACCGACAACCCAGGGGCGCGGGGAACTGCGCGACCAGCCACGACGCGACCCGCACCCGAGAGCGCCCCCACCCACCCGTACCGCCCAACCCCCGGCGCGCATGCCACACCCGCCCCCCATCACCCCGCACGCTCGACCCCGTGACCCCCACCCCCCGCAGAGCCCTGACCGCCGCCCTCCCCCTCACCCTCGCCCTGACGACAGCCGCCTTCCTGCCGCCCCGCGCCCCGGACACCTCCGAATGCGCCGACCCCGGCTGGACCCTGACCACCCGTACCGCCGACCCCGGCAACCCCTACACGGCGTACACCGGCAACGGCTACCTCGGCGTCCGCGTCCCCTCCACCGGCAGCGGCTACGCCCACGGCACCCCCGCCGAGAAGACCGGCTGGCCGCTCTACACCCCGCGCTACGACGGCGCCTTCGTCTCCGGCCTCTACGCCCGCGGCCCGAAGAACACGGCCCACCGCCAGGCCCTCGCCGCCCTCCCGAACTGGACCGCCCTCGAGGTGAGCGCGCGGGGCGAGACGTACGGGCCGGGCAGCCGCACCACGGGTTACCGGCAGAGCGTCGACCTGCGCTGCGGCACCGTCACCACCTCGCTCACCTGGGTGCACAAGGACGGCCGCCGCACCGACCTGGCGTACGAGGTGCTGGCCGACCGGGCCCGCGCCCACGTCGGCGCCGTCCGGCTGCGCGTCACCCCGCACTGGTCGGGCCGGGTCACCGTGACCGACCGGATCGACGGCCGCGGCGCCCGCCGCCTCAAAGCCACCGGCACGGGCCCGGCGGGCAAGCGCACGGTCGCGGTCGGTTTCCGTACCGACGGGACCGGCCTGACCGGCACGGTGGCCTCCACCCTGCGCTCCCCCGGCCGCACCCACGAGCCCCGCCGCTCGGACGGCCTGAGCGGCACCACCTCGGCGGACTTCGACGCCCACGCGGGCACCCGCTACGACGTCGTCAAGTACGTCGGCGTGGACACCTCGCTCACCTCGCGCACCCCGCACGCCACCGCGGTGAGCGCCTCGCAGCGTGCGGCGGCCGCGGGCTGGCAGGCGCTGAAGGACGAACACATCGCCGCCTGGCGGAAGTTGTGGTCGTCGGACATCGAGGTCCAGGGCCGCCCCGACCTTCAGGCGCAGGTGCGCGCGGCCCAGTACGGACTGCTCTCCTCCGTCCGCGCGGGCGCGAGCGACAGCATCCCGCCCGCCGGGCTGAGCAGCGACGCGTACGCGGGCATGGTGTTCTGGGACGCCGAGACGTGGATGTTCCCCTCGCTGCTCGCCACCCGCCCGGAGCTGGCCGAGCCGGTCCTCGCGTACCGCTACCGCACCCGGACGGCGGCCGCCGACAACGCGCTCAAGACGTCCGTGAAGGGACTCATGTACCCCTGGACCAGCGCGCGTTCGGGTTCGCTGTGGAAGGAGTGCCAGAGCTGGTACCCGCCCCACTGCGTCATCCAAAACCACCTCCAGGGCGACATCGCGATCGCCGCCTGGCAGTACTACCAGGCCACCGGGGACCGCGCCTGGCTGCGCGGACAGGGCTGGCCGCTGCTCAAAGGGCTTGCCGAATACTGGAGTTCGCGGGTCACGCCGAACAAGAAGGACAGCTCCTACTCCATCAAGGACGTCGCGGGGCCCGACGAGTACAGCAACGGCGTCGACGACGGCGTCTACACCAACGCGGTCGCCGCGACCTCCCTGCGCGCCGCCGCCAAGGCCGCCCGGCTCGTCGGCGAGCGGCCCGGCGCCGACTGGACGAGGATCGCCGACCGGTTGCGGATCCCGTACGACGCGCGCCGCAAGGTCTTTCTCCAGTACGCCGGTTACGACCTCGCGCACGCCGGCGACATCAAGCAGGCCGACGCCGTGCTGCTGCTGTATCCGCTGGACTGGCGGCCGATGCCGAAGGGCGCGGCGGCGGCCACGCTCGACTACTACGCGGCGCACACCGACCGGGGCGGCCCCGCGATGACCGACTCGGTGCACGCGGCCGCCGCGGCGGCGATCGGCGAGCCGGGCTGTGCGACGTACACGTTCCTGGAGCGTGCCTCGCGGCCGTTCTTCCGGGAGCCGTTCGGTACGTTCTCGGAGGCGCGCGGCGACAAGGCGGGCGGGGACGACGCGCTCGCCGGCGCGCCCGCGCAGGACTTCCTGACCGGCAAGGGCGGGTTCCTGCAGGTCTTCACGCACGGCCTGACCGGGCTGCGTCTGGAGGACGGCGCAGCCGTGCGGCTCGACCCGACGCTGCCGCCGCAGCTGGCGAAGGGCGTCACGGTCAGGGGGCTGCACTGGCGGGGCCGGACGTACGACATCGCGCTCGGCGCCCGCCGCACCACCGTGCGGCTCACCTCCGGCAGCCCCTTCGCCGTGGACACCCCGGCCGGCCGGAAGACGGTGACGGCCGACGGCCTGACCGTCCCGACCCGCCGCCCCGACCTCACCCCCACCTCCGACCTGGCCCGTTGCCGCCCCGCGAAGGCGACGTCCGAGGACCCGGGCCAGTACGCGGGCGCCGCCGTCGACGGCAACCCGGCGACGACCTGGCTGCCGACCCGCCCGGGCGCCGCCCTCACCGTCGACCTGGGAGCCCGGAAGACCCTGCACCGGATCACCGTGACCGGGACCCGGGCGTACCGGGCGGAGCTGTCGGCGGACGGGCGGCGCTGGGTGCCGTTCGGTGCGGGCGCACACGCCCAATTCGTCCGCCTGACACAGACGGGCCGCTCCCCATCCCCGGTATCCGAACTGACCGTCACCTGAGCCCCCGCCTTGGGCACCCCGCCGCCGCCTTGGGCAATCTGCCGCCAGGGGCGGCAGGGTGGGCAAGGCGGCACCCAGCGCCGGGCAGGCGCTTCGACAGACCCCCGCCCCGACCCCGCCCCTCACCCCAATCGAGCCCCCACCGCTTCAACGGCCCGGCCCCGCCGAACCCCCACCAGAACCTGAGCGACCACGGTCACCACCACATTCACCCCGAGCGCGATCAACCCCGTATCCACGGTGCCGACGTCGACGCCGCCGAACGTCAGCCAGGCCAGCACCGCCACCCCGGTCACGATCCCGAGCAGCGCGGGCACCGCCCCCAGCCGTACCCGCTTGGCCAGGCCCATCACGATCGCCGGGGCGAGCTGGGTGAGACCTCCGTAGGTGAGCAGGAGGAGGTCGGCGAGGAGGCCGGGACGGAGGAGGCCGAGGGTGAGGGCCAGGGCCGCCGCGGCGATCACGCACACGTGGTTCGTGCGGAGTTGGGTGCGGGCGCTGCGGGCGCTGAACAGGTTGCGGGACAGCAGGCTGGAGATGCCGACGACGATGGCGGCGGACGGCACCATCGCCGCCGAGGCCGCCGCGACCGCGACGAGCCCGACCAGCCAGCCGGGCAGGGTCTGCCCGGCGAGGGTGAGGGCGACGGAGTTGGGGGCCGCGTCCTTGGAGAGGAGGAGGACGCCCGCGAAGCCGACGATCACCGGGATGCCGAGGGCGATCTGGTAGAGCGGCAGCCAGACCGCGTTCGAGCGGAGGGCGCGTCCGCTGCCGGCGGCGAGCACCGGCGGCCACAGGTGCGCCATGGTGCCGAGGCCGCCGCCGATCCCGGAGATGACGACCGCGGTGACGAAGAATGTGGAGTCGTAGCCGGGCTGATCGAGTGTCAGCAGTTCCGGGTGGGCGTCCCGGACGGTCTCGAAGACGCCGGTGATGCCGCCGTGCACGGACACCGCGACGCCCACCACCAGCACCACGAGCCCGACGATCATCAGCGCGTCCTTGAGATAGGCGACGCGCGCGATGCCGCGGATGCCGGACCACAGGACGAAGCCGACGGTGAGGGCCGTGGCCAGGACCATGCTCCAGTTGCCGCCCGCGCGGCTGCCGGTGGCGAGCTGCACGATCATGCCGAGGCCGGTGATCTGCAGTTGCAGGTACGGCAGGAGGAAGACCGCGCCCACGACGGCCACGACCTTGCCGAGCAGCGGGCTTTTGTAGCGGTCGACGAAGAAATCCGCCTGGGTCAGATAGCCGCCGCGCAGGCCGAGTTGGCGCATGCGCGGGGCCGTGAAGTACTGCAGGACGAAGTTGATGGCGAGGTAGCACAGGGCGTACGACGCGGCGACGCCGGCGCCGAACGCCAGGCCCGCGAGCCCGAGGAAGCTGAACGTCGTGAACGACTCACCGGCTTGCAGGAACCAGGTGGTGAAGGTGGAGAAGCGGCGCTTGCCGACGGTCCACTCCCCCAGCTCCGTGCTGGGTGCGCGGCGCCCGCTGACGCCGACCAGCGCGATGGCGACGATGCCGACGACCGTGATGACCATGGTGCTGTTCATACGGCCGCCCCGTCCTTTGCGTCGCCTGTGACCTCGATGTCCTCTGCGTCGTCCTCGTCGGCCGCGCCCGGGCTGAGCCGGTCGACCAGCGCGAGGGTCGCCGTCGTGCCGGCCGTCCAGATCAGGCACCAGCACAGGACGGACGGGATGCCGAGCCACAGGTGCGGGCCGTTGACGAACGGCAGGTACGGCGTACTGAGAAAGGCCAGGACGGGCACGGCGGCCCAGAGGGCGTGCGGTGATCTCATCGGGGCTCCAGCTGAGGGGAGTCGAACCTTCAGGACGATGCCGGGGCGGGCGCGTGACGGCCGTGTCCGGTGGCGGCCTCGTAGGCGGCGCCGACCTCCAGCACGAACCGTTCGGCACGCGGCGCGGCCACGATCTGAAGGCCCACGGGAAGTCCGGACGGGGTGAACCCGGCGGGGACGGAGAGGGCGGGTGCGCCCAGGGCGGAGACGAGGTACGCGGAGCGCATCCAGTCGAGGTAGGTGTGCTGCGGCTGCCCGTCGACGATCTCCGGGTACTCCGACTCGACGGCGAACGGGACGACCTGGCTGACCGGCGCGATCAGCACGTCGTACCGCCCGAAGAAGTCGACGGCGGCAAGATGGAGGCGGGTCAGTTCGCCGCGGGCGCGGGCGAGGTCGGCGCCGGTGAGCCGTACCCCCTCCTCGATGTTCTGCACGAGGCTGGACTTGAGGGAGTCGCGGTGGGCGTCGAGGAGCGGCCCGAACCCCTGGTGGAAGGCGTGCGCACGCAGCGTACGGAAGGCGTGTTCGGCGCCGTCGAGGTCCGGGCAGTCCTCGGCCACCCGGCAGCCCAGGTCCGCGAACACGGCGGCCTGCCGGTCGACGACGGCGCGCACCTCGGGGTCGACGGGGACCCGGCCGCCGAGGTCGGGCGCGTACGCGACCCGCAGGCCCGTGAGGTCGCGCTCCAGCGGGGCGCGGTACGCGGCGGGGTCCGGGACCTCCAGGGAGAGCGGGCTGCGCGGGTCGGGGCCGGCCATGACCGACAGCAGCAGCGCGGTGTCGGCGACGGTGCGGCCCATGGGCCCGGCGACGGCGAGGGTCTCCCACACGTCGCCGGAGGGCAGCGCCGGCACGCGGCCGGGGGTGGGGCGCAGCCCGACGACGTTGCAGAAGGAGGCGGGGTTGCGCAGCGAGCCGCCCATGTCGCTGCCGTCGGCGATCGGGGTGAGCCGGGCGGCGAGCGCGGCCGCGGCGCCGCCGCTGCTGCCGCCGGCCGAGCGCGTGGTGTCGTACGGGTTGCGGGTCGCGCCGAAGACGGTGTTGAAGGTGTGCGAACCGGCCGCGAACTCCGGCACGTTGGTCTTGCCGACGCGGATGGCGCCGGCCGACTCGATCCGCTGGACGAGGAGTTCGTCCTCGTCGGGCACGTGGTCGGCGAAGAGCGGCGAGCCGTGCGTGGTGCGCATGCCGCGGGTGAGGTGGGTGTCCTTGAAGGCGATGGGCAGCCCGTGCAGCGGCCCCAACTCGGCTCCGGACGCGGCGCGTTCGTCGGCCCGCGCAGCCGCCCGCGCCGCCCCTTCGGCGTCGAGCGTGACGATGGCGTTGAGCGCAGGGTTCACCCGCTCGATGCGGTCGAGGTGGGCGGCGACGACCTCGCGCGCGGACAGCTCTCGGCGCCGAAGGCGGGCGGCGAGTTCGACGGCGTCCAGAGCGCAGAGCGCGTCGGCTTCCAAGGGGCTCAGGGGCATGGCGATCCTCGTGCGGGAGGCGACTGTGTGCGCCACCACACTGCGGTCAACTGATCGTTTCAGTCAACAGTTCTGCACCTGTGAACTTTTCAGACACCCAATTCACACACTTGAAACTTCTGGTCACTCACCCGCAACGGGGAACAGGGAGACTCCACGGGCCGGCACCCCGCTGCGCTTCCACGCCTGCACCACCAGGTGGGACTGCACGGCCTCGGCCCGCCGCACCCACGCCGCCTCGGTGAGGAACGCGTGCAGGGCCCGCTTCGACGGCTGGGTCACGTCGACCAGGATCTGGTGCTCCCCCATCACCACGGCCGCGTACCGCACCAGCGGCGACTCGACGAGCAGCCGCCCCACCTCCTCGACCTCGTCGGGCCTGGTCCTGATCCACAGCATCGCCTCGACCGGCAGCCCGAGCAGCGCGGGCTCCACGGCGGCCCGGATGCTGACGACTCCCTGCCGGGTGAGCGACTCCACGCGGCGCCGCGCCGTCGCCACCGACACCCCGGCCACGGCGGCGAGTTCGTCGTGCGTGCGGCGGCCGTCCTCGGCGAGCGCGCGCAGGATGGCCTCCTCGTCGGGCGCGAGCGGCACGTCCGGCACCTCGACCCCGTCCACCGGCCGCGCCGCCTCGCCGGTGAGCGCGGCGATCTCGTCGTCGCCGAGGATCCCCGGCGACCACTCGTGCACGGTGCGGAAGTAGCGCAGCACCGGGGAGACCTGCTGCGCGACAAGTCCCGGCAGCGCGGGTACGTCGTCCAGCGTCAGCCGCGCCAACTCGCCCGGCGGACACTGGAGTTCGGCCACGCAGTCGGCGGCGCCCGCGAGCACGTACGAGAAGATGGCGTCGTCCCTGCGGGCCGCGGCGACGGCGGTGTCGCGCACGGCGCCGGGCCGGCAGTTCATCCGCAGGATCACCGTCTCGCCCCGCACCACGAGCCCGCGCACCGCCACGGCCCCGCTCTCCAGGAGCCGCAGCCCGCGCCGCGCCACCTTCCGCTCGGGCTCCCCGAGCGCAGTGGCGATCCGTCGCCAGGAGGCGCGGCCGTCGATCTGGAGGGCGGCGACGATCCGGCGGTCGAGGGCGTCCAGCGGGCCGGCAAGGGCGGCCGGGTTCGGATCGACGGCCTGCTGCGGTTCGACGGCCGGATTCGGTTCAGAGGTCACCGGACGACCCTAATCACCCGGGTGACCGGCCGCGTCCGATGGTCAGCCGGAGGCGATGGTCGGGCCTGGTGGTCAGCCGCGCCCGATGGCCGGCCGGGTCCGGTGGTCGGGCCCGGTGGTCAGCCGCGACCGTCGACCAGCCCGGACTCCCAGGCCCAGGCCGCGATCTCGACCCGGTTCCGCGCTGACAGCTTGCCCTGGACGTTGGTGAGGTGGGTCTTGACGGTGCCCACGGAGATGCCGAGATCGGCGGCGATCTCCGCGTTGGTCAGCCCCCGCGCCACCAGGCGGACGAGGTCGTTCTCGCGTGCGGACAGTGCGGCGTGCGGCTCGCGGGGAGCGGGCGCGCTGTTGAGGCGCCGCAGCAGCCGGACCGTGATGGCCGGGCTGACCAGCGCCTCGCCGGAGTCGGCCGCCCGGATCGCCTCGACGAGCAGGGCGGGCCCCGAGTCCTTGATCAGGAAACCGGAGGCGCCCTCGCCGAGGGCGCGCTGCACGTACTCGTCGTCGTCGAACGTCGTGACCACGACGACCTTCGGCGGGTTCACGGTGCCCGGCCGGGTCAGCCTGCGCAGCGCCTCCAGGCCGTCCATGCGGGGCATCCGGATGTCCATCAGGACGACGTCGGGCCGGTGCAGCGCGGCGAGTTCCACCGCGTCCACCCCGTCCTTGGCCTCCGCGACCACCTCGATGTCGTCCTCCGCCGCGAGGATCATCGCGAACCCGGCGCGGACCATGGCCTGGTCGTCGGCGATCAGCACCCGGATGGTCATACCGTCGCCCCCTGCGCCACGGCCGCCGTCGCGGTCGCCGTCGCCGTCGCCGTCACGGGGAGCGTCGCCTCGACGCCCCAGCCACCGGCCGTCACCGGCCCCGCCTCGACCCGGCCGCCGACCAGGCCCACCCGCTCGACGAGCCCCTTCAGCCCGAAGCCGCCGCCGGAGACCGCGCGGGGCCGTCCGTCGTCGTCGACCCGGACGGTGAGCTGGCCTCCCGACCGGTCCACGGCCACCCGCACCTCGGTGCAGCCGTGCGCGTGTTTGCGTACGTTGGTCAGGGCCTCCATCACCACCCGGTGCGCGGTGGTCGTCACCTCCACCGGCAGGTCGTCGAAGGTCCCGGCCAGATCGAGCCGGGCGCGGGCCCCGCCGACCGCCGAGAACTCCTCGACGAGCGTACGCACTTCGTCGAGGCCGGCCAGCGGGGTGAGGGCCACCTCGCCGTCGGCGTCGCGCAGCATCCCGACCATGTGCCGCATGGAGGTCAGCGCCTCCGAGCCCGCCTGCTCGATCCGTCGCAGCGCGGGCGGCAGCAGCTCGGGCCGCCGGCCGGCGATCGCCTGGGCGCCCTGCGCCTGGACCACGATGCCGGTCACGTGGTGGGCGACGAAGTCGTGCAGGTCCCGGGCGAACTCCGTGCGCTGTTCGAGGCGGAGGGCGGCCGCCTGGCGTCGCCGGTCCACCAGGAGCAGTCGCGTGCCGAGCCCGATGCCCAGCGCGAGGACGGCCCCCAGGGCGAAGAGCAGCGCCATGATGACGGTGGACTGCCGCAGGTGGACCGACACCGGCCGCAGCACGATCGCCACGAGCAGCACGGGCACGACCGGCACCGCCCAGGACGGCCGCGCGCGCCGGGCGACGTTCAGCAACAGCCAGGACAGCGCGGCCGGTTCGGCGAACCCCAGCGCCTGCGAGCCGACCGTCATCTTCAGGTACAGCAAAAAGGAGACGGCCAGCGACACGCAGCCGACCGCGCAGGCGGCCGCGGGCAGCGCCCGGTCGCCGAGCCGCGGTGAGACGACGGCGACGGCGAGGGCCAGCAGCGCGCCGGTCATCTTGGCGGGCCCGCACTCCTCGATCCAGTAGAAGCCGCCCACCCAGTCCAGTACGACGAGGCCGACCAGGACGCAGGCCGGCAGCAGCCACGCCGTGGCGGGCAGCAGCCGCGCGCGCCGATCCTGCGGTCCGGTCACCCGGTTCGCCGTCTCCGGCATCGTTCGCACCCGTCCCTCCGGCCGACCGGCCGAAAGTCACAGCCGGCCGCGCATGATCTGTCTTTCGCCCGATCCGCCGCGCGGTGCCGGCGCGGAAAAGTGGTGTCCACCGGGGCGGCACCCGCCGCTCCCCGCACACGGACCACGTCCCTGACCGGGCCGACTTCACCTTAGTGGCCCCCGGATCGGGCGCCGGGGCTCCATGCGCTTCTCCCCCACCTCCCCCACATGTACAAGGAGCCGGCGCCCCCATGGACCACGCACGGATGCACCACAGGAGCGGTACGGGGTTCGAGCACTCCGCCGCCGAGTCGGCGATCGAGGCCCATGGACTCGGCAAGCGGTACCGGCGGGGGTGGGCGCTGCGCGACGTCTCCTTCCGGCTTCCGGCCGGGCGGGTGTGCGGCCTGGTCGGTCCCAACGGCGCGGGCAAGAGCACCCTGATGGGCCTGGCCACGCACATGATCCGGCCGACGGACGGCGCTCTGCGGGTGTTCGGCGCGGCCCCGGGGTCCGCGGAGGCGGTCCCGCGCACCGCGTTCCTGACCCAGGACAAGCCGCTGTTCCGGCGCTTCACGGTGGCCGAGACCCTGCGGCTGGGCCGGGAGCTGAACCCGCGCTGGGACCAGGAGGTCGCCGAGGGCATCGTGGCCGCGGGCCGGGTGCCGATGACGGCGCGGATCGGCACGCTGTCCGGCGGGCAGCGCACCCGCGTCGCCTTCGCCCTGGCCTTCGGCAAGCGCCCCGATCTGCTGATCCTGGACGAGCCGATGTCCGATCTGGACCCGCTGGTGCGGCGCGAGCTGATGGCCGTACTGCGGGCGGAGGCGGACCGGAACGGCACGACGGTCCTGATCTCCTCACACATGCTCGCCGAGCTGGAGCACGTCTGCGACTTCCTGCTCGTCATCGCGCACGGCTCCCTGCGCCTGGCGGGCGGGGTGGACGAACTGCGCGCCGCGCACGCCCTGCTGGACGCCCCCGGCCCGCACACCGTGATCGACGAGCGCCGCGGCGAGTACCGTCCGGGCGCCCTGGTCCGGCTCGCCGCGCACGCGGGCCCTTCCACGACCACCCCGACCCTGGAGCAGCTGCTGCTCGCCTACCTCAGCTCCCCCGACGCGCCCGCCCTGATCGCCCCCGGCGCCCGGGTCGGCGACATCCACGACATCCTCACCCGCGACCGGCAGAAGGCTGTGACGGCATGACGACGCTCGCCCCCGACCACGTCCGCTCCCCCCGCCTGAGCGGCCCGGTCTGGCTGGTCTGGCGCCAGCACCGCGCCGCGTACTGGACCCTCATCGGCCTGACGCTGGTGGGCGTACTGGTCATGGTCGTCCTGCGCGGCCAGATGACGGACTACCTGAACACGTCGGCGCCGAAGTCCGGCGCGCTGCCGCCCGACTTCGAGAAGTACTCCGGCCGGTTGTTCAGCATCGGCGGCTACCTGACCTACGTGCCCGCCCTCACCGGTGTCTTCCTCGGCGCCCCGCTCTTCGCGGGGGACCTGGAGTCCGGCACCGCGAAGCTGGTGACTTCACAGTCGGTCAGCCGCCTGCGCTGGCTGACCACGAAGCTGGCACTGACGGCCGTCCTGATCGCCCTGTCCGCGACGGCGCTGTCCGTCACCTTCGCCTGGTGGTGGAGCCCGGTCAGGGGCCGTGACGACACCCTGGAATGGACGAGCGGCGTCTTCTTCGACGGCACGGGCCCGGTACCGGTGGCGTACGCCCTGCTCACCTTCACGCTGGGCGCGGCGATCGGCCTGCTCCTGCGCCGCACCCTGGTCTCGATGGCGGTCACGCTCGGCGCGGTGGTGGCGATCGGCCTGGTCTGGGACCGCTTCCGCCTGAACCTGGGCCACGTCCTCACGATCACCACGGATCGGGGCATCGGCCCGGACTCCCCCCAGCCGGAACTCCCCGCCCAGGCGATCCAACAGGGCCAGGGCACCTCTTTCCTCACAGACTCCGGCGCCCGCCTGGACTGGACGACCTGCCTCGAAGGAACGTCCGACGACCGCGCCCAGACCGCCTGCCTGGAGTCGAAGCACGTCATCGGCTACGCGATGGACTACCTCCCGGTCACCCAGATGCACACGATGCAGTGGCTGGCCACGGGCATCATGCTGGCGGGCACGGCGGCGGCGGTTCTCTTCGTCGTGCAGTGGGGGCAGCGGCGCCTGCTGTGAGCGGGTCCTGAAACGCGTCAGGGCCGCCCCGGAAGGGGGCGGCCCTGGTGGCGGATGCGGCTCAGACGTTGAAGCGGAACTCCACCACGTCCCCGTCCTGCATCACATAGTCCTTGCCCTCCATACGGGCCTTGCCCTTGGCGCGGGCCTCCGCGACCGAGCCGCACTCCACCAGGTCGGCGAAGGAGATGATCTCCGCCTTGATGAAGCCCTTCTGGAAGTCGGTGTGGATGACGCCGGCAGCCTCCGGGGCGGTGGCGCCCTGGGGGATGGTCCAGGCGCGGGATTCCTTGGGGCCGGCCGTCAGGTAGGTCTGGAGGCCGAGGGTGGCAAAGCCGACGCGGCCGAGAGTGGCGAGGCCGGGCTCCTCCTGGCCCATGGACTGGAGGAGTTCGAGGGCCTCGTCGTCGTCGAGCTCGATGAGCTCGGACTCGATCTTGGCGTTGAGGAAGATGGCCTCGGCGGGGGCGACCAGGGCGCGCTGGGCGTCCTTGAACTCCTCGTCGACCAGCTCGTCCTCGTCAACGTTGAAGACGTAGAGGAAGGGCTTGGTGGTGAGGAGGTGCAGCTCGTGGAGGAGCCGGCCCTTCTCGGTGCCCTTGGTGATGCCGACAGAGAAGAGGGGGGTACCCGCTTCGAGCAGCTTCTGGGCCTCTTCGACGGCGGCGAGGACCGGGATCTTCTCCTTGTGGAGGCGGATCTCCTTCTGGAGGCGCGGGATCGCCTTCTCGACGGACTGGAGGTCGGCGAGGATCAGCTCGGTGTTGATCGTCTCGATGTCGTCCTTGGGCGAGACCTTGCCGTCGACGTGCACGACGTTCTCGTCCTTGAAGGCGCGGATGACCTGGCAGATCGCGTCGGACTCGCGGATGTTCGCCAGGAACTTGTTGCCCAGGCCCTCACCCTCGGAGGCGCCGCGCACGATGCCCGCGATGTCGACGAAGTCGACCGTGGCCGGGAGGACCTTCTGGGAGCTGAAGATCTCCGCCAGCTTCGTGAGGCGGGTGTCGGGGACGCCCACCACTCCGACGTTGGGCTCGATCGTGGCGAACGGGTAGTTGGCCGCGAGCACGTCGTTCTTGGTCAGGGCGTTGAACAGGGTCGACTTGCCGACATTGGGCAGACCGACGATTCCGATCGTGAGCGACACGTTGCGACTTCCCGTACGAGAGGTGGGGTGGGGGCGGTCCACCAGTCTACGGCCCCGCCGCCCCCGCCCCGGCGACGTATCGAACACCCGAACCAACAACGGTCAAGCTTGAACTAAGCGCGTGTCCCGCGGCGTATTGCGCCTATAAGCCCACCTATGTTGGGCCTGTGGAGCAACACAGGACGCGTCCCCCGCAATCCCGCCCGCGCCGCGGCCGGGCCCCGCTGCCCCCGCAGGCGCAGGGTGAGCCCGGTGACGGGCGTGCCACCGCCCCGTCCGTCGATTCCGCCACCGTCTACCGCGCGGGCGGCGGCCAGGGCCGTCGGCTGCCGCCGCTGCTGCGCGCGCTCCGCAGGTTCCCCGACCCGCGGCTGACGGGCCTGGGCAGCGGGCTGTTCTGCGGGGCGTCGATGCTGGTGCTCGGGTTCCTCGACGGGCTGCTGTTCGGCGGCGCCGTGGCCGTGTACGGCGTGTTCTTCGTGCTGGTCAGCGGGCTCACCGCGGGCTGGGTGCGCAAGGCGGACCTGGTGACGGCGCCGGTCGCGGTGCCCATCGCGTTCGCCCTGGGCGCCTTCTTCGTCGGCGACGGCGGTGACGGGCTCAGCGGGCACCTCGCGGGCCTGGTGACGACCCTGGCGACGAGCGCGGGCTGGCTCTACGGCGGCACCCTCGTCGCCGGTCTCATCGTCGCCGTACGCAAAGTACGGCTGATGGCGCGCAAGGCCGCGGCCCAGCGGCGCAACGGGCAGCAGGAACCCACGGAGCAGAGGCAGGCGCAGAAGGCCCCCAAGCCGCGACGCGCCTAGCCGCTCAGGAAGCGCGCGACGCCGCCATCGCCGCGCCCACGATCCCCGCGTTGTTCTGCAGCTGGGCCGGCACGATCTCCGCCTTGATTCCCTCGATCAGCGGCACGAACTTGTCGGCCTTGCGGCTGATGCCGCCGCCGATGATGAACAGCTCGGGCGAGAACAGCATCTCCACGTGGGCCAGGTACTTGGTGACGCGTCTGGCCCAGTGCTCCCAGGTCAGGTCCTCGTCCTCGCGGGCCTTGGTGGAGGCCCGCTTCTCGGCGTCGTGGCCGTGCAGCTCCAGATGGCCCAGCTCGGTGTTGGGCACCAGGGTGCCGTCGGCGAAGAGGGCGCTGCCGATGCCCGTACCGAAGGTGAGCAGCAGCACCGTGCCCTTGCGGCCGCGGCCGGCGCCGAACTGCATCTCGGCGACCCCGGCGGCGTCCGCGTCGTTCAGGATCGTGACGGGCAGCCCGCCGAGCTTCTCGCTCAGCAGGGCCCGCGCGTCGACGTCGATCCAGCTCTTGTCCACGTTGGCCGCGGTCCGGATCGTCGAGCCGCCGGTGACGACGCCCGGGAAGGTGATGCCGACCCGGTCGCAGCCGCCCGCGAAGTTCTCGACGACCTGCTTGACCCCGTCGGCCACCGCGTCGGGGGTGGCCGGCTGGGGGGTCAGCACCTTGAACCGCTCCTCGGCGAGATCGCCGCGCTCCAGGTCGACCGGAGCGCCCTTGATCCCTGATCCGCCGATGTCCACACCGAAGATCTCCATGTGCTCCACGTTACGACGGGAGACCCACGGTCACTTCCCGGAAGTGGAATCCGCCCGCTCGACGAGGGACGCGGCCTCGGCGCGCAGGTCGCGGCGGAGCTCCTTGGGCAGCGAGAAGGTGATGGACTCCTCGGCCGCCTTCACGATCTCCACGTCGGCGAAGCCGCGCTGCGACAGGTACTCCAGGACCTCCTCGACGAGGACGTCGGGGACGGAGGCGCCGGAGGTGACGCCGATCGTGGAGACGCCGTCCAGCCAGGACTCGTCGATCTCGCTCGCGTAGTCCACGAGGTACGCGTCCTTGGCGCCGGCCAGCTTGGCGACCTCGACGAGGCGCACCGAGTTCGAGGAGTTGCGGGAGCCGACGACGATGACGAGGTCGGACTCGGCGCCCATCTGCTTCACGGCGAGCTGGCGGTTCTGCGTGGCGTAGCAGATGTCGTCGCTCGGCGGGGAGACGAGGCCGGGGAACTTGGTCTTCAGGGCGTCGACGGTCTCCATCGTCTCGTCGACGGACAGCGTGGTCTGGGAGAGCCAGACGACCTTCTCGGGGTCGCGGACCTCGACCTTGGCGACGTCCTCGGGGCCGTCGACCAGCGTGATGTGGTCCGGGGCCTCGCCGGAGGTGCCGATGACCTCCTCGTGGCCCTCGTGGCCGATCAGGAGGATGTCGAAGTCGTCGTTGGCGTAGCGGATCGCTTCTTTGTGGACCTTGGTGACGAGCGGGCAGGTCGCGTCGATGGTGGCGAGCCGGCCGCGCTCGGCCTCCGCGTGGACGGTCGGTGCGACACCGTGCGCCGAGAACATCACGATCGAGCCCTCGGGAACCTCCTCCGTCTGTTCGACGAAGATGGCGCCCTTCCGCTCCAGGGTCTGCACGACGTACTTGTTGTGCACGATCTCGTGGCGGACATAGATCGGGGCCCCGTACTGCTCCAGGGCTTTCTCGACGGCGATCACGGCACGGTCCACACCGGCGCAGTAGCCACGGGGGGCGGCGAGCAGGACGCGGCGGGAGCCAGTCGTAGCAGTCATGCTCCCCATCGTAAGGCCGAGCCCAGGAGGCCAAAGATCGCCGGGCTGGGGAGACTGGTGGGGCCGGGAGCCTGTCCGATCGACGGAGGCACGATGTCCGTACCAGCCGCGTCCGAAGTCCCCGGGACCCCAGAGGTCCCGGACGGCAAGCTCCGCCGGAACCTCGGCTTCCGTGACCTGGTGGTCTACGGGCTTCTGTTCATCGCCCCCATGGCGCCCGTCGGCGTCTTCGGCACCCTGGACGCGAAGTCGCACGGCGCGGTCGCGCTCGTCTACATCGTGGCGACGATCGCGATGGCGTTCACCGCGTTCAGCTACGCCCAGATGGTGCGGGTCGCCCCGCGCGCGGGCTCTGTGTACGCCTACGCGCGCGTGGGGCTCGGAAAGGGGCCCGGTTTCATCGCGGGCTGGATGGCGATGCTCGACTATCTGCTGATCCCGGCGGTGGCGTACCTGTTCTCCGGGATCGCGATGAACTCGCTGGTGCCGGACGTGTCGCGGTGGGTGTGGACGGCGCTCGCCGTGGTGATCACGACACTGCTCAACCTGTGGGGTGTACGGGCCGCGGCCCGGGTCGGTTTCGCGGTCCTGGCGCTGGAGATCGTGGTGCTGGTGATCTTCATCGTCTCGGCGATCGTGGTGCTGGCGACGGACGGCGCGCAGCGCGACTGGCTGTCGCCGCTGACCGGGGACGGCACCCAGGGCGCGTTCGCGCTGTCGGCGGTGCTCGGCGCGGTGTCGGTGGCCGTCCTGTCGTACCTGGGCTTCGACGCCATCGCCACGTTCGCCGAGGAGGTCACCGGCGGTTCGGCGAAGGTCGCGCGGGCGGTGCTGTTCTGTCTGGTGTTCACCGGTGTGCTGTTCGTCGCGCAGACGTATCTGGCGGCCCTGCTGGAGCCGACGACGTCGGCGCAGATGGCGGCCGATCCGGCCGCGCAGGGGTCCGCGTTCTACGACACGGTGGACGCCTCGGTCGGGGGCTGGCTGCACGATCTGGTGGCGGTGAGCAAGGCGATCGGCGCGGCGTTCGCGGCGCTCGCCGGGCAGGCCGCGGCGGGCCGGCTGCTGTTCGCGATGGCCCGCGACCGGCGGCTGCCGAAGGCGCTGTCCCGGACGGACTCGGGCGTGCCGCGGGCCGCGCTGCTGGTGGCCGCGGCGATCACGCTGGTCGCGGCGGTCTGGGCGGCCCGCCGCGACGACGGCCTCGACCATCTGACGTCGGTGGTCGACATCGGCGCCCTGACCGCGTTCACGTTGCTGCACGCCAGTGTCGTGGGGTACTTCGCGGTCCGCCGCCGGGGCGGGCCGGTCAGCTGGTGGCGGCATCTGCTGGTGCCGGTGGTCGGTGCGGCGATCGCCGTCGCGGTGATCGTGGAGGCCTCGGGGGCGGCGCAGGTGGTGGGTGCGATCTGGCTGGTGGTCGGGCTCGTGGTGCTGGTGGTGCAGCGCGGGCGGGCGGCGGACTCGGACCCGGATCCCGTGTAGCGGTCCGCCGCCGCCCGGCTGCCGCGGGCGCCGTGGGTACCGGGATCAGCGGTGGCGGCCGTTGCGGCGCAGCCGTCCCAGGGCCATGGCTCCGGCGCCGGTGACCACGAGGGCCGCCGCGATGCCGCCGATGACGGCGGTGGCCCGGCGGTCGGATCCGGTGTGGGCGAGGGCGGGGCCGGTGGGCGTGGGGGTCGGGGTGCCCGGCGCCGTGGGGGTGGTCGTTCCACCGCTCGGCGTCGGGGTCGAGGTCGGCGTCGGCGTGCTCTCGGAAGGGCTGGGCGTGGGCGACGTGTGGCCCGTCGGGGTGGGTGTGGGCGTCGGAGGGGTCGGCGTGGCCGTCCCGTTGTTCGGCGTCCTCGTCGGCGTAGGAGACGGCGACGGCGATTCGCCCGGCTGCGACGGCGTGGGGGTGGGCGTCGTCTCGTCGTCGCACTGGATGACGGCGTCGAACGGGTGGTAGTGCATCTCCCCCGCGTTGGCCGGATTCCCGCCGACCGCCGCCGTCGAGCCCTGGACGAGCGACTTGACGACGACGTCGCCCTCGATGTTCGAGGCGTCCAGGTCGACGAACTCGGCGCTCGGCGCGTAGACCGTGCCCTCGATCTCGTCGCCGTCGGGGTTGGTGATCCGGGTGGCGTCCGGGAAGTCCCACAGGATGTGGTTCTCGGAGTCGCCGACGCCGGCCATGGTCGGCGCGTGCCAGGTGTAGTCGCCGCCCTCGGCACTGGTGTCCACGACGACGACCAGGGGCGCGGCGGCGGTCGGCTGGTTGAGCAGCGTCAGCGTGGAGATGTTGTCGAGCATCGCGCCGGTGAGGCGCAGCACGTTGGTGCGGCCCGTGTCGAGGGAGAGCTTGATCTGGGAGCCGGGCGGCACCGTCGACTGGTCGGGGAGCGGGTCGCCGTTGCCGTCGCGCAGGATGACGTTGCCGGCGCAGGCCGCCATCTGTCGTGCCCGGTCCCGGTACGTGGTGAACAGGCCGGGGAAGTCCATCAGGTCGGCGGGGCCGACCTTCGCGGCGGCCTCGCGGGTGCTGAGTTCGATGCGGGGTGTGGCGTCGTAGGCGGTGCCCCGGGCGTCGATGTGGGTGTTGGCGGCGGCGCCGTTGCTGTCGGAGTCCAGGGCCTGGCCGCCGGTCATGTCGCCGATCTTCACGTAGCCGTTCTGGAGGACCTTGAGGACGCCGGCCGGGTCGCTCTGGTCGTAGCGGACCCGGCCGCCGACGAGCAGCGCGGTGGGCCGCTGGTCGCCGGGGGCGACGTAGGACCCCGCGGTGTTCAGGGAGACGTTGTAACCGGCGCCGAAGCGCAGGTCGCCGCCGACCGCGACCGGTCCTTCCGACTCGGTGCTGCCGAGGTAGGCGTCGTCCTCGGTGATGACGCCGAAGCCGTTGTTGCCCGCGACGGGGTTGCCGATCGTGACGGTGTCGCGGGTCGCGGCGCCGGGCGCGGACCGGACCGGTGCCGCGGCCAGCACGGCGCAGGCGCACAGGGCACCGGTCGCAGCCGCGGCCACCGGGACGGCTGTCCTGATCAGATTTGTCATACCGGCCGACGCTAGGGACGGACGCCCGCGCGGGCCGGTAGGTCGGGCCCGGGCACGCACAGGACAACCCGTGTGACCCACAGGACTGTCGGTCCCGGCGGCTACGCTCGCGGCATGGCTGTCAACACGTCCCCGGACACCCCGGTCCCCGTCGGTGAGGTGTCCCGGCTGATCGGCGGATGGATCGACCGGCTCGGCGCCGTGTGGGTGGAGGGGCAGATCACCCAGCTGTCCCGCAGGCCGGGCGCCGGCGTCGTGTTCCTGACGCTGCGCGATCCGTCGCACGACATCTCGGTCTCGGTCACCTGCTACCGGCAGGTGTTCGACGCGGTGGCGGACGTGGTCCGCGAGGGTTCCCGGGTCGTCGTCCACGCGAAGCCCGAGTGGTACGCACCGCGCGGTCAGCTCTCGCTGCGGGCCGCCGAGATCCGGCCGGTCGGCGTCGGTGAGCTGCTCGCGCGTCTGGAGCAGCTGAAGAAGTCGCTGGCCGCGGAGGGGCTGTTCGCCGCGGACCGCAAGAAGCCGCTGCCGTTCCTGCCCCAGCTGGTCGGCCTGGTCTGCGGCCGGGCCTCGGCCGCCGAGCGCGACGTCCTGGAGAACGCGCGGCACCGCTGGCCCGCCGTCCGCTTCGAGGTGCGCAATGTGCCGGTGCAGGGCGTGCACGCCGTGCCGCAGGTCGTCCAGGCGGTCAAGGAGCTGGACGCGCTGGACGAGGTCGACGTGATCGTCGTGGCGCGCGGCGGCGGCAGCGTGGAGGACCTGCTGCCCTTCTCGGACGAGCAGCTGGTGCGGGCCGTGGCCGCCTGCCGGACGCCGGTGGTCTCGGCGATCGGGCACGAGCCGGACACCCCGCTGCTCGACTACGTCGCCGATCTGCGGGCCTCGACGCCGACCGACGCCGCCAAGAAGGTGGTGCCGGACGTCGGCGAGGAGTACGAGCGGGTGCGGTTCCTGCGGGACCGGGCCCGGCGCAGCGTGTCGGCGTTCCTGGACCGGGAGGAGCGCGGCCTCGCGGCGGCGCTGGCCCGGCCGTCGATAGAGGACCCGCACCGCATGATCGACGACCGCGAGGCGCAGATCACGGCGCTGACCGAGCGCAGCCGCCGCACCCTCGGCCATCTCCTGGACCGCGCGGACTCGGAGCTGACGCACACGCACGCACGCGTGGTCGCGCTCTCGCCGGCGGCCACCCTCAAGCGCGGCTACGCGGTCCTGCAGAAGGCGGACGGCCACGTGGTGCGCGCGGCCGAGGAGGCGGCGGCCGGCGAGGAGCTGCGGGCCCGGGTCGCCGAGGGCGAGTTCACCGTACGAGTCACAGAAACCGAAGCGTGAGGACGGACAACAGCATGACCACGAAGGCGGCCGACGAGGCGCTCGGCTATGAGCAGGCGCGGGACGAACTGATCGATGTCGTACGGCAGTTGGAGGCCGGCGGCACGTCCTTGGAGGAGTCCCTCGCGCTGTGGGAGCGGGGCGAGGAGCTGGCGAAGGTGTGCCGGCGCTGGCTGGACGGGGCGCGGGCCCGCCTGGACGCGGCGCTGGCCGACGAGTCCGACGGGGAGGGCGGGGGCGAGCCGGGCCAGGAGTGACCCCGCGGGCCCTTGTGAACAGGGTCACGAAGGTGTTTGTTGAAAGTTGAACCTCATCGGCGTAGGGTCGAATGCGTCAGTTGATCCGTACGAGAAGGTTGATCAATGTCCCTCGTTCTTGACCCCGCCGCCCAGGACCTGCTCTTCCGCGAGGCCCGCACCGCGAACACCTTCACCGACGAGCCGGTGACCGACGAGCAGGTCCAGGCGATCTACGAGCTGGTCAAGTTCGGCCCGACCGCCTTCAACCAGTCGCCGCTGCGCATCACGCTGGTCCGCTCCCCCGAGGCCCGCGAGCGCCTGGTCAAGCACATGGCCGAGGGCAACCAGCCGAAGACCGCCTCGGCCCCGCTGGTCGCGATCCTCTCGGCGGACAACGAGTTCCACGAGGAGCTGCCGCAGCTGCTCCCGCACTTCCCGCAGGCCAAGGACGCGTTCTTCTCCGAGCGCCCGGTCCGCGAGCAGGCCGCGCTGGTCAACGCCACGCTGCAGGCCGGCTACTTCATCATGGGCGTGCGGGCCGCCGGCCTGGCCGCCGGTCCGATGACCGGCTTCGACTTCGCCGGTGTCCAGAAGGAGTTCCTGGACGACGACCACACCCCCCTGATGGTCATCAACATCGGCAAGCCCGGCGACGACGCCTGGTTCCCCCGCTCTCCGCGTCTCGCTCAGGACCAGGTCATCACGACGGTCTGAGCCACATCGCACGCAGCGCGGAAAGGCCCCGGCTTCCCCCAGAAGCCGGGGCCTTTCCGTATGCCTTCACGCGCGGCTCTCGTCGTGGCTGGTCGCGCAGTTCCCCGCGCCCCTGAAGCGAGCGAAGCTCGCCCTTCAGGGGCGCGGGGAACTGCGCGAGAAGCCCCACCGGCCGTCGGACGAACGGCTCACGCCGACGTGTCCCGCTCCATCTTCAGCGCCCCGGCCATCCTGGCCAGCCCGTCGAACCCGGCCGTGCCGGTCACCACCGTCGTGGCGTTCTTCTGCTGCAGGACCAGGGCGTCGTACTTCTCGCCCTTGTAGCGCTGCCACCGCTCGCCGTTGATGGTCTGCTCGTGGCTGGTCTTCTCGGCGCCCTGGCTCGCCTCGTCGATGAACCGGGTCGGCTTGTCGGTCGACTGCTCGACGGCGACGTACTGGCCGTCGGGGTCGAGGAAGCCGAGGTGCCAGGCCTCGTTCCCCTCGCCGTTGTAGCGCACGGAGGTCGGCTTCCACGAGGCCGCCAGACCCTCGGGGGCGGCCACCGGATAGGAGGCCGCGCGGCGGGCCGAGAGCAGCTCCACCCGGTAGTCCACGCGCTTGACAGGCGTCTCCTCGGAATCGTCGTGCGGGACGAACACGTAGATCACGCCCGCCGCCACGACACAGACACCCAGGGACAGCACCAGGCTGCCCACCGTCTTCTTGCCATTTCTTCCTGCCACCCGCCCATCGTCGCAGGTGGCCTGTCGCACCCGGCCGGGAGGTCCCCCATGCGTCCCGGTATCCGCCTCGATGGACGTACCTGTCATGAACGTAGCCGCTCATCCGTGGGGTGCTCTGCTCAGATTGTCGTACGGGCGATAGAGTCAGGACCAATCAACCCTCATCCGGCCGTCGTCGTATCCCGGCAAAAAACGCCGGAACAGAAAGGTGCGTCTCGATGACCGAGCATCAGCATCACCAGCTGCCGTCCGAACTCGAGGTCCCCTCCGAGGCCCCCGACCGCAACCTCGCCCTGGAACTCGTCCGCGTCACCGAGGCCGCCGCCATGGCCGCCGGCCGCTGGGTCGGCCGCGGCGACAAGAACGGAGCGGACGGCGCCGCCGTGCGCGCCATGCGGACCCTCGTCTCCACCGTGTCGATGAACGGGGTCGTCGTCATCGGCGAGGGCGAGAAGGACGAGGCCCCGATGCTGTTCAACGGCGAGCGGGTGGGCGACGGGACGGGCGCGGAGTGCGACATCGCCGTCGACCCGATCGACGGCACGACGCTCTGCTCCAAGGGCATGCCGAACGCGATCGCGGTGCTGGCCGCCGCCGACCGCGGCACGATGTTCGACCCGTCGGCCGTCTTCTACATGGACAAGCTGGTCACCGGCCCCGAAGCCGCGGACTACGTGGACATCAACGCGCCGGTGTCGGTGAACATCCGCCGGGTCGCCAAGGCGAAGCGGCGTGCCCCCGAGGACGTCACCGTCGTCATCCTCGACCGGCCGCGCCACGAGGGCATGATCAAGGAGATCCGGGAGACCGGCGCCCGGATCAAGCTGATCTCCGACGGCGACGTCGCCGGTTCGATCCTCGCCGTGCGCGAGGGCACCGGCGTCGACCTGATGCTCGGCATCGGCGGCACGCCGGAGGGCATCATCTCGGCCTGCGCCATGAAGTGCCTGGGCGGTGTGATCCAGGGCAAGCTGTGGCCCAAGGACGACGAGGAGCGGCAGCGGGCGCTCGACGCCGGGCACGACCTGGACCGCGTGCTGTCCACCGACGACCTGGTCTCCGGGGAGAACGTGTTCTTCGTGGCCACCGGGATCACGGACGGGGAGCTGCTGCGGGGGGTTCGGTACCAGTCCGAGAGCGCGACCACGTCGTCGCTGGTGATGCGGTCCAAGTCCGGGACCATCCGGCAGATCGACTCGCAGCACCGGTTGAGCAAGCTGCGCGCCTACTCCGCGATTGATTTCGACCGGGCCAAGTAGCGGCTGGGGCGCCCCGTTGTGCGGGGCGCCCTACGCGCTTCTGCGCCGTTAAGCACCGTCACGTCGTACGGCGGGTGCGGGCCGGTGGGGCTTCTCGCGCCCACGCGGCGGAGCCGCACGTCGACACAGCCCCGCGCCCCTGACGGGGCGCCTAGCTGACCGTGCGCTTCAGCCCGCCGCCGCGATCGGGCGGCCCGTGTTCTTGAGTTCCACGTCGCGCCGCCGCCTGCGCGCCAGCACGACGCGGCGTTCGGCCGCCGTCAGGCCGCCCCACACGCCGTACGGCTCCGGCTGGAGCAGGGCGTGCTCGCGGCACTCGACCAGGACCGGACAGCGGGCACAGACCCGCTTGGCCGCCTCCTCGCGCGCGAGGCGCGCGGCGGTGGGTTCCTTGGATGGGGCGAAGAAGAGGCCCGCCTCGTCGCGCCTGCACACGGCCTCCGTGTGCCACGGTGCGTCCTGGTCCCGGTCCCGCACTGGCACCCGCTGCTGCGGAACGGCGGCGACCTGCAAGGACTGATGCGGCGGATGCAGCACGGTCTACTCCTGACGACGGCTTACGACGGCTTTCGCGAGCTTCAGAGGCAACAGGGGTCGATCGGTAGACGATGCCCCAAGCCCTACCCGCTGTGTCGACGCCTATGCACTGAGTTCCGAAGCACGGAAGTCCCCCGGCGCGTACGGGAGTTCGGCCGCGCGGCGGCGCGGTCAGCCGAAGTGCTTGCGCAGGTGCTTCTCCAGGTTCGCGATGATCTTGCCGCGCTTGGGCCGCGCCTCGATGCTGCCGAGCACCGCGGCGCCGTCGACGTAGACGACCGGCGCGTCGGCCTCAGGCGCGTCCATCGCGTCGACCTCGAAGCTGCCGAGGATGCCGCCGCCGCTGCCGCGCAGCGAGATGTTCTCCGGGACCCGGATGTCGACGCTGCCGAAGACGGAGACCGCCTTGATGTAGATCTGCGGGTACTCGAAGATCGCCTCGCTGAGGTCGATCTCCACACTGCCGAACACGGCGTACGCGTGCGTGCGGCGGCCCACGCGCCAGCGGCCTCTTCGGACGGTGGAGCTGAACACCGCCACCAGGTTCTCCCCGGGCAGCGGCGGGACGGTGCCGGGCGCCGGCTGGTCCGGCGCCGGGGACGCCACGGACGGCGCGCCCGCGTGCGCGCCGGGCAGATCCCTGACCAGCGGCTCCAGCTCACCCACCGTCTTGGCGCGGTACACCCCGTCGATCCGCTCGGCGTGCTCCTCCGCGTCGAGCCGGCCCTCCGCGAGCGCCTCGCGCAGGATGTCCGCGATCCGGTCCCGGTCCGCGTCGGACGCGCGCAGGTCGGTCGGTTCCGCCACGGGGGCGCTGGGCTCGGGGCTCTTCTGAAGGTCCACGACAGCAGCGTACCCAAACGCGATAGATCGCGACTAGGGTGCGTCGGCACCCGACCGGACCCGGCCCGCCCGGCCCGACTGAGCCTTACCTCACAGGTCCGCCCGCGCGCCCAGGTTCTACGCTGGTTGGCGCTGCCAACGGATGCCAGCGCTGCCACCGGCCGAAAGAGGAAAAGGCACGATGCCTGAGTTCGCGTACACCGATCTGCTCCCCCAGGGCGAGGACACCACCCCCTATCGCCTGGTGACCTCGGAGGGTGTCTCCACCGCCGAGGGGCCGGACGGGCGTACGTTCCTGAAGGTCGAGCCGGAGGCGCTGCGCAAGCTCGCCGAAGAGGCGATCCACGACATCCAGCACTACCTGCGCCCGGCCCACCTCGCGCAGCTGCGCCGCATCGTCGACGACCCCGAGGCGTCGAACAACGACAAGTTCGTGGCGCTGGACCTGCTGAAGAACGCGAACATCGCGGCGGCCGGCGTGCTCCCGATGTGCCAGGACACCGGCACCGCCATCGTCATGGGCAAGCGCGGGCAGAACGTGCTGACCGAGGGCGAGGACGAGAAGTCGCTCTCCAAGGGCATCTTCGACGCCTACCAGAACCTGAACCTGCGCTACTCGCAGATGGCCCCGCTGAACATGTGGGACGAGAAGAACACCGGCTCCAACCTCCCGGCCCAGATCGAGCTGTACGCGACCGACGGCGGCGCCTACAAGTTCCTGTTCATGGCGAAGGGCGGCGGCTCGGCCAACAAGTCGTTCCTCTACCAGGAGACGAAGGCCGTCCTGAACGAGGCCTCCATGATGAAGTTCCTGGAGGAGAAGATCCGCTCGCTGGGCACCGCCGCGTGCCCGCCGTACCACCTCGCCATCGTCGTCGGCGGCACGAGCGCCGAGTACGCGCTGAAGACCGCCAAGTACGCCTCCGCGCACTACTACGACGAGATCCCCGACGAGGGTTCCGCGCTCGGTCACGGCTTCCGGGACAAGGAGCTGGAGGAGAAGGTCTTCGAGCTGACGCAGAAGATCGGCATCGGCGCGCAGTTCGGCGGCAAGTACTTCTGCCACGACGTGCGCGTGGTGCGCCTGCCGCGGCACGGCGCGTCCTGCCCGGTCGCCATCGCCGTGTCCTGCTCGGCCGACCGCCAGGCCGTCGCGAAGATCACCGCCGAGGGCGTCTTCCTGGAGCAGCTGGAGACCGACCCGGCGCGCTTCCTCCCCGAGACCACCGACGAGCACCTCGACGAGTCGAGCGACGTCGTGACCATCGACCTGAACCAGCCGATGGACGCCATCCTCGCCGAGCTGACCAAGTACCCGGTCAAGACCCGGCTCTCCCTGAACGGCCCGCTCGTCGTCGCCCGCGACATCGCGCACGCCAAGATCAAGGAGCGCCTGGACGCGGGCGAGGAGATGCCGCAGTACCTGAAGGACCACCCCGTGTACTACGCGGGCCCGGCCAAGACCCCGGAGGGTTACGCGTCCGGCTCGTTCGGCCCGACGACGGCCGGCCGCATGGACTCCTACGTCGCCCAGTTCCAGGCGGCGGGCGGCTCCAGGGTGATGCTCGCCAAGGGCAACCGCTCGCAGCAGGTCACCGACGCGTGCGACGCGCACGGCGGCTTCTACCTCGGCTCCATCGGCGGCCCGGCCGCCCGCCTCGCGCAGGACTGCATCAAGAAGGTCGAGGTCGTCGAGTACGAGGAGCTCGGCATGGAGGCCGTCTGGAAGATCGAGGTCGAGAACTTCCCGGCGTTCATCGTCGTCGACGACAAGGGCAACGACTTCTTCCAGAACCCGGCCCCCGAGCCGACGTTCACGCACATCCCGGTGCGCGGTCCCGGCCTGGTCTGACCCCACGCGCGTATCCGCCGGACGGGCTCGATTCATGAGCCCGTCCGGCGTTGCGCCGGGAACACCGGCGCCGCCGCACGTGCTGTACCGGGTATGACCGACTACCGCATCGAGCACGATTCCATGGGCGAGGTCCGTGTCCCCGCCGCCGCCAAGTGGCGGGCCCAGACCCAGCGCGCCGTGGAGAACTTCCCCGTCTCCGGGCAGCGCCTGGAGCGCGCCCACATCGAGGCCCTGGCCCGCATCAAGGGCGCGGCCGCGAAGGTCAACGCGGAGCTGGGGGTGCTCGACAAGGACATCGCCGGCGCCATCGCGGACGCGGCCGCCGAGGTCGCCGAGGGACGCTGGGACGACGAGTTCCCGGTCGACGTCTTCCAGACCGGGTCCGGCACCTCCTCCAACATGAACGCCAACGAGGTGCTGGCCACCCTGGCCACCGAGCGCCTGGGCCGCGACGTGCACCCGAACGACCACGTGAACGCCTCGCAGTCGTCGAACGACGTCTTCCCCTCCTCGATCCACATCGCGGCGACGGCCGCCGTCACCCACGACCTGATCCCGGCCCTGGAGCACCTGGCCGCGTCCCTGGGGCGCAAGGCGGAGGAGTTCGCCGACGTCGTGAAGTCGGGCCGTACGCACCTGATGGACGCGACGCCGGTGACGCTGGGCCAGGAGTTCGGCGGGTACGCGGCGCAGGTCCGCTACGGCGTCGAGCGGCTGACCGCCTCGCTCCCCCGGCTCGCGGAACTGCCGCTGGGCGGCACGGCCGTCGGTACGGGGATCAACACGCCGCCCGGGTTCTCCCCGGCCGTCATCGCCGAGGTGGCCCGCGCCACCGGGCTGCCGCTGACCGAGGCGCGCGACCACTTCGAGGCGCAGGGCGCCCGCGACGGCATCGTGGAGACCAGCGGGCAGCTGCGCACCATCGCGGTCGGCCTGACGAAGATCGCCAACGATCTGCGGTGGGCGGCGTCGGGCCCGCGCACGGGACTGGCCGAAATCAACCTGCCGGACCTCCAGCCCGGCTCGTCGATCATGCCGGGCAAGGTGAATCCGGTCATCCCCGAGGCGACGCTGATGGTCGCCGCACAGGTGATCGGCAACGACGCGACGGTGGCCACGGCGGGCGCGGCGGGCAATTTCGAGCTGAACGTGATGCTTCCGGTGATCGCCAAGAACGTCCTGGAATCGATCCGTCTGCTCGCCAACGTCTCGCGGCTGCTCGCCGACCGCACGGTCGACGGCATCACCGCCAACCGGGAGCGCGCCCGCGAGTACGCCGAGTCCTCGCCCTCCGTGGTGACCCCGCTGAACAAGTACATCGGCTACGAGGAGGCGGCCAAGGTCGCCAAGAAGTCCCTCGCGGAGCGGAAGACGATCCGCGAGGTGGTGCTGGAGGGCGGATACGTCGAGCGCGGCGACCTGACCGAGGCGCAGTTGGACGAGGCACTGGATGTCCTGCGGATGACCCGTCCGTAACGACTGGTGGCCGGATGACGGAATCGTGACGCCGGTCGCTGCCGTCGTATGCCAGCGGCACCTAATATCTGTCCATGACAGACAACGACCGGACAGGCGAGGGGCGCTGGGCGCCCGGGGAGCGGATCCTGTGGCGCTACCGCGCCAATACGGGACACCCGGATTCCGGGCCGGTCCACATCTGCCGTCCGGTCACCGTCGTCCAGGACACCGCCGAACTGCTCGCCGCCTGGATGGCCCCCGGCACCGAGTGCGTGAAGCCGGTGCTCGCGGACGGCACCCCGCTGCACCGCGAGCCGCTGGCCACCCGCTACACCAAGCCGCGCACCGTGCAGCGCGACCACTGGTCCGGCACCGGCGTGCTGAAGCTGGCGCGCCCCGGCGAGCCGTGGTCGGTGTGGCTGTTCTGGGAGCCGGGCTGGCGCTTCCGCAACTGGTACGTGAACCTCGAGGAGCCGCACACCCGCTGGTCGGGCGGTGTCGACTCCGAGGACCACTTCCTCGACCTGTCGGTGTACGAGGACCACAGCCGGCGCTGGCACGACGAGGACGAGTTCGCGCAGGCACAGGCGGTGGGCCTGATGAGCCCGGAGCAGGCCCGGCGGGTGCGGGAGGCGGGCGCCCGGGCGGTCGAGGTGATCGAAAGCTGGGGGCACCCGTTCTCCGACGGCTGGGAGCACTGGCGCCCCGACCCGGCGTGGCCGGTGCCGCCGCTGCCCGCCGACTGGGACCGTACGCCCGCGCATGTGTCCTCATGAGACCCTTGATGCGCCCCCGGGTAGGAAACGTAGGATCGTCCTCCGCAAGAGCGAACAACTGCGGATGTGTGGAGTTCGGGCAGCAACTCTTCGCACCCGTAGTGGGTCTGACACGATGTCAACGAGGTCATCGGTGTCTTCGGCGTCTTCGAGAGGGGGCGGGACCGTGAACGTGTTCAAGGGGGTCGCGCCCGGGATGGCCGACAGACACCTGCCCGCAGACGTCTCCGCTCCGTGCGACGCCGGGATTCCGTTCCCTGGGCACACGTTCCGGGTATCGGCATTCCTGCGGGCTCCCGAGCACCAGCTGTTCATCAACTGCCGACGCATCGGCCAGTGACACGGCGCGCAGCCCCGGACGGACGGATTCGACACGCGTGACGGAGCACTCAGCCTCTTATCAAGGCTCCCACGAAGGCCGCCATCACGGCATGGCGGCCCGCCCCGCGGACCCCCGCGCGGCCCTGCGGAATTCCTCGCAGGCCGCGGAGGGTTCCAGCGGGTTACCGGAACAGCCGCGCCGCGCCGCCGCGCCCGCTTCCGCCGCGGACGCCGAGCACTCGCAGCCCCGGACGCCGTCGCCCGAGCCGGTGCGCCCCGATCCGTCCGGGCCGCCGGCCGCCGAGCGGCGCTCCGGGCAGCCGCGTCCGTCGGGCCAGCCGGTGGCGATGCGCCGGGACGGGGACCGGCTGCGCTTCGTGGGCGCCGCGACCCGGCGGATCGCGCGCGGCATCGACCTCGACGAGATCGTGATGGGCCTGTGCCGGGCCACGGTGCCGACGTTCTCGGACGCGATCCTCGTCTATCTGCGCGAGCCGCTGCCGGTCGGGGACGAGCGACCGACGGGCCCGATGGTGCTGCGCCTGCGCCGCACCGACCGGATCCCCGACGCCGCGGACGACGCCGACACCGACGGCGGCGGCACGGCCGTGCCGTTCGTGCCTCCGGCGGAACTGGCCGCGGGCAGTGCCGAGTTGTGCGAGGTGCGGGGCGGCGGCGCGCTCGCCGAGGTGCTGCGCGGCGTGCGCCCGGTGTTCGGGGACACGACGGCCGCGCAGGCGGCGCTCCCCGAACTCCTGGGTGGAGAACCGTCTTTGCCGACCGGGCAGCGCGTCATCCTGGCTCCGCTGCGCGGACGCCGGAGGGTGATCGGGGCCGCGGTGTTCCTGCGCCGCCAGGACCGGATCCCCTTCGACCCCGACGACCTGCTGGTGGCCGGGCAGCTGGCGACGCACAGCGCGCTCGGCATCGACAAGGCGGTGCTGTACGGGCGCGAGGCGTACATCGCCGACGAGTTGCAGCGCACCATGCTCCCGGAGACCCTGCCGCGCCCGACGGGCGTCCGGCTGGCCTCGCGCTATCTGCCGGCGGCGGAGACGGCGCGGGTCGGCGGCGACTGGTACGACGCGATCCCGCTGCCGGGCAGCCGGGTCGCCCTGGTCGTCGGCGACGTCATGGGGCATTCCATGACGTCGGCGGCCATCATGGGCCAGCTGCGCACGACGGCGCAGACCCTCGCGGGCCTCGACCTGCCGCCGCAGGAGGTCCTGCACCATCTCGACGAGCAGGCCCAGCGGCTCGGCACCGACCGCATGGCGACCTGCATGTACGCGGTCTACGACCCGGTCGCGCACCGCATCACCATCGCCAACGCGGGGCATCCGCCGCCCGTCCTGCTCCACCTGGGCGGACGCGCGGAGGTGCTGCGGGTGCCGCCGGGCGCCCCGATCGGCGTCGGCGGCGTCGACTTCGAGGCCGTGGAGCTGGACGCGCCCGCCGGGGCGACCCTGCTGCTCTACACGGACGGGCTCGTCGAGTCCCGGCTGCGTGACGTCTGGACGGGCATAGAGCAGCTGCGTGAACGGCTGGCGGACACCGCCCAGTTGACGGGCCCGGACCATCCGCCGCCCCTGGAGGCCCTCTGCGACGACGTGCTCGACATGCTCGGCCCCGGCGACCGGGACGACGACATCGCGCTGCTCGCCGCCCGCTTCGACGGGATCGCGCCGAGCGACGTCGCGTACTGGTTCCTGGAGCCGGAGGACGCGGCGCCGTCCCGGGCGCGGCGGCTCGCGCGCAGCGCGCTGGCCCGCTGGGGCCTGGAGGACCTGACCGACTCCGTCGAACTGCTGGTCAGCGAGGTCGTCACGAACGCGGTGCGGTACGCGTCCCGGCCGGTGACCCTGCGGCTCCTTCGCACCGACGTGCTGCGCTGCGAAGTCGGCGACGACGTACCGCAGTTGCCCCGGCAGCGGCACGCCCGCGCGACCGACGAGGGCGGCCGCGGCCTGTTCCTGGTGAACCGTCTCGCCAGGCGCTGGGGCGCCACCCGGCTGTCCACCGGCAAGGTGGTCTGGTTCGAGCTGGCGCGGCCCGGCGGCGGCCCGTCCTAGGGCCGCACGGAGGCACGTAGGCGCGGACCGCACGTACGCACGCCGAAGGGGCGCCGGATCGACTCCGGCGCCCCTTCGCGTGGTTACTGCTCTTCTCTGTTGTTCGCCGGGTTCTCCGGGATCTCGATCGTCGCCGAGTCCGTCGGGTTCGGGGGCTCCGGCGTGGTCGGATCCGACGTCGTCGGATCCGTGCTCGGCGGCGTCTGGGTCGGCGTCGTCGGCGTCTTGGTCGGCGCCTTCGTCGTCGGATCCGTGCTCGGCGTCTCGGTCGTCGGCTCGCCGGTCGGCGTCGTCGGGGCCGTCGTGGTGGGCTGGACGCCCGCGCCCATGTCCGTGTCCAGGCTGAACTTGCCGTTCGCGCTGGTCGAGTTGAACATGTACTGCGCCCAGATCCGGGCCGGGAAGCTGCCGCCGTCGACGCGCGGCAGACCGCCGGCGCCCTTCATGGAGACGTGGGCGCCCTCCTCCGACGTCTTGACGGCGCCCTCGCCGAACAGGCCCACGGAGGTGACCAGGTCCGGCGTGTAGCCGGTGAACCAGGCCGACTTGTTGTCGTCGGAGGTACCGGTCTTGCCCGCCACCTGCTGGCCGTCGCGCGCCGCGTTGTCCCGGACCGACGTCTTCGCCGTACCGTCGTCGACCACACCGGTCAGCACCGAGGTGACCGAGTCGGCGACGCCGTGGTCGACGACCTGGCCGCCGATCGCGTCCGGCAGCGGCTGCTTCTCGCTCCCGTAGCTCACCGACTTCAGGATCTGCGGGGTGACCTTCTTGCCGTGGTTGTCGAGGGTCGCGTAGACCCCGGCCATCTCCAGCGGGCTCGCGCCCATGGTGCCGAGGGTCTGGGCCGCGTACGGCTTGAGGTCGTCGGAGTCCATGCCGAGCTGCTTCGCCGTCGCCATGACCTTGTCCATGCCGACGTCGATGCCCATCTGGGCGAAGACGGAGTTGATGGACTTGTTCATGGCGGTCTGCACGGTGACCGGGCCGTAGTCCTGGTCGTCCTCGTTCGGCGGGGCGAAGCCGACCTTCTTGCCGTCCTCCTCCACCGGGCGCTTGCTCGTGCCGTCGTAGCTGGTGCTGGCCTTGATGACCTGGCCGTCCTGGGTCTCGGACTGGTTCTGCAGCGCGGCCGCGAGGATCACCGGCTTGAAGGTGGAGGCCGGCTGGTAGTCGGTGCGGGTGGCGTTGTTGACGTAGTGCTCGGTGTAGTCCTTGCCGCCGTACATCGCCAGGACCTTGCCGGTCTTGGGGTCGACCGAGACGGCGCCGGCCTGGACCCGGGCGTCCGCCTTCTTGGACTTCGGGTCGAGGTTGTCGGTCAGCTGCTCCTTGACCGACTTCTCCAGCTGCTTCTGCTTCTTGCGGTCGATGTTGAGGGTGATCGTGTAGCCGCCCGCGTCGAACTTCTCCTTGGAGATGTCGAGGTCCTTGACGGCCTCCGCCTTCGCGGCCTCATAGAGATAGCCCTCCTGGCCGGTGAGGCCGGAGGCGGGCTTCGGCTTGTGCGGCGTGGGGAAGGTCATGTCCTTGCGCTCGCTCGCGCCGAGCCAGTGCATCTCGACCATGTTGTCGAGGACGTAGTTCCAGCGCGCCTTGACGAGCCTCCTGCCGGTGTCGGTGGCGCTCGTGTAGTCGTACTGGCTGGGGGCCTGGAGCAGCGCGGCGAGGTAGGCGCCCTGTTCCGGTTCCAGCTTCGAGGCGTCGATCCCGTAGTAGGCCTGGGCGGCGGCCTGGATGCCCCACGCGCCGCGGCCGTAGTAACTGGTGTTGATGTACCCGGCGAGGATCTGGTCCTTGGAGTTCTGCCGCTCCACCTTCAGCGAGATGACCAGTTCCTTCAGCTTGCGCGTGACGGTCTGGTCCTGCGTGAGGTAGTAGTTCTTCACGTACTGCTGGGTGATCGTCGAACCACCCTGCTTGCCCTTGCCCGAGAGGGTGTTGAACAGGCCGCGGGCGGTGCCCTTCAGGTCGACGCCCTTGTCCGTGTAGAACGACTTGTTCTCGGCGGCCACGAAGCTGCGCTGGACCTCGGGGGACAGCTGGGACAGGTCGACGATCTCGCGGTTGACCTCACCGGTGCGGGCCATCACGTCGCCGTTGCTGTACTTGAAGACGTTGCTCTGCAGCTTCGCCTCGTCGTTGCCGTTGGGCACGTCGATGACCATGTAGAGCACGACGAACGCGCCCATGCAGACCAGCACGACCCCGAAGAAGGCGCCCAGCAGCTTCTTCCACGTGAAGAGGCGGCGTATGAAGCCCCGGTCGTCCTTGCCGCCCTTGCTCCTTCTACGGTCCATGCGCGCGCCCTCGGCACGGTGTCCCGTCGCCGGGGCGGGCGCGGCACGGCGCGCGCCCCCGCGCTGCCGTGCCCGCCGCTCTTCCGCTCGGCCCATGACGTCTACCGCTCCGCATCTCGTCGTTCTCGGCGTGCTCCGGTGCGCGGATCATGACGCACCGGCCTGTGAACCCGGCCCTTCCACCCGCAGCAGGCCTAATCAGTGCATGAAGCTAACACCGCGCCTACCGGCCAATACCGGCCTATCCGGGCTTTTCGGGACGTGACAATCAGCACGCCCCCCAGAGAACCGACGAGCAACAGATGCGTAAGGTTGCCACCTGAGTTAAAGTGATATCAGTTTGCTAGACATGGTTCGCGCCACCTCCGGCGCGAACCAGCAGCTCAGCAACGATTCAGGGAAACGGGGACCGATATGCCAGAGACGGACGCCACACCCGATGTACCGCAGATGCCCAGGACCGGCGTGCGCGAATTCACGGCCAACAGCATCGGCGGCGGTCTCGCCCTGCTGCTCGGCCTCGTCGGGCTGGTCGTCGGCGCCGCGCTGATCGCCGTCGGCGCGGGGCTCGACTCGGCCGGCGCCAAGGCCGCGCTGATCGTCGTCGGCCTGCTGCTCGCGATCGCCGCGTTCTTCGCCATGAGCGGGCTGAACATGGTGGCGCCGGGCGAGGCCCGCGTGGTCCAGCTCTTCGGCCGCTACCGGGGCACGATCCGCACGGACGGCCTGCGCTGGGTGAACCCGCTCACCTCGCGCACGAAGATCTCGACGCGTGTGCGCAACCACGAGACGGCCGTCCTGAAGGTCAACGACGCCTACGGCAACCCGATCGAGCTCGCCGCCGTCGTCGTATGGAAGGTCGAGGACACCGCGCAGGCCACCTTCGAGGTCGACGACTTCCTGGAGTTCGTCTCGACGCAGACCGAGGCGGCGGTGCGGCACATCGCGATCGAGTATCCGTACGACGCCCATGACGAGGGCGGCCTGTCGCTGCGCGGGAACGCCGAGGAAATCACCGAGAAGCTCGCCGTCGAGCTGCACGCGCGCGTGGCGGCGGCCGGGGTCCAGATCATCGAGTCCCGCTTCACGCACCTCGCGTACGCGCCCGAGATCGCCTCCGCGATGCTCCAGCGGCAGCAGGCCGGTGCCGTGGTCGCCGCGCGGCGGCAGATCGTGGACGGGGCGGTCGGCATGGTCGAGGCGGCGCTCGCCCGGATCGCCGAGCAGGACTTCGTCGAGCTGGACGAGGAGCGCAAGGCCGCGATGGTCTCCAACCTGCTCGTGGTGCTCTGCGCCGACCGTGCCGTGCAGCCGGTCCTGAACACCGGGACGCTCTACCAGTGACTCCGCGTCCGCGTAAGCAGGTGTTGCTGCGGCTGGATCCCGCCGTGTACGACGCGCTCGCACGGTGGGCCGGCGATGAGCTCCGCTCGGCGAACGCGCAGATCGAGTTCCTGCTGCGGCGCGCTCTCGCGGAGTCCGGCCGCCTTCCCGGCGGGGCGGGGCCGATACCCCGGCGGGGCCGTCCGCCGAAGCCTCCGGCCGACGACGACTGAAGACCCGCGCCTGCCCCACCGGCTCTCGTCGCGACCTGCGGCCCGGTGGGGCTTCTCGCGCAGTTCCCCGCCCCCCCCCCGAAAAAAAGAACACCACGCACCCCCGGGAGACAACCCACGGTACACCACCCCCCCCCCCCCCCGCCACCCCCTCCTC
>NZ_JBHVIX010000030.1:79349-114844 GCF_042799415.1 Streptomyces sp. NPDC057694
CCCCTGAAGGCCGCAGGCCTTTCAGGGGCGCGGGGAACTGCGCGACCAGCCCCCCACCCGCCCGCAGACGAACGGACCGCTATACACCCCGGGTATACACACCGTGTACAGTCACCCCCATGTCCATCGGCCACACCCTTCTCGGGCTCCTTGAATCCGGTCCCCGCCACGGCTACGACCTCAAGCGCACCTTCGACTCGACGTTCGGCCACGACAAGCCCCTGCACTACGGCCAGGTCTACTCGACCATGTCCCGCCTCCTGAAGAACGGCCTCGTGGAGGTCGACGGGATAGAGGCCGGCGACGGCCCGGAGCGCAAGCGGTACGCGATCACCGACGCCGGCATCACCGACGTACGCCAGTGGCTGGCGACCCCGGAGAAGCCGGAGCCGTACCTCCAGTCGACGCTGTACACGAAGGTCGTCCTCGCGCTGCTGACCGAGCGCGACGCCGCCACCGTCCTCGACACCCAGCGTGCCGAGCACCTGCGCCTGATGCGCATCCTCACGGACCGCAAGCGCAAGGGCGACCTCGCCGACCAGCTGATCTGCGACCACGCCCTGTTCCACCTGGAAGCCGACCTGCGCTGGCTCGAACTGACCGCCGCGCGCCTCGACCGACTCGCCGCGGAGGTACGTCCCGCATGACCGCCACGCCCGCCGGTGCCCTGCTCACCGCCACCGATCTGCACAAGGCGTACGGGCCGACGCCCGCGCTGGACGGCGCCTCCTTCTCCGTCCACCCCGGCGAGGTCGTCGCCGTCATGGGCCCGTCCGGTTCCGGCAAGTCGACGCTGCTGCACTGCCTGGCCGGCATCGTCACCCCGGACTCCGGCACCATCGCCTACGACGGCCGCGACCTGACCACGCTCTCCGACGCCGAGCGCAGCGCCCTGCGCCGCACCGACTTCGGCTTCGTCTTCCAGTTCGGCCAGCTGGTCCCGGAGCTGACCTGTGTGGAGAACGTCGCGCTGCCGCTGCGGCTGAACGGCACCAAGCGCAAGGAGGCCGAGCGACAGGCCGCCTCCTGGCTGGCGCGCCTGGAGGTCGATGACCTCGCCGCGAAGCGTCCCGGTGAGATATCGGGCGGCCAGGGCCAGCGCGTCGCCGTGGCCCGCTCCCTCGTCACGAACCCGCGCCTGCTCTTCGCCGACGAGCCGACCGGCGCCCTGGACTCCCTCAACGGCGAACGGGTCATGGAGCTGCTGACCGAGGCCGCGCGCGGCGCGAACGCCGCCGTCGTCCTGGTCACGCACGAGGCCCGGGTCGCCGCCTACTCCGACCGCGAGATCGTCGTACGGGACGGCAAGTCGCGGGACATGGAGTACGCCCGATGAGCTTCTTCCGCGACCTCGCCCTCGGTATGCGGTTCGCCGTGTCCGGCGGCCGCGAGGGCTGGATCCGCACCCTGCTGACCGCGATCGGCGTGGCCTTCGGCGTGGCCGTGCTGCTCGGCGCGGCCTCGGTGCCGACGTTCATGAACGAGCGCGACGACCGCGGCGACGCCCGGCAGTTGGGCGTCGGCCGGCACGGCATGCTCAAGCCGGGCGACGACACGATGATCGTCGCCGGCGCCTCCTCCGAGTACCGCGGCGACTTCGTCAGCGGCTCGCTGCTGCGCCCCGAGGGCGCGCACCCGCCGGTGCCGCCCGGCGTCGACAAGCTGCCGGGCCCCGACGAGATGGTGGTCTCGCCCGCCCTGAGGAAGCTGCTCGACTCCTCCGACGGCAAGCTCCTCAGGGAGCGCTACGACTACCGCATCGTCGGCACGATCGGCGACGCGGGCCTGGACAACCCCTTCGAGCTGTACTTCTACGCGGGCAGCGACACCCTGAAGGAAACGACGAGCACCGCCCGCATCGACCACTACGGCATGAGCTACGAGCGGCCCGGCCTCGACCCGAGCCTCATCGTGCTCATCGTGCTGGCGTGCGTCGTCCTGCTGGTCCCGGTCGCCATCTTCATCGCGACGGCCGTCCGGTTCGGCGGCGAGCGGCGCGACCGGCGCCTCGCGGCGCTGCGACTGGTCGGCGCGGACGCCCGGATGACCCGGCGCACGGCGGCGGGCGAGGCACTGTTCGGCACGCTTCTCGGACTCGTCCTCGGCGTCCTGCTCTTCCTGGCCGCACGGCAGTTGCTCGGGGTCGTGGAGATCTGGCGGCTGTCGGCGTTCCCCTCGGACTTCAGGCCCGTACCGGCTCTCGCCGTACTGGTGCTGGTGGCCGTGCCGGTCTCGGCCGTGGCGGTCACGGTGTTCGCGCTGCGCTCGGTGTCGATCGAGCCGCTGGGGGTCGTCCGCGGCGGCCGCTCCCGCTCCCGCCGGCTGTGGTGGCGGCTCGTGGTGCCGGTCGTCGGCGCCGTGCTGCTGCTGACGAGCGGTTCGGCCTCCTCACTGGGCCGGTTCGGCGTCTTCCAGACCGCCACCGGCATCGCACTCACCCTGATCGGCCTGGTCCTGGTACTGCCGTGGCTGGTGGAGGCGGTCGTGCACCGGCTGCGCGGCGGCCCCGTGCCGTGGCAACTCGCCGTGCGCAGGCTCCAGTTGCACAGCACCGGCGCGAGCCGCGCGGTCTCCGGGATCACCATCGCGGTGGCGGGCGGCATCGCCCTGCAGATGTACCTGGGCGGTATCGACGGGAACTTCAACGAATCCACGGGGCAGGACCCGGCCCGGGCCCAGATCGGCACCAGCGCCGATGTGGTCTCCGGACGGACGGCCGAGAACATCGTGCGGGAGTTCAATGCCACCAAGGGCGTGCGCCAGGTGATCGGCACCATCGACAGCATGATGAGCCCGGCCCGCGCCAAGCCGGGCGACGACGACTCCGTGGGCACCGTGTCGCTGTCCGTCGGCACCTGCGCCACCCTGCGCGAGCTGGCGAAGCTGCCCTCCTGCAAGGAAGGCGACGTCTTCCGTGTCACCGGCTCCGACTTCCCCGACGACGACGAGACGCTGGCCAAGGACGCCAAGCCCGGTGCGCGGCTCTTCATCGACCACCTCGACAAGAAGGCGCACTGGACGGTGCCCGAGGACGCCCGCACGGTCCCGGCCCGGCGCGCCCCGGACGGCAACCACTTCGGCGGCATCTTCGCCACCCCGTCCACCGTCGACGTCCGCGCCCTGACCAACGGGATGGTGTCGACGCAGATCCGGCTCGACCCGAACGTGCCGGACGCCGCCGAGTACGTCCGCAACACCGCCTACCGCATCGATCCGACGATGAACGTCTCCCAGTACCAGGCGGTCGAGACCAACGACCAGTACGAGTCGATCCGGCGCGGCCTGTTCTCCGCCGCGGCCCTGACGATGACGCTGATCGCGGCGTCCCTGCTGGTCTCGCAGATCGAGCAGCTCCGCGACCGCCGGCGCCTGTTGTCGATCCTCGTCGCCTACGGCACCCGGCGCTCCACCCTGGCCTGGTCGGTCCTGTGGCAGACGGCGATCCCGGTCGTCCTCGGCATGGCGGTCGCGATCGGCGGCGGCCTGGCCCTCGGCACCCTGATGCTCCGCATGGTCGGCGACCCGGTCACGGACTGGCTGTCGTTCCTGCCCCTGGCAGGCGTGGGCCTGGCGGCGATCGCGGTGGTCACCCTGCTGAGCCTGCCGCCGCTGTACCGCCTGATGCGCCCAGAGGGCCTGAGGACCGAGTAGCCCCGATAGGGGCGCGGGGAACTGCGCGCTCAGCCCCCACCGGGCGTTCACCCGCGAACGGCGCTGTACTGGCCGCCCCTTAGGCGCTCGCCCCGCGCCGGGGTGCCGCCTTGCCCACCCTGCCGCCCCAGGCGGCAGATTGCCCAAGGCGGCGGGGGCGGCGGCAACGCGCAGAACCTCAATCCCCCAGTATCCGAACGGGCAACCCCCGCAGAGCATCCCGCAGAGCCACCCCCAACTCCCGGTACTCCGCGGCGCGAGCCGCCCCCGTGCGCATGGCCAGAGCGACCCTGCGCGTGGGGGCGGGCTCGGCGAAGTACCCGGTCAGGAGCTGACTGCTCCGGCTCGTCTCGACGGCCACAGCGGTCCGCGGCAACAGGGTCACCCCGAGCCCACCGGCGACGAGTTGGACCAGCGTGGCGAGCCCGGCGGCGGTCGTGGTGACGGGAGCGTCACCACGGCCCGCCTCCCGGCAGATGTCCAGGGCCTGGTCCCGCAGGCAGTGCCCTTCGTCGAGCAGCAGCAGATTCAGCTCCCGCAACGCCTCCCGCGGAATCCCCTCCCGGCCCCCCAGCCAGTGTTCGAGCGGCGTGACGAGCACGAAGTCCTCGTCGAACAGCGGGAGTTCGGCGACGCCGGGCACCCCGAGCGGCACCGCGAGCAGCAGCAGATCGAGCCGCCCGGCCCCGAGCCCCTCCACCAGCGACGAGGTCTGCTCCTCGTGCACCTGGAGATCCAGCTCGGGGTATTTCTCGTGGACGAGCCGCAGCACGGTCGGCAGCAGATAGGGCGCCACGGTCGGGATCACCCCGAGCCGCAGCGCGCCCGTGAACGGCGCCCGCACCGACTCGGCCTCCTCCATCAGCGCCCCCACCTGGTCGAGCACGGCGCGCGCCCGCACCGCGATCCGCTCCCCGGCCGGCGAGAGCAGCACCTTCCTCGTCGTACGCTCGACAAGGGTGACCCCCAGCACCTCCTCCAGGGCCGACACGGCGCCCGACAGCGCGGGCTGGCTCATCCCGATCGCCGCCGCGGCGTCCCGGAAGTGCAGATGCTCCGCGACCGCGGCGAACGCCCGCAACTGCGCCAGGCTCGGCTGACGACGCCGCCCACCCGCGGGCTTCCCCTTACTGACGACCACTGATAGCCACCTCCGATCAACACGACCGAGTCTAGCTATTTCCGTAATCAATGCACTCTGTGCCACGATCGGTCACAGTCCAACCCACAGAAAAGTCCCCCAAAAAGGGACCTTTCTAGCTGCAAGGAGAGCGCGTGCTCACTGTCGGTGACAAGTTCCCCCAGTTCGACCTGACTGCCTGTGTCTCGCTGGACAAGGGCTCGGAGTTCGAGCAGATCAACCACAAGACCTACGAGGGCAAGTGGAAGATCGTCTTTGCGTGGCCCAAGGACTTCACCTTCGTGTGCCCGACCGAGATCGCCGCTTTCGGCAAGCTGAACGACGAGTTCGCCGACCGTGACGCCCAGGTCCTCGGCTTCTCCGGTGACTCCGAGTTCGTGCACCACGCCTGGCGCAAGGACCACCCGGACCTGACGGACCTGCCCTTCCCGATGCTGGCCGACTCCAAGCACGAGCTCATGCGTGACCTCGGCATCGAGGGCGAGGACGGCTTCGCGCAGCGCGCCGTCTTCATCGTCGACCAGAACAACGAGATCCAGTTCACGATGGTGACCGCCGGCTCCGTCGGCCGTAACCCCAAGGAGGTCCTCCGGGTCCTCGACGCCCTCCAGACGGACGAGCTCTGCCCGTGCAACTGGAGCAAGGGCGACGAGACCCTGGACCCGGTCGCGCTGCTCTCGGGCGAGTGAACGGAGCGTACTGACATGGCTCTCGACGAACTCAAGTCCGCCATACCGGACTACGCCAAGGACCTGAAGCTCAACCTGGGCTCGGTCATCGGCAACTCGGACCTCCCGCAGCAGCAGCTGTGGGGCACGGTCCTGGCGACCGCCATCGCGTCCCGCTCGCCGCACGTGCTGCGGGAGCTGGCGCCGGAGGCCGAGGCGAATCTGTCGCCGGAGGCGTTCAAGGCCGCGAAGTCGGCTGCCGCCATCATGTCGATGAACAACGTGTTCTACCGCACGCGTCACCTGCTCTCGGACGACGAGTACGGGACGATGCGCGCGGGTCTGCGGATGAACGTCATCGGCAACCCCGGGGTCGACAAGGTCGACTTCGAGCTGTGGTCGTTCGCGGTTTCCGCGATCAACGGCTGCGGGATGTGTCTCGACTCGCACGAGCAGGTGCTCCGCAAGGCCGGGGTCGACCGGGAGGTCGTCCAGGAGGCGTTCAAGATCGCGTCCGTCATCCAGGCGGTGGCGGTCACCCTCGACGCCGAGGCCATCCTGGCGTAGGCGGGTTCACTGGTCGGCCCCGGCACTTAACTTGTGCCGGGGCCGACCTTTTTGCGTCTCGCGCTCGCCTGCGGGCCGGTGGCCGCTTCTCGCGCAGTTCCCCGCGCCCCTCAATGGGTAGTCGTTCGTCCGCGGCCCGGTGGGGGCTGGTCGCGCAGTTCCCCGCGCCCCTGAGGCATGCGCTGCGCGCAGCCTCCCCTTGAGGCTGCGCTTCGCGCGCCTCTGATGAAGGGCCGGTGGCGCTCCTCTCCTGAAGGTGGGTGGCGCGCCTCTGATGAAGAGCTGATGGTGCGCCTCTCCTGAAGGTAGGTGGCGCGCCTCTCCTGAAAGGTGGGTGGCGCGTCTTCGATGAGATGGCGCACGCAGTGCGCATCTCAGGGGCGCGGGGAACTGCGCGAGAAGCGGCCACCGGCCCGCGCACGACCGACAACCCGAAAAGGGGCGCGGGGAACTGCGCGACTCAGCTCCCGGCCGAGCCAGATGGCGGGTCCACCGGGGCCACCGGCGTCGCGGTGGCTCCGTGCGGGACCGGGGACTGGCGGAGGGACGCCTCCTGGGACCAGCTCCGGAGGTACCCCACCACGGTGTTGGTGACGGCGACGAGCGGCACGGCGACCACGGCGCCGCCGATCCCGGACACCATGCTCCCGGTGGCGACGGCGAGCACGACCGCCAGGGGATGCACACGAACGGCCCGTCCGAGGATGAACGGCTGGAGGATGTGCCCCTCGATCTGCTGCACGGCGAGCACCACGGCCAGCACCATCACGGCAGTGAACACGCCCTGCGTCACCAGCGCCACGACCACGGCGAGCGCCCCCGACACCACGGCGCCGACGAGCGGGATGAACGCGAACAGGAAGATGAACACGGCGAGCGGCACCGCCATCGGCACCCCGAGGAAGAAGATCCCGAGGCCGATGAAGATGGCGTCGATCAACGCGACTATCACCGTCCCGCGGACATACGCGGTGAGCGTGCGCCACGCCCGCGGCCCCGCCCCCGCCATGCCCGGCCGGGCCTGCGCCGGAACGAGCTTGAGCGTCCATTCCCAGATGCGCTTGCCGTCGTAGAGCAGGAACAGCGTCGAGAACATCGCCAGCAGGATGCCGGTCATCGCCTCGACGATGACGGTGACGCCTTCGAGCCCCGCGGACGTGATCGAGTCCGTGTTGGCCCCGATGGCGTCGCGCAACGACTTGGCGATGTCGTTGATCTGATCCTCGGTCACGTGGAACGGGCTGTTGAGGAGCCACTTGCGCAACTCGTCGATGCCGTCCTGGACCTGGTCCGAGAGGGTGTCGATGTTCTCCTGGACCTGCCAGACCACGAACCAGCCGACGAGCCCCATGATGACGAAGCCGAGGATCGCGGTGAGCGCCGTCGCGAGCCCGCGCGGCACCCCGTGCCGGCGCAGCCGGGCCACCGTCGGCTGGAGCAGCGCCGTGATGAGCAGTGCCGCGATGAACGCGAACACCACCAGTTGCACGGAGCTGATGACCTTCATCAGGACCCAGAGCGCGCCCGCGAGGACCAGCAGTCGCCAGCCCGCCTCGGCGGCGACTCTGAGACCCCACGGCACCGCGACGACGGGCTCGGGCCGGGGCGCTATCGCGGGCGCGTACGTCGGCGGCGCGGGCACCTGTTCGGCGGGGGTTCCGTCCGGCGCCGGTTCGGCGTCCTTGGCCGGTGCGGCGGGAACAGAGTGCGCCGCGGGCGCCGGGGGCGGCAGATGGCCATGGCCGTCCTCGTTGCGCTCCGCCTCGGCCCTGCGCTCGTCCAGGCGCTCGCCGACCTTGCTGATTCCGGCGCCGACCCGGCCGAGCCAGCCTGGAACTCGCGACATGATCCGTCCTCTGATTTCCCCCACGGGGGTCCCCGTACGCCCCCCACGACTTCCCCTTGGGGCGCCTTTCACACCGACAGCACCGACCGTACATGCTGATACAGCCGGAGCCCCTCACCGTAAGACGGTGAGGGGCTCCGGAAGGTTGAACGCAAACGCGTCCTAGTACCAGCTGTTGGCCTGCCAGAACGACCAGGCGTCGCACGGGCTGCCGTACCGCTCGTTCATGTAGTTCAGCCCCCACTTGATCTGGGTGGCCGGGTTGGTCTGCCAGTCGGCGCCCGCGGAGGAGTACTTGGACGCGGGCAGCGCCTGGAAGAGACCGTAGGCGCCCGACGAGGCGTTGGTGGCCCGGTAGTTCCAGCTCGACTCGTGATTCACGATGTTGCTGAAGCACTGGAACTGGCCGGACGGCACCATCTGCCGTGCCATCGCCTGGATCTGCGCCGTGGAGTACGAAGACTGTGTGCTGAAGCTGGAGGCGTCGCGGGTCTCGGAGCGGCTGGCGGCCTTCTTGGCCTCCTCGCGCTCCTTGGCCTCCTTCTCGGCCTTCTCCTTCGCGTCCTGCGCGGCCTGCTGCTTGGCGACGGCGTCTTCGGCGGCCTTCTTGCGGGCCGCCTCCTCCGCCGTCTTCTGCGCAGCGTTGTCCGCGGCGATGGCCTGCGTCTGAGCCTGCTGCTCGAGGGACGAGGTCTGAACCTGGGCCTGCTGGCCCGCGGGTATGTCGGCGAGGAGGGTCGCGTCGCTCGCCGTGGCCTCAGCCTCGGCAGGCTGAGCGGTGCTGCCCGAGGCAACACCCACGACGGCGCCGACAGTGGTGACCGCGGTGGCCGAAGCCACTGCGAATCCCCGGACCGAAATCCGGCTCACACGGTTTCCTTCCAGCATCGCCCGCTTGAGTGTGACCATCGCGGACGCAATCGTGCCCCTGACGCTGGCCTCCCAACTGCGGGGTCACGGGAGGCACGGGCCCGGTGGGCAACTCCTTTGCGGGGAGCGCCGCGTGGTGCGCGGGCGGCATACGACGGCCTGTATGGAGTTCAAGGTGCAGCTGGTACTGCGGTGGTTCTGTACCGCTGGGGGTACGCAAGTGTCGTATGCGGGGCCTGACAGGACCGTGACTCTGCCGCATTCGGACGCCGCAAGGCAATTCTCCGTTGCGTGGGAAACGTCACACCCCGTTTGGCGCACGGGATTTCAGGAAACCCCCGCGCACGAAAGCGCCGCCCGGCTAAGCTCTCTGGCTTCTCCGAACGGCGCCTTCCGGGCTAACTCCCCTAGATCTGGACGTCCTCCAGCATTTCGGTCACCAGGGCCGCGATCTGCGACCTCTCCGAGCGCGTCAACGTGACGTGCGCGAACAGCGGATGCCCCTTCAGTTTCTCGACGACGGCGACGACACCGTCGTACCGGCCGACCCGGAGGTTGTCGCGCTGGGCGACGTCGTGGGTGAGGACGACACGCGAGTTCGCCCCGATGCGGGACAGCACCGTCAGCAGGACGTTGCGCTCCAGGGACTGGGCCTCGTCCACGATCACGAACGCGTCGTGCAGCGAGCGGCCGCGGATGTGGGTGAGCGGCAGCACCTCCAGCATCCCGCGGGCGGTGATCTCCTCGATGACGTCACGGCTCGTCACGGCCGAGAGGGTGTCGAAGACCGCCTGCGCCCAGGGCCCCATCTTCTCGGCCTCGCTGCCGGGCAGATAGCCGAGTTCCTGGCCGCCCACCGCGTACAGCGGACGGAACACCATCACCTTCTTGTGCTGGCGCCGCTCCAGGACGGCCTCCAGGCCCGCGCAGAGGGCGAGCGCGGACTTGCCGGTGCCGGCCCGGCCGCCCATCGAGACGATGCCGATGTCCGGATCGAGGAGCAGATCGAGCGCGATCCGCTGCTCGGCGCTGCGCCCCTTCAGCCCGAAGGCCTCCCGGTCGCCGCGCACCAGCCGGACGTTGCCCTCCGGCGTGACCCGGCCGAGGGCCTTGCCGCGCTCGGAGTGGATCGTCAGGCCCGTGTGCACGGGGAGGTCGGCGGCCTCGGGAACGTAGAGCGTCTCCTCCTCGAAGAGCAGGTCGACCTGTTCACCGGCCAGGGTCAGTTCGGACATTCCGGTGAAACCGGAGTCCGTGATGGCGAGTTCGGCGCGGTACTCCTCGGCGAGGAGTCCGACCGACGACGCCTTGATCCTGAGAGGCAGGTCCTTCGACACGACCGTGACGTCGAACCCCTCGGCCTGCAGATTGCGGGCCACGGCCAGGATCCGGGAATCGTTGTCACCCAGGCGGTAGCCCGCCGGGAGCACGGCCGGGTCGGAGTGGTTGAGCTCGACGCGCAGCGTGCCGCCCAGGTCTCCGGTGGGGATCGGGGCGTCCAGGCGTCCGTAGCGAACCCGGTAGTCGTCCAGCAGGCGCAGGGCCTGCCGGGCGAAGTACCCGAGCTCCGGATGGTGCCGTTTGGCCTCCAACTCCGTGACCACGACGATCGGCAGCACGACTTCGTGCTCGTCGAACCGGGTCATGGCGTTGGGATCGGCCAGCAGGACGCTGGTGTCGAGAACATAAGTGCGCCGTTCGGCTTTACGCAGGCGCTTGTTGCTGGTCACCACGGAAGGACGTACCCCCTCGGATGAGGTCGGGGAGCGGCGGAGGAGTTATCGGGCCGGGGGGACCGGCGAAGGCTGCCGGTCCTCGGCCGCGCTGCGCGGGCCGAGAGCCGGCCCTCCAAGTCGTCATCCGCACGGGTTCGTGTGCGGTCGTCCTGGTGCAAAGGGCCTCCCGGGCGGGCGGCCCCGTGCCGCCCGCTGAGATGCGGTGTCCTTGGTGCGGACACCGACCTGGAAGGCTTATTCCCTCGAACACGCGCAGCCATGCCACGTCATAGGGCGGCGCGTGCGTTAACTCCTGATGTCGTACGTCCCCCGGGTGCGCCCCGGGTGGAGCCGGGTCAGCCGCCGAAGCGCCGGTGCCGGGCCGCGTAGTCGCGCATCGCGCGCAGGAAGTCGACCTTGCGGAAGGCAGGCCAGAAGACTTCACAGAAGTAGTACTCGGAGTGGGCCGTCTGCCACAGCATGAAGCCCGACAGGCGCTGCTCGCCGCTGGTGCGGATGACGAGGTCGGGGTCGGGCTGGGCCTTGGTGTAGAGGTGCTCGCCGATCAGGTCGACGGAGACGGCGTCGGCCAGCTCCTCGATCGACTGCCCCTTGTCCCCGGCGTCCAGGACCATCGAGCGGACGGCGTCGGCGATCTCCTGGCGGCCGCCGTAGCCGATCGCCACGTTGACCAGTATTCCGTCGCGCTGGGCGGTGGCCTCCTCGGCCTCCTTGAGGATGCCCTGCATGCCCTCGGGGAGGATGTCGGGGGTGCCCACGTGGTGGACGCGCCAGCGGCCGTCGGCCGCGAGGGCGCGGACGGTGTCCTCGATGATGCCGAGCAGCGGGACCAGCTCGTCCGCGGGCCGGTCGAAGTTGTCCGTCGACAGCAGCCACAGGGTGACCACCTCGACGTCCGTCTCGCTGCACCAGCCGAGGAACTCCTCGATCTTGGCGGCGCCCGCCTGGTGTCCCTGGGCGGGAGTGGAGCCGGCCGCCTTCGCCCACCGTCTGTTGCCGTCCATGATGACGCCGACGTGCTTGGGCACCTGGTCGTGGTCAAGATGGCCTTCGACCCGGCGTGCGTACAGCCTGACCAGCAGGCCGCGCAGCCTGTCGCGCAGGTTCACGGTCTTTTGCCCCTCCGTGCAGACGACGGTCCCCGAAGGCGAAAGCCTACAGCCGCAAAAGCGGGTGGGAGCTGTGGGGTGTCAGTGCACCGACGGCACCCTGACGTAGTTTCGTACCCATGAACGACACCTCTCCCTATGTGGCCTCGGCCGACCGCTACGACTCGATGGAGTACCGGCGCACGGGCCGCAGCGGCCTGAAGCTGCCCGCGATCTCGCTCGGCCTGTGGCACAACTTCGGGGACGACCGCACGCTCGACTCCCAGCGCGCGATCCTGCGCCGCGCCTTCGACCTGGGCGTCACCCACCTCGACCTGGCGAACAACTACGGTCCGCCGCCCGGCTCCGCCGAGCTGAACTTCGGCAAGATCTTCGCGCAGGACTTCGCCCCGTACCGGGACGAGCTGGTCCTGTCGACCAAGGCCGGCTATCTGATGCATCCCGGTCCGTACGGGGAGTGGGGCAGCCGCAAGTACCTGATGTCGTCCCTGGACGCCTCGCTGAAGCGGATGGGCGTGGACTACGTCGACATCTTCTACTCGCACCGCTTCGACCCGAACACCCCGCTCGAGGAGACGATGGGCGCGCTCGCGTCGGCGGTGCAGCAGGGCAAGGCGCTGTACGTCGGTGTCTCCTCGTACAACAGCGAGCAGACGGCCGAGGCGGCGCGGCTGCTCAAGGAGATGGGCGTCCCGGCCCTCATCCACCAGCCGTCCTACTCGATGATCAACCGCTGGACCGAGGACGACGGGCTGCTCGACACCCTGGAGAAGGCCGGCATGGGCTGCATCTCCTTCGTGCCGCTCGCGCAGGGCCTGCTGACGGGCAAGTACCTGAAGGGCATCCCGGAGGGCTCGCGCGCCACGCAGGGCAAGTCGCTCGACCCCGATCTGCTGAGCGACGAGGTCCTGCGCCGGCTGAACGGTCTGAACGACATCGCGCAGCGCCGCGGCCAGTCGCTGGCCCAGCTCGCACTGAACTGGGTGCTGCGCGACGAGCGGATGACGTCGGCCCTGATCGGTGCCTCCAGCGTGAAGCAGCTGGACGAGAACGTGGCGGCGCTGGCCGCTCCGAAGCTGACCGCCGAGGAACTGACCGAAATCGACTCGTTCGCGGTCTCCACGCCCGGTACGAACATCTGGGCCGGACGCAGCTGATCCGGTTCGCCCCCGGCGAGCCCCTGAGGGGGGCTTGGCCTGTCCGTATGTGCGGACAAAAAACGGGCCGGTCCGTGGGGGGGAGACGGACCGGCCCGAGGGGGGGTTTCCACCATAACCCTTCGTAAGTGCGGATGCGTGCATCGGCGTGCCACAACTACTCTCCGCAATCGCCCGGCGACGGCTGGAGGTAGCTTTCCGGCCGCCCCACAGCGGGCCCACAGGCGTCTTCGACACCGTCTTCACGGGCACTTCGCCGGAGGTTCGGGGTCCCTCTCCCGTGTCACGCGCCAGGTTGACGCCGCCGGGGCCGTCGCAAAGGCCGTCGCGGATATGGCGCATTCGGGTCACGCGGCGGGCCTGCCGGGCCGCGGAGGTGGCAAGCGGCACCGCGCAGCCCCCTCCACCGCGCGGTACCGCCGCGCAGCTTTGCTGGCGCGAATTGCCGTTGGTCTGAACTTACGTGAGGTTTACGTGAGGATCGAGTGCGTCTCGGTAACGATGCGGAATCGGTTGCTCCAGGCGCCCGGTTTGCACCGTTTGCTCAGTCGATAGCCCCTATGCCTTGCGCGCCTCGATCAGATGGCGGGCGCTGTGGGCCACGAACGGCCCCTCCGTGCCGATCCGCTCGTGCAGGGCGCGCAGTTGGGGCTCGTACGCCTCCGCGGTGAAGCCCGGGACCATCCAGACGACCTTGCGCAGGAAGTGCACGACCGCGCCGACGTCGTAGAACTCGATGCGCAGCCGCTCGGCGCGCAGGTCGACGATCTCCAGGCCCGCCGCCCGTGCCCGGTCCGTCTCCTGCTGCGGGTCGCGGCCCCGGCGCACCTCCTCCGGCTGCGGGCCCAGGAAGTACTCGACGAGCTCGAACACGCTGCTGGGGCCGACGTGCTGGGCGAAGTAGGTGCCGCCGGGGCGCAGTACGCGGGCGATCTCCGGGAAGTCCGCCCGGACCGGGTGGCGGGCGGTGACCAGCTCGAAGGTGGCGTCCGCGAAGGGCAACGGGGCGTCGTCGGGGGACGCGACCACGACCACGCCGCGCGGGGCGAGCCGGCGGGAGGCCTTCGCGACGTTCGGCGGCCAGCCCTCCGTGGCGGCCATCAGGGGCGGCAGCCGCGGTGCCAGGTCGAGCACTTCGCCGCCGCCCGTGTGCAGGTCGAGAGCCGAGCCGACGGCGGCCAGGCGCTCCCCCATCAGCCGCGCGTACCCCCACGAGGGCCGCTCCTCGGTGGCGCGGCCCTCGAACCAGGAGAAGTCCCAGCCCTCGGTGGGCGCGGCGACGGCCTCGGCGACCAGCTCCTCGTAACTCCTGGGGTCCGTGCGCGAGGCGTTCTCCGGGCGCTCCGTGTTCTCCGGGTGCTCCGGGTGCTCCGTGGTGTTCTTGGCGTCCATGAGACCCATGGTTCCAGGGGCCGCCCGTGCTCTCCTCTCCTTTTCGCGGGTCTTCCCCTGTCGGACGGCGCTGCTACTTTCTGCGCACCGGACAGGGGAGGCACTGACATGACCAGCAGGGCGACGATGAGGCACGTTCCGTACGAGGGCGGCGAGAAGGAGAGCCTGCACGTGGCGCTCGACCGGCACCGGGACGGCGTCGTGTGGAAGCTCCAGGGCCTCGGCGAGGAGCAGGCCCGGCGGCCGCTGACGCCGACGGGCACGAATCTGCTGGGGCTCGTCAAGCACCTGGCGTCGGTGGAGTACAGCTGGTTCTGCGGCACGTTCGGGCGGGAGAGCGAACCGCTGTGGTTCGACCCGTACAAGGGCGAGGACATCGTGGCCGCCGACGACGAGACGGTCGAGAGCCTGCTCGCCTTCTACGCGCGTGCGCGGGCCGCCGCCGATCTGGCCATCACCGAGATCCCGCTGGAGGAGACGGGCACGGCCTGGGACGGCAGAACCGTGTCGATGCGCTGGGTGCTCGTGCACATGCTGGAGGAGACGACCCGGCATCTGGGCCACATGGACATCCTGCGGGAGCTGACCGACGGCATGACCGGCTATCTGCCGCCGCTGCCCCAGTAGGGAGAGGCGCCGGGGGGTGTCCTCAGGGATGTACGGGGGATGTCCACAGGGACTTCTCAGGGGCTGGCCCTCTTCCCGGGCACCCCGGGGGCGCACATACCCTTGACGCACCCCCGCCGCATCACCACCCCGGCCCACGTCCCCCACATCGGGCCCGTCCGTCCCACTTCACCGCAGAGACGCGAGCACATGTACGTACGATCTGCACGTTCCGCGATAGCGAGCTGGCTGACCCGCCTCTACTTCTCCCGCCTGCGGAGAAAGGGGACGGGGCTGGATCTGTCGATCCTGTCGAAGCTGCCCGACGGCGCGCTGCTGCCGCTGCGCCGCGAGGGTGTCGACCCGGTCCCCGAGATCGGTGAGCTGCGCGACCGGGAGCCGGTCAGCCGGCTGCCGATCCCCGGCATGACGGTCTGGCTGGTGTCGGGCTACGACGAGGCGAAGGAGGTCCTCGGCAACGCCAGGGCGTTCAGCAACGACTTCCGGCACCTGGTGGGCGTGGGCGGCGCGGGCGCCGATCAGAACCCGGGCGGGCTCGGCTTCTGCGACCCGCCGGACCACACCCGGCTGCGCCGGCTGCTCACGCCGGAGTTCACGATGCGGCGGCTGTCGCGCCTCACGCCGCGCATCCACTCGATCGTCGAGGACCAGCTGGCCCACCTGGAGAAGGCGGTGCGCGAGTCGCCCGACGGCACGGCCGATCTCGTCGAGCACTTCGCGATGCCGGTCCCCGCGCTGGTGATCTGTGAACTCCTCGGCGTCCCCTATGAGGAGCGCGAGGCGTTCCAGCAGTTCTCCGTGGCCCGCTTCGATGTGCTGGGCGGCGCGGGCGCGTCGTTCGGGGCCGTGTCGCAGTCGCTGGACTATCTGCGCGGCGTCGTCGCCGAGCAGCGCCGCAATCCGGGCGAGGGCCTGCTCGGCATGCTGGTGCGCGAGCACGGCGACAACATCACGGACGAGGAGCTGACCGGCCTCGCGGACGGGGTGCTGACCGGTGGTCTGGAGACGACGGCGAGCATGCTCGCCCTCGGCACCATGATCATGCTGAGCGACCGGGAGCACTTCGCGGCGCTGCGCGACGCGGAGGACCCGGCGGCGGTCGCGGCCCCCTTCGTGGACGAGCTGCTGCGTCATCTCACGGTCGTGCAGACGGCCTTCCCGCGGTTCGCCCGCGAGGACGTGGAGATCGGCGGCGTACCGATAACCGGCGGCGACATCGTGATCGTCTCGCTCAGCGCCGCCGACCGGGACCCGCGGCTCGGCGCGGAGGGCGACGACATGGACGCCTTCCTCCCCTCGCGCCCGCCCACCGCCTCCCACCTGGCCTTCGGCTACGGCATCCACCGCTGCATCGGCGCCGAGCTGGGCAAGATGGAGCTGCGCGCCGCCTTCCCCCAACTGGTGCGCCGCTTCCCCGAGTTGCAGCTCGCGGTGGCTCCCGAGGAGCTGGAGTTCCGCAAGTTGTCGATCGTGTACGGGGTGGACTCGCTGCCTGTGCGGCTCTAGCCCTTCCTCTGGGGTGTCCCGGTCGGCAGACGGCATAGGCTGCTGCCGAAGTACATGGGTCAACCAATGGTTGACCGGGGGCTCAGGGGTGCAGGGGAAAGGGTCGGGGGATCATGGATCTCAGGGGGGACGCGGCGCAGGCCGGGCCCGGTGCGGGTTTCGCTCCGTTGCAGGGCGACGATCCGGTGGAGGTGGCCGGTTACCGGCTGGCGGCCCGGCTCGGCGCGGGCGGCATGGGCCGGGTCTATCTGTCGCACACGCAGGGCGGCCGCCCGGTGGCGATCAAGGTCGTACGGCCCGAGCTCGCCGACGACCCCGACTTCCGGCGGCGCTTCCGCCGGGAGATGGAGGCGGCACGGCGGGTGCGGGGCGCGTACACGGCCGAGCTGATCGACGGTGCCGCGGACGCCGATCCGCCCTGGCTCGCGACGCTGTACGTGCCCGGGCCCTCGCTCTCGGAGGCGGTCGCCCGGCGCGGCCCGCTGCCGGTACCGGCCGTGCTGTGGCTGATGGCGGGCGTGGCCGAGGCGTTGCAGGCCATTCACGCGGCCGGGGTCGTGCACCGCGACCTCAAGCCCTCGAACGTGCTGCTCGCCGCCGACGGCCCGCGCGTCATCGACTTCGGCATCTCCCTTGCCTCGGGCCTGAGTTCGTACACGGCCACGAGCGGCGGCCTCGCCATCGGCACGCCCCAGTACATGGCGCCCGAGCAGGCGTCCGGCGCCGAGGTCACGCAGGCCACGGATGTCTTCGCGCTCGGTCAGACGGCCGCGTTCGCGGCGCTCGGCGCCCCGCTGTACGGCGACGGGCCCGGGGTCACCGTCCTCTACCGCATCGTCCACTCCCGGCCGGATCTCTCCCCGCTCCCCGAGGAGCTGCGGCCGCTGATCGCCCGCTGTCTGGCCGCGGATCCGGCGGAGCGGGCGTCCCTCGCGGAGATCGTGCGGTGGTGCCGGGAGCGGCTCGGGGACGCCGTCGACGCGGGCGCGGGGCCTGCCGTGTGGCGGGAGGTGACGGGGCCGGAGGTGACGGTCCCGGAGCCGGTGTCCACGTCTGCCGCGCCGCTCACGACGCCGTTCGACGCCACGCGGCCGCAGGTCTCGCCGCCCCGGGACCCCTGGGCCCCGCCGACCGAGCCGAGCGGGCCGCCGGTACGAAGACGCGGCGCCCGTCTGGCTGTCGGCGCGGGTGTGACGGCGGCGGTGCTGGTGCTGTCGGTGCTGGCCTGGACGGTCATGGACTCCGGAGGGCTGTTCGGCCGCGACAAGGGGGACGGCGGCTCGGCGAAGGGGGGCGGCGCCGGGGTGTCGGCCGGTGGCACCCCGTCCGTGTCGGCGTCCGCGTCCGCGCCGAAGGTGAACGCGGACACCGCCGAAGACGGCTCCGGCAAGGCGGCCGGAACGGCGGGCTCCGGCACCGCCTCGGCCCCGGAAGCCGAGCCGACGGTCCACGGGGAGTCGCAGATGTGGCTGGACGCGAAGAACTCGCTGAGCTTCGACGCCCCGTACCAGCGCAAGGACCGCGAGGGTGAGATCCGGTTCTCCTGCAAGCAGGCCGGCTGCGAACTGACCAGCGACACGGCCGTGTTCATGCAGATCTTCGGCACGCCGAACGCGGACCGCGAGGAGTGCGACCTCATGACCGACACCCCGACCGGCAAGAAGAGCCACACGTGGTCGCTGGCCGCCTCGGCGGTCGGCACCCAGTTCTGTGTCCGCAGCGGCGACGGGCGGCTCGCCTCGCTCGTCATCGACGTGAAGTCCACCGCCATGCCCGACATCGCCTTCCTGACAGTGGACATGGCCTACTGGAAGAAGGGCTAGCGTGCAGCGGTGACTTCACTTTCGGACGATCGCGACGCGGCGGTGCGGCGGGTGCAGGAGGCGTACGCCGAGGGGCACCTCTCGCACGCGGAGATGGACGGGCACCTCCAGCAGGTGCTCACCGCCACGACGAGCGCCGCACTCGAACCGGTAATCGCCGCGCTCCCCGAGCAGCGGCGCCCCGGCACGGCCACGATCGGCGCCGCCGGGGGCCGGATCAAGCGGGGCGGGGCGTGGCGGGTGCCGCGGTTCCTCAAGGTCGAGTCGGCGTACGGCAGGGTGCGGCTCGATCTGTCGCGGGCGGTCTTCGAGGAGCCGACGGTCGACATCGAGCTGCAACTCGGCACCGGCGGGGCCCGGATCACCGTTCCGCGCGACGCGACCGTCGAGCTCGACGGTCTGCACACCGGGTGGAAGGACACCCGCTACCGGCCGCGCAGGTCCCCCGGCTCCGGCGGGCCGACGATCCGGATCACCGGCGCCATGGGATACGGCCGGCTGAAGATCCGGCACGCCCGGCGCTGAGCCGCGCGTCTCAGCCGCTCTTCGGGAACGAGACCTCCACGCGCCGGTTCTTCTTGCGGCCCTCTTCGCTGCCGTTGTCCGCGATCGGGTAGTCCTCGCTGTAGCCCCTGACCTGGAAGGTGACGTCCCCGCCGGACGCGCCGAGGGCCGTCGTCAGCTGGTCGTGGACCGCTTCGGCGCGCTTCTTGGAGAGCGTCAGGCCGTGCGCGTAACTGCCCAGGTTGTCGGTGAACCCGAACACCCGGACCGTGGACGCCTTCTGGGACTTGATCTCGTCGGCGATCGCCTGGATGCGGGACTGCGCGTCGGGGTTGAGCTTGGCGCTGTCCTTCGCGAAGAGGACCTCGGCCTGGAGGGCGAACGTCACGGTCTCGTTGGTGTCGGACCGCCGTTCGTCTCCGGACAGGTCCTCGACGACGGACTTGATGTCCAGCACCTTGGCGGGCGCCAGCGTGGCACCGTCGGCGAGCTTGAGCCCCGGGCTGTTGGCGTCGACGTCCGGGGGCGCCGAGGTCGTGGTGCTGCCGGGCGGCGTGGAGGGCTTGTCGTCGTCGGCGTGGGCCACCGCGGTGCCGGTGGCGAACAGGAGGACCGTGAGCGTCGCGGCGGTCAGGTGGTGGCGGGGCATGTCATTCGCCCTCGGTGATGTCGATGGAGGCCGGGGGCATGGTGGGGACCTGGAGCTGGACGGAGGTGGTTCCCTCTGGCGGCGCGGGGAACTGGACGAACCAGTCGGAGGTCTTGCCCTGGTCGATGCCGCCCTGGAACTTGGTGCAGAGGCAGCGTCCTTGGGTGTCCCTGAGAACCAGATACCTCTTCTTGCCTGCCTGGTCGACGAGGCTGGCCCCGGCCATGGAGGCGGCGTTCCCCTGCAACTCGCTCTCGTCACTCTTCCACTCGGTGGCGAGCCAGATTCCGGAGGTCCCGTTCGTCACAGTACCGCTGACGGTGACGTAGCCGCCCTGGTCCCGTTTGGCCGAGGTCACCGTGAGGGTGATGCCGTTGTTCTTCACCTCTGCCAGTGTCTGCTCGGTGTCCGCCGATGGCGACGCCTTCGGCTTGTCGCCCGCGTCGCTCTGTTGCGAAGAGGACTTCGGGGCCTCGTCACCCTTGTCGTCACCGCCTCCACAGCCTGTCGCGGAGAGGACCAGACCGGTCGTGATCGCCACCGCGGCCAGTGCCCGGCGGGCCGTCGTAGTGCGCCGAAGATTCATCGCTACGGCTTCCCTTTCTCGTCAGTCGGCCAGGTGGACGGAGAACAGGGCCGACGCGTCCGGCAGGTCCTCCGGATGGAAGTCTTCGGGGTCGACCTTGAATTGCTGCCCATCACATGTCAGTTGGACGGCCTTTTTGAAATCGGCGTCCACAGGAAAATCACAGCGTGGCTGGATCACCGCGGTGGCGTGCGCCGTGGCGTGCTTGGTCTCCGTGCCGGGAATGACCGTGTCGCCGACCGTGTACAGGGTTCGGACCTCGACCCGGTAACCCGGGAATCCGGCGACGTGCGTGGCGTCAGGGCCCGCGATGACTTCGGCGTCGTTCTCAGCAGCCAACTGTCCCGCCGCCTGCGCGTCCGCGTCGGCGAGGTTCTGCCCGTCGAGCCAGTCGAACCAGTCGTCGTCGCCGTCGTTGATGGCCTTCCCCAAGCCGTCCATCAACTCGTCACGCGAGGACTGTGCCGCTGCCAACGCAGCCGCGTCAGCGGCTGATTGAGCACCGTTCCGGGCAGAGGCGGCCTGCGCGAAGGCGAAGAAGGCAAGCGCGGCGAAGAGCAGAATTGCCGTGAGCCAGATGTAGATCGGAAGTGTGGACCCCCGGTCACCCCTCGGGCGAAGCGAGCTCAGCCGCCGCCAGTGACGCGGCCGACCGCATTGCCGATCGCCTGAGAGATCTTGCCGTCGAGTCCCAACGCGTCGATCGCCAAGAAAATCCCCGCGATCAAAATCATCAGCCCCGCGTACTCCACGAACCCGGCCCCAGAATCTCGCCGAGCCCCGCGAACCCGCTCCGACACCGAAACCGTCCACTTGACCCACACCCCGATGAGCCGATCCCTGGTCACGATCTCCCCTTCCCCGTACGACGGCCACGCTCGCGCGCGTACCGTACGCAACGTACGCGACCTGCAACCGCTTGTATGCGGATTCGACAATTAACTGCCGTCGCTTGACCGTACGTTGATGCCGGGATGTCCGTCGCATGCGTGCCCTCCCCCCGTCGCGTTCGCAACTGCCAACCGCGGTCGGGAACACTGTAGCCAGTGCGACCGGCGGAGCGGCAGTGCTCGGCCACGGTGCTCAACGGCCCAGGATCGAGCCGAAGTTCGAGCCCGAGCCGAGGAACATGCCGGTGCCGATCAGGATCATGGTGGCCGGGAGCATGAAGACCAGGGTCACCATGGTTGCCTTCGGGATGGTTTTCGCGGCTCGGCGGCGGGAGTTCTGGGCGTCTGTGCGGCGCATGTCCGTGGCGAGCTGGATGAGGGTGTCCGCGATGGGGGAGCCCAGTTCCTCGCCCTGTTGGAGGGCCGAGACGAACTGGGCCACCTGCTCGGACGAGTTGCGGCGGCGGAGTTCGTCGAAGGCCTGGCGGCGCGGGACGCCCATGTCCATCTGGCGCAGGGTGATGCGGAGTTCGTCCGCCCAGGGGCCCTCGTATTTCTCCGCCACCCGGTCCAACGCCTGGCGGAAGCCGAGGCCCGCCGAGACGACCACGGCGAGGACGTCGAGGAAGTCGGGGAGGGTGCGGTCGATGACGTCCTTGCGTTCGCGCATGGCCTGAAGGATCAGCGCGTCGGCGGCGAGGGCGCCGAAGGCGAAGGTGAAGAGGGCGAAGAGGGGCCTCCCCGCGGAGAGGAAGATCAGGCCCATGATCACGCCGAAGGCGCCGTAGACCGCCCGGCGGGCCGCGTAGCGGTCGATGGTCAGGCCGCCCGGGTTGCCCGCCATGTCGATCCGGCGGCGCTTGGCGTCGACGCGGCGTGGGCCCATCAGGCGCAGGATCAAGGGTGCGAAGCGCATGCCCAGGCGGTCGACCGCCGAGGAGGGGGCCGAGACGCGGGTGGCGCCGACCTCCAGGGCGAGCGCGAGGTCGCTGGGGATCTTGGCGTCGGCCCGGTACATCCGGATGCCCGTGAAGACGCCGAGGACGGCCAGGGCCATGAGGAGGGCGAGGAGGAGGCCGATGACGGTGGTGGACATGAGCGCCTCAGACCTCGATCTTTCCCAGCCGGCGGATGACGAAGAAACCGATCGCGTAGAGGCCCAGCGCGACCAGGATGAGGGTCTGGCCGATCGGGGAGCCGGTCACGCGGGCCAGGGCGCCGTCGTTCGACGAGTTGATGAGGATGAGCGAGCCGAGGCCGAGCAGCGGGACCGTGAAGGCGGTGGCGTTGACCTCGGAGAGCATCGTGCGGATCTCGCGCCGGGTCTCCTTGCGGTCCTCCAGGGTCTGCGTGAGGTTGCGCAGGGAGGAGACGACCGTGCCGCCCGCCTTGTTGGCCAGCACCAACGTGGTCACCAGGACGATGAGTTCGCGGGAGGGGAGGCGGGACGCCAGCTCGTCGAGGGCGTCGTCCACCGAGTGGCCGAGCGACAACTGGTCCGCCACTCGCGAGAGTTCTTCGCCCGCCGGGGCTTCCAGCTCCTCCGCCGCCATCGCCAGTGAGGTGCGCAGGGCGAGACCGGCGGCTGTCGCATTGGCCAGGAGGCGTGCCACGTCCGGGAGTTGGTTGATGAACGCCTCGATGCGCTTCTGGCGCTGCCAGTTGAGGAAGATGACGGCGCTCCAGATGCCCACCGCGCCCGCGATCGGGCCGAAGAACGGGGCGAGGGCCGTCGCCGCGAGCAGCCACAGGGCGACGACGACCACGGCCACGTAGACGAAGAACTCGCCCGGGGTGAGGTCCAGGCCCGTCGCCGAGAGGCGCAGGTGCAGGGCCTTGCCGAGGCGGGTGCGGCGCAGGCGGCGGTCGACGGAGCGGAAGCGCCGGGTGCGGCCGCCCGCGCCGGAGCCGAAACCGCCGGACGGATAGTCGTCGAGGCGGTCGACAAGGGCCTGGCGCTGGGCGCGCCCGGACGCGTAGATGTGTACGCCGGCGATGGCGACGACGCAGGTCAGGACGGTGGCGCCGAGGGCGATGAGGGCCGGGTTCGTCATGCCGCGCCTTCCGCCGCGCAAGTGGACGTCATCCCGTGGCCTCCCTGGTGTTGAGTACGTCGACGGACTCGACCACGCCGAAGGCCGGCGGCACCGACTCCCCCGCCACGTACAGCCGGTCCGCGACGCGGCGCGGCAGCGGCAGATGCTCGTAGTAGCCGTGGACGCGGCGCGGGCCCGCGTCGCCGTAGGTGTGCGGCTGCGCGGCGAAGCGGCTCACCGTCGCGATCGTGAACTGTTCGCGGCCGTGGCTGACGAGGAGGGCGATCTCGGTGACCCGGCGGGAGCCGTCGGCGTGCCGGGTGAGCTGGACGAGGACGTCGACCGCCGAGTTGATCTGGTCGCGCAGCGCCTCGAAGGGCACGTCGACCTCGGACATCGAGCCGAGCGTCTGGAGGCGGGTCAGGGCGTCCTCGGCGGTGTTCGCGTGGACCGTGGCGAGGGAGCCGTCGTGGCCCGTGGACATGGCTTGAAGCATGTCGAGGGTCTCGCCGCCGCGGACCTCGCCGACGATGATGCGGTCGGGGCGCATGCGCAGGCTGTTGCGGACGAGGTCGCGGATGGTGACCTGGCCCTTGCCCTCGACGTTCGCCGGGCGCGATTCGAGGCGGATGACGTGGTCCTGCTGGAGCTGGAGTTCCGCCGAGTCCTCGATGGTGATGATGCGTTCGTGCGGCGGGATCAGCGCGGAGAGGGCGTTGAGGAGGGTCGTCTTGCCCGAGCCGGTGCCGCCGCTGACGATGATGTTGAAGCGGGCCCGGACGCAGGCCGCGAGCAGCATCAGCATGTGCTGGTCGAGGGAGCCGAGGTCCAGGAGTTCGTTGAGGCTGTACGCGCGCGGGAAGCGGCGGATCGTGAGGGTCGCGCCGGTCAGGGCGAGCGGCGGGATGATCACGTTGACGCGTTCGCCGGTGGGCAGGCGGGCGTCGACCATGGGGTTGGACTCGTCCACGCGGCGGTTGACGGTCGACACGATGCGTTCGATGGTCTGCATGAGCTGCTCGGGGGAGGCGAAGCGCATCGGGAGCTGTTCGACGCGGCCCGCCCGTTCTACGAAGATCGCGTCCGGGCCGTTCACCATGATCTCGGTGATGGAGGCGTCCGCGAGGAGGGGCTCCAGGATGCCGAGGCCGAGCGCCTCGTCGACGACCCGGCGGATCAGCTGGGTGCGTTCGGTGGAGGAGAGGACCGGGCCCTCGCGGCTGATGATGTGGCCGAGGACGCGTTCGAGGCGGGCCCGGCGGTCCGCCGCCGCCAGGGTCGACATCTCGGCGAGGTCGATCTCTTCGAGGAGTTTGGCGCGGTAGACGGCGACGAGGCCGTCGTCGCGGGACGGTTCGCCTCCGGCGGGGTCGCGGGTGGCCACCACTCTGGAGCGCAGGCTCATGTCAGCTCCCGTCGTTCTGGCGGTCGTTCGGCATCGTCGCCGAGCGGTGGAGGTCCCAGCCGTCGAACAGCGGGATGATCGCGGGGACGTGCACGGTGACGGTCGCGGTGACCGTGGCGCCGGTGGTCAGGGCCGTCGCGGGGTGCAGCCAGGAGCTTGCGGAGGCGGTGGCGGCGGTGCCGCCCGTTCCCGGGTTCAGGGACTCGGCCCGTGCTCCCGCGCGGGCGGCGCTGCCCGCCTGGTTGGCGCCGTAGCCGACCAGGCCGAGCTGGATCACGGCCATGCCGATGACCAGGAGGAAGGGGAGGAAGCCGGCGAACTCCAGCATGGAGACGCCGCGGTCGCCGGTGAGGCGCTTGGTGGGCGGCCGCGGGTGCGTCGTGGCTGGTCGCGCAGTTCCCCGCGCCCCTGCGGGGCACTTCACTGGTCCTGGGCTTTCTCTGCCGCCGCGCCCGCCTCGCCCTTGACGCTCCAGCCCGGGTTCACTCCGGGGAAGAACAGGGGGACCTGCACGTCGACGGTGGCCTTCATGACCGTGCCGTCGGAGGCGCAGCTGATCGTCGCGCTCTGCCAGGCGGACGGCAGGTTCTTGTGGCCGGCGGTGTCGCAGGCACCTGCCACGTCTCCGGTTCCGGCCTGTGCCGAAGTGGCGGCGCGGGCCGCCTCGTCCGCCGCGTTCCCGGCCAGGGAGTACGTGTAGCCGTACAGCACGCACTGCCACAGCAGGCCCATGACGACGAGCACCAGCGGGAACATCGCGGCGAATTCGAGGGTGACCGCACCCTTGTCGCCGCGGCGGCGGGTGCGGCGGCCGCCCGTGGTGTCGGGGGCCGGGGCGGCGACCAGGCCGAGTTCGCCGGCCAGGGTCCACATCGCCTGCTTCACGGTGGAACGGTTGTCGAGGTCCTGCATGCGGCCCGCGTCGACGGCGGCCTGGAGTTCGCGGAACGCGGCCGGGACGGTGGTGCGGGCCGTCTTGGTGCCGGTGACGCGCTCGACCAGGGTCGGCTGGATCTCGGCGCTGCGGGCGTAGCGGTTGACGACGGTCAGGGTCTCCTCGGCCTTGCGGATCTGGAGGCGGTCCCAGAGACGGATCATGCGCTTGGCGGCGCGTACGGCGACGACGTCGGGGGTGAGCAGGAGGACGGCCTGGTCGGCGAGTTCGACCGCGACGGCGTTGGCCGCCCCCATCTGCGTACCGCAGTCGACGACCACGACCTCGTAGCGGGCGCGCAGGGCGTGGACGACCTGGCGGGCCACGCGGTCGGTGATCTCCTCTCCGCGTTCGCCGTCGGCCGGGGCGAGGAGGAGGTCGATGCCGCTCTCGTGGGTGAAGACGGCGTCCTGGAGGACGCGCGGGGTGATGTCGCGGATCGCGGCGAGGTCGGCGACGGAGCGGCGGAACTGGACGTCGAGGTAGGAGGCGACGTCGCCGGACTGGAGATCGAGGTCGAGCAGGGCGACCTGGCGGCCCGACGCGGCCGCGGCGAGGGCGAGTTGGACGGCGGTGAGGGTGGTGCCGACGCCGCCCTTGGCGCCGGTGACGGCGATGACGCGGCCACCGCCGCCGACGGGCACCAGTTCGTTCCCGGTGCCGCCCGCGAGGTGGCGGCGCATGCCGGCGGACCAGACGGCGGCGGCGTGGACGCGTTCGGCGAGGGCGTCGTAGCCGAGCGGGAAGGCGACGATGCCGCGGGCGCCGCTGTCCATGGCGGCGGTGAGCAGGGCCGGGCTGGTGTCGGCGGTGACGAGGACGACGCCGACCGCCGGGAAGCGCAGCACCAGGTCCCGGATGAGTTCCAGGGCGGGTACGGGGCCGATGCGTTCGTGTACGAGGACGACCTCGGGGAGTTCGTCGAGGGACTCGGCGGCGAGGCGGGCCAGGAGGTCGAGGAGCGCGGTGGAGTCGGGGACGGGTGGGGCCGGCTCCGTGTCGGGGAGCTGCGAGAGCAGGGTGATGAGCGCGCGGGCGCTGTCCGGATCGCCGACGGCGGGCAGAATACGAGTGGTCACCGGGCCTCCTCGATGTACGGGTACCCCGGTCCGCGCTGCGCGCACCGCCCCTCGAACACTCCCCCGGGTGCCCCGTGAGGGGCGCGGGGAACTGCGCGACCAGCCACGACGGCGCCGCACCCAAGCGACCGGAGCAAGGCCCCGTCAGGGACGCGGGCAACCCTGCGCATCAGCATCACCATCACCCGACCCCCTACTTGTCCTCGTCCAGCGTGTACGTCCGGTCCCCCGGCGGCACCGCCCCGTCGCTGCCCGGCGCCACGAGCGCCAGCCTCACATGGGTCGCGAACGACTCGGCGTACGCGACCCGTTGGGCATCCGCGGCGCTGAGCGCGAACGTGATCGGCACGGCCTCGCCCTGGCGCCGGGTCGCGGAGTTGTCGGAGGCGTTGGCGCCCTGCTGGTCGATCGGGGTGAGCTTGCCGACGTCGATGACCTCGGCGCTCTCCACGATGACCTTGGACTGGTCGCGCTGTTTGTCGTTCTCGGCCTTGAAGGTGGCGTAGATGTTGACCTTCGAGCCGGGGTTGATCTTTCCGGCGACGCCGGTCTCGGCGTCGATCATGATGGCGATCTCCTGCTGCCCCGCCTTGAGCTGCGGCCGGGAGACGATCATGTCCTCCTGGAGGAGGGAGCCCTTCTTCAGCTGCGTGACGGCGATCTTGCCGCGGATGTCGCCGATGCGCGTGACGGCCGTGGACGACAGCCAGCGGTTGGGCATGTCGACCTTCTCGAACTGGTCCGCCGTCAGCTCCTTGTACGGAGCGATGTCCTGCTTCAGCCGGTACGCGGTCGTCTCCGGGCCCACCTTGGAATTCACGTCACGGATCACCGACAGCACTCCGGCGAACGCGCCGAGGGCACACAGGGCCGAGACGACCAGGAGAATGACGCCGCGGCGCTGACGTGAGTTCATGGACGGGACAACCTCGTTGGTAGACGGCTGGGGCGCTGGCTGGGACGGCTGGAGGGGCGGGCAGGGGCGGACGGGGTCAATGCGGGCCGCGTGGCAGCGCGGCCCGGGCCGAGGCCGCCGCCGGCCGCAGCGCAGCCGCCTGCCGCCCGCCGCCGCCCACCCGCTCGGGCGGCGCGTCGCCGGACAGCGGCGCCGCGCAGAACCCGCAGCGGTCACCGATGAGTTCGAGCCCGCACCAGCGGCAGTCCTCGCGCCGCACGGACGACACGAGCTGGTAGAGCACGGAGATGTCGGGGATCGCCGCGGCGAACTCCGCGAGCCGGCCGGGGCTGCCCGGCTTCCCGGTCGCCCACCACCGCGCCGACTCGGCGGGCAGCCGCGCCTCGGTCACCCCGTGCACCCGCCAGGCCGGGGCGAGCGTCCCGGTGATCCAGTCGGCGGGGATCTGCCCCGCGGCGTAGAAGAGGTGGGTGCCGAAGGAGGGCCCGCCGGGGACCTCGCGGTCGGCGCCGGAGAGTCTGGCCAGTTCGGGCTGGGGCGAGGCGACCACCGCGAACTGGGCTCCGGGCGACCAGGACTTGGCGTGCGCGCGCAGGGAGACGGGGACCCGGTCGAGCTTGGCGACCGAGCCGACGACGGCGCCCGCGTACACATAGTGGGCGAGCAGCCGCGCGGCGGAGGCGAGCACGCCCGGGCTGAAGTCGCAGATCGACAACTGGCGCAGTTGCAGGGCGAGTACGGCGAGTCCGAGCGGCGGCAGCTCGGGGCGCAGAATCGCGATCCGGTCGCTTTCGAGCACGGAACGGACCGCGTGCAGTCGATGCAGGACCGTGTCCGGTGCGGACTGCGGGCAGAGCACGATCACATAGCCGTGCTGTTCGATCAGGGTGTGGACGTCGAGGATCGCGCGGTCGAGCGGGTACCGCTCCTGCGGCTCTCCCGCGGGCAGCACGGAGGCCGTCGGGGTGTGGCGGTCCGGCGAGGTGAGCACGAGGTCGGGGTCGGTCACGGCTATGGCGGTCGGCACGCACGCACCCCCGGTCGCTCTGTGCTCCTCCTGACGGCGTATTGCCTGAGCACCATATCCACGTGAGCGCTCCTGAACACCCAACTTCTCACTGTTCATGGCCGGATGGGCAGGAGTTGGCGCGGAACCATCACCTCCGTACTGTCCGGACCCTTGACATCGAGATTGGTCTGGACCAGCTTGTATCCCCAGCAGCTGCTTCCCCAACTCCCCCACGGTTCCCCCCACTCGGAGGCAGAGTGATGACGCACTCCCACCGCCGGCGCGGCCGACTCGGCACGCTCATCGGCGGATTCACGGCCACGGCGCTCGCCGCGACCGGCCTGTTCCTGGCCACGTCCGGCAGCGCGGACGCGGCCCCCACCGCGCAGAGCGCCGCGGCTTCCGTCCCCGCCCACGCGGTCACCGGCTACTGGCAGAACTTCGACAACGGCGCGAGCGTGCAGAAGCTCAGCGACGTACCGTCCGACTACGACATCATCGCGGTCGCCTTCGCGGACGCCACGACGACGCCGGGCGGAGTCGACTTCACGCTCGACTCGGCGGGCCTCGGCGGTTACACCGAGGACGCGTTCAAGGCCGACATCAAGGCCAAGCAGGACGCGGGCAAGTCGGTGGTCATCTCGGTCGGCGGCCAGAACGGCACCGTCTCGATCAACGACTCGGCCTCGGCCACCAACTTCGCGGACTCCCTCTACTCGCTCATGCAGGAGTACGGCTTCGACGGCGTCGACATCGACCTGGAGAACGGTCTCAACTCCACCTACATGTCGCAGGCGCTGGAGTCCCTGGCGGCGAAGGCGGGCAGCGGCTTCGTGCTGACGATGGCGCCGCAGACCATCGACATGCAGTCCACGTCGGGCGAGTACTTCAAGACCGCCCTGGCCGTGAAGGACATCCTCACGGTGGTCAACATGCAGTACTACAACAGCGGTTCGATGCTCGGCTGCGACGGCAAGGTCTACAGCCAGGGCACGGTCGACTTCCTGACCGCGCTCGCCTGCATCCAGCTGGAGGGCGGTCTCGACCCGTCGCAGGTCGGCATCGGCACCCCGGCGTCGACGAGCGCCGCGGGCAGCGGCTACGTCGCGCCGTCGGTCGTCAACGACGCCCTCGACTGTCTCGCCAAGGGCACCGGCTGCGGCTCCTTCAAGCCGTCGAAGACGTACCCCGGCCTCCGCGGCGCGATGACCTGGTCCACGAACTGGGACGCGACGGCGGGCAACGCCTGGTCGTCGGCGGTCGGCCCGCACGTGCACGGCCTGTAGCCCACGACCGTCCCTCGAACGGGCAGCGCCGCCGCTCCCCCGGCGGTGCTGCCCACGGCCGTATGTACCGCGAAGCGGCCGTCAGGCCGTCAGTCCTCGAAGTAGGCGTCCAGCGCCTTGTCGAGGCTCTCCGTCCACTCCTTGAGGCGGGACTTGTCGGGGGCCTCGACATCGTTCGGGTACCAGCGGCTGTTGGGCGTGTGGACCGTCACCGTGAGGCGCTTGCGCGACGTGCCGTACTCGACGGCGCTGATCTCGCCCCAGGTGAAGTCGGCCTGCTGGTCGTCGAGGGTGTACCGGACGCCGGCCGAGTCGACGGTGATGGAGCCGCGACGGTCCTTGGCCTCCAGCACGACACCGTCGGCCTTCGCCGCCGCGACCGGTTCGTCCTCCGCGTCCGACTCGGTGTCGTCGTCGGACCCGGCGTCGTCGACGGCCTCGGGCGTCTCCTTCTCGAGGGACGGCTTCCCGGGCTCGTCGTCCCGCGCGCTCACCTCCCCCGCGGGCTCGTCCGCTTCCGCCTCGGTGGCCTGGGCGTCCTCGACAACCGTCTCCTTGGCAGGAGACGTCAGACCGGGGACGTACGCCGGGTCGAAACCGGCGCCGGCGACGGGCGTGACCTTCTGACTGTCCATACGCTGCTCCACGCGCCGAAGTATGGCGGACGACTCTGTGTCCCGCGCCCCCCGGCCCCTTACGTCCTGGTCACGAACGCGCGGGACGGCGCCGCCCACGACGGTGGGTCATGACGCCGCCCCGGTGCGTGACCGTAGGAACGGTCAGACGAACAGGCTGACCACGGCCGCGACCGCGAACCCGGCGACCGAGAGGACCGACTCCAGGACGGTCCAGGTGCGCAGGGTGTCGCGCTCCGAGATGCCGAAGTACTTGGCGACCATCCAGAACCCGCCGTCGTTCACGTGCGAGGCGAAGATGGAGCCCGCCGAGATCGCCATGATGACCAGCGCGGTGAAGGCCTGCGAGTAGTGGCCCTCGGAGAGCAGCGGGGCGACGATGCCCGCCGTCGTGACGATGGCGACCGTCGCCGAGCCCTGGGCGACGCGCAGCACCAGCGAGATCAGGTAGGCGAGCACGATGATCGGCAGGCCCATGCCGTTGAAGGTGTCGGCCAGGGCGTCGGCGATGCCGCTCGCCTTGAGGACGGCGCCGAAGACACCGCCCGCGCCGACCACCAGGAGGATGTTGCCGACCGGCTTCAGCGACGCGGTCGAGACCGTCTCCAGGGACTTGCGGGACCAGCCGCGCCGGATGCCCAGCAGGTAGTAGGCCATCATCAGGGCGATCGTCAGCGCGACGAAGGGGTGGCCGAAGAACTCGATGACCGAGCGGCCCGTGGAGGGGTCGAAGGCGATCGAGGAGAACGTCGCGAGGAGGATCAGGACCAGCGGCGTACCGATGATGGTGAACACGGTGCCCAGCGGGACCGGCTTCTCGGTCGGGGTGACGCCCGAGGCGCGCTGCTCGGCCTCCAGGGCGACCTTGGCCTCCTCGGCCGCCTCGACCATGTCCTGCGGTACGGGCACGAAGATCCGCTTGCCGATCCAGGCGGCCCAGCCCCAGGCGGCGAGCACGGCCGGGATGCCGCAGACGATGCCCATGAGGATGACCCAGCCGAGGTCGACCTTCAGCAGACCGGCGGCGGCGACGGGGCCGGGGTGCGGCGGCAGGAAGGCGTGCGTCATCGACAGGCCCGCGAGCAGCGGCATGCAGTACAGGATGATCGACTTGCCGCCGCGCTTGGCGGCCGCGTAGACGATCGGCGCGAGGACGAAGATGCCGACGTCGAAGAAGACGGGGATGCCGAAGATCAGGCCGGTGAGGCCCATCGCGAGGGGGGCGCGCTTCTCGCCGAAGAGGTTGAGGAGGCGGGACGCCAGGACCTCGGCTCCGCCGGAGACTTCGAGGACCGCGCCGAGCATGGTCCCGAGCCCGATGATGATCGCTACGTGTCCGAGGGTGCCGCCCATGCCGGACTCGATGGTGGAGACCGCGTCGGACTTCTGGACGGTGCCGAAGAGTTCGGTGACCGACAGGCCGGCGCCGAGGCCGACGGCTATGGAGACCGCGAGCAGGGCCACGAAGGGCTGGATGCGCGCCTTGATGATCAGGAAGAGCAGCAGCACGATGCCGAGGAAGGCGACGGTCAGCAGACCGGCGGTGCCGTCGATGATCGTGAGGATGCCGCCGGTGTGGGCCGGCGCCTCGGTGGTGGCCGCGAGCGGGGCGGCGAGTGCGAACGGGGACATCGTTGACCTCGTAAGTGCATGAAGCTTTCAGGGCAGGGGGGATCGCGGTGCGGCGCGCGGGGGATGCGCGCCGCACCGTGACGACGTACGGCTTGCGGGTGGTTCAGCGAGTGACGCGGTGGGCTCAGCCGAGGACGGCGAGCGCGTCGATCTCGATGAGCAGGCCCTTGGGCAGACCGACGTAGACGGTCGTGCGGGCGGAGGCCGGGGCCTTCAGGCCCTGCTCCTCGAAGTACTCGTTGTAGATCTTGTTCATCTCGGCGAAGTGGTCGACGTCCGTCAGGTAGACGCGCATCATCATGACGTCGTCCCAGGTGGCGCCGCCCTCTTCGAGGATCGCCTTGACGTTGGCGAACGTCTGGAGGGTCTGCTCGCGCAGGGTCGGACCGGCCGGGGTGGGGGCCTGGCCCTCGACGGCCGGGAGGAAGCCGACCTGGCCCGCGACCTGAAGGAGGTTGCCCTTCTTGACGCCGTGCGAGAACTTCGCGGGCGGGGTGGTGTGGGTGGCAGGGGTGAGGGCGATCTTCTCGGTCATCGTGAACTGGCTTCCTTGGTTGGGGGGTTACCGGAGTAGTCCCGGCTGATGGCCTCCGCCGTGCGGCGCACGAGCGGGAGCAGGGTGAGGAGTTCCTCGGCCGTGACGACGACGTTCGGTGCGGAGACCGACATCGCGGCGACGACCCGTCCGTCGGCGCCGCGGATGGGCGCGCCGACGCAGTTGATGGACTCCTCGTGGCCACCCAGGTCGGTGGCCCAGCCCTGGTCGCGCACCTTGTCCAGCTCCCGCAGGAAAGCGGGGGCGTTGGGTGTCGAACGGGCCGTGTACATGGGGTAGTCGAGCTTCTCCGCGATCGAGCGGCGCTCGGCCTCGGACAGATCGGCGAGCAGCAGTTTCGCCACGGCCGCGACGGTGATGGCGACGGGCTTGCCGATGCGCGAGTACATGCGCACCGGGTATCGGCTCTCGACCTTGTCGATGTAGAGGACCTCGTGCTCCTCGTACACGGCGAGGTGGATCGTGTGCCCGCACTTCTCGTTGAGTTCGACGAGGTGGGGGTGGGCGATCTCGCGCACGTCGAGGTTCTCGACCGCCTCCTGGGCGAGGGCGAAGAGGCGGGCGCCGAGCCGGTAGCGCTGGTCGGACTGGCGGTAGACCAGGCCGTGCTCGTGCAGGGTGCGCAGCAGGCGCAGGGCCGTGGACTTGTGGACGCCGAGCCGGTCGGCGACCTGGCCCAGGTCGGCGGGTCCCTCGGCGAGCAGCGGCAGGATGCTGAGCGCGCGGTCGACGGTCTGGCTCATGGCGTACGTACCTCCTCGGCGGCCCCGCTGTCGGCTGCTTCGGTCGCTTCGGTCCAGCCGGGGCCGAGGTGCAGTGTCCCCCACGCGCCGGTGTCCAGGGCGGTCAGCCGGTCGGCGTGGGCGCGGCTCGGGGGCGCGGCCAGGTCGCCGGGGACGGTGAGGGCGGCGGCGGCCCACAGGTGGCCGTGGCGCAGCCGGGCGGCGGCGGGCAGTCCGCGCAGGGTCGCGGAGAGGAATCCGGCGGCGAAGGCGTCTCCGGCGCCCACGGCGGCGACGACGTCGACGCGCGGGGCGGGCTCGAAGTGGCGGCGCTCACCGGCCGAGCGGTCGTAGGCGACGGCGCCCGCGGAGCCCTGCTTGACGACGAGGAGGGACGGCTCGGGCAGCGCGGCCCGGATCGCGTCGGGGCCGCCGGTGACGCCCCAGGCGTCCTCGGCCTCGTCCTCGCCGACGAAGACGAGGTCGGCGCGGCGGGCGAGGTCGAGCAGGACCCGCGCGTCGCCGGGGGTGCGCCACAGGCCGGGGCGGTGGTTGACGTCGAACGACACGAGGGGGCCGTCGGGCGCACCGGGCCGCCGTTCGAGGAGCGTGCCGAGCAGCCCGAGGCAGTCGGCGGAGAGCGCGGCGGTGATGCCGGACAGGTGCAGGACGCGGCCCGCGCGCAGGGCGCCGAGGTCCATGTTCGTGGCGGACATCGCGGAGGCGGCGGACCCGGCGCGGTAGTAGGCGACCTCGTGGCTGTCGCCGCCGCGGTCACCGGCGGTGCGGAAGTAGATGCCGGTGGGGCGGGCGGGGTCGCGGCGCACGGCGCCGACGTCGACTCCGTAGCCGCCGATGGCCTCGACGAGGTGGTCGCCGAAGCCGTCGGCGCCGACCCGGCTGACCCAGCGCGTGGGGTGTCCGCCGGCGGCGAGCACACACGCCACGTTGGACTCGGCGCCGCCGATCCCGCGGTCGAAGGAGGGCACATCGGCGAGCCGTCCCGGCACGGTGGGCCGGAACGTGACCATGGACTCGCCGAGCGCGACGACGTCCACCGGCGTGCCATTCATGGGGCGTCCTCCTCGCGGCTGGGGGCCAACGGCTTCGTTGACCCGGCATCGGCTCGGATGTTAGACAGCAGTGAGCGACATACGCAATGACCGTTGCAAATATTGCAACGGATCGCCCGGAGGAGGGTCCATGACCGCCAACCGCTTGGACGAGCTCGCGCAGGAACGGGTGGACTTCCGCTTCAAGGGCCTGCCGCCCGAGGCCGAGGGTGCCACGGTGGCCGAACTCGCCGCCCGCCGCCTCAACCTCTTCACGGACGGTTTCACCACCCCCGTCCTCGCGCTCTCCGCCGAGCGGCTGGAGCACAATCTCGCGCTGATGGAGACGTACGCCACGCGCCACGGCCTCACCTTCGCCCCGCACGGCAAGACGTCGATGGCGCCGCAGCTCTTCCAGCGGCAGATCGAGCACGGCGCCTGGGGCATCACCCTCGCCGTGCCGCACCAGGTGCGGGTGGCCCGGCGGTTCGGCATCGAGCGGATCTTCCTGGCGAACGAGCTGGTCGACGCGGCGGCGCTGCGCTGGCTGGCCGCCGAACTCGCCGCCGACCCGGCCTTCCGGTTCGTCTGCTACGTGGATTCCGTACGCGGCGTCGAGCTGATGCAGGCCGCCCTGTCGGAGGCGGGCGCGACCCGTCCGGTGGACGTCGTCGTGGAGCTGGGCGCCGGGGACGGCGCGCGCACCGGGGTCCGCACCGAGACCGAGTGCGCGGCGGTCGCCGACGCGGTGGCCGGCGCCGACCGGCTGCGGCTCGTGGGCGTCGCCGGGTACGAGGGCGAGGTGCCGCAGGCCGACGGCGAGCGGGTCCGGGCCTGGCTGCGGCGGCTGGTCGCGCTGGCGGCGGAGTTCGACGCGGCGGGCCGGTTCTCCGGTCTCGACGAGATCGTGGTCAGCGCGGGTGGCTCCGCCTGGTTCGACGCGGTGGCGGACGTGTTCGCGGATGTCCCCGAACTGTCCGCGCCCGTCCTCAAGTTGCTGCGCTCCGGCGCGTACGTCTCGCACGACGACGGCCACTACCGGCACCTCACGCCGTTCAACCGGGTCCCGGAGGAGGGCGCGCTGCACCCGGCGTTCCGGCTGTGGGCGCAGGTCGTCTCGCGTCCCGCGCCGGACCAGGCCTTCACCAACGCCGGCAAGCGCGACGCCGCCTACGACCTCGACCTGCCCGAGGCGCAGGCCATCCGCGACTCCCGTACCGGGGTCGTCAGGGACGCGGCCGGGGTCGCGGTGACGGGTCTCTCCGACCAGCACGGGTGGCTCCGCCTGGATGCCGGGGCCGAGTTGGAGGTGGGCGACTGGCTCGGGATGGGCCTGTCGCATCCCTGCACCTCGTTCGACAAGTGGCAGCTGATTCCGCTGGTCGAGGCCGACGGAACGGTAGTGGACTACGTCCGCACCTTCTTCTAGGCCGTACGTCGGCCGACGGCCCGGTGGGGGCTGGTCGCGCAGTTCCCCGCGCCCCTGGGCGAGCGGAGCTCGCTCCCAGGGG